>JAZLHI010000025.1:0-2644 GCA_045616725.1 Prevotella sp. | reverse complement strand
GACGTTATACACCGAACTTTATAAATGTGGCTATAGTATTGAATATCAGTATTGATGTTTGAATTACAAATATTGCGAGCAACAAAATAGCAACATATTAGGGCATTTATGGGCTGTATAAGGAAGCAAAAAGAAAGGTTGGTGCGTAATTTGTTACTCGGCTTGTAGAATGTGGTTTGTTACTCGGTTTCTTGGGTTTGCATTATACATTTTTGCTTGTTTGAAAGTGAAATAGTAAATACCGTTTTCTGGACTATTATAAATTGACCAACCTGAGCATCTAATGACATACATAAGCTCTAAAGTGATGTTTATGGGCTTCAAAACTGGAAGAAATAGTTAAAAATGCATATAATTTGAGATTTTCTTGGTGTTAGATGATTGAAATTGAGAAAAAAGTCGTACCTTTGCGCTCAAAGAGCGCGACTTACACAAAATATGTGTATCTAAAAGGCTCCTATACACTATAAATTATGGCAGAAAACAACATAGAAGGACGCTACCTTAATCCATTAACTGATTATGGATTCAAGAAGGTATTTGGTGAGAAGGACATCATGATTGCCTTTCTCACAGATTTGCTGAACCCAGTTTCACCTATCGAGGATGTAATCTTCCTCGACAAAGAGATGGAGGCTGACGGTGAGGACATGCGTAGCGTTATCTATGATCTCCGTTGCAAGACACAGGATGGAGGTGAGTTCATCGTTGAGATGCAGAACAAGGGACAGAGTCATTTCAGCAATCGCATCCTCTACTACCTGTCACATGCTATTTCTGAGCAAGGCGAAAAAGGTACCAGTTGGAACTTTGACCTTCATCCTGTCTATGGTGTATTCTTCCTGAACTTCCACATGAAGGGATTGAAACCTCAGGCAATCCGTACCATTCAGTTGAGGGTGGATGAAACTGGTGAGATCTTCTCGGAGAAGCTTAAAGCCTTCACACTTGAACTGGTTGACTTCAAAGATAAGCCAGAGGCATATCCAAAGTCGCAGATAGAATATTGGTTGAACAACCTCGTAAATATGGAGTCTATGACAGAAGCATTACCTTTCCAGACACAGCAACCGATCTTCAATAAGATGGGCGGCATATCGGAGCTCAGTCACATGAATAGCGAGGAGCGCCGTAAGTATTTTAACAGTCTTAATAAGTATCGTACTAATCTCTCGGTCATGCAGAATGAGCATGAAGAGGGACGTAATGAAAAAGCATTTGAGATAGCTCATTTAATGTTGCAAGGTGGAGAGTCAATCGAAAAGATTGCACATTATACAGGCTTAAGTGCTGACGTATTGAGTGGAATGTTGTCAAAGTAGTTTGATTCTCAGATAACCACTTTATCAAATCATAGCAGGGCATACGGTTCAAAGATCGTATGCCCTGCATTTATATTCCTACGTCAGTAAAAGAAGATCTCATAACCGACGTAACTGTCATATAGTCCGCAGTGTGACGAGAATGTCTTGCCATAGGTTGCCTGGAAAGATTCGACGGTCATCGAGTCTATCGATATGCATTCGACACCTCCCATGATGTGGTTGGTCGTTTCGCCAATGACCGATGTCTTGGTGTTGTGGACGCTCGGGAAGATGTACGGTTTGGGAACGTAGAAGCAGAATGAATCCATACATGTGATGTCCTTCTTCGGAATCATCTCGACAGTCACGGTACATGTTACAAACATGTTGTCGTAACTGAATGTTCTGACGTAACAGTTGTTGTCCGTCATTGCAGCTCTCGTTGCGCAAAGCGTAATTTCAATATCGACATAATTCCAATCTTCTACAACTATTCCACCGTAATCTCCCAGAATCGTATCTCGACATTCTACACCTTGGTTATCATAGTAGCGAATGACATAATCGAAATACTCCAGGCTCGACGGATGGATGGGTACAACAACGGTCATATCCACCTGTTTTGCTGAAGGAGGTGACGAAGCCTCAGAATCAACGGCGCAACTCCCCAACAAGAGCAGGCAGATGATGCTTGCAATCAAAAGAAAAACATTGCTCTTCATATATAATATATATATTATGTACGCGCGTGTATGTTAGCCCTTACACTTCTTGTAAGCATTAGCCAACTTCACGTCATACTGGTTCTGTGCGTATGCCGGACCGTTGTATGCCTTGGCAAATGCTGCCCAGTTCTTCTTCTGCAAAGCTTCAAGCATAACCTTATTACCATTGATAAACCTCGCGCTGAGCAGAAGCTGGTCAATCTCTGAACGACACATTGCTTCCACAAATCCCGCAACTGTCTTTTCACCGCAAGCCTTGTGGTTGAAACCCATAATCTGGAACATACCCCAGCTTGCCGATGCATCAGCGGCTTCACGGCAGATCTTCCTTGCACGCTCCAAGCGGTCATACTCCTTCACGCCACCCTTGTAGTGCGACTTTGTCCATTTCTCATAGACAATATCCTCGTTGCCTTTCACTACAGAAAGTGGATCGATACCCTGAGCCTTCAATTGCTTCCAGAAGATATGACGCTCAAACAGGATGGCAGGCTTGTCATTGCTGAAGAAGCCGCCTCTTCCTCCTGTCTCTACCATCTGCACTGCCTTCAATGCCTCCGGCTCACAGTCAAGGAGGCGAGCTGCCTTCTTGAAGTCCTCGTCACTGATGCCACG
>JAZLHI010000024.1:0-61791 GCA_045616725.1 Prevotella sp. | reverse complement strand
CTTATTGTATAGACTAAGGAATCAATATCCGCTATAGCTTGTTCTTTGGATAACATTGTGTTGCCTTGAGAAAATACTTTCAAAGCAGCAGTCAACAGTAATGCAAAAGTGAGTACTTTAATCTTCATATTTTGTTACATTTATTTACACCATTGCTGCCTCCATGCAAGAGATTCCAAGCTTTCTTTCTATTTCTGCAACACTCTTGAATGGGAAATTTGTACTGCCAGAGAGAATACGGCTGACATACTGAGGTGACACGCCAAGTTTGTTGGCGATATCCGAACGTGTCAAACCATTCTCCTGCATATAGTCAACGATAGACAAAGCGATACCACGTGACCATCTGAGCCACACTTCATTTTCCTGACGCCACTTTGCATCTTCTGTGAAAGTAGAAGGCTGATCACTCTGATGAGCCTCCAAGAATTGAATTGCTTTCGAAGCTCGGCTGCTCTCGGCAGAGCAAACGCGTTTGTTCTGCTCTCGCTGGCACGAGCTTTGTGATGTCTTCTGTTTCATAATTCGCTTGGATTCTGTGCAAAATTAAGGAAAAGAATTATATTTCGCAACTTTAAGTTGCACAACTGCTGCTTTCTTGCATTATTTAACAGAAAGTCAGGTGTATTGACATGCAAAAACATCAAATAAATAAGATAATAGCGCCAATTAAACCACCCGTTGTGCCATAGGAAGTTGCTACTTCAATGTCATTAAAGATTCTGGCGTATCTACTCCAACAACCAATCCAAGGCTGATTTTACATGTATAACCTTCCCACCAACCTCTATGTCGCGGGAGTCTGCAAAGGCTATGAGCAGGAGATTGTCGCAACCGAGTGCTGAGGATGCTGCTACGAGAGCTGATGTCTCACGCTTGAAAGTTTTCTCTGAGTCTATGTCGTATGCTACTTGCACGAGCATCTTGGCTTTATTCTTGTCGCATACAACGAAATCCACTTCCTTGCCATTCGCTTTGGGTTTATAATAGTAGATGTCCAGGAAATCATTGGCATAGCGTCTGAGCAACTCTATATACACAACATTCTCCAAACGCCAGCCTATGTTTTCTGCTGCCATGGAATTCTCACGATTATTCTGCAATCCGGAATCTACGATGTAAGACTTTGCTCCGCGTATTCGTTCCTTGCTTCTAAAAGAGTGCTTACCGAGTATCTGCACAAGAAAAGCCTGCTGCAAGTATGACACGTATTTCTGTATTGTCTTGTCGGAAAGACCAAGCAACTTAGCCATTTCATCATAGTTCACTTCCTGGCATGCATTGCTTATCAGATGATGTGCTATCTTGCGCAGCGACTCAACATTGCGTATCTTGAAACGCTTCTGGATATCTTTCTGCAATATGGCTTCTATCAAACTCTCCACATAGCCTCTCTTATTACGGATTTTCTGCACCTCAGGGAAGCCACCATCTTTTATATAATCTATGAAAGCAGACTTCCTCTCGGCTTCTGCCTTGGTAGTTATACCACTGGTATTCAGCTTATTATACTCGCAATATTCTGCAAAGGAGAATGGAAACAGTTTTATTTCGTTATATCTGCCTGTAAGATGAGTGGCAAGTTCGCCACTAAGCAACTTTGCATTACTTCCGGTAACGAAGATATGCAGGTCCGTGCGCAGCAATCTGTTTACGAAGAGATACCATCCTTCCACATCCTGTATCTCGTCCAGGAAAAGGTAAGGCACATCCGTTCCATACAATTGATAAACGCAGGAAAGCACTGTGTTAAGGTCTTCTGTCTGCATATTTGCAAGTCGATCGTCATCAAGGTTCACATAAGCGTATCTCACGCCATGCTCCTGCAGCACCTTATGGCAGAGTGTTGACTTTCCACTACGCCTGACTCCTATGACAACCTGCGCTAAAGTACTATCAAACTCAAACAAAGATTCATCTCTACGAGTCACCCATTTTTGTGGCTTGTAGTTCATTATCTCTGCCTTTTGTTCTGACAAGACTTGCAATATTACCTTTTCGTTTACCATAACTGCGTGAATTATAGAGATATAAGAATGTTAAAAAACTGCTGCAAAGGTAAACAAATTCCGATAAATACCAAATTTTTAGCCCACAAATTCCGATAAATACCAAATTTTCAGCCCATAAATTCCGATAAATCAACGATTTTTAACCTCCAAATTCCGATAAATCCACAATTTTCAGCCTCAAACTCCGATAAATCCTTACAAATTGGCATTGCTTTCAAGTTTAGGACAAGATTCTACATTTGTAAGCAAAATATGCGTTTTTGGTTACAAAGTGTAAGTTGGAGTTTCGCAGGATTTTTTGTTCAGAAAATTGTTCGCGAGGGATGCGAAAGGCGTTTTTGAGGGTTAAAAGTCGTAAATTATACAAACTCAGACAATATCTCATAGAGAAATTTCAAAAAGTCATAGGGAAATGATGCGTTTCCCTATGACTTTTTTTCGTTTTTCAGGGCTTTTTTATGGCAAAAACAATGGTTTTTTGAAGTTTTTTTGACAGCCCCAAAACCCAACTACTTGACAATCAAGACGATACAAAACCTGCCATTTTGACGACTTTTTCAAGCATCTGACCGCATGATGAATTTCTTTGCATTCTAGAGGGGGAATGATTTTCCACATTGTAAGCAGAAACGACCATTTTGCTTACATTTTGTAACATTCACATTTTATTTACATTTCCATAAAATCGGAAACTATACATTTTTGGCACAACCGCGGATTCAAGCAAATTCACGCAGATTGATTTAGGATTAACATACGTTTTCTCCGCACGTTTTGCGGAGAATATGCGTATTTTTCGCCGCAAAATTTGTTTTATTGCATAAAAAGAGTTAATTTTGCAGTCAAAATAAATAAAAGTAAAATGAAAAGAATACTCTCTTTGGCAAGCCTTTTCCTCGTATTGGCTGCCACATCTGCCCTCGCTTGCACGAATCTTATCGTTGGCAAGAAGGCAAGTACAACTGGTGCTGTAATGTGTACTTACAGCGCCGACAGCTATGGTCATTTCGCACAGCTTCACTTCATTCCAGCTGCAAAGCATCAGCCAGGTGACATGTACGAAATCTACGACTACGACTCAAACGAACATCGCGGAAGCATCCCTGAAGTGGCTGAAACATACAATGTTGTGGGACATATCAACGAGCATAAGGTGTCTATCATGGAGACTACTTTCGGCGGTCGCCATGAAGTGGAACTCGACTCTTGCGGACTCATCGACTACGGTTCACTGATGTACCTCGGTCTTATGCGTGCAAAGACTGCTCGCGAAGCCATCAAGGTCATGACTTCCCTCGTAGAACAGTACGGCTACGCATCTGAAGGCGAATCGTTCTCCGTATGCGATGCTGACGAAGCTTGGATTCTCGAGATGATTAGCCAAGGCCATGGCAGCAAGAAGGTTGTTTGGGTTGCCCAGCGCATTCCAGATGATGCCATCTCTGGTCATGCAAACCAGGCTCGTATCCGTCAGGTAAACCTAAAGGACAAAGAGAATGTCATGATGTCGAAGGACTGCATAAAGTTCGCTCGCAAGATGGGTTGGTTCAATGGCAAGGACGCAGAGTTCAGCTTTGCCGACACCTACGCACCAGCCGATTTCTCCGCTCGCCGCATCTGTGACGCTCGTGTATGGTCTTTCTTCAACCATCACGTGAAGGGCATGGACAAATGGCTTCCATGGGCAGAAGGCAAACAGAAGAATGCAGAGCCAATGCCACTCTGGTTCATCCCTGACCATAAGCTTTCTCTTCAGGACATTCAGGCAGACATGCGCGACCATTTCGAGAACACTCCTTTCGCTATCGACATAGCTAACGGCGACCCGGGCAAGGGCATCTACGACATGCCTTACCGCCCTACTCCACTCTACTTCGAGCACAACGGTCAGAAGCTCTTCAACGAGCGTCCTATCTCTACACAGCAGGCTTCATTCTCCATCATTTCCGAGCTCCGTGCCGACCTTCCTCGCGAAATCGGAAGCCTCCTCTGGTGGGGTAATGACGACGGCAACATGGTAGCTTATACTCCGCTCTACGGTTGTATCACAAAGGCTCCACTGCCTTACGACACTCCTAACGCTGACGACGCAACATTCTCTATGGACAACGCTTTCTGGGTATGCAACTGGGTGAGCAACATGGTTTATCCTCGCTATTCAATGCTCTTCCCTGAACTCAAGGCTGTTCGCGACTCAATCGATAATAGTCTCGCACAGGATATGCCAAAGTTCCAGGCTAAGGCTATGGAACGTCTCGAGCGCAATCGTGACAATGGCATTGACTACATCACAAACTATTCTTGCAAGAAAGCCGACGAGATGATGGTAGCTTGGAAGAAACTTGCAGAGAAGATCATCGTGAAGTACAACGACATGGCAGTAAAGAAGGAGGAAAACGGCACTTACAAGCGCACAAAGCACGGTTGGATTGTGCCTGTTGACCGCCCTGGATATTCAGAGGAAACAAAGAAAGCCATCGCAAACTACGGCGACCGCTACCACGTTCCTGCGGAGTAAATCAAGCATTTTTACCCCTTTATTCTAAAGAATAAACCTTATATAACGCAAAAAATCTCACAAAATAGGGATTTTCCTAAAAATAAATCGTCTTTTCCGCTTGGATAAGACGATTTTTTTGTACCTTTGTACCCATAAAAATGCGTCAAAACGGCTAAAAACCGCCAAAAACGCGATTTTACATAAAATAAATTAAAATAAAGACAACATAAATGGAACAAACTCAAGACAACGACAGAATAATGAAAGTCAATATTGCCGAGGAGATGAAATCCTCGTATATTGACTACTCTATGTCGGTTATTGTGGCTCGTGCGCTTCCTGATGTGCGCGACGGCTTCAAGCCAGTACACCGTCGTATTCTCTACGGTATGCTCGGCATCGGTAATACATCAGACTCTCCATACAAGAAGTGTGCGCGTGTCGTAGGTGAAGTACTCGGTAAGTACCACCCACACGGTGACTCTTCAGTATATGGCGCCCTCGTTCGCATGGGACAGGATTGGAACATGCGTTACACACTCGTTGACGGACAGGGTAACTTCGGTTCAGTCGATGGCGACTCTCCAGCGGCTATGCGTTACACTGAGTGCCGACTCTCAAAGATGGGTGAGCACATCATGGACGACATCAAGAAGGACACTGTTGACATGTCGCTCAACTTCGACGATACTCTCCTTGAGCCTACAGTGATGCCTACAAAGATTCCTAACCTCCTCGTTAATGGTGGTAACGGTATCGCTGTAGGTATGGCAACAAATATGCCAACCCACAACCTCAACGAAGTCATCGACGGATGCTGCGCTTACATTGACAATCCTGACATCGACACAGAAGGTCTCATGCAGTACATCAAGGCTCCTGACTTCCCTACAGGCGGTTACATCTACGGTCTTCAGGGTGTCAAGGATGCTTACGAGACTGGTCGCGGTCGCATCATCATGCGTGCAAAGGCTGAGATTGAATCAGACGATCAGCACGATAAGATTGTTGTAACAGAGATTCCTTACGGCGTAAACAAGGCACAGCTTATCGAGAACATCGCAGAACTCGTTAAGGAAGGCAAGCTCGACGGCATTTCTAATGCGAACGATGAGTCTGGTCGCCAGGGTATGCGTATCGTCGTTGACGTAAAGCGTGATGCCAACGCAAACGTCATTCTCAACAAGCTCTTCAAGATGACTGCCCTTCAGAGCAGTTTCTCCGTAAACAACATCGCTCTTGTCAATGGTCGTCCGCAGCTCCTTTCTCTTAAGGAATGTGTACATTACTTTGTAGAGCACCGCCGCGACGTCACTATCCGTCGTACTAAGTATGACCTCAAGAAGGCTGAGGAACGTGCCCACATCCTCGAAGGTTTGCTCATCGCAGTAAACAACATTGACGAGGTTGTTCGCATCATCCGCGCCTCTAAGAGCCCTTCTGACGCTCAGCGTGCTCTCGAGAATCGCTTCAACATTGACGATATTCAGTCTAAGGCTATCGTTGAGATGCGTCTCGGACAGCTCACTGGTCTCCGTGTAGAAGAGCTGAAGGCTGAATACGAGGAACTTGAGCGACTCATTGAATACTACAACAACATCCTCACTGACCCAGAGCTTTGCAAGAAGGTCATGAAGGACGAACTCCAAGAAGTTAAGGAGAAGTATGGTGACGAGCGTCGCACAGAGATTTAGTTCACAAGCGAAGAGTTCAACCCAGAGGACTTCTATCCAAACGATCCTATCGCAGTGACTATCAGCAACCTCGGCTATATCAAGCGCATGAACCAGACTGAGTTCAAGCAGCAGCACCGTGGTGGCGTAGGCGTAAAGGCAGCAAGCACTCGCGATGCCGACTTCACTCGCTACATCGTGCCAGCAATGACTCACGACTGGATGCTCTTCTTCACAGCCAAAGGTCGCGTATTCTGGACTCGCTGCTACGAGATACCGGAAGGCAACAAGCAGTCTAAGGGCCGCGCTCTGCAGAACTTCCTCAACATTGATTCTGACGACAACGTGAAGGCATTCCTCACTGTCAAGGACATCAAGGACCCAGAGTTCATCAATAGCCACTACATCTTCTTCGCTACTCGCAACGCCATCGTTAAGCGCGTATCGCTCGAGCAGTTCTCACGTCCACGTGCAGCAGGTATCATTGCTCTCGACTTCAAGGAGGACAACGACGAACTCATTGGCGTAGCACTCACTGACGGTCAGAGCCAGATCATGCTCGCAAGCTACCATGGCAAGGCTGTCCGCTTCGACGAGAACGAAGTTCGCCCAATGGGACGTGGTGCTGCCGGTGTTCGCGGTATGACTCTTGACGAGGGTGGTGAAGACCGCATCGTAAGCATGGTTGTCACAAACAATCCTGACGAAGAGTCGGTAATGGTAATCTCTGAAAACGGCTTCGGAAAGCGTTCCGTAATCTCAGACTATCGCCAGACAAGCCGTGGTGCTAAGGGTGTTCGCACTATCAACATCACAGACAAGACTGGCAATCTCGTAGGCTTCCGCAAGGTTACTGACGACAAGGACCTCATCATCATCAACAAGAGCGGCGTTTCCATCCGCTTCAAGATTGCTGACTTCGAGGACAAGGGCCGCAACACTCAGGGCGTTAAGCTTGTAGAACTCAAGAAGCGCAACGACGTCATTGCGGACATCTGCGTAGTTGATACCGCTGAAGAAGAGGAAACTCCAGATGCTTCAGTTGCTACAGAAGCTCCAGTCGCAGAATAAGCCACCGTTCCCGATGATTCTTCATCGGTAATCAGCCACGGTTCTCGGCGCTTTCCGCCGGGTCCCTTCCCCAAATAAAAAACAAACAAAAAACCTTATAAACAACTTATTATGAAAAAGTTAACTATTCTTGCACTCGCTGCCATGTTTGCAGTTGGCGCATCTGCTCAGGACATCTTCAAGCAGGTTAAGAAAATGAAGAGTACAGAAGAAGTAGAACAGATCATCAAGGCTAATGTCGCTTCTATGCCAGATCAGGAAAAAGCTGAATGCTACAACCACCTCGCTCGCCTGTACAATAAGGTTGTAAACGACCATGTCACAAAGAATCAGGAGAACATGGTTATGCAGAAGCCACAGATCCCAGAAGATGAGAACTTCTACAACGCTGCTTACAACGCTCTCATTGCTGGTGAACTCGCATACAAGTACGACCTGCTTCCAAACATTAAGGGCAAGGTTGCTCCTAAGTTCAAGGATCTCGGCAAAGACCTCTTCCAGAACTGCGCAAACGTCCTCAACGGCGGTATCTTCTTCAACGACAAGGATGACCGTGCCACTGCACTCAAGTTCTTCCAGGGATTCGTTGATACTCACAACTCGCCAATGTTCGAGGTAGTAGATGCACAGTTGAAGGCTCCACTCGAGCAGAATGTTGCCCAGATTGCTTACTACACAGCTCTCTATGGTATGCAGCTCGACAAGGGCATGGATTATGTAAACAAGTATGCTGACATCGCTGCCAAGGATTCTAAGTACGCAGCAGACGCAGAGACTCTCAAGAACACATACGCAGCTAAGGGTCTCCAGACTCACGAGGACTCAGTAGCTTACGCTGACAAGATTGAAGCTGCTTACAACGCTGACCCTACAAACATCCAGAATTTCCAGATGCTCGCCCAGATGCGTCTTGCCCTCAACGAGGCTGAGAAGTTCTATGCAGTTTGCCAGAAGCGCATCGACGCTATGCCAAACGACCACGTAGCTTACTACTTCCGCGGTCAGATTCGTTGCCTTATCCACGACTATCAGAACGCACTTCCTGACCTCGAGAAGGCTAACGAACTCAAGCCAAACGATGCTGGTATCAACGCATTCATCGGTCAGTGCTGGATGGGTCGTGCAGAAGAAGCTGAAAACCGTGCTGCTGGTAAGTCTGGTATCATCCCACGTACAGCTAAGACTCAGATCAAGCCTGTATGGGACAAGGCTCTCTCATTCCTCAACAAGGCTAAGGAACTCGACACAGACGGTTCCAACGAGCGTCACTACAAGTCTAAGATCCAGACAGTTCAGTACAACCTCGACACTTACTACAAGGGTATCGAATAATACTAAGCTTAGAACCTAATATACAGAGGATGTGTCAAGTGCTGGCACATCCTCTTATTGTATCAATTCTTGTTGGAAACCTATAACCAGAAACAATTATGAAACGAAAACTAATGACCCTTCTGCTGACATTCTTCACACTTGCAATGTCCGCACAGAACGAATCCATTCCCGTTAAATACAAGGGTACCGCTCCAAACATTGGCGACTTCCTCGTCGCATTGCTCAACGATAGTGATGAAAACGGTGATGCATGCGAAAGCAGTTTCGGCGAATGCCACGGAGGTCTTGAGGAAGCATGGAAACGCTACAAGCAGGGCAAGGCACAGAAAAAGAACGTAACCTTCGTCGTTGACCTGAAGAACGGTTATATCCTCTACGAGGACAAATACGGAAACAGCAAGATGAGAATAGAAATATGCTATTGGAACGAGTCGGACAACAAGCACAAGATCGTTGCTACCAGCATGGCTTATTACACCAATGGCAAGTACGATCCAGGACAGTATGACGGCATTTCCTTCCTCCGCTACAGCAACTCTACGAAAAAGCTGACTTACGATTCCGACTTCCGTTCAAAGTTCCCATACGGTGGTGAAAACTACAAGATTGCCTATACTCTGCCACGCACAGGCAAGGACATCATTGCAACCTCATGGTACAAGAATGGCACCAAGAAGCAGAAGACCATCAAGTGGAAAGGAAACGGCTTCTAATCCACACGCACAAATACAAACAAAGGCACGACTCTTCACTGAGCCGTGTCTTTTTTCTTGCTACACCAGTCCAAAGCGTAACACCGTAACAGCGTAACAGTTAAAACCGAAGGGGCATTTATTATATTATCACCTAATTATATAGGTATATATAAGTAATAAGTATATAATATAGGTAAACTATATATACATATGTAAAACTATACATATATATAACATACAATATATATGCATGCGCATCGCCAAAGCGTAAGAACTGCAAAACATACCCATCATTTTTTACTGTTACGCTGTTACGGTGTTACGCTTTGTTCTCTGTTAGAGCCATGAACTCGACTCAAAAGTCCCACGAACTCGACCCAAAACTCACACGAATACGACTCAAAACTCACACGAATAATTTCATAACTCCCACACACAAGCACATACAAAAAACCACCACCCTGTTTCAGGGCAGTGGTTGTCATGATTGTCAATAGTCATTAAGGTTTTTCAATTCCTGCCTTAACCTGCTCGGCAATGGCCTTCATGCCCTTTATTGATGGGTGGCCAGCTTGCTTCTCGATGTCGTGGAGGTCGATTACAGGTACTTTGTAAACATTGCAAAGAGTGTGGATGGACTCGTTGATTTCGTCGCGGAGTTCGCTGTTGAGAATGAAGTAAAGCTGTGCCTTTGGGTAATACATCTTCATGTTCTGGAGGAGCTGTGCGAGAGCTGGACGGAAATACCAGAGGTCCTGCTTTGTGAAATTGCTCTGCTGATATTCGCCAACCTCAGCGCCTGCCCAGCTGTCGTTTGTGGCACCGAAGATGAGGATGATGTCCGGATTGCCGAGGTTCACGCAGCGAGTGTTGTAAGAACGGTAGCAATAGTCCTCTGGCTTGCCGTCCTTACCCTTGTAGCCGTGGCATGAGATTGTGGCACCGCTGTAGGAATTGTTCTTCTCAAGGATGTACTTGTCCTTGTTGTTATCAAGGAACACGCGCCACCAAGTCTGCTCAACCTTGCGGACATCGTTCTGATAATTTCCGTTCTTGTCCTTATGGTCAAACGGATACCAAGGTTCATTCACATCCGGTTGGATATAGCCCTTGAATGTTGAGTATGAATCACCGAGAATGGAAACCTTCTTCTGTGCAAAAGCCCCCTCCGACTCCCCAACAAGGGGAGAGCCCCAAAGGGCTGCGAAGATAATGAGTAGAATGGATAACTTTTTCATTGTATTGATAGGTTTTAAGTAATCTTAGCGTTGCAAAATTACTAATTTATAGTGATTTATTTCGCAATTATTCTTCTTTTTTTGAACTAAAGCCCCAAATAGCGGCAAAAAGTCGTAACTTTGCACTCCCTAAGATAGGGAAAACGGAAAAACGAAAAGTAAAATGATGGAAAAAAACATAGCAATCCGCATTTATAATTACGCATTTCGCATTACGCATTACGCATTAATTATAGTAGCACTTTGGATCTCTCCCCTTGTGGGGGAGTCGGAGGGGGTCTTCGCCCAGACCAACATGAGCGAAAAGACGCTTCAGGAAGTGGTTGTCACGGGCACTACGAAATCCACGCAAACCATAGAGGAGCAGGGCGTGAGCTACACTCTTCTCGACAGCGCTTTCATTAGCAAGAATAATGTTCACGACCTCAGCGACCTCGCACAGTATGTGCCAAGCCTCGAGATACCACAATATGGCACGCGACTGACTTCTTCAATGTATGTCCGTGGCATAGGTTCGCGCATAAACTCGCCTTCCGTTGGCGTTTATTACGAAGGAATTCCTCTGCTCTTCAAGGCTGGACTTAACCGTAACTTCTACGATATCAGCAAGATGACTGTGCTCCGCGGTCCTCAGGGCACTCTCTACGGACTGAACTCAGAAGGCGGCATAATCGTCGTAGATGGCCAGAATCCGCTTGAGGCTGTCAAGAACGGTGCACCTCGCTACACAGGCAGAGCAGCCTTCGAGAACCACGGTGGCAGATCGTTCCAGGGCGGTTTCCTCTTCCCTATCGCAAAGAATGCTGCGGCTTCCGTTCAGGCTTTCTATCACGGAAGCAACGGCTATCAGCATAACTCGTTCCTCAACGAGCGTGCAGACGACATTCAGGAAGGTGGCGCAAAGGTTCGCATAGCATGGAACCCAACCGAAAGACTCCAGCTCTCTCTCCTTGGCGACATCCAGCGTGTTGAGCAGAGTGGCTTCGGCTATGGTCTTGCTTCCGTAGCAGACGGCAATGTCTATGGCGACAGCATAGCATCTCCAAGCACAAATATGACCGGAAAATACAAGCGTACAACAGCTGATCTCGGCGTGAACTTGGTGTATAACATGGGCGACTGGCGCTTGCAGTCAACAACTTCATTCCAGTATCTCAACGACGACATGAAGATGGACCAGGACTACACTCCTCGCCAACTCATGCATCTTACTCAGCATCAGCGTGGAAAAGCCATCACCGAGGAGCTTAACCTGAAGGGCAACATCACGGACAAGTGGCTCGTTTCCAATGGGTTGTACGCTGCTCAACAATGGCTCACGGCTATCTCTCCTGTATATTTCGACCGCGAATTTACCAACAATCTCTCAAACACCATCAAGATGGGTATGCTCACTCCGATGGTTCAGGGTATGGTGGCAAAGCAGATAGCGGAAGCTACGGCAGGAATGACTCCAGAGATGGCGGCAATAGTCGCTAAGCAGATGCAAGAACAGCTTACTCCCATCATGATGGCTACCATGACAGCTGCCACTTCTGTCAACACAAAGATGCAGAACCCTGGTGTCTATCGCACTCCAATGACGAACATCGGCGTATTCCATGAGAGCCACTACGACTTCACAAAGGATCTTTCCGTGACTCTCGGCTTGCGCTATGACTTCAACCGTCAGGAGCTTCGCTTCAACACGGCTTCCATCACAAACGTGGACATCAACCTTATGGGAACCGACATGGCTCGCACCGTCACTTCCGAATTCAACAAGAAGTTCAGCAACACTTTCCATCAGCTCCTGCCAAAGCTTACCCTAAAATATAAGGATTATTACCTCTCTGCTGCCAAAGGCTATCGTGCCGGCGGCTACAATTTCCAGATGTTCTCGGACATTCTTCAGGGTGAGTTCCAGCAGGGATTGCAAAAGAATCTCGCTGCTCTCCGTCAGGGTGACTTGACTTTCGAGCACGACGACAAGGCTTACGCTGAGGTGGAAGACCGCATCGGCTATGATCCAGAGGTTTCATGGAACTTCGAGGCTGGCGGAAAGAACACTATCTCGGGTGCTTCTTCGCTCGTAAACATCCGCTACGCTGCGTTCTATTCAAAGGTTCAAGACCTCCAGCTCTCAGTTATGGCTACTGAATACGGCTACGGACGAATGATGAAGAACGTGGGCAACAGCACTTCTTGTGGCGCAGAGCTCAACCTTGACGGTGTTGTCTCTCTCTCGGGCAAGACTTACCGCTCTACCCTCCCCTATTACTTCGACACACAGTTCGTTTCTCCACGCCTTGTTTGGAACGCAAGCTACGCCTACACTCACACAAAATTCCTTGAAGACAAGCGCGTGCCATACATCCCTGCCCACACCGTCAACGCAAGCATCGGCTACGAATGGAACCGCTATTCGGTACAGCTCAACATGACTGGTCGCGGCAAGATCTATTGGGACGAGGAGAACACTCTCGCACAACCATTCTACACACAGCTGGGTGCTCGTGCAACAGCTGACTTCGGCATCGTAAAGGCTTCCCTTTGGGCACGCAACATCCTCAACTATCGCCCTTCAACATTCGCCTTTACAAGCGCAGCAGCAGGACAGACAACGGTCTTCGCACAGAAAGGCGAACCTTTAATGATGGGCTTGAACCTCGACTTTAAGTTCTAAGAACATAAGCATCATAAAAGAAAAGAGTATTATGAGGGTGAATATACCCAATAAGGAAGATTATATCAGCCGCCCAGTTCGGGCGGCTTTTTTCTTTCTGTATACAAAAATATCTGCCTCTTTTTTCGTTTTTGTGCTTGATTTATTTGGCAGATTGAAAATTATTGATTACTTTTGCAGCGCAGAATACTTATTATTTGCCTCTTGTTGTATACTCAATTACACCCTATTGGGTATAAAGTATAGTAAAAAACATAATTATTTGGTTCAATTATACCTTTTCGGGATGATTTCGCTTGTTTTATTAGTTTTTTTATTACCTTTGCACCCGAAAAGGTATAATTAAACATTCAGAAATGGCAATAACTAAACTTTCAGAAAACATAAAGAAGCTTCGCAAGGAATACAATCTCACACAAGAGGATCTTGCGATGAAATCTGGTGTGGGACTTCGTTTTGTGCGTGAATTGGAACAGGGAAAGCCAACGGTTCGCATGGACAAAGTGAACCAAGTGCTGGCTCTCTTCAGTATGGAACTTGGTGTTGTACGCTCAGAAAGAAATGAATTATGAGACAGGGACGCGTGTTACTCAACAATACTTTTGCTGGGGTCATTACAGAAAATGAAAACGGTTATCGCTTCACATACAATAGAGATTACCTACTCTCACCAGAAGCAGAACCAGTAAGTATCACTATGCCACTGCGAGAAGATGCTTATGAAAGCAATGTGCTGTTTCCTTTCTTTGACGGATTGATACCGGAAGGATGGTTGCTGAACATAGCAGAACGAAACTGGAAGATAAGACGTCACGATCGCATGGCATTGCTTCTGACTTGCTGTCGCGACTGTATAGGCAATGTTAGTATTATACCAATAGAAGAGGAGGTAAATCATGAATAAATGTCTGTGTTGCTATAAGCCATTAAAAGCTGGCGAGATTGACTTTCACAAACGATGTGCGAGAAAGTTCTTCGGTTCGAATACTGTTCCGACATTACCTTATACACGAAAGGAGATCAATAAGCTTGCCAAAGTTGTCATTGCAAAACATACAACCGTCACAGGCGTACAAGCAAAATTATCGGTAGATCTGGAGCATGATGAATATGGAAACCCACAACGTCTGACAATTGTTGGCGTTATGGGACGCTACATTCTAAAACCGCAGACAGAACGATTCACATGCCTTCCTGAAATAGAAGACCTTACGATGCATCTTGCCGAGATTGCACGAATTGAAACAGTACCTCATTCTCTAATCCGCTTTGCCGATGGGGAATTGAACTATATCACACGTAGAATTGACAGAAGTGACAGTGGAGAAAAATATGCCATGGAAGACTTTTGCCAGATTTCCGAGCATCTCACAGAGCACAAATACAACGGCAGTTACGAAATGATAGCCATGCTCATAAAGAGGCACTCTGCTGCTCCTTTGCTTGACCTAACAAATTTCTGGCAGCAAGTTGTATTTTCATGGATTGTTGGCAATGCCGACATGCACCTAAAGAATTTCTCTCTAATCAGCCATAAAAAGGGAATTTACAATCTAAGTCCAACCTACGACCAGGTTTCCACAGCCATCGTTATGCCAGAAGATACGGAAGAGTTGGCGTTGTCACTCAACGGTTGGAAAAAGAAACTTATGCGTGCGGATTTTCTTGAAGGTATGATTGAGTCAGGTTTAGACACGATTGTCGCAAACAGAATCTTAGACAGATTCCAGACATACAAAGATAAATGGAACGAAACCATTGATCTTTCATTTATTACCGAAGAACAGAAACAGCAATTCAAAGAACAGATATCTCAACGCCTTGCAATTCTGGGCAAGAGAAAAGGTTAATATAACGAACTTTAGTAAAAAAAATCCTAAGGAATACAAGATGAAAATGCTTTGTTTTTCAGCACGTATTCCTTAGGATTACAAATTGGATTTCTTTGAATAATAATCCTTTATGGTTCTGAGCTTAAATTGACGAAGAACCTGTGAATTGTTGGCACAAATGCTTGAAGCGCATGCCTTCTGCAAGGGCTTCGGCAGTTGCTTCGTCCTTGAGAAGACGCACGAGTTCGTATGCGAAAGGAAGTGCTGCGGCAGGACCTTCGCCAGTAGTGATGTTGCCGTCTGTTACGAAGACATCGCCATTGTAGTCAGCTCCGTCGAGAATGCCTTCGAAGCCAGGATAGCAAGTAGCACAACGACCACTGAGAATACCAAGTTTGCCGAGTACGAAAGGTGCTGCACAGATAGCAGCGATGCGACCGCCACGAGCATTCTGCTTAACAAGAGCTTCCTTGAGAGGTTCGCAGTTGTCAAGGTTCTCTGCACCTGGCATACCGCCAGGGAGGAAGAGAAGGTCAGCATCGTCGTAATTGTTGTCGGCAAAGAGAGTATCTGCAAGCATTGTTACGCCATGAGCAGAAGTTACCTCCTTTGTCTCGTTGATACTAACTGTTGTCACTTCAAGTCCTGCTCTGCGCAAGACATCTACTGGTGCAAGGGCTTCAACATCCTCAAAGCCGTTTGCAAGAAATGTGTAAATCATAGGCCTTATTTTTAACCTCGTTGGTCTAAGCCCCAGAGCATCTTATCTCGGAGCACATTAAAGTATTTGCGTGAATGGCGCTTAACGATCATTGTCTTGTAGGCAGCCTTCTTGATGGTAAGACGAACCTCATCATTGAGTGATTCCGAACGGCCGTCGATTGCCACAAGGTAGTTGTGGGAACGGCTTTCTACGGAGAGTTCAATTACGGAGGTATCGTTGACAACGATTGGGCGAGTGTTCAAGGAATGTGGCGCTACAGGCGTAAGGCAGAGCACATTGGTTGTAGGTGCAATGATTGGGCCACCGTTTGAGAGCGAGTAAGCAGTAGAACCCGTTGGAGTGGAGATGACAAGACCGTCAGCCTGGTATGTCATGAGATATTCGCCATCGATATAGCAACGAATGGAAATCATCGAAGCCGTGTCACGCTTGAGGACAGCGATGTCGTTGAGAGCGTATGGCGATGCAAGTGGAGAAGGTGTGGAAACCTTTATCACTGCATGTTCCTCAACAGCATATTTCCCTTTGTAGAGATCGTCGATAACGGACTCCATCTCTGCTGGCGACACATCGGCAAGGAAACCAAGACGACCGAAATTCACTCCGACGATAGGTGTCTGATTGGCTCCCACCATCTCTGCAACGCGAAGCAATGTACCGTCTCCACCAAGAGAGAAAGCGAAGTCTGCATCGAAATCATTGCCAGTGAAAGTGCGGTCAACAGTGATGTCAAGTTTCTGACCTTCAGTGAGGAACTTATAGAAATCCTCCTCCATGACAATCTCCGCATCATGCTTCTGCAGACAGGCAAGGAGTTTCTGTATGCTCACCGACTTCTTTGCCTGATGAACATTACCGAATATAGCAAAGCGTTTCTTTTGAGTTTCCACAGTTAATAATTATGAATTATAAATTATTAATTATAAGGATCTTACATAATGCCGAACGCACGGAGGATATCTGCGAAGTTCGCCCAAATCATCAGTGCGAAAACCAAGCCGAAGCCAACATACTCTGCAATGACAAGGAACTTCTCCGAAGGCTCTTTGCCGGTTATCATTTCATAGATAAGGAAGAGTACATGACCACCGTCGAGGGCAGGAATAGGAAGAATGTTCATGAATGCGAGTACAATGCTGAGGAATGCTGTCATCATCCAGAATTTATACCAATTCCATGCATCCGGGAAAAGACTGCCAAGAGTACCGAAACCACCAACCGACTTTGCTCCATCTGCAGAAGCAAGATACTGCATATCACTGACATAGCCGCCGAGAATATTCAAACCGTACTTTATGCCGGCAGGGAAACTCTCAAAGAAGCCGAACTCTACTTCTGTTGGTGCATAGAGCGCCTGATATGACTTGTAGGCAACACCCAGTTTAAGATTCTCTGTGAGTGTAAGAGGAATCGTATCAAGAATAGCTGCTGAAGCCGAATCCTTTGCTGCAGCGTGCTGTACAACGAGTGTTATATTGCGTGCAGCAAGACTATCCTTTGCAGTCTTAGCCATCTCCAGAAGGTCAGAACGAACGCCAAGAGCAAAGTTCACATCGTTGAAGGTTTTGATGGCAGTACTGTCAACAGCAAGAATCTTATCACCGGCACGCATACCAGCCTTTCCGGCAGGACCATCAGCAAAGACGCTATCCACAATGTTTGGAGTGACAGGATCCATGTAGCGTGGAGTTTCCTTAAGCATTGTAAGGAGTGAAGTCTCAGGTTTATTGACAGTTACATGATTACCACCACGGAGAACTGTTACGCTCTCTGCCTTTGCAACGGCACGATAGACATCTACATCAAAGCGTTCAAATTCTTCGCCATCAGCCCCAATGATGATGTCGCCATCCTTGAAACCATGCTTCTTTGCCTCGTCGTTGAACTGAAGACCTTGCGTCATGTTCTTTGGAGAGATGTAGGAATCGCCCCAAGTGAACATTATCATTGAGTAAATAAACAATGCTGTGATGAAGTTCATGAGCACACCGCCAATCATTACGAAAAGGCGCTGCCATGCTGGCTTAGCACGGAACTCCCATTCTTGCATTGGCTGCTGCAGTTGCTCTGTATCGAAAGACTCATCAACCATACCAGCAATCTTGCAATAGCCTCCGAGAGGAATCCAACCGATACCGAACTCTGTGTCGGAATTCTTTGGTTTGAACTTGAAAAGAGAGAACTTCCAGTCGAAGAAAAGGTAGAACTTCTCCACGCGTATTCCGAAGAGACGAGCAAAGGCAAAGTGTCCGCCTTCATGGAGAACTACGAGAAGAGAGATTGAGAGTATAAGCTGAAGAGCTTTAATGAGGAATATTGCCATTTATATTTACGGATTTTACAAATTTACAATTTACGAATTTAAAGCAGGCCAGCAGCTATCTGGCGAGCTTCTTTGTCTGAGTTAAAGTATTGTTCTAGTGTTGGAGTCTGGATGAAAGGCGCTTTCTGCATTGTCTTTTCAATGACTTCAGCAATCTGCGGGAACGAGCAGCGGTCTTCAAGGAAGGCACGATTTACCACTTCGTTTGCGGCATTCATTACGCAGCAGGCATTGCCACCCATCTTTATCGCTTCGAAAGCGAGGGCGAGACAGCGGAACTTCTCAAGGTCTGGCTCGAAGAACTCCAATGTCTGCTTGAAAGGATCAAGGCGTTCGCCGTTGAGATAGATGCGGTCCGGATATGTGAAAGCATACTGTATAGGCATTCGCATGTCTGGAACTCCAAGTTGTGCCTTAATTGAACCGTCAACAAACTGCACTGCACTATGAACGATAGACTGTGGATGCACTAACACCTGAATGCGCTCTGCAGGTATTCCAAAGAGCCATTTTGCCTCGATTACCTCAAAGCCCTTGTTCATCATCGTTGCAGAATCAATGGTAATCTTTGCACCCATGTCCCAAGTTGGATGACGGAGAGCATCAGCCTTCGTTACCTTCTGAATCTCTTCCATCGACATCTTTCGGAATGGACCTCCGGAAGCTGTAAGCAAGAGTTTCTCCACACCATTATCGCCTTCGCCTGCAAGCGACTGATAGATTGCAGAATGCTCGCTGTCAACAGGAATGATTGGAGCACGATATTCGTTTGCCAACTGACAGATGAGCTCGCCGGCAACGACTAGAGTTTCCTTGTTAGCAAGGGCTATCTTCTTATGAGCCTTAATAGCGTGGATTGTAGGAGAAAGTCCTGCGAAACCAACCATTGCTGTAAGAACGATGTCTATTGGCGAAGCTTCAACGATGTCGTCAAGTGCCTGTGCGCCAGCATAAACCTTGATGTCTGGGCAGTCGGAAAGGAGTTCTTTAAGATGGTCGTAGTGAGCTTCGTTTGCTATGACTACTGCATCCGGATTATATTTATGAGCCTGCTCGGCAAGGAGTTCCACCTGATTATTGGCAGTAAGGCAGTAAACCTCAAAGAGGTCTGGATGTTGCGAAATGACATCCAATGCCTGTGTACCAATGGAACCTGTAGAACCGAGTATGGCAATTTGCTTTTTCATACTATTTAATATTTAGCGTTCAGCCTGAGCGTTTAGCTCTTACCTCTTAGCTATATCAGACCTTCAGGAAGGTTCATTATGATTGTTCTGTTATCGTGGTCTATGTCCTGAATCCATTCGTCGGCAACGGGAATGAGAATGTCGCCTATTTCAAAGAGGTAATTCTCTGTTGAGGTATCAATGTTATCAATCTTTCCAACAGGCTTCTTGCCGTTAAGAATGGTGTACCCCACGAGCATATCCCATGAATAATGGTCGGAATCTTCTGCTGCTTGACGAGGGAAATAGACCTCGCAGTTGGTAATGGTCTGCGCCTGTTCCTTGGAATTAATATCCTCAAACTTCACAAGTGCCGTCTCGCCACTCTTGAAGCGGTATTCTTCCATAAAGAATGGTACGAGAAGACCATCGATGAGAAGCATCAGATACTCTGCATCCGTCTGGTCAAAGACATCGTCAGAGAACATCATCTGCACCTCGCCGTTGATGCCGTGAGGGCGACCTATTTTTCCTATCTTATAAAAATCCTTTATGTCCATTTATTCGTTTGGGATTCTCCCCTTGTAGGGGAGTTAGAGGGGGCTTAATCCGTCACACGAGTTATTCTTGCTCCAAGAGCGTTGAGACGACCTTCGATGTTCTCGTAGCCACGGTCTATCTGCGCAATGTTCGCAATAGTAGAAGTGCCTTCAGCACTCATAGCTGCGATAAGCAAAGCGATACCGGCACGGATATCAGGGGAAGTCATACGCTGAGCACGAAGACGCTTCTGGTGGTCATGGCCTACGACAACAGCGCGGTGTGGGTCACAAAGAATAATCTGCGCGCCCATATCGATGAGTTTATCCACGAAGAACAGGCGGCTCTCGAACATCTTCTGATGGAAGAGCACCGAACCGCGAGCCTGGGTAGCCACAACGAGAAGCACCGAGATGAGGTCTGGCGTAAGTCCAGGCCAAGGAGCGTCGGAGATTGTCATGATTGTGCCATCAATGAACGACTCCACGAGGTAATAGTGCTGCTCAGGGATGAAGAGATCGTCACCGATTTCCTCTATGCGAACGCCAAGACGGCGGAAAGCATCCACGATGAGACCGAGGTTCTCTACCGAGCAACCTTCTATCTTTATGCCCTTTCCCACCATTGCCGCCATACCGATGAACGAGCCAACTTCAATCATGTCAGGAAGCACATTATGCTCTGTTCCATGGAGTTTCTCAACTCCTTCAATGGTGAGGAGGTTCGAAGCGATACCGGAAATCTTTGCTCCCATAGCATTGAGCATCTTACAGAGCTGCTGAATATAAGGTTCACAAGCAGCGTTGTAGATGGTGGTCTTACCCTCAGCCAGCACGGCAGCCATGATGATATTGGCAGTACCTGTCACGGAAGCCTCGTCAAGAAGCATGTATGTTCCCTTCAGGCGGCCTTCCTTTGTGGTGTGTATCTCAAAAGTATCGTTCTCGTCGTTGTGAGAGAATGATGCTCCAAGGTTCTTGAAACCAAGGAAATGCGTGTCAAGACGACGGCGACCAATCTTATCACCTCCCGGTTTTGCCACTACAGCCTTGCCGAAACGAGTGAGAAGCGGCCCAATCATCAGCACACTTCCGCGAAGCGCCGAACACTTCTTTACGAATTCCGGGCTTGAAAGGTAATTGATGTTGATGTTCTTTGCGCAGAAACGGTAAGTGTTAGGCGCAAGCATTTCTGCCTCTACACCCATATCGCGCAGAAGGTTTATGAGATTGTTGATGTCAAGGATGTTTGGGATATTGTTGACAACAACAGGTTCTTCAGTAAGCAAAGCGGCACAGATAATCTGCAGAGCCTCGTTCTTCGCGCCCTGTGGTTTGATTGTGCCTTGCAGCGGATGACCGCCTTCAATTATAAATGATTGCATTTATTTCTTCTTTTTTTTCTTCTTGTTCTTTGTTGACTGCTTCTCCATCTGAATCACCGTACGGTCGAAACGGAAAGTAGCTGGATTGAGTTGCACTCTGCCATCGGTAAACTTTGCTATATCATGGAAGACGCTTTCCTCGCGAGCATTGGAATGACCGTATTCGAGGAGCATTCTTCGCATCTGGTTAGCCGTACTGCGGGCAAGTTCGTCGCGCTCAGGACCTTCTGGCATTGTGGCAAGAATCTCACAAGCATCATAAATATGCTTGCCGTAATGTCTTACCGGAATCCTTTCGTGAGGATAAGCCAGAGGCTGCGGCTTTGTGTTTATCACGCGAGCCTCCTCTACGTTGTACGGATAGTCAATATCCAGCTTGAAGTCGCTGATTATGGCAAGATGGTTCCATAGCTTATGCTGAAAGTCAGGGCTGCTCTTATCTTCACTGGACATAGTGCTCATCGTCTTGATAATCTTCTCTGCCGCAGCTTGTCGCAGTTCCTTGCTTTCTATCGTCATGGCGTGCTTCACCATATCCTGAACGATTCTGCCGTATTCAGGAAGCATGAGGTGCGAACGCTCTGTATTGTAATCTAATCCTTGCATTATACTTTCTTTTTAGGTTTACCAGCCACGAAGTCTTTCAAATAGAACGGCACGAAATATGCCACATCTTCTGTCTGGTTCTTGCGTAGACGCATCTCGGCAAGAGGTGCCATATAGCGGGCAAGTGGTTCAATGCCGTCAAGGAAATGCGCGTTCGGATGATTGATTACATCCTTACACTTTGCACTTCCCTCACCGAAGAACCAAACTGGCTGGCGGTCAAGAAGTTCCTTGTAGGTCTCTGCATCCACAATATCCGGCTGGCATGGGCGGACAACGTTCAGGGCACGGTCGTAAACCTCTGCATACACCTCCATTCTGCGGGCGTCAATCATTGAGCAGAAAAGAGCATCTTCAGGGATTTCGTCATGGTAAAGCAGTGGCGCTACGGTCTGAAGCTGGAGTGTAGGCACGCTGATGAGCGGAATATCCTTACCGTAGGCAATACCTTTCGCCATGGAAACACCGATGCGAAGACCTGTGTATGAGCCGGGACCGCTACTTACTGCAACGCAATCCGGCGTAAGGTCACGCTGTTCCATGTAGGTAAAAGCCTCGTCAATGAAAGTGCCAAGACGCTCTGCATGGTTCGGACCTGTTCTATCTATCTTTTCCAATACGCACTCGCCGTCGCGCGTTACGGCTACGGAGCAAATACCTGTACTGGTTTCTATACTTAGTATTAATGACATTATAAAATGTGGTCAAACGTGTTACTATATTTGGGCGCAAAGTTACGATTTTTTTATCATAAACTAACCTATTGAAGGAATAAATTAATCCGTAGGCAACAAAATTAGCATGAATTACTATCCTATATCCTATCCCTGCTCACAATTTTGAACGTATTCCTTGAAGTTCACAAGCGCATTCCTTGAGGTTATATTCCATAAAGTCCACGAATTCAATTCAGTTTCGTATACAAACTCAATCCGGTTTCGTATACAAACTCAGTTCGGTTTCGTATACAAACTCAAAACAAAACTCATAGGTTTATGCACAGCAACTTCACAAATTGCGTTTCCTAACTCCACATATTACATGCAGGAACTCTATGCTATTTACAAATCATAACATCAATTCCACCACAAAAAACAAGAGGATGCCCCTTTTCGGAGCATCCTCTTTACTTATTTTATTTGCCTCTTTCGCGAAGCTTTCCAAATGCCATTAGCCATTGGCCTTTAGCTTTTAGCCTCACTCGCAAGAGCGTACATTTTAATAACCAGGGTTCTGGTAAGCAGCTTTCTCCTCTGGAGACATCTGGAGAGCATCGATCATTGGACGTGGAATTGGGCGGAGATAGAACTTCTTCTCAATAGTACGCTTAACTTCCTTAGGCTCACGACTGAAGCCATCACCAATGTGGTAAACACCTGCCAACTTCTCCCAAGTCTGAGTACGAACAAGGTCGAACCAACGGTAACCTTCACCCCAGTACTCACGGAGACGCTCGTCAAGGATATAATCAATAGTTATTGTAGAAGGAGTTTCAGAAGCAAGTCTCTCACCGTAGTCCTTTGTAACCTTAAGATTATCATAACCAGTGTTGCTACAGAGATAAGTGTAATCGTTAAAATTAGTCTTCCACTTACCAGCACGACGGCGGATAACCTTAATAAGATCAGAAGCGTTCTTGTAAGTAGCGTTAGCTCCCTTCACGTTAGCCTCAGCAGCAATGAAGTAGAACTCAGAGAACTTAGCAATAACGAATGGACGTGACGAAGAACCGTTAGGGTTACCAAGTTCTGTTGCCTCGCTACGGTCTGTACGGTGACCATTGTGCTTCCAAACACCAGGATATGACTGACGGCTGATATCGCTGATATTGATAACAAACTCAGGATGTCCTTCAAGAGTACCTGCATTGATAGAACCATTTCCTGAAGCATAAACCACGTTTGGATCATCGTATGGGAGGAACTGAAGGAATGTCTCACCGTTCTTGATCTGAGCACCATTAGCGCCCTTCACATAATCATTGGCGTTGCTACCCTTAGCCATGTTCACACGATAGTGAGTTGTAAATGTACCATCCCAACGAGAGTCGATGTCAACATTAGTAAACTTCTTGAGAGCGTCTGGAATAGGAGCCATACGAGTCCAAGGACGACCAAGAGCCTGGCAAGCCTCACGAAGAACTGGGTTACCACTTGTACCATCAGCAAATTCACCGCGCATATCACCGCAGTAGTTCCACTGAGTGAACCATCCAGCGAAGTTTTCAGGAGCACCACCGTTACCCCATCCAAGACCGCCACCATTGTACAGGTCGCTGTTTACAGTGTGGTCAGCCCAAAGGAGCCACTCATTGTTACGGTCGTTCTGCCAGAAGTTTACATCAAAGTAAGTTTCCTGAAGAGCATAAGTAGGTTTTTCTGATGTTTCAGACTCCTTGATGGCCGCAACTGCAACATCGTACGCCTTCTGGAAATAGGCTGAAGCCTTAGATGCATCACGCTTAGAAGTAGCAGGATAAGTATCAATGCCATTTGGATTCTCAAGCCACCATGCGTAAGTAAGGTAAGCCTTAGAAAGGTAGAGCTGAGCGGTTGTCTTTGTTACAGCACCGATAACACGTGGTTCTGAAGGGAGTTTTGCTACAGCTTCTTCAAGGTCAGGAAGAATAGCCTTCTCATAAACCTCATCTACAGTATTACGAACAGAAGTACGCTTAGGAGCGTCGTTAGAGTGAAGTTCACCACCACCGAGATCAAGTGGCACACCACCGAATGTCTGCACAAGGTTGAAGTAGTAGAAGCCACGGAAGAACTTAGCTTCTGCAACAAGGCTTTCAGAAATACCAACAGCACTGGCGTTCTCAATAACTGCACTTGCAGTATTGATTTCAGAGAAAGCCTGACCCCAAAGAGCATCTGAACGAACAGAGTTTGGGTTGATACTACCTACACCTGACATATCGATGTCCTTCTGGTTATTATCAGCAGAGTGACCGTAAGTATATTCGTCAGTACCAGCTTCACATGAAGTGAAGTAGTAAGCCTGACCATAAAGATTACGGAGGTGAGCATAGAGGGAAGTAAGACCACCCTTCACACCATCCTCTGTTGTAAAGTATGTTGGGTCGTAACCACTACGTGGCTGCTCGTCGAGCACGTCGCTACAAGATGTTGCTACCAACGCACCTGCAGCCATAAGACCCATGAAAGAATATTTTATGAAATTTTTCATTGTGTTCTCTTTTTACTTGATTGTTACGATTGCGATACGGTTAGCGTGGTTTGTATCAGCACCCTTAGCCTCAACGCGAGTTACGTTTACGCCACGAGACTTGAGGTAAGAAGCAACTGCATCCGCACGCTGCTGTGAAAGAGTTGCATTAAGGTCAGCAGGACCTTCAGGAGAAGCGTATGCTACAACTTCTACAGTCTGACCAGCCTTGATGCCGTCGAGTTCAGCCTTGTTTACGATTTCTGCTGATGAAAGTGGGAATGTTACAACGTAAGTGTTCTGAACGCCTTCTGTCTTAACAACTTCCTTAACGACTTCCTTAACGACTGGCTTCTCAACGATCTTTTCTACGACCTTTTCTACAACCTGAGTAGCTGCTGCACGCTTAGCAGCCTTAACCTTGCCACCACCGAATGTGAGGTTAAGACCGAGGAGGTAGTTACGAGTGCAAGGAGCGTTCGTACCAACAACAGGGATAGCGTGACCACCCATTGCAACTGCGTGGAACTGACCCTGGTTAGACATTGAGTTAGGCTCTGGATCAAGACCACTCTCGCTGTAGTACTTAGAGTAGATTACGAATGGGTTCTGAACTGTAGCATAGAGACGGAGGTTCTGGATACCAGCCTTCTTCATCCAGTTGCCAGTGAAGTTGTAACCGAGAGAGATTGTACGAATCTTTACATAAGTACCATCAAAGAGGCCGAGTGTAGAACCATACTTTGGGTTATCACCAGACTGGATACCACCTGGTTTTGGATACTTAGCACCCTTGTTGTCCTCTGTCCAGTAGTCAACATCCACCTGACCACGACGGCCTGTAAGCATGTTGAGGTAACCATTGCTACCGTAAAGTGTAGAGTAAATCTTACCACCGCACTGGAATGCACCAATTACGTTGAGATCCCAGTTCTTGTAAGCAACGCGTGTGTTGAAACCACCTACGAAATCAGGCTCGAAGTTGATAATCTGACGGTCGTATGAGTTGATCTCACGACGGTCGCCAATCTGCTTTCCATCAGGAATAACGCCTGCATCAGCCTCTTCCTGAGTATAGTATCCACCCTTTACCTTGATCATACCTTCATTACCACCTGGCTCAAAAGTCTGGAGATACTGGAAGTCAGGGTCATCAGAGTTCCAAAGACCAACCTTTTCGTAGTCGTAGAGAACATCAAGTGGGTGACCTACGAACCAACCGTTGCCTTCATCTCTCATGTTGCCATCAGCAAGAGCAACGAGCTTATTGCGGTTGAGCGAAACGTTTACGCCAGCTTCCCATGTCCAACCCTTCTTGTTGTCGATGATGATGCCGTTGATTGTTGCTTCAAAACCCTTGTTGCGAGTCTTACCAACGTTAGCTGTATAGCTACTTACGCCAGCAGAACTTGGAAGGGAAACGTTAAGGAGAAGGTCGTGAGTATTAACAACATAGTACTCTAATGTACCGCTCAAACGACCATGGAAGAGAGAGAAATCAATACCGGCATTCCAAGTCTCACTATACTCCCAACCGAGTTCCTTGTTAGCAAGCTTAGTTGGATAGTAACCAGTTGCGTATGACTGATCGCCGAGATCACCAAAGTTGTAAGGAGTTGTACCGAGAGTACCGAGAGTAGTATAAGGGCTGATAGCCTGGTTAGCTGTCTGACCGTAACCCAAACGGATCTTGAGGTTGTCAACTACGCTCTGGTTCTGCATGAACGCTTCCTTGGCAATGTTCCAACCAAGAGAAACTGCAGGATACGTGTGCCACTGGTGACCCTTTGCAAGGCGTGAAGAAGCATCAGAACGAACAGCTGCAGAAATCATGTAGCGGTCGTCATAGCTATACATAACACGTCCCATCCATGACATGAGACCTGCCTGCCAATAGTGCTGATCATTAGGATTAACAGTAACATCAGACTTACCTGCACCAATATTCCAGTACTGGAAGTATTCTGGAACGTCACGGCTGCTCATGAAAGTTCTTGAGTAGCGAGTCTGCTCAACAGAATAGAGGCCTGTGATACTGAGGTTGTGCTTATCATTGAATGTACGATCGTAAGAGAGAATGTTCTCAACAGCATAGTTTGTATATTCGCTCTGGCTAACATTCTGAGAAGAAGGCTCGTTTACATTTACTGTATTGATACCCTTGCCAGTGAAACCACCAACCTTGTTGCCACGGTAGTTGAGACCGAGGTTAACACGATACTTCAAACCTTCAATGCCAGGAATGTACAATTCACCGAATACAGTGTTGAATGTACCGAGAGAATTGTTGTGCTGCAACCAGCTGTCTTTGTTATCCTCAATGCGATCCTTTGTAATGAACCAAACGTCATCAGAAGACATGTGTGCAACGCGACCTGTAGCGTCAGAGAGGTTGTTAGGATCTACGAGTGGAGACATCTGGAGAACACCATACATACCGAGGTGCATACCATTGCGTCTGTTGTAAGTGTTTGTTGAAGAGAGACCGAACTTGAGATAATCGCCGACCTTCTGCTCTATGTTAGCACGGAGAGTGATACGGTTGAACTCCTGAGTTGGAATTACACCTTCGTCGTGAGTATAAGTACCACCGAAGCTGTAAGTACCGGCACTTGTACCACCAGAAACAGTTACGTTATGGTTGTGAGAGATACCCGTCTGATAGAAAAGATCCTGCCAGTCAGTGTCGTTGCCGTCATGCTCGTCAACACCATTCGTAAACTTGTTAGCATATGCACGCATCTTAGAGTACTTCTCGCCCTTCATCATTGGGAATGGATTGAAGAGAGTCTTCAATGCAACATAGCCATTGTAAGTAACCTTTGCAGGTGATTCCATCTGACCTTTGTTTGTAGTAATCATGATGACACCGTTAGCACCACGAGAACCGTAGATAGCTGTTGCAGAAGCATCCTTCAAGATGTCGAGAGACTTGATGTCAGAAGGGTTGATGTCAGAAAGGTTGCCGAGGAATGGAATACCATCGAGCACGATGAGTGGGTCGTTGGAAGCTGAGAGTGAACGCTGACCACGAATACGGATCTGCATTTCAGCACCTGGCTGAGAGTTTGTCTGCTGCAAATCGACACCGGCAACACGGTTCTGGAGAGCCTGAGTGATGTTTGAAGATGGATTTTCCATCAACTTTTCTGCACTTACAGAAGCAACGGAACCTGTTACAGCCTCTTTGCGCTGAGTACCATAACCGATAACAACTACCTCTTCGAGAGCCTTGTCGTCTGACTCAAGAACGATAACGAGGTTGTTTCCTGATACACGTACCGACTTTGTAACGAAGCCGATGTAAGAAACAACGAGAGTCTGACCATCGTTAGCCTCAATAGAGAACTTACCATCATAGTCAGTGATAACACCGGAGTTCTTAACTCCCTGAACTGCAACTGTTGCACCGATAAGAGGTTCGCCGTCTGCTTCAGACACGACCTTACCTGTGACAGTCTTCGCATTAAGAGTTCCCCAACTCAAGGTAAGCAGCATCATTGCAATGAAAGCCACTTTGCCTAAAAGGGAAGTCTTAATCCTTTTAAATAGGTTTCCCATAAAAAAGAACAATTTTGGTTAATAATATAATAATGTTAAAATCTATATCAGTTAAGGGTTAATAGTTCATCTTTATTTATATTGTATGTATATTTGTATAATGTATATGACAAAATATATCTATATTTCACGGCGCAAATTTAAACAATTATATGTTAAAAAAGTTAAAAAATCAACAAAAAGTGCATTTCGTACAATTATAATTTTCCGAAGATGAGCATTTTTGACAAAAAACTATCATGAACAAAAGAAGAATGTACTTAACAATTGTATTTTCACACACTATAAGACCTTGGTCACATTAATGACACACACTAAAAAAGCACTCTTATCACGAAGGACAGAGTGCTTTGAACTGGTATTCTCAAAATTGATTATTTCTTGTATCTATCAACATGCTGCTGGATGAGCTCAGCATCATCAAAGTAGTTGATTTTCATTGCTGCACGAACCTCGTCCATTGTCTGCATAGCAACCTTACGTGCTTCTTCCGAGCCCTTCTTGAGGATTTCATAAACAGCTGGGATGTTCTGCTCAAGTTCATGACGACGCTGACGGATTGGTTCTAGGCGCTTGTTGAGAACCTTGATGAGGAACTTCTTGCACTTCATATCGCCAAGACCGCCACGGGTATAGTGGTCTTTCACTTCCTGAAGGTTCTTGTACTCTGGCCAGAATTCTTCAAAATCAGAATCATCGCAGAAGGCATCGAGGTAAGTAAACACGCAGTTGCCTTCAACGTGGCCTGGATCGTCAATGTTAATATGAGTAGGGTCAGTGTACATTGACTTCACCTTCTTCTCCATATCCTTCGGATCATCAGAGAGATAGATGCAGTTGCCAAGACTCTTCGACATCTTAGCCTTGCCATCTGTACCAGGAAGACGCTTACAACTGTCGTTCTCTGGAAGCATAATCTGTGGTTCTACGAGAACCTCACCGTAGGTATTGTTGAAACGGTTTACGAGTTCGTTTGTCTGCTCAAGCATTGGTCGCTGGTCTTCACCAACAGGAACCACTGTTGCTTTGAACAAAGTGATGTCAGCAGCCTGAGAAATCGGATAGCAGAAGAAGCCTACAGGAATGGAAGCTTCAAAGTTGCGCATTGCAATCTCTGTCTTCACTGTTGGATTGCGCTGCAAACGGCTCACTGTCACGAGGTTAGAGAGATACTGAGTAAGTTCTGCGAGTTCTGGGATCTGGCTCTGTATGAAGATTGTAACCTTCTCTGGGTCAAGACCGCAAGAGAGATAATCAAGTGCAACCTCTATGATGTTCTGACGAATCTTCTCAGGATTGTCAGCATTATCCGTAAGTGCCTGAACGTCAGCAATGAATACGAACATCTTATCGTAGTTGCCCTCGTTCTGAAGTTCTACGCGACGGCGGAGCGAACCGACATAGTGGCCAAGGTGAAGCTTGCCGGTAGGACGGTCGCCTGTAAGTATTATCTTAGACATGTCTATTTAGTCTTTTAGTAGTTTAGTTGTTTGTAAACTGAGAACCCAGCAGAAAACTGCTGGGCACAGTAACTTATTGTTAAGAATTACGCGTCAATGTTAGCGTAAGTTGCGTTAGCTTCAATGAATGCACGGCGTGGTTCTACATCATCGCCCATGAGCATAGAGAAGATTTCGTCTGCAGCCGCTGCGTCTTCTATCGTAACCTGCTTAAGAACACGAGTTGCAGGGTCCATAGTAGTCTCCCAAAGCTGCTCGGCATTCATTTCACCAAGACCCTTGTAGCGCTGAGTATGTAGAGCCTTATCCTCTTCGCCGTTAGCATACTTGGCAATGAAGTCAAGGCGAGCTTGCTCAGTGTAGCAGTATTCCTTTACCTTGTTCTTCCAAGAGCAAAGATAGAGCGGTGGAGTTGCGATGTAAAGGTGACCTTCACGGATAAGCTCAGGCATATAGCGGAAGAAGAGTGTCATGATGAGTGTTGCGATGTGCGATCCATCGACATCGGCATCGGTCATGATGATGATCTTGTCATAACGGAGCTTCTCAATGTTTGCAGCCTGCCCGTCTTCTTCATCAACACCGAAACGAACACCTATACTCTGGATGATGTTCATTACAGACTCTGACTCGAACACCTTATGGCGCATAACCTTCTCAACGTTGAGGATCTTTCCGCGGAGAGGAAGGATAGCCTGAGTGTAACGGTCGCGTCCCTGCTTTGCAGAACCGCCCGCAGAGTCACCCTCAACGATGAAAATCTCACAGTTCTTAGGATCCTTGTTCGAACAGTCAGCAAGCTTGCCAGGAAGACCGACACTTGTGAAGGCACTCTGGCGCTGTACACTCTTGCGAGCACGTTCAGCAGCCTGACGGGCAGCAGCAGCAAGGATGAACTTGTCGCAGATAGCCTCTGCCTGCACTGGATGTTCCTCAAGATAGTAGGAGAGAGCCTCGCTAACTGCTTGATAAACAGCCGGACGGACCTCTGAGTTACCAAGTTTTGTCTTTGTCTGACCCTCAAACTGTGGCTCTGCAACCTTGATAGAGATGACGGCTGTAAGGCCTTCACGGAAGTCATCAATCTTGATGTCAACCTTAGCCTTCTCCATCTTCTTCGCAATCTTCTGGTTGTTCTCTGCATACTTCTTGAGCGTGTTGCAAAGAGCATTGCGGAAACCAACAAGGTGAGTACCACCTTCGTAAGTATTGATATTGTTTACATACGAGTGGATATGCTCTGAGTAGTCGCGGTTGTATGTAAACGCAACATCTACAGGAATGCCCTGACTCTCTGTCTTAATGCAGATTGTCTCGAAGTCTTCGGTGAGTTTCTGGCGATGCTTGTCAACGTATGCCACGAACTCCTTCAGACCATCCTTTGCATGGAAAGTCTGCTCACGGGTCTTACCCTCCTCGTCTGGACGCATATCCTTGAGGTTGATGGTAATACCTGCGTTAAGGAAAGCAAGCTCACGCATACGGTTTGCCACGATATCCCACTTGTATGTAGTAGTAGTGAATATTTCTGGATCTGGCCAGAACTGCTGACGAGTACCACGCTTGTCGGTATTGCCAACGACCTCAACCGGATAGAGAGGCTTTCCCTTCTCATATTCCTGCTGGTAGATTCTGCCGTCGCGATACACCTGCGACTTCATGTGATATGAAAGAGCGTTCACACAGCTTACGCCCACACCATGCAAACCACCGGAAACCTTATATGACCCCTTGTCGAATTTACCACCGGCATGAAGCACGGTCATAACTACTTCCAGGGCAGACTTATGAAGTTTCGGATGTTCGTCAACAGGAATACCACGACCATCGTCTTCAACTGTGATGGAATTATCCTCGTTAATTGTCACATCAATATGCGTACAATAACCAGCCATGGCCTCATCGATAGAGTTATCCACCGTTTCATTTACAAGATGGTGGAGACCCTTCTCTGAGATATCACCGATGTACATGGCAGGACGTTTGCGAACTGCTTCAAGACCTTCAAGGACCTGGATATTCGCACCTGTGTAATTCTTACTTTCTGGATTTGGATTTTGTTCCATTATATTGTAATATTTCAATCTTTGATTAAAGGGCACAAAGCAAAGAATGCGCCTAAAACGATGCAAATGTACGAAAAATATCTGGAATAAAAGAAAAAAGAAAGAAATATTTCCATCTTTCTTGCCTTATATATATATTAATGTGTAAATCATTTGCGAAATACAGCTAAAATAGCTCGCGTAAGACGTCCAAAGACTTCATTTCAGGGAAACTTGGCACATGAAGCCGATAATAGCTCACAATGAGGTCAACGATGCGATTTCGCTTATCTTTGCCAAGCTTAAACAGATGCATTGTTGCGAAATTCATTCGCATAAGCGTCACAATAGCTGCAGATTCGCTCTGCGAGAGATAATCCTTATGCATTGGCTCCATGCCTACAAACTGTGCCTCACGCAAGTCAAAAAACATTCCTTCGCGATAATCACCCACGTCTGGAGCGAAGCCAAGGAACATTGCCAGGTGCATCATCAGAACAAGATGGAAGTTGGAAAACGACCCTTCAACAACATCAAGCCACTCCAGCGACTGGCGAAGATAATCGTATAGAGGGCGATTTGTTGGTTCATTTCTCGTGGCATAGCGCAGAAACTCAGCAACAAAGAAGCCTATCGACAGCTTGAAAGGATCATAAGGCATATTCCTATAGCCAAAAGCAATATCCAAAGCCATCAGCTTAGATTTATGCTCATCAAAGACCACATTAACTATCGTAAGCGGCTGCATGCGCTTGTTGGTAACAAACGAGATCCTTCCATGCTCACGTGTATACAACTCAAGCATGAATTTCTTATCCTTAAAAGGAAAGGAATATATTACGACAGCCTCTGTTTTTTGCATTTCGGTGCAAAATTAGATAATTTTAATCAAATCGGAGCAACTTTTTCAAGAAAAGATTTGTGGGATTGACTAAAAGTATATACCTTTGCACCCGCTAACAAAGCGATGGTCCCTTCGTCTATCGGTTAGGACGAGAGATTTTCATTCTCTAAAGAGGAGTTCGACTCTCCTAGGGACTACAAAGACAACTATCGCATTGCAATGCGTGGGAAACGGCTGCTCCAACTGAAGAGCGGCTTATTTTTTAGCCAGAAAGTGCCATGGTGCAAGCGATGTCTTTATTAAAATATTACATTATTAATTTATTAAATTATTAAAAGAATTATGGCAAACCACAAGTCTTCTCTTAAGAGAATCCGTCAGACAAAAGTAAAGACAGCTCACAACAAGTATTATGGCAAGACAATGCGTAACGCTGTTCGTAAGCTCCGCGCTATGACTAACAAGGAAGAGGCAGTTGCTCTCTATCCAAAGGTACAGAAGATGCTTGACAAGCTCGCTAAGAACAACACTATCCACAAGAACAAGGCAGCTAACATCAAGTCTTCACTCTGTGCTCACATCGCAAAGCTCTAATACAAACGGGCTTCATGTAAGACAATAAACAAACTTTCAATACCGAAAAAGGTTGTATTTCTCACGAGATACAGCCTTTTTTCTTTCCACAACATCTCTTTTTGAAAGATTATACTCCTCCAAGTTTTGCCAAAAAGATAATTTTTCATAACTTTGCACAAAATATTATTGTCCAAATGCCCACTTCCACAAGGTACAAGATAGACAGAGACGCCACGAGATGGTATGTTACCCGATGCCACTCACGCGCACACTTCAAGGTGCGTTCGCTAATGACAGCGAAAGGCATCGACTTTTTCGTACCAGAAACCATACAAATAATAACAGAGAATGGCAAAAAGACAAAAAAAATAGCGCCGGTATTCAAGGATATCATTTTCGCACATGACACTTACAACAATCTCAATGAGCTCATCCAAACCGGCAAAATTCCAGTTATCTTCTATTTTTCTCACACCTCACACATACAAGACGATGCACTATGGGTGTCTGACAGAGAAATGGATCACTTTAGACGGGCGCTGGAAAGCATAGACCATCACCCGACCATCCATCCTTTCGGAGAGATTAACTTCAAGAAGGGGGATTACATACGTGTTGTCGACGGTCCCTTGAAAGATATAGAGGGGCATTTCGTCCAAATAAAACGTGGGCAACGCAAGCAACTTGTCATAACACTCGCCAACCTCATCACAGTAAACCTCAGCATTGGCAAAGACGATTTGATAGAAATCGTAGACAAGAATACAGAGAATCCATAACACTATTACTGCACAAAAAAAAAGCAAGTGCCACGTTCAAATTTCAGAACCGTGGCACTTGCTTTACACACTATAAGGAACAGCGAAAATATCCGTTTGAATCTCAATAAATAATCGTTAGAGTTTCAGAAAAACCCATTGGACTTTTGGCTTGTATTCGTGGGACTTTTGTGTCAAATCCGTGAGTCTCTTAATCCCTCCTCCCGAAGATTCGTAAAAGATAGAGGAAAAGGTTGATGAAATCAAGGTAAAGTGTAAGCGAACCGAGCACTGCATACTTCTGCACATCAGGATTATACTCGTCGGCATACATAAACATTTCCTTAATCTTTTGAGTGTCGTAAGCAGTCAGACCGACAAAGACGAGAACACCAGCATAACTGATTATCATTCCCATCATTGTAGAGCCGACGAAAAGATTCACTATTGTAGCAATAATCAAGCCGATGAGTGCCATCATAAGGTAGCGGCCCATGCCAGAAAGATCCTTGCTCGTCTTATACCCCACTAAAGACATTGCCCCAAACGTTCCTGCCGTAATGAAGAATGTTGTGGCAATAGATTCCATTGTATAAACAACGAATATACTTGCCATCGTAACACCATTTACCACAGAATACAGGATAAAGAGTAAAGTAGCCGTAGTAAGAGACATCTTGCGGATGCCCGCTGAAAGCCAGATAACTAGGCCGAATTCAGCAATAATCATTCCAAAGAACAGGATTCTATTTGTGAAGATTGCATTTAGCATAACAGGACTGTTCGCCACAAGCCATGAAGACAGACCTGTAATGACCAACGCTAGGGTCATCCACACATAAACCTTCTTCATCAAAGCAGGGAAACTATGCTCTAAAACAGCTTCACGCTGATTAACCATCTGTTCGAACTGAGAATATTCCATTGTCTTAGTCTTTAAACAAATTTGGATTTTGCCGTTTACCGGATTAGTTGTTCTGGAAAAGAAGATTACTTCATTTCAATTCTGTCGTCGCCAGAATTTGACTCATCATAACCACCGTCATTGGAATAATCATTGGCTCTACTCTTTGCAGGAGCATAGTTATTGCCATTGTAGTAAACATCATCACCGCCACGGTTATTAAGATACTGGCTGTTTCGGCGGATATAGCTACTGTTGCTTGGACGCTTTGAACCACTACGCCAAGAACGACGCTGAGCACGACGCTCATCCTGCCTGCCCTGAACGTATGCTGCTCTCTGGTTGTCACGACTCTGATCAGCAGCAGCACCAACAGCTGCACCGACAGCAGCGCCACCAGCCATACCGACGAGAGTACCAAGGTCAGAGCCACGAGGGCCACCCGTTATACCTCCGATTGCAGAACCGATAAGTCCACCAAGAGAAGCACCAGCGTAAGCACCAGAACCAGTGTAAGTTCCACAACTGCTAACTGCAAGAGCCGCAATCATTATAATAAGAAGATTCTTTTTCATAACCATTTGTTTTTAAGATTATTGATATTCTGCTTTTTTGTTCCACATTTATTGTTTTGTGGGTGCAAAGTTAAACAGATTAACGCTGCAAAGATAACATTTTTTCCTATAACGGCATAGGGATTTCCCTATTTTCGTGTAATCTTTAACTTTTTTTGAATGTATATAGAATAATTTTATCTAATTTCCACCCATCACTACACCTTTTGAGGAATGAAGCTTGAACTCTACATGCCAATCCTTTGGCCATGACGGACAGATTAGAATTTCTCCTGAAGGAGATTCCTGAAGAAGCATTTCCTGTAATCCAATCATTGCTGCTCCACCACGGTTGAGATCAGGTGACCAGTCAAAGCCGCGATTCCAGAAAGCAGGGAAACGATAAGGTCCATTGGCAAACTTTTCCTTGTTCAGTTTTGCAGCCTCTTCCGTCAATCCGAGACATGCAGCCCAGATATTATCCTGCTTCCAACCTTCAATGGAGCGCATCTTGACTGCGTGAGAATCATTCATATAGGTGTTTCTGGCTATGTCAAGAGAATCCTTCCCTACTCCCCTCTCCTGCCATACGCCAAACATACGCCATGGAAATACAGGATACAACTGAGGCGTCTCCACATTCTGGATTCTTGCCCATACAACAGCTGGCTGAATCATATCGTCTTTGATTGGAAGGTCAGGAATTGACTGATATAGTTTTTGATAAGTAGAATCCTTCTTATAGTCAAAATAACTGGCACTCACCGACTTAAGCGCAGCAACAACACTCGAAGGATTGTACGCCATCTTGTAAGTCTCGCAACCGGAAGAAGGATAAAGAATAAGTTTTCCATCCGCATCCGAATCTTTTACTCCACGCTGCTTAGCGAGATAACGATAGTGCAAGTCGAAGAACTTGAGACTTTGCTCTATAAGTGGTTCGTACCCAGAAATCTCCATACCTGAATAACGATGAGCATCCAGTATCATCTGACAGAACTCCAGAACCGTATCCCATTGATATTCAAGCCATGCATTGCGCTCATTGCCCATATCTTCTCCAGGCTTATGCTTGCCATACTCGGCAGGATTTGGCAGTCCAAAGTTCTCTATCTGCTCCGAGAAGGACGCTCCCTCATGCCCCCAATAGCATTTTGTGCGAAGTTGAGCATTAGGAAGCATTCGGAGATAAGCATCAAACTGCGACTGCATCATATCGAAATCGCCCGATTTGAGCATCGGCCAATAGACAAGTCGCTGGTTCTGAGCAGTCATAGTACCGCCCCCCCACTTGCGATAGTCAGGAGTGAACGAAGCCTTCTCATCTTCATAGACAGGATCGAAGGTGAACAATCCGCCATTGAACTTGCTTGGCCAAGAACCATATGCGTTGCAACCAAGCATAAAACGGAAGAGCTCATAATTGCGAACCATCTCCTTTGCTTCAGGAGCAGTGGTCTTGATCCACGAGCGTTGCCAAAACTCATGCCACCAGGCTTGCGTCCTCTTCGCAGCCTTCCCGTAGCCCACTCGGTCAACCGAGCTCGGTTGACCTACAAAACCAACAATTTCAGCCTTGCTTCCTGCGGCTTCGCCATCATTACTCTTCACAGAAAGCGCTATGCTTATAAGGCTCTTCTTCAAGCCCTTAGCCTCAAAATTATAAGCCTTGAAATCAGTAGAAGCGTAAAGCCCGTAGGTTTCATCGAGGAAAGTAAAGTCGGGAGCAGCAATCTTTCCTTCCATCCTAAGGCCTGCTATCGGATTAAACAATTCATGCTTAATGGAATCAAGACCTTCCTTGTTGACAGTATAATCTAATACTGTCTCCTGCTTGTTCTGATGAACGAAAGAAAGCGAATGCTTTTCCGCCTTCACAACATCAGCAAAAGTCTTGCAATCTTTCGGAATATTCCATTTCCAGGAGGTCTGCTGACATTCATCTTTCGTCACCTGACGATCCTTATAGCGCCAAGTTTCATAAGAGAAAACCGCATCATTGCCATTGCCTTTCTGAATATCAATGTATACAATAGGCTGCATCACGTCAGCAAAGATTTTCACTTCGTGGAGTTTGTCTTTCACGACAATGCAACCATTATTAAGATCAAGCGTTTGCGAGAACCCATCATTCGTAAACGGTTCGCTGAAATGCAGGCGGAAGCGCCCTGCCTTCAGCAACGTATTATTCTCATCAAACCAGCCACTTTGGCAAGCATAGAAAAGCAGATCCCCATTCTCCACCCACACATTCATTCCTATATCATGGCCACCGCAAGGCATTGATTCTGAGGAATTTGCGCTCATTGTATCCCATACATAAGGCTCTGGCATATAATCTTTCACTGCATCGCTTGCAGCGAAAGAACAGATTAAACCTAAAAAAAGCTGGGAAAGGGTTATCGCTATACGCTTCATTGGGTGATTATGGTTTTATCTGAACATCAATTTCCTATTTCAACCTAAGAATTCTGACACCTGTTGCCGTCTTCTGGTTCATCAAATACTGATAGAGTGTAAGAGGTTCAAACACAACCTTCTTTCTAAGCGAAGAAGCATGCATGATATGAAGTTGTTTGTCTTCACCCCAATGCGCCATAGTAATGTGTTGAGTATCAAGACCAGCCTTGTTTGTAAGTATAACAACAATATCACCTTCATGAATCCACTCACGAAACTCATCAGTATTAGTATTCTTCAAGTTCTCTTTCGGAATGAACGTATATGTATTATGCTTAGGATCAGAGAGTTTCCGCTCCATAGCCTTTATACTGTCAGCTGTGGTCGAAGTCTCATTCAACATCTTGTAATATTGAGGATGGACTGTCATGAAATCCACATAAACACGCTGTATTCCAGAGAAAATCTTAGCAGGGCCTACAATTTCTTCAAAGAATCCTTGCGCAATATTTGAGTTTGCCCAGCCAGTGAAATAATGATTTCGGTGACTATATGCCACACGTTGCTCATGGTCTTCACCCCCGTAAGGTTTCTCATAACGCATATTCATGAGGACATCGCAGAAGTCACGGAATGTTAGTCGGTTGGTCTTCCTACAGAAAGACAGAGCCATGATATTCTCCGTTGATGTGGTACAGTCTAAATCACGAACATTTATAACGAGTTTCTCACGCTGGTTATTCTCCAATGTATGCGCCACGTATGGCCTGCCAAGCATCTTCTTAAAAAAGAAAAGCACAAGATCTTTGTCGGCAACACCTTCTGCATCCTTCAGCCATTGGCATATCTGGGTACTATCGCCGTAAACATCATCAATCTCGTAGCCAATATTATTTGTCTTGGGAACCTCGTCGACAGAAATTTCCTGTAGATTATTCACTTTTGCATTTGCCTTGTTGTCTCCCATACACGAAACTATCATGAATGAGAGCAAGACCATTACCATCGTCTTATTTATCATATTCTTCATTTCATTGCAATTAACAGATGCGATCATTCATATAATTACAGATACAATAATTCATATTAATTAATGACACGCACGCATGTATTTTTAGGCAAAGTTATCATTTTTAGGCATTTTTACGCAAACTTATGTTGCCAATTATTAATTATTCTTTTCTCACATGCCATTTTTTCTTCTTTTTCTTTCATTATTAAGTATTATTTCACTAAATTTGCACCCGTTTAATGCGCGTAACGCATAAAGACATTTCACAAAAAAGCCAAAAGAGATTATTAACGAAAAAACAAAAACAAATAAATAATATGGCAGTATTAGGAAAAATTAGAGAAAGAAGCCTTTTGCTCATTAGCATCATCGGCTTCGCCCTTTTCGCCTTCATCGCAGAAGAGATGGTTCGTTCTTGCGAATCTTCACGCGCAGAGCAGTCTCAGCGTGCAGGCGAAGTACTTGGTAAGAAACTAGATGTGCAGACATTCAACAAGATGGTTGAAGAGTACACTGATGTAATGAAGGTTATGCAGGGCACAGAAAGTCTCAGCAATGACCAAATGAATCAGATCAACGACATGGTTTGGAATCAGTATGTTGACGAGCAGCTCCTCAACGACGAATGCGAGAAACTCGGTCTTGCTGTAACAGACAAGGAATTCCAGAATATCCTTGTAGAAGGCACAAACCCAATGCTCTCACAGATGCCATTCTTCGCAAATCAGCAGACAGGAAAGTTTGACGTAAACATGCTCAAGCAGTTCCTCGGCGAGTATGAGAAGGCTAAGACGTCTAACCCACAGCAGGCAGAACAGCTTAAGCCTGTTTACACTGTATGGAACTTCTTCCAGAAGAAGATTCGCAACCAGATTCTCCAGCAGAAGTACCAAGCTCTCGTTGCCGGTTGTATGGGCGTCACTAACAATCTCTATGCAGAAGCTTCATTCAACGACACTCAAGAAGAGAGCAAAGTTGAACTCGTTGCAGTACCATACAGCTCCATAAACGACAACGACGTGAAACTCACTGACGCTGACTACAAGGCTAAGTTCGATGAAATGAAGAACATGTTCTACCGTGGCGAGGAGACTCGCAACATCAAGTATGTTGACTTCCTCATCACACCTTCTTCAAAGGACATGAACAATCTCAAGAAGGATTTCGAAGGTTACAAGGCTCAGCTCACTGGCGATTCAACTTCAATTGGAGACATTGTACGCAAGGCAAACTCACTTATCTCTTACAATGGCATTCCAAAGGTTAAGGATGCTTTCCCATCAGAGATTCAGAGTCTCATCGATTCCACAGGCACAGGTGTTTCTGTTGTTAAGGAGCTCAATGGTCAGGCTGGTCACACCATGAACGTCCTCAAGATTATCAACAAGGTTAATCTCCCGGACTCGGTTTCATTCCGTCTTATTGCTGTAAGTGGCGAAGACAAGGCTAAGGTAAAGACACAGGCAGACTCTATCAAGACAGCTCTTGTAGGAGGCGGTGAATTTGAGACTATAGCTAAGACATACGGCCAGACAGGCGAAGAGAGATCTATTGTATCTACGCAGCTTGCTCTTGCACAAGACCTCAGCCAGGCAGATCTTGAGAAGTACTTCAACGCACTCCTCAAGGGGCCTAAGGGTGATATTCAGGTTGTAGAGCTCGCTAACGCAACACTTGTCATCAAGGTTACAGAGCAGAAGAGTTTCAAGGATATGTATGACGTTGCTGTCATCACAAAGACTATTGAGTTCTCTTCTGAAACCCGTCAGGAAGCATACAACAAGTTCAGTGCGTACGTTGCCAAGTGCCAGAACCTCGAAGATCTCAAGAAGTTTGCCAAGTCAAACGGCTACGAGGTTAAGGACGGCATTGTAAGCAAGACAAGCCACAACGTGGCAGGCATCAACTCTACGAAGGAAGTTCTCCGTTGGATTTTTGATGCTGACACAGAAATAGGCGACATGTACACAAAGAACCTTGAATGCGGCGACAATGGCGACCACCTCATGGTTGCTGTTCTTGACAAAATCAACAAGGAAGGTTATGCAGACGTAACTGACCCAGACGTAAAGAACTACCTCAAGCCACTCGTTATCAACGAAAAGAAGGCAGAAATGATTCTTGCTAAGGCTAAGAACTACGACGAAGCAAAGAAGCAGAAGGGTGCAAAGACTGCTACTGTTGAGCAAATCACATTCGCAGCTCCTACATTCGTTCAGGCTATCGGCGCTCAGGAACCTGCAATCAGCGGTGCCGTTGCTGCAACTGCCAAGGGTAAGGCTTGCAAGAATGCCGTTAAGGGTAATGCTGGTGTTTACTGGTTCAAGGTTATTGACAAGAAGAAACTTGGCGGCAAGTTCGACAAAAAGGCTGCTGCTCAGCAGAATCTGCAGCAAGCTATGATGGCTGCACAACAGTGCATCCAAGAGCTTCGCATGAACGCTGAGGTTAAGGACAACCGCTACCTCTTCTTCTAAGAGACATATAATAATGTATGCGTGCGTATGCGCGCATACATTTATTTGTTTTATACACTTTTTCTTACACAGAATCTCAAAAAAAAACTATTAAACTTAATAAAGGTATGAAGATTTCAGATTTCAACTTCGCTGGCAAGAAGGCCATCGTTCGCGTAGATTTCAACGTTCCAACAAAGGAAGGTGTCGTTACTGACGAAACACGTATTAAGGGTGCTCTCCCTACTCTCAAGAAGATTCTTGAGGATGGTGGTGCTGTCATCATGATGTCACACATGGGCAAGCCAAAGGGCAAGGTGGACATGAAGAAGTCACTCAAGCAGATTGTTCCTAACGTATCGGCTGCTCTTGGTGTTGACGTAAAGTTCGCTCCTGACTGCGCAAACGCTTCTGAAGAGGCAGCTAACCTCAAGATGGGTGAAGCTCTCCTTCTTGAGAACCTCCGTTTCTACGCTGAGGAAGAAGGCAAGCCAGTAGACGTTGAAAAGGGTACACCTGAGTTCGACGCTGCAAAGAAGGAAATGAAGGTTAAGCAGCAGGAGTTCGCTAAGAAGCTCGCGTCTTACGCTGACTGCTACGTAATGGATGCCTTCGGTACTGCTCACCGCAAGCACGCTTCTACAGCTGTCATCGACGAGTACTTCGATGCAGACAACAAAATGCTCGGTTTCCTCATGGAGAAGGAAGTTAACGCAGTAGATAAGGTTCTCGGTGACATCCAGCGTCCTTTCACAGCTATCATGGGTGGCTCTAAGGTTTCTACTAAGATTGGTATCATCGAAAACCTCCTTGGTAAGGTTGACAACCTTATCCTCTGTGGTGGTATGACATACACATTCGCTAAGGCTCTTGGTGGTGAAGTTGGTCAGTCTATCTGTGAGGAAGACAAGCTCCAGGTTGCTCTCGACGTTATTGCTAAGGCAAAGGAAAATGGTGTCAACCTCGTTCTCGGTTCTGACGCTGTTGTTGCTAAGGACGCTATCGACTGGGACACAATGAACTTCAAGGCTGGTGCTGAGGTTAAGGTTTGCGACGCAAAGGAGATTCCTGCAGACTTCGAAGGTCTCGACGCAGGTCCAGAGTCACAGAAGGCATTCGCAGAGGCTATCAAGAACGCAAAGACTATCCTCTGGAACGGTCCTGCTGGTGTATTCGAGGTTGAAGAATTCACTGCTGGTTCACGCGCTATCGGTGCTGCTGTTGCTGAAGCTACTGCTAACGGTGCATTCTCTCTCATCGGTGGTGGTGACTCTGTAGCTTGCGTAAACAAGTTCGGTCTCGCTGACAAGGTTTCATACATCTCTACTGGTGGTGGTGCTCTCCTCGAGGCTATCGAAGGTAAGGTACTCCCAGGTGTTGCAGCTATCAACGCATAATGAATCATAATCATCTCGTCATAATGGCTGGAGGCGTTGGAAGTCGCTTCTGGCCAATGAGTACAACGGAACGCCCAAAACAGTTTATCGACGTTTTGGGCGTTGGTCGTACACTGATACAGCTCACTTGCGACCGCTTTGCTGGTATCGTATCGCCAGAGAACATCTGGATCGTAACAAACAAGAACTACGCTGACATCGTTGCAGAGCAGCTTCCAGACGTGCCAAAGGGCAACATCCTCCTGGAGCCTTGCCGCCGCAACACAGCCCCTTGCATCGCATACGTCAGCTGGAAGATAAAGTCCATCGACAAGAAGGCAAACATCGTCGTGACCCCTTCTGACCACATTGTAATGAATGTGCAAGAGTTTCAGCGTGTCATCAAGCAGAGCATGGACTTCACAGCAGAATCTGATGCTATCGTTACCCTCGGCATGAAGCCTACACGCCCTGAGACTGGCTACGGCTACATACAGGCTGACCTCTCGTTCAGCTCATCACGCAACAAGGAAATCTTCCGCGTTGACTCGTTCCGCGAGAAGCCAGACCTCGCAACTGCAGAACAGTATATCAAGAATCCATCGTACTTCTGGAATGCTGGCATCTTCATCTGGCGTGTGGAGACGATAGTCAATGCACTTAGAGTTTATGCTCCTGCCATCAACTCCATCTTTGAAGACATGCTTGCCATATATGGTTCAGAGAAAGAACAGGAGATGATTGACAAGATGTTCCCTGAGTGCGAAAGCATTTCCATTGACTACGCTGTCATGGAGAAGGCTGAGGAAATATTCGTTTGCCCGGCTGATTTCGGATGGAGTGACCTCGGAACATGGGGCTCACTCCTCATGCAGACCAAGAAAGATCTTTACGGAAATGCCATCATAGGCGAAAACGTTTCTGTCTTTGACACTAAGGACTGTATAATCCATACAACAGACGAAAAAAAGGTTGTCATTCAGGGGCTTGATGGCTTCATCGTAGCAGAAAAAGACGACAGTCTCCTCATCTGCAAACTTTCTGAAGAGCAGCGAATTAAGCAATATACCGGACAGAATTAAGGTTCGCTCCATGGAGCAAGGCCAAAGGCAGGAATATAAAGACTGATACTATTATAAAAAAGATGAAAACCCATAAAGGTTTTCATCTTTTTTTATAAAATTAAATGCGATTATAGTCATATTATTAATTCTAATACGATTAATTATGTATTTTTATGGATAATAACTTCGCGTTATGGAATATATTAGTAATTTTGCAGATGCAAAACCGCATAACCGTAAAACCACATAACTATGGACATCAGACAATTACAGTATTTTGTGGGGATTGCTGAGACTGGGCGATTCTCGGAGGCTTCAAAAATATTATTTGTAACTCAAAGTGCAGTTTCACAACAGATAAAGTTGCTTGAGGAAGAACTTGATACACAGTTGTTTGTAAGGCAAGCACATAGCGTAATGCTTACGGAAAGCGGCAGGGAACTGTTTCCTCTTGCCAAAAATGTGCTGAATGGTGTAGCTGAGTGCCGCAACCGCATCTCTGACTTGAAGGGATTAATGTGCGGTACGTTGAACATCGGACTGACCTACAGTCTTGAACCTTACATCCGCGAGACTATGCTGGCGTTCATGACTCGCTACCCGAAGGTGAAGGTCAATGCCTACTACAAGAGCCTTTCAGACCTACTTCACATGCTGAAAGACCATGAGATAGACATTATGTTCTCCATGATGCCAACTAGTCCGCATGAGTTTGTCGAGTCAACACCACTTATGGAGTATCGCCTTGCTGCTATCATGCGTAAGAGTCATCCGTTGGCTAGCAGGAAGATTCTATGCTTCACCGATTTTCTCCCCCACAAACTGATACTCCCAGAGAAGGGACTTCGCGACCGCAATGCTATAGAGAGCTTCGTACATGCAAAAACGGGGAATTTGAACGTAGTGTCACTTATAAATGATGTCAATGCCATTATGAACATCCTACAAGAATCAAACTACATCAGCATACTTACAGAGCATACAATAAAAAACAATCCGCAACTCTGCAGCATAGAAATCGAGGAACTCAGCAAGCCTATACAGATCTATGCTCACACAAACAACACTACACTGCGGAAGCATAGTGCAGATGTATTCATCGAAATGCTAATGCAGTCACGAGCTGTGTATGCAGCTAAGTATAAACTTTGACGCAGAACCATCAATTCCAGCATAAAGGCGCCGGCATTTTTGTCGGCGCCTTCGCTATATGTAGTCAATGGAATTTTCATCACATTACTCGGCATCCATTGGAATTGCAATCCTCCGATTTCTTTGGAGCATCTACGCGCCAAAGTCCATGGATATTGCAGTAAGAATAGATCGCAACAGGCTTACCTGAGAAGCGGATACACACTTCCGGAGGATCATCCTCCTGCAAGTAGTGAACAATGACTTCTGTACTTGTTTCGAGACAAATGAAACGGATGTTGTGTTCTGGTGTCATAGGATGTGGTTCCGAGCCGATTTTGACTGTTAGTGAATGCCCAGAGTTACATTTTACTACCGGGAGATGTTTCTCTATGTTTCCGTCAGTTGTGTTCGGTTTGAGCATTTCCATCTCTTCGCCACAGCAGTAAGGGATAACGCCACTGGCAATGGCAGCAATGAAAAGATTGCCACAAGCATTGCAAAAAAAGAATCTTTCTTCCATAACAGTTGAATTTAAAAGGTTGAACAATAAGGCGGAGTACTCATAGAAGCGGTGCCCGTCTCTGATTTTCTGAATGCAAAATTAATTAGTTTCTACTATCAGCGGAAGGCTTTTTCTGCAATTATTCTAATAGGTATATTCGGTAGCCGTAATGCGGAGTAGCGTAATGGATAATCACTTAAGTATAGAGATAGAAATAAAAAACAGAATGAGCCCGGCACAAACTGCCGAGCTCATCACTATATACAAATAGAAAAAAGTCAATACAAACAGTTATGAGGGGGGGGAATCTTGTGCCTCCATTCTCATAAATATTTAGTACTCATCCTCGTTGAAGAGGAAGTCTTCCTTAGAAGGGTAATCAGGCCAGATGTCTTCTATGGAATCGTAGATGGTGTCTTCTTCGTCTTCAATCTCGTTGAGGTTCTCTATGACCTCAAGAGGGCAACCGGAGCGGTTGGCGTAATCAATAAGTTCTTCTTTTGTTGCTGGCCATGGAGCGTCTTCAAGCTTCGAGGCCAATTCGAGTGTCCAGTACATTTTATTTAGTTTTTATTGTTTTCAGAGGTTTCAGGAGGTTCAGAGGTTTCATTGAAACCATTGAAACTGTAGAAACCATTGAAACCGTTGGTTTATTTACTTCTTCGGAGTCCATGTTTCCTCGCGCACTCCTTCGTGGAAATTGAGCTTGCGTGCGAGCATGAAGAGATAGTCTGAGAGACGGTTCATATATTGCATCACCCATGGGTCTAGCGGAGATATCTCGTGAAGCGAGAAGATGCGACGCTCTGCACGGCGGCAGACGGTGCGGCATACGTGCGCCTGAGCAGCTTCTGGAAGTCCACCAGGGATGATGAATGCTGTCTGTGGAGGGATACAGATATTGAGATAATCTATCTGCTCTTCCAGAACGCGGATTTCCTCCTCGTCAAGCACGAATGAGTGTGCCATAGGAGTCTGCTCCTTGTCTGTGGCAAGATAAGAACAGAGTGTGAAGAGGTTGTGCTGCGTACGAACAATGAGACTCTTGTTGTCGCCATCCTTCATGTACGATGCAAGTTTACCCAACTGTGCTGACAATTCGTCAACAGTACCGTAAGCTTCAATGCGTGGATGAGTCTTAGGAACTTTCACTCCACCGATGAGAGATGTCATGCCATCATCACCGTGTCTTGTATAAATCTTTGCCATGTTTTTGAGGTTTTAAGGTTTATGGTTAAGGTTAATGGTTTCTATGGAAGTCCAGCCAAGAACGGCTGGGAATAGTCAATGTTTAGGGGGTTACAGGTTTATTCTGTATGTTGTCTTGTAGCGTTTAGGATCGCAGAACGCCACCGCGATATCTTGCATGTCAAAAAGGACCTTTGGATATGGGCTTTCTGCAATAATAGCTTTGGCCGATTGAAGGTTCTCAATGACGAGTACACACAGTGATTCTGCAGAGAGAGATGATGGGAGTCGACTAGCTTGCTGCACTTTTGCTTTCGCACATCCCGCAGTCATGAACCTCTGACGGAGCTCTGTGGTAATGTTTCCAAAGACATCCTTTCCTATTATATAAATAGGGAAATGGTCTTGCACATGGTTTGCAAGGCGGAGGTAGAAACGTAGGATCTCTACCTCGCGCTTGCTAAGATGTGTGGTGTATCCGTCAAGTTGGCTGTATGCATAGTATGGCAGTTTCTGTACTACTACATGGCGAATGAAGTGATAGTCTGTAGGCGACTGCACTCCAAAACCTCGGGTACGTGGTGCTCGTAATATGCGGGAAAGCCAGGACATAGTGTCATTTATTGATTTTATGATTTTATGATTTGGTGATTTATCAACCCATCCCGACAAATTGAACCTTTGACAAATCGGAAAATCATCAAATCTCCCAATGCTTTTTACTGTGGCTGCTTGCCGATGTAGGCGAGGATACCGCCATCTACGTAGAGTACGTGACCATTGACTGCATCTGATGCCTTAGAAGCAAGGAACACAGCAGGTCCACCGAGTTCTGATGGGTCAAGCCAACGACCAGCAGGTGTTTTAGCGCAGATGAATGAGTCAAATGGATGGCGTGAGCCGTCAGCCTGCTTCTCACGGAGTGGAGCTGTCTGTGGAGTAGCGATGTAGCCAGGACCGATACCGTTGCACTGGATGTTGTACTCGCCGTACTCAGAGCAGATGTTGCGAGTGAGCATCTTGAGACCACCCTTTGCAGCTGCGTAAGCAGAAACTGTCTCGCGACCGAGTTCAGACATCATTGAGCAAATGTTGATAATCTTGCCTTCGCGACGCTCCATCATTTCTGGGAGAACAGCAGAAGAGCAGATGAATGGACCAACGAGGTCGATGTCTATAACCTGCTGGAACTCAGAGCGTTTCATCTCGTGCATTGGGATACGCTTGATGATACCTGCGTTGTTTACAAGGATGTCGATGTTACCAACCTCAGCGTGAACCTTCTCAACGAGTTCCTTTACAGCATTCTCGTCAGTAACGTCACAAACGTAGCCGTGAACGTTAGTGATGCCAGCCTCCTTGTAGTTGTTGAGACCACGCTCGAGAGCAGCTTCGTTGATATCGTTGAAGATGATGTTGTCAATACCAGCATTTACGAATGCCTGTGCAATGTTGAAACCAATGCCGTATGATGCGCCTGTAATCCAGGCATTTTTGCCTTTTAATGAGAACATAATAAGAAACCCCTCAAGCTCCCCAAAGGGGAGATGTTAATAGCTTTGTGGGGATTTGTTGTTAATGATTTGTGATTTATTATTGATTATTTACTCTGCGAAAGAGTCTATTAGAAGTTCCCCCTTTGGGGGATAGGGGGCTCTTTACTTCAAGTCTGTGATGAGTGAGAAGTCCTGATCTCCGTAGTCAAGGTTCTCGCCACCCATACCCCAGATGAATGTGTAGTTGTGGGTAGCAGCAGCAGAGTGGATTGACCATTCTGGAGAGAGAACAGCCTGGTCGCCCTTCATCCAGAGGTGACGTGTCTCCTGAACCTCGCCCATGAAGTGACAAACAGCCTGGTCTTCTGGCACTTCGAAGTAGAAGTAAGCCTCCATACGACGAGAGTGAACGTGTGCTGGCATTGTGTTCCATACAGAACCAGGAGCAAGCTCTGTCATACCCATCTGGATCTGGCAAGTGTCAACAACCTGATTAACGATCATCTTGTTGATATCACGCTCGTTGGACATCTCAAGAGAACCCATGTGGGCAACGATGGCATTGTCCTTTGTAATTTTCTTTGAAGGATATTCCTTATGTGCAGTGCAAGAGTTGAAGTAGAACTTTGCAGGCTTCTGTGGGTCAACGCTTACGAAAACCACATCACGATCGCCACGACCGATATAAAGAGCTTCCTTGTAGTCAAGTTCAAAAACTTCATCACCAACCTTCACGCAGCCCTTGCCACCAACATTGAAGAGACCAATCTCACGACGAGTAGTGAAGAAAGGTGCCTTGAGAGGATCAATAGCGTCAAGTTTAAGTTCCTCGTTAACTGGCATCGCTCCACCTACCACCATACGATCATACATGGAGTAAACCATGTTCACCTCGTCAGCGGCAAAAACCTTCTCTATAAGGAAGTCGCGACGGATGCGTGTCGTGTCGTAACTCTTGGCATCTTCTGGATGCGCAGCATAACGAATCTCATAGTTTGTCTTCATATTTTCCAAGTTAATTTGTTAGTTATCAAGATATTAAGTTAGATATAACATCCTATTAGACTGCAAATATATGATTTTCTTATATTATAGTCAAGAAAATACCGGATTTTTTTGAAAAAAAATAATTTTTTGAAGATATATCTATACATTTACAATAAATAAGTTGGCTTTGCGTTTTAAAATAGATTCGTTATGCGGAAATTATTGCTAGGCATAGTCATTCTGTTTTGCGCTGTCCAAACGACGTATGCGCAGTATGATGCTTTGTTCTCACACTACTTCGATATGCAGCCTTCATTCAACCCTGCTGCTGCTGGAGAAAATGAGAAACTTAACATCACGGGTGCATACGCCATGCAATTCATGGGCTTCCGACATGCACCGAAGACAATGTATGTTGCTGGTGATATGCCGCTTTATGCCATGAGAATGTACCACGGTGTAGGAGCACAGCTGATGAGCGACCAAATCGGTATATTCTCGCACCAGAGAATTTCCGTGCAGTATTCAGCAAAGACAAAGCTGGCAGGAGGACAACTTAGCATCGGTGCACAGATTGGGCTGCTCACAGAGAAGCTGGACGGAAGCAAGGCTGACCTTGAGGACTCAAGCGACCCAGCATTCTCTTCGTCAGAACAGAATGGAAATTCTGTTGACTTTGCAGCCGGAGTGCACTACAAGCACGGTTCCTGGTATGTGGGAGCAGCCATGCAGCATGCCACATCTCCGACAGTGGAATTGGGCGAAACGAACGAAATCAGCATCAGTCCGACATATTATTTGAACGGCGGTTACAATATTAAACTGAGAAATCCGTTTATTACTATACATCCCTCGTTCATCGTAAGAACGGACTTCGTAGACCATCGCGAGGACGTAACATGCCGAGTGGCGTACACAAACGACTCTAAAAAATACTATGCAGGCGTTGGTTATGCCTTCGGAAAATCGGCAACTGTTTATCTCGGAGCACTCATAAAAGGTTTCAATGTGGGCTACAGCTACGAGATTTACACAAGCCAGCTAAGCCCAGGCAATGGTAGTCACGAATTAATGGTAGGTTATCAGATGGACATAAACCTGCACAAGAAGGGAAGAAACCTTCATAAGAGCGTGAGGTTCCTGTAGATTCGCAGCGAGCTGCGAGGGTAAAGGCTAAAGGTAAATTGAAACACCGAAACATCGAAATATCGAAAAAAAACGTTTAATAAAATAGATGAAGAAGATAATAATTCCAATATTGGCTTTGATAGCTCTCGCTGCTTGTTCGGGCAGCAAGACAGCTTCTGTAAGTGGCCGTGGAGGTGAGCTTGTCGGTACTGGCGGTGGACGCGGTTTCACCGAGCCCACCCCTTATGGCATGACGTTCGTTAAGAGAGGATTTCTCAAGATGGGTATTGAGAAGCAGGACTCTCTTTGGGGAAAGCAGACTCCATATCGCGAGATTTCCGTTGACGGTTTCTGGATGGACGAAACTGAGGTTACGAACTCCGAGTACCGCCAGTTTGTATATTATGTACGCGATTCCATTCTTCGCACTCGCCTTGCTGACCCTGCATACGGCGGCGATGAGTCGTATATGATAACGGAAGACAAGAATGGCGACCCTATCACTCCAATGATCAACTGGAAGAAGTCGCTTCCTCGCAAGCCGAACGAGGACGAACAACGTGCCATCGAGAGCATGTATGTCACAAATCCTGTTACTGGCGAGAAACTTCTCGACTATCGCCAGATGAATTTCAAGTATGAAATCTACGACTACACTGCTGCTGCCCTTCGCCGCAACCGCATCAACCCAGAGGAGCGAAACCTAAACACAGACGTTCGTGTTAATCCTAACGAGGTTGTCATGATTTCAAAGGACACAGCATATATAGATGATGAAGGAAAGATCGTCCGTCAGACCATCGACCGTCCTCTTTCTGGTCCATGGGACTTCCTCAACACTTATATCGTAAACATTTATCCTGATACAACTTGCTGGGTTAACGACTTCAACAACTCAGACAACGAGATGTACATGCGCTATTATTTCTCTAACCCTACATACAATGATTATCCTGTAGTAGGCGTCACTTGGGAACAGGCAAACGCTTTCTGCGCATGGCGTACGGAATATCTGCTCAAAGGTCTTGGTCCTCAGGCTCGCTATGTTCAGCGCTACCGTCTGCCTACAGAGGCTGAATGGGAATTTGCAGCTCGCGGTGTCAACGGAAACGAGTTCCCTTGGGAACAGCAAAACATAAAGAATGACCGCGGATGTTTCTACGCGAACTTCAAGCCTGACCGTGGCAATTACACAGAGGATGGCAACCTGATTTCTTCTCGCGTCGGAATATACGGAGCAAACAGCAACGGTCTCTTCGACATGGCAGGAAACGTGGCAGAATGGACAAGCACCATCTACACGGAAGCCGGTGTGGAAGCAATGAACGACCTCAACCCTCAGCTTTCTTACAACGCTGCAAAGGAAGACCCTTACAAGCTGAAGAAGAAGAGTGTGCGTGGAGGTTCATGGAAAGACCCTGAAAGTTTCATCCGCTCTGCTTGGCGTTCTTGGGAATATCAGAACCAGCCTCGCTCTTATATAGGTTTCCGCTGCGTAAGAAGCGCTGCAAGCCAGGCTAACCAGAAGAAGGTGAAAAAGTAAGAAAGTGTAAAAACGAAAAATCGTCTAATCGAAATATCATCTAATCATCAAATCGTCTAATCGACAAATGTCAATATGACAACATATAGCAAATTCAATATCATCTACCGTCTGCAAAAGTGGCTTGACAGCGTGCCTGGTCAGACTTTCCTCAACTACGCCTACAGCTGGGGTGCAGCAGTCGTAATCCTCGGTGCACTCTTCAAACTCACTCACCAGGAAGGTGCAAACCTCATGCTCTACATTGGTATGGGTACCGAGGTTGTTGTGTTCTTTCTCTCTGGTTTCGACCGTCCTTTTGACAAGACAGAAATTGGCAAGGACCTTCCGCTTCATGTAGAAGACGATGAGCCTCTCTTCGAGCCTCAGCAGGAGACAGAAGATGGCATTCATATAACAGAATATGCGCCTATTGAAGTTGGTTCTGCCGATGAGCAAGAAGATTCATCCGTAGAGAATCCTGCTACACATATTGCAGCTCCTGTTGTTGGTGCTGCCACTGCCAGCGGCCCTGCCCTTGGAGCAGAAGTGGCAGAAGCTACAGGAAACTATATCGAGCAGCTCCAGCATCTAACAGAGGTACTTGCAAACGTCTCTGACCAAAGCCAGCGACTCACTCGAGACTCTGAGGAAATGGAGAACCTCAACCGCACTCTCACAGGCATTTCCCGTGTCTATGAGATGCAGCTCAAGAGTGCTTCTGCTCAGATCAGCACTATCGATGAGATCAACGAGCAGACAAAGCATCTCTCTGAGCAGATACAAGAACTCAACAGAATCTACGCTCGCATGATTGATGCGATGAACAACAAGTAAAATGGCAATTAAGAAAAGACCTGTATCTCCGCGCCAGAAGATGATCAACCTTATGTATGTCGTCTTGATGGCTATGCTGGCACTCAACGTTTCCAACGAGGTGCTGGACGGCTTCACATTGGTGCAGGAGAGCTTACAGCGAACTACAGAGAATGCTTCCAAACAGAACTTGGAATCATTCAATACATTCATCGACCTTATGGCACAGGATTCTGCAGAAGTAAGACCTTGGTATGACAAGGCTGCTCGCGTCAAGATTGAGGCTGATTCGCTCTTTAATCTTGCAGAGGACATAAAGATTGCCATAGTGAAACAGGCAGATGGTCCTGATGGAGATGTCAACAATATCAGTGCAAAGGATGACCTTGAGGCTGCTGCACGCGTTATGCTTGCCGACGGCGTAGGTCGCGGAAAGGAACTGGAAGCGGCTATCGGGAAATTCCGTTCTCTTATGCTTGAACTGACAAGAAACGACAAGCAGAAGAAGGAATTCATAGAGAAGGCCATACAGATGGATGTCAACAAGTCGTTTGAAGGAATGCCAGTGGCAGCAGCCATTACTCTTCTCACTAAACTCCAGAGTGATGTCCGCTATGCTGAAGGCGAGACTTATCATGACTTCATCGCTTGCTATAAGCACAATGAGGAACCTTATTTCAAGCCAGAACCTCCTATGCCAATAATTCCTCATGCAGAGGCACCTCGAATCGTGGAAAACCACAATATCTCAATGGTTCCAAACGAGCCTGCTCATTCTGCTACGACAGCAAACAAGATGATGAACGTGCTCTATGCCGGATACGACAACCCACTGAGCTTCACCGTCTCTGGCGTTCCACAGTCTAGCGTATCCGTTACAATGCAGGGCGGTACTGTTACATCCAATGGCGATGGCATCTACATAGCACGCCCTACAGCGGTAGGCACACCAGCCATATTCACGGTTTCTGCCAACGGCCAGACTGTCGGCACTTACGAATACAAGGTTCGTCCATTGCCACCTCCATCGCCATACATCGTTATGGGAACAGATAGATACAAAGGAGGTCGCATCTCCAAGGGCACTATCATGGCAGCTCCTGGCATTCATGCAGCCATCGATGACGGACTCCTTGACATTGAGTTCCGCGTAAACAGTTTCACAGCTGAATTCCTCGGCGAGATGAACACCGTTGTACCTGTAGCATCAGCAGGAGCAAACTTCTCCGACCAGCAGCGCACCATGATTCGTCAACTCTCTCCTGGCCAGCGCTTTATCATCAAGAACATCAGCGCTACAGGCCCTGACGGCATAACAAGAACCCTCAAGACTTCTATGGAGGTTAGAATAAAGTAATAAAGTTATGAAAAAGCATACATTACGCATTAAGCACTACGCATTAAGCATAATCCTCACTGCACTGCCACTCCTTGCAATGGCACAGCCACAAGCACGCCGCAATCAGCAGCAACAGCAGCAGAAAACATCGTCAAATACAATGTCCACTCGTGCGCAGATATCATTTCCTACCGCACAAACAATGGACGAAGATGTGGTATGGCGTCGTGATGTTTATCGTGAGCTGAACCTTGCAGAGGATGCCAACGCAGGCCTCTACTACCCTACCCAACCACAGGGTTCGCAGATGAACCTGTTCACTTACATGTTCAAACTCATGATGTCTGGACAGATCAAGGCTTACGAATACAAACTTGACGGCAACGAGCACTTCACAGACTCGGCACGCATCAAACCTATGCGTTTCCTAAAGGACTATGACATCTATTACGAGAAGGGGGACAACGGACGCGTTCGCATTGACAATGCCGACATTCCTTCGGCTCAGGTAAAGAGATATTACATCAAGGAAAGTTCGTTCTACGACCAGAAGTCATCTACTTTCCATACCCAAGTTCTTGCTATCTGTCCTATCCTTGACAAGGAGGACGACGACGATTGGGGCGATGCTACTACTATTAGCTATCCTCTTTTTTGGGTGAAATATGACGAACTCTCTCCTTTCCTCTCAAAGCAGACTGTTATGACAAGCAATCTCAACAATGCTGCCACAATGAGCATGGACGACTTCTTCACAAAGACAATGTATAAGGGCAAGATCTACAAGACTGTCAATATGCAGGGTAAGAAGATTCATGAGTATTGCAAAACTGACGAAGCTATAAAGAAGGAGCAGGAACGCATCGAGAATGAGATTGCAGCCTTCGAGAAGACTGTCTTTGGCGACAAGGCGGTGAAAGATTCACTTGACTCTATCGCAAAGGTACAGGCTGGCGACAAGAAGGCGAAGAAGTCAAAGAATCGCCGTTCTGGAGGATCTTCAGAGCCAGCAGTTTCATCTTCAAAGCAGAAGACAGTGAAAACAAAGGCTCCAGCAGCTTCCGGTTCTCGCGTAACTGTTCGCCGACAGAGACACTAATTATGCATTACGCATTACGCATTAAGCATTACGCATTAATTCTCGCTGCCCTTTGGCTCTCCCCTCTCGTGGAGGGGACGGGGGAGGCTTTTGCCCAAATCAAGCTAGGTATAAAGGCAGGTGTTGATCTCATTCATCTCTCTGACAATAGAGAGTTCATGGATGCGAAATACCGTTCGGGCTTCCATCTCGGACCAACCATAAAGGTTGACATACCTTCCACTTCGTTCGGAGCAGATGTTTCCCTTATCCTTGATCAGCGTTCAGCAGAAGTTACTTCATATACATCTGGTTTAGATTACGGTTCAAGTTTTTCGGAGCCAGGAAGTATCATTACAGAGAGTAAAACAGACAAACTGACTTGTCGCACACTGAACATACCACTCAACGTGCGTTTCTATGTCCTTGACCTTAAAGCCCTAGACGTTTTCGTTAAGGCAGGTCCACAGCTTACAACCTACCTCGGCGACAAGAAGATTCTCGAAGGGGTTAAGGATTTCAAGGACGAATGGGCTGATTCCGAATACTATGTGAATCTTGGAGGCGGCTTTACCATATCAAAGCAATTGGAAGTCTCCGCCAACTGCAACATCTTCTGCGGCAAGACAAAGGATGCAAAGCTCTTGGACACCTTCGAGCAAACGAAGCAAGCCGTAAAACACGACGTAAAGAAACTCGCTTGGCAGATCTCCGCTGCCTGGTACTTCTAACCATAAACCCTAATCTCAAAACCATAAAACCTCCAACATGAAAAAAATCCTTTCCTTCATCCTTCTTCTAACCTTCGCATCAACAGTTTCCTTCGCTCAGCACTCAGACCTTAAGGCCTACGGACTCAAGGGCAAGGTGCAGCGCATTTCCACAAGCGACCGTGAGGGCGTTGCCTTTGATAAGACCGGCAAGATATTCTCCATCCGCATTCCAAGCATCATGGCAGGTGGAGGCAGCGTCTATGGCAAGAAGATCAACCACAAGAACAACAGAATCACATCCGTCAGCTACCCAGGCGAATGGGAAGGAGCTGTTGGGACTACTGTTACCTACAAGTACAACAAGGCTGGCAATCTCGCTTCTACCGAACTCAGTGGTCACGAATGGTGGGATAATTACTACTATTCAAACTACAAGAACGGCCTTCCTTACACCGTAAAACTTGATGTCGGTGGCGAAGCCCATGGCGAGGAAGGCACTTGCAAAATCACCTACACAAAATTCGACTCACACGGCAACTGGACAGAGTGCCGTTGGGACGGAACGCTGAAAATAACCGATGATGGTGGCGATACTTACCACAACGAGAAGTACAGTCACACTATCAAACGAGAAATCTTCTACTATTAGATTCGTAATTTTATAGTCAAGATAAACACAGGAAGGTTGCAGTCTTAACTGCAACCTTTCTATTTGTTATGCGTCATTTCACCACCAGCCTCTCACTCATCGCTTTGTATATCCTTGTAATTCAATACATTATAGCGCTTGATGACGAGTGGATAGTATTTTTTATTTCACGCCACAACTCTCTCACCCACACTACGAGCGAAGAGGCGACAATGATTATGAGTAGGTCGAGAGGTCCTTGCGGATGTTCATCGTTAAAGAGCATCGGCTGGACATTGAAGAAGTTGAACATCACTTCGGTAATGAGCAGCTGTCCCACGATTATCACAGCGACTATTGTCCAGAATCCATTGCTCATCTTCAACTTGAACACGCTCTGTCCTGTGGCAAAAGCACGGGCATTGAACATATAGAAGAAGTGCGTCCATACGAAGATTGAGAACAGCAGGGTCTGTTCATATGGAGTAATCGTATGTGCCTTTGTCCACTCTATGCTAAGGAAGTCAGCAACAGAGTTTATCTCTGCGTGCTGGAACACGAACAAGAAGGCAAAGAGCAACAGGAAGAAGAACACGCCCACAGACAGGATTTCCTTCAGCATCGGACGGCTTACGATGAACGAATGCATGCGCCATTGTTCTTGGAAGAAAGCCCAGTTGCTCATATCAGCAGGTTTCTTGCTACCACGCTTTCGTGGCATCTCCTTCATCACATCTTTTGACGGAGGAAGCGAAGCCAAGGCCATAGCACCGAAAGTGTCCATGATGAGGTTTATCCACAGCATCTGTGTTACCGAAAGCGGCGAATCAGTGCCTACGAAAGCACCCACAAGAACTATGCAGCAAGCCGTTACGTTCACGGTCAACTGGAAGAGAAGGAAACGTTGGATGTTCTTGTATAGAGAACGTCCCCACATCACAGCCTTACCTATGCTTGAGAAAGAGTTGTCGATGATGGTTATGTCTGAAGCCTCTTTTGCCACAGCCGTACCGTCTCCCATGGAAAGTCCCACATGTGCCTGGCTAAGAGCAGGAGCATCGTTAGTACCATCGCCAGTAACGGAAACAACCTGATTGCGGGCCTGAAGAGCCTCCACAAGACGTTTCTTGTCCATTGGACGCGCACGAGCAATGATCTTTAGATCAAGAACACGCTCCTGCAGTTCTGCATCAGACATTTGCGCAAGTTCCGCGCCAGTGATGACTTCGGTGAATGCAGAATTCAGAATGCAGAATTCAGAATTAGGCTGCGCGCTGGAACCATTGGCTTTCCCTTCGGCCGCCGACCTTCGGTTCTGCATTCTGCATTCTGCATTGTAAACAGTCCTATCTGCCTGCCAATCTCAATGGCCGTTCCAGGGGTATCGCCTGTAACGATCTTCACGTCGATGCCAGCCTTCAGACATTCTGCCACTGCTGCCGGAACATCTTCTCTTACAGGGTCGCTGATACCTACCACACCAAGGAAATGCTTGTCACGAGCGAAACCGATTGTACGGTAAGCCTTGCTCTGGTAAAATGCCAATATCTTGTCCAGCTCATCTTTCTCAAGATCGCTCTCCTCACACATTGCAAAGACTATCTCCGGTGCGCCCTTGGTGAAGGTTGTAAGACCCACCCCGTCCCTCCCTGTGAGGGGAGAAGGTCCAAGAGACATCGGGAAGTTTCCTCCCTTGTGGGGAGGTCGGGAGGGGTCATTTATCACTGTCGTCTGCATATATTTCTTCTCCGTAGAGAACGGCACTTCGCCCACCACTTCCGCATTGTATTTCAGCTCGCGATAGTCATAGCCATTATCATTAAGCCAGAGAAGCAAAGCGCCCTCAGTAGGATTTCCCACAGGCTTTGGTTCGCCGTCAGTGAAATCGAGTGAAGCTGTCGAGTTCACAGCAATGCCAAGTGCCAGTTCTGGCGAGATCTTTCCGAACGTACTTTCCGCAACCTGCATCTTGTTCTGCGTAAGCGTACCCGTCTTGTCAGTGCAGATTACCGTTGTTGCGCCCATCGTCTCACAGGCGTGCATCTTTCGTACCAGATTGTTCGTGCGAAGCATTGCACGCATGGAATAAGCCAAACTCAGCGTGACAGCCATCGGCAAACCTTCCGGCACGGCAACGACTATCAATGTTACGGCAACCATTATCTTCTGAAGAACGAAATATACGAAATGTATATCAACAGGATTGCCTTGCATAAACCACCACGCAACATGGCCAAACACTACCAAAGCGCCTATTATATAGCTCATTACGGTTATCCAATTGCCCAGTCCGTCAAGCTGCTCGTTGAGTGGCGTCTTTATGCTGTCGTCTATCTGAACCTCACGGAAAACCTTTCCGAATTCCGTTTTCTCACCTACCTTATCCACGCACATCACGCCATGTCCTTCCATAACCTTCGTGCTGCGCAGCACATAGTTCGTCGGGTAAGTTGCGTTTTCGTCAAAGTCGTCAGGGGAAATGGATTTATGGCAAACAGGTTCTCCAGTAAGCGAAGATTCGTCCATCTGCAAAGTCACGGCTTCAAGGAGTTCGCCGTCGGCAGGAATCTCGTCGCCAGTAGCAAGTATCACGATGTCGCCCACCACAATATCCTGCTTCTTAGCCTTCGTCACACTGCCATTGCGTATCACCTTCACCAGTTCCTCGTCATTCCTTTCGTTGAGAGCAGAGAACGCCTTATCTGCCTGAAACTCAAAATAAAAGGCGAGACCCACGGCAAGAAGGATGGCAACGATGATGCCTATCGGTTCAAAGAATACGCGGAGATTACTCTCTTCCATATACTCGAAGCAAGAGACGGCAATGGAAAGTACAGCTGCTATCTCAAGAACGAAAATAAGCGGATCAGCATCAGGATATGGCTGTCCTATCTTCGGACCTTTCTTATGCTTGAAGCAATGGCCGAAAGGACCGGTGAAACGCATAAGAAGATTGCGAAGAACCGAGTCGGATTCAGGCGCAACGAGAATGTTTGCACCATGCTTTTGACGACTCTCCACCACCTGTTCTGATGTCAACCCTGTATATCGTGATTTATGTTTCATATATTAATAATGTGTAAACGCGGTGCCCGTCTCAGATTTTCTGGGTGCAAAATTAATATTATTATTCCATTTTCTAACCTTTTATCATGAAATTCTATATGAAATGCGCAAATAGTTTTGCTAATAATGTAAAATATCGTAATTTTGCACTCAGAAAATTGTAAACGGGCACCGCTCTAAAGAGCGACAAACCCTATTTTCTGAGCACGAATCGTTTCACTATTTTGCACAAAATAACTAACCCCAAAATCATGAAAAAAAATCTTATAGCCCTTATTGCAGCTCTTGCATTTCCTCTGTTTGTATCCGCACAAAACGCAGAGGTTAATAAGCCCAACTATCGCATTGGTGTATGCGACTGGATGGTGCTGAAACGACAGAAAACCGGTGCTTTCAAGCTCGCTCATCAGATAGATGCCGATGGCGTCGAGATGGACATGGGAGGTCTTGGAAAACGCGATTCTTTCGACAGTAAACTCCGTGACCCTCAGCAGGTTGCAGAATTGAAACATCACCTTGACAGTTTCCGTGTGGAGGTGGGTGCAATAGCCATGTCAGGCTTCTATGGACAGAGTCTCATCAAGAAGGATTCCTACAAATGGCTTACAGAAGATTGCCTCAACACAATGAAGGCTTTCAATGTTGACGTAGCCTTTCTCCCTCTCGGTGGTACTGGCAACGATTGGACAACAAATCCTGCCATCCGCAAGGAAGTCGTGAAGCGTTTGAAGACTATCGGCAATATGGCTGCCAAGCAGAAGAAGGTCATCGGTATCGACACTCCTCTTTCTGCCGAAGAAAACCTCGCTTTGCTCAAGGAAATCGGCAGCAAAGGCATCAAGATCTTCTACAAATGGCAGACAGCCCTTGAGAACAAGCGTGACATCCCTGCTGAGATTCGTCTTCTTGGCAACAACATCTGTGCAATGCACGCATCGAATACCGACAGCGTATGGATTCAGAACGACCCAGCTATCTGCACCGATTCCATAAAGGCAGCAATGGACGACGTAAACTGGAGCGGCTGGCTCTTTGTTGAACGTAGTCGTGATGTCTCTCAGGTGAAGAACGTAAAGGTAAACTATGGCGCGAATGTCCATTACCTGAAGAAAGTCTTCCAGCCAAGAGAGGTTGCACTGAAATCGGAAGGTCTTGACAATAAGTATGTTAGCTCAATTCTTTCACGTTCACAGAAGGCTGTTGATGCCCTTGACCTCAAGGACGAGATAGACCGAAAGAACGTGCTCAACATCGTGGCAAACCGCTACTTTGAACTCAACAATATCTACGAAGAGCGCGACTCTCTCAAGAAGATTAAGGAGAAGAAAGACTTCGCACAAGCCAACTGTGATGCCCAGCTTTACAAGACTCACGAAGCCTTTCTTTCTACTCTCGCCATGCACATCACTCCGGAACAGATCACAACCATCAAGGATGTCATGACTTACAACTCGGTAAAGGTGCAGTGTGACGCCATGAACGACATGGTCCCATCGCTCTCTGACGAAGAGAAACAGCAGATCCGTATCTGGTATGAAGAGGCTCGCGAATATGCTATTGATGCAGAAAGTAGCAACAAGAAGCACGATTGGTTCAAGAAATACCGTGGTCGCATCACGAATTATCTCACAGCACGCGGCTATGACATGAACAAAGAGCGCGAAGCATGGTACCGCAGAAACGAAGCAAAGAAGCAAAAAGAGAATAAATAAGTCAACTAAACGACACATTTTCGCCCAAATATTTGCTCAATTCACATAAAAGAACTACCTTTGCAGCCGCTAAATAACCGATGGTGCCTATAGTTCAGTTGGTTAGAGCGTCAGATTGTGGTTCTGAATGTCGTCGGTTCGAGTCCGACTAGGCACCCCCTGAAATCCCAAATCATTATTCAATGGTTTGGGATTTTTCGTTTCCTTTTTCCGTCTTCGTCCGAACTCCGTTAAATCCGCCCAATCCGCGTTCAAAGCCAATAGAGTGAAATTCGTGCGATTCGTGTTCGTCCCTCAATCTACGCTATCCGCGTTCTGATAAAACATCCGTGTTCACCCCAAATAGATTCGTGTCATTCGTGCGATTCGTGTTCAAAACAATAACATCCGTGTTCACCTCAAATTCTTCGTTCTTCGTTTTCGTTCTTCGTTTTCGTTCTTCGTCTTTCGTTCTTCGTCTTTCGTTCATCCACCTTTCTGTGGCGCTGTTCTTTTTTGCCCCCAACGTTGCACACCCCCCCCCGTATATGTGCAAGG
>JAZLHI010000023.1:0-6077 GCA_045616725.1 Prevotella sp. | reverse complement strand
ACATGCAGCTCAGCAGCCAAAGGCACTTGATATTAACACATTAAAATAATAGGAAAGAAGTATGGAAACTATCAACGCTATAGGTCGCCGCAAGAGTGCTGTTGCTCGCGTATATGTAACAGAAGGTAGCGGTAAGATCACCATCAACAAGAAAGATATCGAAACTTATTTCCCATCAGCAATTCTCCGTTACGTTGTAAAGCAGCCATTGCTCGCTCTCGGTGCTGAAGAGAAGTATGACATCAAGGTTAACCTCGACGGTGGCGGTTTCACAGGCCAGAGCCAGGCTCTCCGCATGGCTATCGCTCGTGCACTCGTTATCATCAATGCTGAGGACAAGAAGGCTCTCAAGACTAAGGGCTTCCTTACTCGTGATGCTCGTGAGGTTGAGCGTAAGAAGCCAGGTCAGCCAAAGGCACGCCGTCGCTTCCAGTTCTCTAAGCGTTAATCTGTTTTACGAGATTTCGATTCTTCGATACTTCGATACTTCGATTTTTCGATACATCGAGATTTCGATATTTCGTAAATTACATCGAATGTTTAGTATCTAAACCGCAGAGACGGCTTTTGCCCTACTTTGCGGTTGGATAAAACAAAATAATCCAAAAAGAAAGTAAACACATTTATCAAAATGGCAAGAACAAATTTCGAACAACTCCTTGAGGCTGGTTGCCACTTCGGTCACCTCAAGCGCAAGTGGAATCCACAGATGGCTCCTTACATCTTCATGGAGCGTAACGGTATCCACATCATCGACCTCAACAAGACAGTAGCTAAGATTGAAGATGCAGCAAACGCTCTCAAGCAGATCGCTAAGTCTGGCAAGAAGATCCTCTTCGTAGGTACTAAGAAGCAGACTAAGGACATCATCGCTGAGAAGGCAGCTTCAGTTAACATGCCATACGTTATCGAGCGTTGGCCAGGTGGTATGCTCACTAACTTCCCAACTATCCGCAAGGCTATCAAGAAGATGGCTAACATCGATAAGTTGATGAACGACGGTACATACTCTAACCTCTCCAAGCGTGAGATTCTCCAGATCTCTCGTCAGCGTGCTAAGCTCGAGAAGAACCTCGGTTCTATCGCAGACCTCAGCCGTCTCCCTTCAGCAATCTTCATCGTTGACGTAATGAAGGAGCACATCGCTGTTAAGGAGGCTCACCGTCTCGGTATCCCTGTATTCGCTATCGTTGACACTAACTCTAACCCTAACGACGCTGACTTCGTAATCCCAGCAAACGACGATGCTAAGGATTCAGTAGAGGTTATCCTCGGTGCTTGCTGCGCAGCTATCGCAGAAGGTCTTGAGGAGCGTAAGGTAGAGAAGGCTGACGAGAAGGCAGCTAAGGAACAGGCAGAGGCAGAAGCTGTAAAGGATGCAGCTCCAAAGCGTCGCGCTCGCAAGGAGAAGAAGGAAGAAGAAGCTCCTGCAGCTGAATAATTCCTTTCTACCAAATAAAAATCTCGATAAGTTCGAGGCTCTCGAATATCGAAAGTCTCGGACTTATTCATTATTAACAAGAAATACCCTGCTACCCCCGCAGGCAGTTCCTTTCCCACACAAAGGGATTCGGAGGGGGGCTAAATATGGCAATTACAATGGAAGACATCAAGAAGCTCCGTGCAATGACTGGCGCAGGTCTCGCTGATGTTAAGAAGGCACTCACAGAGGCTGATGGCGATTTCGAGAAGGCTCAGGAGATCATCCGTCAGAAGGGTCAGGCTATCGCTGCTAAGCGTTCAGACCGTGAGACTGCTAACGGTTGTGTACAGGTTAAGTCTGAGAACGGTTTCTCTGCAATCATCGCTCTCAAGTGTGAGACAGACTTCGTTGCTAACGGTGCAGATTTCGTAGCTCTCGCTAAGGACATCATCGCTGCTGCTGTTGCTAACAAGTGCAAGACTCTTGACGAGGTTAAGGCTCTCCCACTCGGTGAAGGTACTGTTCAGGACGCTGTTGTTGCTCGTTCAGGTATCACTGGTGAGAAGATGGAGCTTGATGGCTACATGTTCATCGAAGGTGAGAACGTAGAGTGCTACAACCACATGAACAAGAACACTCTCTGCACAATGGTACAGACTAACAAGCCAGCTGCTGAGCAGGCTCACGCTATCGCTCTCCAGGTTGCTTCTATGAAGCCAGTTGCTCTCGACGAGGCTTCAGTACCACAGTCTGTAAAGGACGAGGAGCTCAAGATCGCTATCGAGAAGACTAAGCTCGAGCAGGTAGAGCGTCAGATCAACGGTGCCCTCAACAAGCTCGGTCTTTCACTCGGTAAGGACAACTACTACGCTTCTAACGAAGAGCACATCAACGAGGCTGTTGCCAAGAAGATGATCACTGGGGAAGAGGCTGCTCTCGTTCGCAAGACAAAGGAAGATGTTGCTGCTAACGCTCAGATCAACGAGCAGATGGTTAAGAACATCGCTCAGGGCCGTATGAAGAAGTTCTACAAGGACTCATGCCTCCTCAACCAGGAGTACTGCATGGACGGTTCTATGACTGTTGCAGAGTACCTCAAGTCAGCTGACAAGGAGCTCACAGTTGTTGACTTCAAGCGTTTCTCTCTCGTAGCAGACTAATCTTGAATTTCCAACTATAAGATAAGGCGTTGTACCGTTTGGTGCAACGCTTTTTTTTTTGTTATACCACCCAATAATAGTCTTTTTTCTGATATTTTGCTTCATTTCCTTTCTTATTACCGAATAATTCTCTAACTTTGCACAATAATGATTGGAAACAGGCATCTTTACCATGAAAATCCGTTTCCAAGAACAACATATACCAAATGCATATAGCAATAGCAGGAAATATCGGTTCTGGAAAGACCACGCTGACGAATCTTCTTTGTAAGCATTACGGATGGAAACCGCACTTTGAGGCGGTTGACAACAATCCGTATCTGGATGATTACTACAAGGACCTGAAGCGCTGGTGTTTCAATCTTGAGGTGTTTTTTCTGAAACATCGCTTCAAGGATGTACTTGAAATAGCGCAGTCCAAGGAAACGATTGTGCAAGATCGTTCCATCTATGAAGGTGTGCATGTGTTTACAGCTGCCAATTATGCCATGGGCAACCTTGACGAGCGTGACTACACGACATACATGGAACTCTTCGAGCAGATGACGAACATGGTGAAGTATCCGGATTTGATGATCTACCTTCGCTCTTCGGTCCCGCATCTTGTGAAGAATATCCAGAAGCGTGGGCGCGAATACGAGCAAGGCATTCAGATTGAATACCTTACGCAAATAAACCAGAGGTACGAGGAGTTTATCTTCGAGAAATACAAGGGTAGGGTACTGGTGATTGAAGTTGACGATATTGACTTTGAGCATAACCCAACAGATTTTTCGTCTATCATAGATAAGATTGACAGACTTCTCTTCGGATTATTTTAAATCCTCGACCTACAAATCTGAAACTTTAAATTAGAATCAAATGCATATAGCAATAGCTGGAAATATAGGAGCAGGCAAGACAACCCTTGCCAAGATGCTCGCAAAGAGATATGGTTGGACACCTCGTTTCGAGCCTGTTGACAACAACCCATATCTTGAGGATTACTACGCCGATATGAAGCGTTGGTCATTCAATACGCAGATTTACTTCTTGAACAAGCGCTTTCAAGAGGTTGTGGAAATCTCAAAGAGCAAGGATACGATAATTCAAGACCGTTCCATCTTTGAGGATGCACGTATCTTTGCCCCTAACCTTCACGATATGGACTTGATGAGCGACCGCGACTTCGACAACTACACGGAGCTCTTCGACCTTATGGTTTCACTTATAAAACTGCCTGACCTTATGATATATATCCGCTCGTCTGTGCCAAATCTCATTGACCATATTGAGAAGCGCGGACGAGAGTTTGAGCAGACAATGCGCCTTGACTATCTGAAGGGACTCAACAAAAGGTATGAGGATTGGATAAAGACATATCCAGGCAAACTTATCATTGTGGATGGCGACAACAAGAAATTCGAGCAGGATCCAGATGCTTTCCGTGCCATTACGGACCAGATAGATGCAGCTCTCTTCGGATTGTTCTAAGGTTCCTATAAAATTTCGTATACAAACACACATCGGTTTTGTATACGAAACTGCATTGGTTTTGTATACGAAACTTACCCAAAACTAATAGAAATAATTTTCCTCCCTTGGGAGATGCTCTTTAGAAGTCTAGCAATTAGCAGTGAGAAAGCTGCTGTTGTCTTTTTGAAATAATACGATTAACCCCTAAAATATATCTTTTCACTATGAACAAGAACCTAAAGATGCTTGCATTGGCACTCATGATGTGTCTTTCTGCCACTGCCCAGCAGTCGAACATTAATCTTAGTCACAATCCACAGAAGGATACGGAAGGCTTGATTCCTTTCAGTGCTTCGCTGAATTCACCTGAGGTGAACGACGACCACACCGTCACTTTCCGCATTAAAGCTCCTAAGGCTCAGGAGGTTAAGCTCTCGGGCGCAATGCTTACCGTGATGCACGAGAAGAGTCCGCTGCCTTTTACAAAAGGCGACGATGGCATTTGGACACTGAAGATTGGTCCGCTGCCAGTGGACATGTACCAATATAACATCATTATAGACGGCGTAAGCATGGCTGATCCGAACAACACTTACGCAGCATTCACTGCTATGCCTCCTTACAGCGAACTGATAATCCACGGCGACGGTCCTCAGTGGTATGACGCAAAACCTGTGCCGCACGGCTCCATCACTCGCCATATCTACACTAGTTCCGTTACTGGTGGCGAGCGCGAGATGTATGTCTATACACCACCGACGTTCAATCCTAAGAAGAAGTACCCTGTGCTTTACCTTATGGGCGGTAGCGGCGAGCTGCCTTCAAACTGGATGTATGACGGTCGTGTGAACTTCATCATGGACAATCTTCTTGCTGAAGGCAAGGCAAAGGATATGATCATTGCCATCATAAACAACCAGGTTGTTCATCGCAATCATCCAAAGCATGCCGACCTTACCTTCGACATCATGGCTCGCGAACTCCGTGAAGTTGTAGTTCCTTTCGTGGACAGTCACTATAATACAATAAAGAACGCCCACGGACGTGCCATCTCTGGCCTATCCATGGGCGGTCGTCACACTATGTTTAGTGGAATGGAGCAGTGTCTTGACCTCTTCGCAAACTTCGGTGTGCTCAGTGCTGGCGATGCCGAGCCGGAGAAGACTATGCCAAAGTTCATGAACACGAGCAACGTCAACGATAAGATAGACTATCTCTTTGTGGGCCAGGGCACTGAGGAGCAGTCAGGCTTCTTCAATGTCCGCGTAAAAGGCTTCACCGATGCCCTCAATGCTCGTGGCATAAAGCACGAATATTATGCTGGCGGTCATGGCGGTCACGACTGGTCAACATGGCGTCATCTCCTCTATTACCGCTTCCTTCCAAATCTGTTCAAGAATACAAAGTAAAAACGGAGGCACTTATTTGCCTCCGAGATATTCTGCAAATATACGAGCAGCCGATATTACCTGTTTCACGCATGGACGAGACTTGTAGTATTCGGCTGTTCGTTCGCTTGCCTCATAGGTCAGCGGAGTATCGCGCTTTAGTTTGAGCAGTTCCATACAGCAGATGCTGCCATGCTCTTTCTCGAATTCTGCTGCCAACTGCTGTACGACCTTGTAGCAAGCCGACTTTCCTTCTCGGTCTCCAGGAGTCGTTGAGCCACATTCAAGGCCTGCCAGTTGTGCCAATGCGCAGACAGCTCCACATGTTAGCCTCATTCTGCCGATGCCGCCACCCAGTCCGGCACTCATCCTGAGCGCCTGTTCTTCTGTGAAGCCATACACATCTGCAAAGGCAGCAACGACGCTCTGCGAACAGTTGAAGCCCTGCATAAATAGGGCTTCTGCTTTTTTCATTCTGTATTCTGGAGAAATATTCATGTGTAATATGCGTCCTGACTTCATCAATGCGCCACCCAAATTAAGAATCACTGTCCGATAGGTCAAAAAGTGGCTTTACTGCGAGGTGTTTCTCTGTCAAGAAGAGGGTTTTAGTGAAGAAAGTACCGTTCTCTGGTAGCCTTACCCTTATTG
>JAZLHI010000022.1:0-12673 GCA_045616725.1 Prevotella sp. | reverse complement strand
CCCTTCACGCTCTCGATGTTTGAGTTGTTTTGGTACTTGTAGTAGCGAACCATAATGTTTAAATTGTTAATTGGTTAATAATTATGTTGTTTGTTTCACGGTACAAAGGTACGAAATTTTTCCGACATACGCAAGCTTTTTCGCAATTATTTTCACCCCTTAACGCATTTATTTTCAAACATTTAACCCACTTGTATAACCCTATGCTTTACGCATCGTAACTGCCTGCTTTTCACATCGTATCTCCCACGAAAACGACCCGTAACCGATAGGATTACGAGCCGTCTTTCTTTGCTTTTCTTGTTATCCCTTTCGATTGCGAAGGTAATAATCCGAGAAGTCCTTGCAGTCGGGAGGGAGTTGATGGTGGACGAGCGTGGGGAGGATTTCCTTCAGTTGGAGGAAGAGTCGTTCGCCAGGTGCGTCACGGTCGGGGTACATGTGGATCGACCCCCTCTGACTCCCCCTTTAAGGGGGGGATAAGAGAGGGTCTAAAAACAAGAAAGAGTTATGTTAATCACAAAGAACTTCACCCTTGAGGAGCTCGTTCGCTCAGCGACAGCTTCCCGGCTAAGCATCCCCAACACGCCTTACGTAAGCGTCACGCACAACCTAATCCTCCTCTGCAACCACATCCTCCAACCCCTCCGCAACGCCTACGGAAAGCCGATCATCGTGAACAGCGGCTATCGTTCGCAAGCCCTCAACAAAGCTATCGGAGGCGCAAAGAACAGCCAACACATGCGCGGACAAGCAGCCGACATAACAGCCCCTACCCCCCTCCAGTTCCCCCACAAGGGGGAGGGAAAGTCCACAAGCGGTAACGTCGCCTAAGAGAACCGCAAGCTATTCGAACTCATCCAGAAGCTCAACCTCCCCTTCGACCAACTCATCGACGAAAAGAACTACTCCTGGATACACGTAAGCTTCTCCGACACGCCTCGCCATCAGGTCCTGCACATTACCCCCTAGCCCCCCAAGGGGGAACTTTTAATAGCCTCATTAAGTTAAAGATTATTCCCCGCCGTTATCGGCGGGGCTCAATCCGGGAAAAGCCTGAACCGAAGGTCGGCGGCGCGAAGCGGAAAGCCAAAGCCATGTAAGCCCCTAGCCCTACAAAAGAACAAAACGTTTAACCACATAAAAAAGAAAGGGAAAGAGTATGAAAGCACCAGAAATCCAGTTCGATTGGACAAAGTTCCTCATCGGACTCCTCTCCGCCCTCATGGGCGCTCTCACAGCATCCGCCGCCGTAGCCGCGATGTAAAGCCGTGGCTCAAGAGCAGATGGAACAGCCGTGGCACAAGAGCAGATGGAAAGAAAGAAGCCTACTCTCTGCGATAGAGGGTAGGCTTTTGAATGTAATATGTTTTGAGTCAGAGAACCGTCCCCAGACTCTTTTTCTCATACTGAGGACCATCGTCCTCGGCCACGATACCAACCTGCTCGGCTTCGTAAACGAATGAGTTTTCAGGGGAGTCTTGCGCGCAAAGGTTGGCGTGCGTGAACATTCCCTTGAAGCTGAGGTCTTCGTCTATCTGAGGCCAATGGATGCCTGAGTATGACAGGTAGAAGTCCTCACGCTGGGCGGGTGTAGCTTTGGCAAGGGATGGCCATAGAGCAAACTCATAGCACGCTTCCAATCCGTCTGAAGTGGAAGCGTAAACCGCATGGTCGTCTGTCCAAACTTTGTCGATATATCTTTTCATAGCTACTTGTTGAAGAATGCCTCCCAACGCTCTGCAATAACATCCTCGTTTTCTTCAATTACAGACTCTATCATTTTCAATTCGTGTTTCTTGAAACCGTGGTTGAAAACCAGCTCTATCGGCTTGACATTATACTTTGCTTCATTTCCATCCTTTATGACATGAACATGAACCGGAGTATGATCGTCAGAATAGAAAAGGAATCTGAAACCAAAGAAATTGAATACCGTTGGCATATTATTAGTTTTTATTTCGTCTGCAAAGTTAATACTTTCTTTCCATTCCGCCAAATATTTCCGAAAGAAATCCCGAATAAGGGCTGAAAATGGAAACGACGCCTCATGGCGTCGTTAAACTATTGCATGTATTTATCTGCGCTTCCTAACAACGTCATGGGGTGTCGTTTCCAAGGAGTTCAGAGAGCGAGCTGATGGTATGGTCGGGCGTGATGTTGGCAAGCTTGTCGTGCTCGTCGCTCCACGGTTCGCCCTTTATCCAAACTGTCTGGCAACCAAGGGTTTGCGCGGGTTGGATGTCTTTCGTAAGATGGTCGCCAACGACGATTGTTTCCGCTGGATTGGCATTCATTCGCTCAAGGCAAAGTCCGAGTAGGCGTGGGTCAGGCTTGCGGATGCCTTCCGTGGCTGACTCGACGACAACGGAGAAGAGTTCACGAAGCTTGAACTCATCAAGGACGGCCTCGATGTTGCCATAGAAATTGCTTACCACGCCGAGCTTACATCCCCTACCCTTCAATTCCGTAAGGACTTCCCTACTCTCAGCCACATTCCTTACGGTCATAGCATAAAGGTCGTCAAGCAAACGGGAATGGAGGGTAGAGGTTTCAAAATTCAGATACTCCAGTTGCAACCTGAGCTTCTCGGAGAGCGTGGTATGGAAAGTATCGGTAGGAGTTATGACCTTATGGGCACCAAGGTAGCGTTCCGCAAAGACGTATGCCTCACGAAACTGGGATTCAAAAATAGGCACGCCTGCTCTTTCGTAGGCGTGCCATATTGTTTTTCCCCAATGATTTCCCGGTGTGTCTATCGTTGCACCGTAATCAAGGATGATGTTCATTAGCTTAAGAATCCGAGGAGCGCACCAGCAGCAACGGCAGAACCAATCACACCGGCTACGTTAGGACCCATAGCGTGCATGAGGAGGAAGTTGCGCTTGTCGTACTCGAGACCGAGGTTGTTAGAGATACGCGCACTCATAGGAACGGCAGAAACGCCGGCGTTACCGATGAGAGGGTTGATCTGGCTATTCTTTGGCAAGAAGAGGTTCATCAACTTCACGAAGCAAACGCCTGATGTAGAAGCTACGACGAATGCGCAAGCACCTACGAAGAAGATGAAGATTGTGTTCAAAGTGAGGAACTCAGAAGCCTGAGTAGAACAACCTACTGTAAGACCAAGGAGCGATACGATAACGTCGTTCAAGGCAGAACCAGCAGTCTTAGCCAAACGTGTAGTCTTACCAGATTCCTTCAAGAGGTTGCCGAAGAAGAGCATACCGAGAAGTGGAAGGCCTGAAGGCACGATGAATGTGGTAAGGAGAAGACCGATGATTGGGAAGAGAATACGCTCTGTCTGCGATACCTGGCGTGGAGTCTTCATCTTGATGACACGCTCCTTCTTTGTAGTGAGAAGACGCATCAAAGGTGGCTGGATAACAGGTACGAGGGCCATGTATGAGTAAGCACAAACGGCGATGGCACCCATGAGGTTTGGACAAAGCTTGCTCGAAAGGAAGATGGCTGTAGGACCGTCAGCACCACCGATGATGGCAATACCAGCAGCCTGGTTTGGTTCGAAACCAAGGGCAAGGGCTGCCATATAGGCTCCGAAGATACCGAACTGGGCAGCAGCTCCGATGAGCACGAGCTTAGGGTTGGAAATGAGCGCAGAGAAGTCTGTCATGGCTCCAATTCCAAGGAATACGAGTGGCGGATACCAACCCTGGCGAACACCCTGATAGAAGATGTTCAATACGGAATGATCCTCGTAAAGACCGATTTCAAGACCAGCATCAGCACGGAAAGGAATGTTACCGAGAATGATACCGAGACCGATAGGTACGAGAAGAAGTGGTTCGAAGTCCTTCTTGATGGCAAGCCAGATGAAGAACATACCTACGGCAATCATAACGAGATTCTGCCATTCTGCGTTGGCAAAGCCTGTATATGAGAGGAACTCTATGAAGTTTTCTGAAATGAATTCAAACATAATGGGATTTACGATTTATCGATTTGACGATTTGACGATTTGTTGCGAACCTTATCCGATAACTACCAATGGTGCGCCTTCCATTACAGCATCGCCCTTACCTACGAGGATTTCCTTAACAACACCGGCAGTCTCAGCCTCGATGTTGTTCTGCATCTTCATAGCCTCAAGGATGACAACTGTGTCGCCAGCGTTAACCTGCTGACCAACAGTACATTTGATGTCTGTGATAGTGCCAGGGAGTGGAGCAGTTACTTGCTTGCCAGCACCACCAGCGGCAGGAGCAGGTGCAGCTACAGGAGCAGCGGCAACAGGGGCTGCAGCAGGAGCAGGAGCTGCGGCAGGTGCGCCTTCAGCAGCGATGACTACCATAGGAGAACCTTCAAGAACAGAGTCGCCCTTGCTTACGAGAACCTGCTGGATAACGCCGTCACATTCAGCCTCGATATTGTTCTGCATCTTCATGGCCTCAAGGATGATGACTGTGTCGCCAGCCTTAACCTTCTGACCTACAGAGCACTTAACTTCTGTGATTGTACCTGGGAGTGGAGCCGAAATCTTAGCGCTTCCGCCTGCAACAGCAGGAGCAGCAGCCTTAGGCGCAGCAGCTGGAGCAGCCTGAACAGGTGCAACATAAGCTATCTGAGCATTCTGGACAGGAGCAGCAACCTGAACCTGAGGACGAGAAACAACAGCCTTCTGAGTAGGCATAGCGTGAAGCTTCTCTTCTGTTTCAACCTCGTAAGGCTGACCGTTAACCATTATCTTTGCAAGCTTTCCTTGCACGTCTGTGATTTCGACATTGAATTCTTTGCCGTTGATGATATATTTTGCCATAACGTTAGTTCAATTATGAATTATGATTTATGAATTATGATTTATTTGGGGCCGAAGTTGACACTTCGGAAACGGTAACTCGATTTAGTGTTAAGTGTTACTAAGGTAACTCGATTTAGTGTTAAGTGTTAAAGAGTTACCCACGTTTGTGATTAATAGGAGAACGCATCCAAGCAGATTGCTTAGGGAGAAGGGTGATGACACCTGATTCCTCCACGTGAACGTCATCCTGATAATCCTTGATAGCCTGTGCGATGGCAGCGGCAATCTCCGGAGTAATCTCCTGCTTCTTCTCTTCTGCTTTCGCAGCAACTGGTTTAGCAGCTGGCGTTGCAACAGGTTCTTCTTCATCGTCGTCATCATGACGGATTACTTCAAGCTTGCGGTTTTCAGGCTTATCCATGTCGATAACCACCTTGATGTGCTTGCTTCGGTTCATGAACTTACCGAGAAGCATGAAGGCAATATAAAGGAGTGCAAGACAAGTGAACACAACTCCCATGGAAAGGATTGTTATACCGAAGCCGTGAGGGTCGTCACGCTTGAGCTTCGCAATCTTGCTTTCGCTTGCGGAAGTGATGTTTGCTGTGCCAGGAGAAGCAAATTCAGGAGACTTCTCTTCCCATGTAATCTGCTTGTCCTTACCTTTAATACGCGCGTAAGAATAATTTTCCTTGAGAACAGGTACGGTAACGGAGTCGATAAGGTCAACGGCGTTTCCGTCAAAAAGTGCAATCCAAACCACCTGAGAGCTGTCAACCTTTGCGTCAAGATGCATGTCGCTCTTCGCAGGATTTGAATTGAGGAAATAAAGAACATGCTCCTGCGCAGAAAGTGTTGTGCGCTCGCTTCCATTAGGAATCTGGCTCATCAACTGAATGCGTTCTGGCACAGTAAGTTTCTCATCAAGAACTTTCTTGTCTGTTGCGATATACATGCCACGTATATCGTAAGTAGAGAAAGACGTGTTTGCAAGCTCAATCCACGGCAAAGTCATTCCGTATTCATCAAGCATGCTCTTCGTGTTGTTTGTAAGCACCTCATTGATTTTTATGTTTTTCGCACCTTGCGCAAAAGCAGCAGATCCGAACACGGTAATCAACGAGAGAAACAAAATAAAGCGTTTCATGAAGTATTTAAGTGTTGTTAAAATAATTTAATAGGTTAAGTTTTTCAGCCGACAAAGTTATAAAAATATCTCCGAATAGAAAAGCGAAATCATATAAATTTCACTAAAACGCAAAAATATTCTCAAAAAGGCGCGCTTTTGTGCAAGATTTGCTTAATTTTGCATCGTTTTAAGGCGGCGTACTACGATTTTATGTAAACATAATTGTTTCCGTCTCATATTAAATTCAAGGATAATCCAACCATAAAAAGGATAATTCAACCATAAAAGGATAATAAACAAAAAGACAACATGGACTTAACTTGGCTTACCAATCTCTTCACAGCCACAGATTCCGTTGCTCACATAGCTATGCTCTATGCTCTCGTCATAGCTGTGGGAGTCTATCTCGGCAAGATTAAGTTTGCGGGAATCTCACTTGGCGTGACCTTTGTATTGTTTGCAGGTATCGTAGCCGGACATTTCGGCATGACAGCTCCAGCACCAATCCTTACTTTCGTACAGGACTTTGGTCTTATTCTCTTCGTCTTCATGATAGGTCTTCAGGTAGGACCGGGCTTCTTCGAGAGCTTCAAGAAGGGCGGCGTGGAGTTGAACTGCCTTGCGGCTTGTGGCATTCTGTTGAATGTAGCCGTGATGTTCGCTTGCTACTTCATTTTCTTTGACACGAGCGACAAAACAAACCTTCCTATGATGGTAGGTACTCTCTACGGAGCCGTAACCAACACCCCTGGTCTTGGTGCCGCCAACGAGGCTCTGACCTCTCTCGCAGCCCAATTCCCAGAAGGATTGCCACAGATTGCCAACGGTTATGCATGCGCATATCCTCTTGGTGTTGTGGGCATCATCCTTGCAACTATCGCCATCCGACTCATCACTCGTGCAAAGCTTGAGGAAGAAGAGAAGCAGCTTGAGCTTGAAGCAGCTGAGAATCCTGAGGCAAAACCACGCATGATTAACGTGAAGGTTCTCAACCCAGCACTCGCAGGAAAGCAGATTCAGGAACTCCGTGACTTCCTCAACCGAGACTTCGTCTGCTCTCGTATAATGCAGGATGGCAAGGTTCATACGGCAAAGGGCAAGACTGTCGTGAACGTAGAAGACGTCCTTTATATAGTTTGCTCCGAGAACGACGCGGAAGCCATCATAGCTTTCCTCGGTCCTGAGGTAGAAGTAAACTGGGATATTGAAGAGGAACGCCCTATGGTTTCAAAGCGTGTTCTCGTAACAAATCCAAAGATGAACGGCAAGAAGCTCATGAACCTCCACTTCTCTCGTCTCTATGGCGTGAATGTCACTCGCGTTACTCGCCAGGGAATGGACATCTTCGCAAACCCATCACTTGCCCTTCAGGTAGGCGACCGCGTGATGGTTGTAGGTCGTGAGGACGCCGTGGAAACTGTTAAGGTTATGCTTGGCAACTCCGTAAAGCACCTCAACGCACCAAATATTGCCACAATCTTCGTGGGCATCATCGTGGGACTTATCTTCGGAGCCATTCCAATCGCTATTCCAGGAATGCCAGTTCCTTTGAAGCTTGGTCTTGCCGGCGGTCCTCTGATCATCGCAATCCTTATCGGTCGCTTTGGCTATAAGGTAAAACTCGTTACCTACACCACGACTTCTGCCAATCTTATGCTTCGCGAGATAGGTCTTGTGCTCTTCCTTGCGTCCGTAGGAATAAAGGCTGGCGCAAGCTTCGTTGACACGGTTGTAGCTGGAGACGGTTTGCTCTATGTGCTCAGCGGTTTGCTCATCACGGTTATACCTATATTAATAATAGGAACAATAGCACGCATGAAGTTCAAGTTCAACTACTTCACAATCATGGGTATGCTCGCCGGTACATATACAGACCCACCAGCACTTGCCTACGCAAATAGCGTTTGCTCGAAGGAAGCTCCAGCTGTAGGCTATTCTACAGTATATCCACTCTCGATGTTCCTCCGTATCCTCACAGCGCAATTGGTAGTACTCTTCGCCTGCGGATAAAAAAGGGAATACAATTCAAACAATACCCCATAGCTTACCAAGTTGTAACGCTATGGGGTATTTTTGTAAAGCTTACGAATACGATGTGTAAAGCTAACAAATACGATATGTAAAGCTTACGAATACTATGCGTAAAGCTTACGAATACGAGGTGTAAAGCTTACGAATACGATATGTAACGCTAAGGAATTTGCACAAAGGGGTATGACCCTTTTGTGCAATTTTTGTATCTTTAAGCAGATTTATTTTGTGATCCTGAACCAATCGATATCCATCCAGCCGCGGACTTTCTTTCCTGCTGGTTCTGCTGCACAGAAACCCACCTTAGCTCCTACCCACTTGCCCTGACGCATGGTGAGAGGTTCGCCGCATGGCTTGAACTTCTTGCCGTCCTGAGAGTAGAAGAAAGTAACCTTCGCCTCGTGCTTATTCTCGCCTTCATCTGTAGTTCCGCCGATGTATTCCACCTTCAGACGGAAGTACATTTCACAATGGATTGAAGGCTGATAGTTCACCTTATCAACCGAAGTTGGCTTGAATGTTGCGATGTCCGTAATCTTCTCAGCCTTGTCCTTATCGGCTGACTTGCACGAAATCTGCTGAAGCTTGAACTCATCCCCCACTCTACGGAGAACAATGCTGCTGTAATCCATGCCGAAACAGATGAGTCCGCCGTACTGACCTTCATCCTTAGCCGTAATAGTAACCTTGGCTGTTGCCGTGAAGTTGTCAGCAGGAGTCTTTTGGAGAAGGAGGTTTCCCGCTTCCCAGAGGTTCTTGAAGCCTTCGCTCTGACGATGACAGAAAAGACGGAAATAGCCATCAGGAGTAGGCATACCGAAGGTTTGGTCGTAGTTTGCATTCCATTGCCATTGCTTACCAAGCTGTATTGAACTAAACTCGTCGTTCTCAACAGGATTGTTGATAGGGTAAGTCTTGCCAACATTAGGCTTCTTGTATGTCATAACCGGCTGACCGCAATATTTGTCGAGATCAGGAAGGTTCGGATTATACATCTTGTTCTGCTTTGAAGGCTTGAGAGGTTCGCCCATAACAGGCCAATTGTCAACCCATTTTACAGGCTCAAGCCATACCACGCGACCGTATGCCTCCTTGTCTTGGAAATGAAGGAACCAGTCTTCGCCCTGAGCAGTATGAACCCAACCGCCTTGATGAGGACCATTGATGCCTGTATCTCCTGTGGCAAGAACAACCTTGTATTCGTATGGGCCGTATGGCGACTTCGAGCGCATGGCCACCTGATGACCAGTAGGAACGCCACCAGCAGGGAACATAACCCAATACCAGCCGTCGCGCTTGTAGAACTTTGGTCCTTCGGCTGTACGATGAGGAGTGCCATTGCCATCAAATACGATGACAGGATTGCCGATAGCCTTCATGCCATCAGCAGACATTTCGCGAACGGTAAGTACGGAATTGAACTGACAGCGGGAATTAGCCCAGCCGTTCACGAGATAGCATTTGCCATCCTCGTCCCAAAGAGAAGATGTGTCTATCATGCCCTTGCCTTCTATTATGCACTTAGGCTCAGACCATTCGCCGGCAGGATCCTTTGCTGTTACGACGAAAACGCCAAGGTCTGGGTCGCCCCAATAGATGTAGTAGAGTTGATTATACTTGTTGTAGCGAATGCAAGGAGCCCAAACGCCGTTGCCGTGCTGAGGAATGTTGTAACGGTCTTTTGGGAGAAGAGTCTTGACAGCATGATTGACAATCTCCCAATTCACGAGATCCTTGGAATGAAGGATAGGAAGACCTGGAAGATGAGAGAAAGAAGAAGCTGTAAGATAAAAGTCTTCGCCAGAAGCGCCTACGCAGACATCTGGGTCAGAATAGTCAGCATTAATGACAGGGTTAGTGAATGTGCCATCGCCGTTGTCGGGACAACACACTTGTGACTTGTACTGGGCAGAGACAGTAAGGGTTATGGCCGCAAAGGCAGCGAGTATAAGTTGTTTTTTCATCCTTAATATAGAATTAATTAACCCAGCGGAAAACCGCTGGGTAGAGTTTATGTCTTATTTTATTTTCAGTTCAAAATTGCGTGCAAATTCTATTACCATATTCTTTTCTGGCAACAGATCCGAGCTAGGGAAGCATAGAGCCACATGCCCCATCGTTCTGCGCATATTAATTTCCACACATGGATGAAGAGAGAAACCCTCGCCGCCCTTAACAATCATCATGTCAACACCGATTCCACCTTCATAGCCATCAGGAATTATTGATGTCAGGTAATCTTCGCAACAAGACACCATTTCATCAATCTCACTCGGGAAAAGATATGTTTCAAGAATCTCACGTTTGCGCTCTTCCGTTGCAATCAGAGAAGACGAGTAAGCTATGTAGCAAGTGTCGAAAATCGAGAATCCAACGAACTTCACTCCACCGTTTGATGCCTCGAATTCCATGGCAAAATCACGCAATTTGTCGTAATGAGGCTCAACCATAATGGAGCCTTGCTGACTAACAACATTATCAATCCATCGCGAAAGCGAAGGTGTAAAGTTATCCTTATTGACAAAACGGATTCCGCGACCGCTGCAACTCCATGGCGATTTCAATACAACATTTTCGTATTTCTCAATAAGTGCTACAATCTCATTGATGGTATTAACCTCGTAAGAAACAAACTGAGACCCCGTAGATTCAAGGAAACTTTTTGCCATCTTTCTGTGAGAAGCATCTCGAACCTTATCAAGAAATTCATCAGAAGGAAGCCGGTCTTCTGGCCAACCCATGGAAAGAAGAGTATGTCTTACAGCCTTATCCCATCCCCATGGAGAAGCTTCAAGGTCGAAGCATTTCATTCCCACCTTTTGGTGAATCACGGAACGAAGACGATTATAGCCCATAATGGTCACACCTTTTTTAATATAAGGTTTGAACTGGTCTGCCATTTTGTAGGCATAGTCAGAGTCTTCTACAAGTACAATATCACCAGGTTCCGCCCACAACAACGGAAGAAAAGCCATCTCACGGCGCATCTTTGTTACGTTATGGGAAGGAGTAAAACGAGCCTTGTTTACAGCCAAAGCTATTTCATGTTCTGGATTGAAGATATGTAGTTTCATGGAGCTTAGAGTGTTTTTCTTGTTGCAGTTCTCAAACATATTGAGATAAATAACAATGCAAAATTACTAATATTTTTAAAGGAAACCGCAGAAAATCAAATTTTTTACACATTTTTTGAAAAAATTGTAATCTATAGTTTGCAAATTGCAATTATTTTTGTAATTTTGCTGCGATTTTATATCTATGGAAGCTTTCTACAGAACACATAAGTATTTGGTAGAGCATGTCAATGCCCCGCTTCGTCGCTATCTTAACGATGAAATAGATTGGTCTGCACGTCTTATTGGTATCAAGGGTACCAGAGGTGTGGGTAAGACCACTTTTCTACTTCAGTATGCGAAGGATAACTATGGAGCATCAAACAGGCATTGCCTATACGTCAACCTCAACAATTTATATTTTCAGGGTCACACATTAGTTGAGTTTGCAGGTAGGTTCGTTGAAGACGGAGGCCAGGTTTTGCTGATAGATCAGGTATTCAAAATGCCAGATTGGAGCAGACAATTGCGCCAATGTTATGACATTTACAGAAACTTGCAAATCATCTTTACGGGTTCCAGCGTAATGCGTCTTAAGGAAGAAAACCCTGAAATCGGAGGTATTGTCAAGAGTTACAATCTTCGAGGACTTTCCTTCCGTGAGTATATTGCAGTACAGACTGGAGAATACTTCCCTGCGTACACACTCAAGGAAATTGTCGAAAACCACGAACTAATTGTCCGTCAAGTGCTTACGCGAGTATCACCTTCTGTCCATTTCAAGAACTACCTTCATCACGGATTCTATCCTTTCTTCCTTGAAAAAAGGAACTACTCCGAGAACCTTCTCAAGACAATGAGCATGATGATTGAGGTTGACATCTTGGTCATCAAGCAAATTGAGCTCAAGTACCTCACTCGTATCAAGAAGTTGTTCTATGAACTTGCCACAAATGCCAGCAAGACTCCAAATATCAGCAAGCTTGCCCTTGATGTCGAGACTTCCCGCGCAACAGTAATGAACTACATAAAGAACCTTGCTGATGCGAGACTCATAAACATTCTTCACCCTGTTGATGAGCAGTATCCTAAGAAGCCGACTAAAATCACGCTTCATAATTCCAACTTACTCTATGCAATCTATCCGATCAACGTGGAAACGCAGGAGGTAATGGAAACATTTGCCATCAACTCGCTGTGGAAAGACCATAAGGTTTCTCAACCAGCTCACGACAAACATTATATAATAGATGGTGAGCTAAGGGCAAGGATTATTGACAACAAGAAATCACCTAAGTTAAGGATTGACTCCAACACATTGTATTTCAGATACAATTCAGAGGTTGGTGCTGGAAACCAAATTCCAATATGGCTTCTCGGATTCCTTTATTAAGTTCGCTCTGCGAGCAAGAGTAATGGCGAATGTTCGTACTTTGTGCGAGACGAAGCCAAAGGGTAAAGCAGAAGGCGAAGGCTAAAGGCTGAATATTCAAGATCATAACAATAACCCAAAAACATTATAAATTTAAATTTAAAATGGCTAAAGAAAAAAAGTTTATCACTTGTGATGGTAACGAGGCTGCTGCTCACGTGAGCTATATGTTCACAGAAGTAGCTGCTATCTACCCTATCACCCCATCATCTCCAATGGCGGAGCACACTGATGACTGGGCTGCACGCGGCCGTGTCAACATGTGGGGA
>JAZLHI010000021.1:0-3076 GCA_045616725.1 Prevotella sp. | reverse complement strand
ATGCTGACGTTGTCTGCCGGTCTATCATTCACATTGGGCAAGGCTGGCTATAAGCGTATCGTGGATGCAAAGCCATATATCGCTCAGAACGAGTGGTTGCTTTCTTATGCAGAAAGCCTTGGTAACAATAACCGAATGCTCCGAAAATCCAATATGGAGAACGAGAAGATCCTAGCAGAATATCAGAAGATTCTCGAAATGGAAGGGCTGTTAGACCTCTACGGAAACAAGCTTTTCAACAGGGAGAAAAGCAAGTCTCTGTTTCCTCGCAATGACTATTCTGGTCTGAACTCTTTACGTGCGCGTCTCAATAATAAAGGTTGGGATGGCAATACTGAGAACATGCCGAAAGCCATGTTGAAACGAGGTGAAGGCTACGACAAGGAGGCAATGAATGAGTTGGATTCCTTCTTTAATGGAGGATTGGATGATGCTCAGATGGCTTATCTTATTGCTATGAGGGATGGTACTGAAGCCATCGGTGCGCCTGTATATTTCTTCTTCAACATCGGTACGGATCATCTTACAGACGTTTCTCAGCTCCTCAATATCGACGAGCTTGCGAAGGTGGCTAAGGCGTACAATCTGAAGGTGAAGGTCATCGGTGCTGCTGATTCTGCAACAGGTACTAACTCCATCAATGAAGAGCTCAGTAGTAAGCGTGCCGACTATATCATGCGTCTGATGCGTGACCGTGGCGTGGCTTCAGAGAACATCAAAACCACTCATGAAGGTGGTATCGATGATTACTCTCCAGTACAGGCAAATCGTAATACTTGTGTAATCCTTTCATTCTAAAGTCAAGTTCATCGTTATGAAGATAAGCCCGAAGCATTTCCCTCCAATCACTATGTTCTGTCAGAAGACGACCGTTTTCGACTTCTCGATAATAAATCCAAACAATGAGGAAAGGAAGAGCCTACAGAAGACTATTAATACGCTCATTGCAGAGAATCGTAAGAACATATTTACTGTTTCAACCAGCATACATAAGTTGCTTGAACCTAACAAAGAAAGACTCACTGATGCTTATTGGGATAATCCTGGTAAAGAATCTTTTTCTGGTGCATACATAAACTCACAGCATGGAATACCTTTTGTTATCCTATTCAAATTTGAACCAGGAAAAGGAATCAATCCAAACTCTGGGGGTGAAGAGGACTGTTTAGATTATACTTTTGCTTATGTAGAGGGGAATAATATTGTTACAGCAATAGGTGGAATGAGATTATTCTACAATGGCAACATGAATTATTCTTTGAATACTGATGTAGCGACAATCAAGGGCAAATCAAATGATAAGGTAATGGAAAATTGCCAAAAATCAATGTTCTACCTCTTGGCTGTTAGTATATTCCTGAAATATGCCGATGTAGAGGTTGTCAATATCTATGGAAATCAGCGCAAGGCTCTTCCTGATAAGTCAGACGTGATTGAGAACAAATCTGGTGTTCCTGTCAAGTTCATTGATAGTCGTTGGATAAGAGAGATAATCCGCACCGAAGGTTTCAAGGTGAGAGGTCATTTCAGACTTCAACCCACCAAGAATGAAGATGGAGAATGGACTCGAAAACTTATCTTCATTAACGAGTTTGAGAAACATGGCTATCATCGCCGTGCGCTCAAAACGCTTGAAGACAATACTAATTTCTTACAATAAAATCTGTTCAACAATGAAACGACTTCCTGTTTTGTCTTTTCTGGTGCTGATGGCATCATTGGCTTCAACGTCATGCGAGGACGATTACTATTACCGTGAGTGTACTTGCCCTCAGGGTGGTGAGATTGGTGGCTGGGAAGAACCCGACGATACCACTTCGGTCAATCAGAAGGACACTACGGGAGGTTTTGAAATCTCTTTGGAGAATTGGGGCAACTCAGAAACACACGATATTTCTTTATAGTGATAATCAACAAGTAAAACAATTAAAACAAATTTCAATTACATGAAGAAAATCTTTTTTCTTTCAGCAATTGCACTGGGTCTGATGACCTCGTGCTCCGAGGACGAACAGCTGTCCTTGCCTTCAGTTGACAACAACACCATCGCCTTTGCCACTCAGTCGGCAAACAAGCCTATGACTCGCTCAGGTGCAACTATCACTTCTTTGAGCAAGTTCACTGTGGATGCTATCAACACAGACAACACAACATTCTTCGCTAATGTTCAGTATGTCTATGACAACACTCAGGGTTTGTTCATTTCAAGCACTCCTTATTACTGGCCAACAACCAACACGCTCAGCTTCTATGCTATCAGCGATCCTGGTACTGTTAGCCGTGATGCCAACAAGGTGCCTCATTATGCCTATGCAGATTGGGCAGGCGAGAAAGACCTCGTAGCAGCAACTGTTCTCGCTGGCGAGAAGACAATCCCTTATCCTCTTACCTTCCAGCATCTGCTTTCACAGATTTCTGTGTCAGCTGAAGCCAAGGACAAGACAGAGAAGCTGACTTACAAGGTTACTTCCATAGAGTTGAGCGCACCTTGCGATGGTACTTACAGCTTTGCTGATGCTACCGGCGGTGTAGGCACTTGGGAAATCAACAACACCTACACCAAGGAGTACAGCTTTGGTAAGTCGCTTCCTTGTTCATTCAGTCAGACTGGCAAGTATGCTTCCAACAATATCTATTGGAATATTCTGCCTGTTACTGATGGCAAGTTGAAGTTCAAGGTCGGCTATCAGGTAATCCAGAACGATAAGGTAGTTGCTGACTTTACTGGTGTGAACAAGAAGATTTGCCGTGTAGAAGAGCCTAATCTTGTTTCTGGCAAGCGATATATCTATAACTTCCTGTTGACTCGTGACACAGAGGACGTAATTACCTTCACTACCAACATGACTGACTGGGCTGAAGGTTCATCATCTACATACGAGCCTTCTTCTACCGATGCAGAGGTAGCAGACTTGATTCTATCAAATAATAGTTTGTGCATCAAGAAGGGTGAGACAGCCACAGTTACAATCGACCAGATTCTCCCAGATGCTGCATCATCGGCTACAATCGAGTGGTCATCAAACAATGAGTCAGTTGCAACCGTTACCCAGGAAGGTGTCATTACTGCTGTTGC
>JAZLHI010000020.1:0-23281 GCA_045616725.1 Prevotella sp. | reverse complement strand
ATCCAGCCAGGTTCATCTGCACCAGCTGCTAAGAACGTTATCTTCCTCTCAGCTGACGCATTCGGTGTACTCCCTCCAGTATCTATCCTTACTCCAGAGCAGACTCAGTACTACTTCCTCTCTGGCTTCACTGCTAAGCTTGCAGGTACAGAGCGCGGTATCACAGAGCCAACTCCTACATTCTCTGCTTGCTTTGGCCAGGCATTCCTTGAGCTTCACCCAACAAAGTACGCTCAGGAGCTCGTAAAGAAGATGAACGTTTCTGGTGCTAAGGCTTACCTCGTAAACACTGGTTGGAACGGTACAGGCAAGCGTATCTCTATCCCTGATACACGTGGTATCATCGATGCTATCCTCGATGGTTCAATCCTCAAGGCTGAGACTAAGAAGATCCCTATGTTCGACTTCGAGGTACCAACAGCTCTTCCAAACGTAAACCCAGCAATCCTCGACCCACGCGACACTTACGCTGACGCTGCTCAGTGGGAAGAGAAGGCTAAGGATCTCGCTGCACGCTTCATCAAGAACTTCGCTAAGTACACTACTAACGAAGCTGGTAAGGCGTTAGTAGCTGCTGGTCCTCAACTTTAAAGTTGAGACCGAAAGCAACTTCAGCCTTGCATCGCAAGGCGTAGCTGCTGGTCCACAGCTCTAATTGCTGACGTAATAAAGAATATCTTTAATTACAAATCTATATTCTCTATTTTGCAAAGAAGCTCTGTCCGTGAGGATAGAGCTTCTATTTTTTATTAGATATTGATGAAAAAGTATAGGGATTTCCTCTAGAAAGTCCAGGAGATAATAAAAAAAACTCCAGCAGTTTTCGTTAAAAACAGCAGGAGTTTTTGAGCAAGCAAACATGCATGTCTTCTATGTTCTTGGATAAAGGACGTTGTTAGATGTTGTCAAATTAGTGTGCAACCTTCTTTATTACCTTTCTTCCCTTTTTAATGGCAATACCGCCCATTGAGGAACGTACGCCGCTAATGTTGTAACACTGACCATTATTGTGCTTCTCTTTGATGTTTACGCTTTCTATTTCAGTAGCACCATTGTCTACTATATGAAGGAGAATATGCGACTGAGACCCACCATCTTTTGCCGTAGCAGTGATGCGGACATCGCCAGTCTTTAGAAGGGTTATGATGCCATCTCTAACAGTTGCCACTTCTTCGTTGTCGCTCTGCCATAAGATACGGTAATCTGTGACAGAAGAAGGAAGAAGCTTTGCCTTTATGATTGCCGTATCCTGAACGTTGATATCCACCGTTTTTTCCGCTTCTCCAAGTTCCACAGCTGTACTCAATACAGGTTGATTCTGCTTAACTCGACGATACAGATAGGGCAAAGTAAGTGACTTTGATGTATAGAGAGCAAATCGTCCATATCCTTCTGACGGAATGTTATAGCGGATAGTTCCGTTCTTTTCATTGATACTTGCTATTGTGGCACCATCATAGCCAAGAGTGATGTCCCAACCAAGTTCGCCAGAATTCCATGCAAGTTTTTGTGATGCTGCACCAAGTTGTCTGCCATACTGGTCCGTAAGTGTCCAATGGCTGTTGGTGTTGTCTTTTCCAAGAGTGAAATGTTCCACATAAGGCTCATAAACATTTCCAGTAGATGATAGTCCTATAATGTCAAGATAACCAGCAGATTCTATGCCGTCAATGTCTCCTGCAGCATCTCCACTGCGGTAAAGTATGAGCACATCCCCTTCGTTCAGTGTTGCTTTTGCCGCCAGCTTCTCGTAAACGTAGCCCAATGGCGATTCAGTGCTTACGCCGGCTCTTGGCTCATATTCGATAGTGATGGCATTCAAATAAACAGAACCTTCTGCTGTTCCGCCTTTTATGCAGAGCTCAACAACATCTCCTGCAGGTATGAGGTTCTGCATATCCTTCTTTATGTCTACATAGATGCCATTGTCTTTTGATACCCAACCACCGTACCATTGTTCATCAGCGAAGTCGCGAACAGGGAATTTCGCCAATTCGGAATCGCCGGAAGTTGCGGTGAACGAGAAACTTCCTGCCTTGTTATTGCTGCACATAGATAGCGTAACGCTCTTTATGGTACAGCCTTTCCATCCTTCAAGAAACAATGATGCCTGACGATTTCTTGGTATCTGGTTGTAGCGATTGCCTCGTGTTGCACCATATTCGTTCTCAAACCAAGCTATTGCACCCACAGGTTTTTCTCCAAATGCACTCAAGGCAAAATCCTGGGCATCAGCATTATAGCTGAGAATTCTGTATGTGATTTCCTTCGCAGAACATGTGAAGCAAAGGAGAAGTGATAGAAAGAGGAAATAAATCTTTTTCATTTTTTTAGGGATTCTCAAATGAAAGTAATAAGGATTCCGCCTGCAATGAGAAGTCCGTAAAGAAGGATGTTCTTGCCGTTTGCAGCGAGTTGCTTGTTTAGTTCCGGACCTTGCCAGATAGCTTTCATTGTATTATATATGCGCATGTGCACAAGGAGATAGATGATCTGCAGGTTGAACGCCATGGAGTAGCCGTTCATTTTATAGCAATAATAGCCGAGAGCTGCGCAAATGAAACCGATGGCGAGGTAGAATTGTAGCATGCGCTTGCGTCCGAGTATATGTGAAAGTGTATGCTTGCCCGTTTTGAGGTCCTCGTCGTGGTCGCGGAAGTTGTTAATGACGAGCATGGAATCTATCTCAAAACCGCAGGCAAGGGAGGCGACGAATACGTGCCAGTTGCATGTGCCTGTCAGTACATAGTAGGTAACACAGACGGGAACGATACCGAAGAAGAGCAGAACGAGTACGTCGCCAAGAGCCTTCTTGGAGAAGAGGGTGGTGTATAGTAATGAGAATATCATACACACCCCGCCCACGCATAGCAACTTAAACCAATCTCCAAAAAGCATTATCGGCATTCCTACGGCAGCTGCTATGATATTCGTTCCGAGGATGACCTTCTTCATGAAAGGCATTGTCATCCAGCCCTTTGTCGCCACTCGATCATTGCCTTGTCGTGCGGCACTGTCATGCCCGCCTTTGAAGTCGAAGTAGTCGTTTATGTAGTTTGCGTTTATCTGCATAATCTCAGCGAAAAGGAAACAGAGTATGGCTGGGATAATCTGAAAATTGCCGATGTTGCCTGTGCGGTACATGTCGCCAGCTGCAAGGGCAATGGCAATTATGACTGGTACAGCAGCGCCAGGGAGGGTCTCAAGTCGAGCACCTTTCACGATGGCTTTCCATGAGTTCTGCTTTATGCGTGGACTTTCGTTTATGTTGACAATCATAATTATTTACGTTTCTTGTTTGTGTCAGTTGTACCTTCCTTGGCATCACGGTTTGCCTGAGCAAGGCGATCTGCATATTTTTGAGTAAGAAGCTGTTCACAACTATAAGCCACAGCAGGGTTGCAGGCGTTGAAGATGTTCATTGCAACAAGGAAATCTGTCACCCTGTTCTCCTTTACATAATCAACAAGGTTAGGCAGGAAATAGCGGTGGTCGATGACATGAATCTCCTCGAAACTATAGAAAAGGTAGCCAGGGAGGGTGTTTCCGTAACTATCCTTGATGATGGCAAGTCGTCTGCCGTTCTTCGCGTTTGTCTGAATCTTCGTGATCTTGGCGTCGCCACCCATGAATGTACAGTATGCTCCACTGCTTCCGTCCGGGTACTTGAAGAAATATTCACTCTTCAGCGGAGCATATTCACCAATAACCTTGAACTCCTTGGTCTTGTAGTTGGTGTATGTAGTAGTGTATTCCACATTCTTTGGCTTCCAGTAAACGAAATCCTCAGGAGCATCCTTCACGGAAGCATCTTGCGAATAGCCATACATAGTGCCAACATAGCCGTGAACAACATGCTTTGTGTAGGAAGACAGCTGCTTGAAATCGACTTTTGCCACTTTAGCAAACTGCTCTGCTGCATAGAATCCGCCAAGTGGAGACCAGTGGTGGTCGGTACGGAGGAAGATCTCTTCCTCTGCATGCTTGCCGAGAGTTGTGTAGCAATCTACAGCCTTTACCGTCGAGTCAAGATATTCGTAGCATGTAGAGATGACTTCCTTTTGTGATGTATTTGCAGATTGGGCTTTCTTGGGACAATAGTATTCGATGGCAGTAGGCGGTATCATGCAGTAAACCTGTACGCTTTCCCCGAAAGCTTTTTGGTATTTGTTCACCATTTCGGCATATGGCTTTGTTAGTTTCGCGCTGCCTTTGAAGCCCATCAGCGCACGGACGTTCTTGCCTTTTCCCACGATGACGATGCCATAGCGTCCAATCTTGGCGTCGGAATCAGCCGTGATGCGATTCTCGTAATTCTCGAGTTTACGACCGTCCTTATCCTCAACTTCCTCCACTTGTGCTACATCCTTGTCGGCGGCGATAAAGCTGATGTTTTCGTCGTCGGTCTTTACGCCTTCAAACTTCTTGACGTTCATGCTGAAAGCCATGATCTCGTCGCGGAAAGGTTCGCTGTCGCTGAACCAAAGTGAAATCTCCTTGGTGAAATCTCCCGACAGAAGTCTGTCCATGCTGAAGCGCGGGAATGCAGCAAGACGTCGCTTTTCCAACTCAGATTTTGTGCTGCGAGGAAAAGTGTCGAACACGATAGTGCCGGCTAGGCAAACGATGGTTATTATGAAGATGTAGAGTTTGTTGAACACGATGCTGGTGTTTTTGGGGGGCTGCCGACAACGGCAGGTAAGAGTTGAACCTAAGTCAAAGTCTAAATCAACCTACTTGAACAGCTTCTCAAGATTGTTGCAAGTCGCTGCGCTTTGAGCAAAGACAGAGCAATTTGTCATCAGCCAGTCGGTGATGTTGTTCTCGTTTATGTAGGTGAGAATGCCCTTTGTATAGTATCGAGGGTCAATGACATGTATTTCTTCGAACGAGTTGAAGAGGTAGCCAGGGAGGGCATTGCCGTAGCTATCCTTTGTAATAAGTAGTCGGCGACCGTTCTTTACGCTGCCCATTACCTTAACAGTACAAGCATCACCACCCATGAATGTGCTGTAAGCGCCAACACTACCATCCTTGAACTTGCGGAAGAATTCCTCTTCGCGAGCAGGGTTTTCGCCGATAGGCTTCATGCCAGAAAGACGGTAGCGGATGAAAGTTGCCTTAGTGTTAGTGTCCTTTGGACGGTAGAAAACGAACTCTTCTGGCGAGCCTGTGCAAGCATTGTTGCCCGAATACATGTTCATTGTTCCGATGAAACGATGGACTGTGTCAGGCTCAAAGCATGATAAATCGCGGAAAGGCACCTCTGCCACTTTTGCAAATTCCTCTGCAGCATAGTATCCGCCGAGTGGAGCCCAGTGATGGTCTGTGCGAAGGAAGATAGGCTCGTCCACGTGTGGGAGCAGTGCCGAGTAGCAATCTACGCAGGTAATCTTACCATTAGTGTTGTCGTAAATCTCTTGGATTTCAGGCTGTTGCGGACGACTCCAACTGCTTACCGATTCAGGAGTGTAGTATGCCGACTGTGTAGGGATGACCATCATGAACATCTTTACCTTGCCGTCAAGGGCATCGGCATATTTGTTTGCTATCTGCGCGTAGCGTTCGCCGATCTTTCTGTTGCCGCCAAAGCCAGGGAATACACGCACGTTTGGCTTTTCGCCGAGAATTATCATGCCCTTTGGAGAGCGTTTTACCTTAACAGGAGCAGCCTGTGCGGAGTCGTTTGTTACGGTTTCCTGTGCCATTGCGAACATCGGAAGGCATGCGAGGAGAATACAGAATGCAGAATTGGATATTACTGAGTGTAGGATATTGAATCTTTTCATAATGTTAATAATGATAAATAATTAGAATCGTGTGTAGATGAAAGCGTTGTTTGTGGCGCCGACAAGCAGTGCTGTGCTCATGATGAGCATGAAGAGCGATACGCAGATGCGAGTGATGGTGAATAGGAAGCCGCTCACTCCGTTATTGCCAATCAGCTTTACCGTTGCCACATAAAGCCAATGTCTGACAGGCATGCAGAATATGAATGCTGCTGCCCAAAGCCAGAGATGGTCGGTGATGGCACTCTCTGTTACGAAGCTGTGCAGCATGTTCTTCTGGGCAAAGCCTATCTGGATGAATTCGCCCATTCTGCCGAGGTCGTCAAAATAGAATATCACCCAGCTGAATGTTATCACAGCCAATGCGAAGAGGTGGCGGAAAGGCGAGAATATCCAACTTTTCAGCTTCAGGATAGTATATTTCTCAATGACGAGAATGAAGCCAAAATACAAGCCCCAGAGGATGAAGTTCCAGCATGCTCCGTGCCACATACCTGTGAGGAACCATACTATCAGTATGTTTAAAAGGTGGTGGTGGCGGTTGCCTCCGAGAGGAATATATACATAGTCGCGGAAAAAACTACCGAGAGACATGTGCCAACGACGCCAGAAATCGGTCACGCTGTTGCAGCAGAATGGGTGGTTGAAGTTCTCGTTGAAATGGAATCCCATGCAGCGTCCCAGGCCGATTGCCATGTCCGAATAGCCTGAAAAATCGAAATATATCTGCATAGCGAAGGCTGCGATGCCGAGCCAAGCGCCTGAAGTGGTGAGGTCTGGGAAGTTGCCACCGAGGAACTGATTCACGATTTCCGAGAACTGATTGGCAAGGATGACCTTCTTTCCGAGTCCGATGAAGAAGCGATATAGACCTTCCGCTATGTCTGAAGAACAGACCTTGCGGTTGTTAATCTCCTGTGCCACAGTGTTATAGCGCACGATAGGACCGGCAATAAGCTGCGGGAACATGGAGATGTAGAGTAGTAAACCTGTGAACCTTTTCTGCACCGGAGCCTCTTTGCGATAGACGTCCACAAGGTACGATAGCGACTGGAAGGTATAGAAACTGATACCGATAGGCAGTGCTATCTGAGGCACAGGTACTGATATTCCGCAGTCAACGAGCGTTGTGGCGATGAAACCAGCGTATTTGAACACGCCAAGAATCAGTATGTTGCAGATTACGCCGAGCCATAAGCCAACTTTTCCGTAGCGATCTATTATCAAGCCGGCAAGATAGTTGAAGAACACGCTGATTATCATGAGGAATACGTATGCCGGTTCTCCCCAAGCGTAGAAGATGAGCGAGAAGATTATGAGCATCGTATTCTTGTAAGTCATGACAGGAGTCTGCAAAGCGTTCTCGGCAACGTCATGCTTCTTTGCCAAAAGCCTGTCTATCAGTCCGCCGAGTATGTAGCAGACTGCGAAGCTTGGTATGAATACGTATAGGAAGAATAGATCAGAGAATACCATTATTCAGTTTTGTTTGAATCAAGAATTGAGGAATTTACAGAATCTGATTGCAGTATTCGTTTCAATTCGCGAGCAATGATTTCGCCATTGGATTTTGCTCCTTTCACGGAAGTGTGAGTGCCGTCGTAGGTAAATTCCTTCTTGATTCGCTCCTTGTCGCTCTTTATTTCGGAGAGTTTGTCAAGGCGAATTGTGCTGACCTCCAGTGTTCTACCAAGCTCTTCCAATGCGTTTCCTAGGCGTGTCAGTTCACTGTTCTTTACGTGAATGCACTCGGCAGGCGCGATGAACACAGTCGTTACGTTAGGATAAGCCTTGCGAAGGGAGCGCACAGTGTGATTAACGCAGTCAGAGAGTGTCAACAGCTTGTTTGGAGGAGTAGAGAGAAAGCCCTCATTTTCATGGTCAAGATGCGACTCCGCGAATAGGCTTGGACGCTTGTTCTTGAACCAAAGGTCGTTGGTTCCGAGAGCTATTATCACTACATCCGGCTTCAAGGACTTATCAGCAAGCATACGTTGCAACTGATTGTAAGCCACATTGTTGTCGCCCAGACTGCCGATGTTCTCCTTTGTGTTGAGTTGTGTTCTGGCAGTGTTTGTCCAAGTGGCACCACTGCGTGCGAAACTTATGCAGAAGTCCGGCTTGAAATACTCGCAAAACCAGTGGTTCCAGCCCTTTTCTCCTTTGTTATCATCGCCTCCAAGCCAAGTGTTAGAATCGCCAATGATGGCAATTCGCTGCGCGTTGGCAGGCAATTGGCAGGCCATAAGAAGTAGACAGATGAAAGATATGACGATGTTTCTATGTTTCATTCTTTTTCCCATGTATGTGATTTGTACACACTATAAACGGCACAAAATTACTAAAAAGCTGCTATATTATTAATTGTTTTATGTTTTATTAGGTTAAAGATTGATAAAAGTTTAGGCAATATATTGAAAATATATAAAACAATTTCCGATAGTTTTATTTATTTCGTAATTTTGCACTTAAATTGCAAAACAATATATACAAGATGAATTTTTATATTTACAATACACTTACCCGCCGCAAGGAGATCTTCAAGCCTCTCGCGGCGCCAAATGTAGGTATGTATGTGTGCGGTCCAACTGTTTACGGAGATCCGCATCTGGGTCACGCACGCCCAGCAATCACTTTCGACCTCCTTTTCCGTTATCTCAAGCACTTGGGATATAAGGTTCGCTACGTTCGCAACATCACCGATGTGGGCCATCTTGAGCACGATGCTGATGAGGGCGAGGACAAGATTGCAAAGAAGGCAAAGCTCGAACAGCTTGAGCCAATGGAGATTGCGCAGTATTACACCAACCGCTACCATCAGGCCATGGAGGCTCTCAACGTCCTTCCACCAAGCATTGAGCCTCATGCTACTGGTCATATCATCGAGCAGATAAAGCTTGTTGAGGAAATCATGGCTAATGGCTATGCTTACGAGAGTAACGGTTCGGTATATTTTGACATTGAGAAGTACAACAAGGACTATAAGTATGGTAAACTTTCTGGCCGTAACCTTGACGATGTGATAAACAACTCTCGCGAACTCGATGGAGTAGGGGAGAAGAAGAACCAAGTGGACTTCGCCCTTTGGAAGAAGGCACAGCCAGAGCACATCATGCGTTGGCCATCGCCATGGAGTGACGGTTTCCCAGGATGGCATTGTGAATGTACTGCTATGGGCCGCAAGTATCTTGGCAGCCACTTCGATATTCACGGCGGTGGCATGGACCTCGTTTTCCCACACCACGAGTGCGAAATCGCTCAGGCAACAGCAGCTCAGGGCGATGATATGGTGAAGTACTGGATGCACAACAATATGCTTACCATCAACGGACAGAAGATGGGCAAGTCGCTCGGCAACTTCATCACGCTCAACCAGTTCTTCACTGGTGAGCATGAGCTTCTCACTCAGCCTTACTCTCCAATGGTAATCCGCTTCTTCATCCTCTCGACGCACTACCGCAGCCCTGTCGATTTCTCCGACGAAGCTCTTCAGGCAAGCCAGAAAGGTCTCGACCGTCTGCTCACTGCCATTGGCGACATCGACCGCATTCAGGCAGCTAAGACGACAGACGAGGCTACAAAGAAGGTCGTTTCTGAGTTGAAGGACAAGTGCTACGAGGCGATGAACGACGATATGCAGAGCCAGATTGTCATCTCAAACCTCTTCGATGCTTGCCGCGTAATCAACTCTCTCGTTGACCACAAGGGCACAATCACTGAGGGTGACCTCGCAGCGCTCAAGGAGACAATGAACCTCTTCGCGTTCGACATCCTCGGCCTCAAGAACGAAGCTACTGGCGGCAACGAGGCTCGCGAGGAAGCTTTCGGAAAGGTTGTTGATATGGTTCTCGAACTCCGCGCAAAGGCAAAGGCTAACAAGGATTGGGCTACTTCAGACCTTATCCGCGACCAGCTTGCAGCCCTCGGTTTCCAGGTAAAGGATACCAAGGACGGAGCTGTTTGGAAACTTTAAAAAGAATAATTATGAAAATAGCACTTATCGGCTACGGCAAGATGGGCAAGATGATAGAGCAGATTGCCATCTCTCGCGGCCACGAAATAGTATCTAAGATTGACATTGACAACCAGGAGGACTTTGAGAGCTCTGAGTTCGCTTCTGCTGATGTTGCCATTGAGTTTACAACACCTTGGACAGCCTATGACAACTACCTCAAGGCGTTCGCAAAGAACGTGAAGGTCGTCAGCGGTTCCACTGGTTGGATGAAGGAGCACGGCGACGATGTGAAGAAACTTTGTACGGAAGGTGGTCAGACACTCTTCTGGGCGTCAAACTTCTCTGTCGGCATGGCAATGTTCTCTGCTGTCAACAAGTATCTTGCAAAGCTCATGAACCAGTTCCCACAGTATGATGTTACTATGGAGGAAACTCACCATGTTCATAAGCTTGACGCTCCTTCAGGCACAGCCATCACGCTTGCAGAAGGAATCCTTGAGAACCTCGACCGCAAGGAGCGTTGGGGACTCCATGAGACAGCTGAAGGCGTTCTTCGCATCGATGATCTCCGTCGCGGTGAAGTTCCTGGCATTCACACCATTACATACGATTCTCCTGAGGAGGACATCATCAAGATTACTCACGACGCACACTCACGCAAGGGCTTTGCCCTCGGCGCTGTTCTCGCAGCGGAATATACTGCGCAGCACGAAGGTCTGTTGACTATGAGTGATTTGTTTGATTTTTAATTGGCTTTTAAATGAAACAACAGAAACAACCGAACAAGAAATGGCAGTGGACGAAGTTCATCGTTGTCCTTGTCCTTTATCTCCTGTTCCTATACTGGCTTGAGAGCTGGCTCGGACTCATCGTCATTCCTTTCATCTACGATGCCTACATCTCGAAGAAGATCAACTGGCAGTGGTGGAAGAACTCGGAAGGCCTCACTCCGCACATCATGTCGTGGGTGGATGCCATCGTGTTTGCCCTCGTTGCCGTGTATTTCATCAACCTGTTCTTCTTCCAGAACTACGTCATCCCTTCGTCTTCCCTCGAGAAATCGCTTCTCACTGGCGACTACCTCTTCGTCTCGAAGGTAAGCTACGGCCCTCGCATTCCGAACACTCCTCTCACTATGCCGCTCACTCAGCACACGATGCCGATTATCGGAACGAAATCTTACATCGAGTGGCCACAGTGGGACTACAAGCGCGCCAAGGGATTCGGCAAGGTTGAGCTCAACGACATCGTGGTGTTCAACTACCCTTCGGGCGACACCATCGTCTCTGACCTTCGCTATCAGGCACAGGACTTCTACGGAATGTGTATGGAGTACGGTCGCCAGATGTATCAGGGACCTCTCGGCCTCGACACGCTTCCTGCGCAGAAGCAGCGCGACATACTGAAGGATATCTATAACCTTGGACATCAGTACATTGCGGCAAATCCACCTGAGTTCGGCATGATAGACTCCCGTCCTATCGACCGCCGCGAGAACTATGTGAAGCGTTGCGTCGGTCTTCCGGGTCAGACCCTCCAGATCAAGGATCGCATCATATATCTTGACGGCAAGGCAAACAAGGAACCGGACAATGCTCAGTTTACCTACAAGGTGGAGCTCGCCATCCCGGCGATGGATTTCGTCAGCGACCAGTATGACGAGTTCCGCAAGGAGAACGGCATCACCAACGAAGACCTCCAGCAGCTCACTCAGTACGGCTTCATGCCGATGACAAGGAAGACCGCAGAGGTCATGAAGTCTCGCAAGGACATCTGCAAGAGCATTGAGTTCAACAAGGAGTCGCGCTTGGACCTCCTTTATCCTATCACGAAATACACTGGTTGGACACGCGACAACTACGGACCACTCTGGATTCCAAAGAAGGGCGAGACTCTCAAGCTCAATATGGACAACATCGCGTTCTACGAGCGTTGCATCAAGGAGTACGAGCACAACGACCTTCTCGTCAAGGACGGCAAGATCATTATCAACGGCAAGGAGGCTACATCCTATACGTTCACGATGGACTACTACTGGATGATGGGCGACAACCGCCACAACTCTGCCGACTCCCGCTATTGGGGCTTCGTTCCTGAAGACCATATCGTGGGCAAGCCAATCTTCATCTGGTTCTCTTCCGACCCAGACCGCAACGGCTTCTCCGGCATCCGTTGGGACCGCCTCTTCCGCTTCGTTGATAACATCAAGTAAGAGTCCTATAATATTGTAGGAATCGGAAACGACTAAACATAATCAGTCCACTTTTGCTTTTCGTGAGCAGGAGTGGACTTTTTTGTAACCTATTGATAAAAAGACACATATTTGCTTGCTTGATTCACAAATAATTATTAATTTTGTCGCATCAAAAAGGTGCGATTAGCACAAGAAACACTATCGATTAACCTTCAAAACTTTCTGTTTATGGCAAAAGGAAAGAACAAATGTCGCATCTTAAAGGAGATTTGCAAGCAGCGCGAAATGCTTGCCAAGGCAGTTGCTGTCGTTGTAGTTTCATTCGGATTGTCGCTCTGTGCAAGCGCAACGCCAATGGTTAACGAGCAAGAGTTGCCACAAGTGAACGACTCCACCCCACAGGTTCAGCAAGCTGCCACCACTTATATCATACAGACTCACGATTCCAACAATAACATCGTAAATGGCAAATACAGAATAAAAGGCAAGGTCATTTTCGACAACGAACCCGTAATATGGGCGACAATAAGCGACTACCAAGCAAAGACAAGTTCCTTTTCCACTCTTGATGGCAGCTTTGAGTTTTGTACAGATAAGGAAGAGGTAACTTTGACCGTTGAGGATGCCGCAGGTCTAATTCCACAAGAAATAAACATTAAAAAGGAAGATTACGACAAGATTCTGACAGTCACGCTTGAAAAAGATCCAACGTCCCCTCAGTATGTCATACTTGGAAGCCGCGATATCAAGCGTGCAGAAGTAGTCGCAAGATTCCTGACGAGCAAGGAACTAAAGAAGTACAAGAGGAAAGGTTACTCCATTTGCAACATAAAAGGCCAGGTGGTGGATAAGGACAATGACCCCGTGATTGGAGCAACCCTTGCAGATAAGAAAGGAAAATGTGTTGGGGTGACTAATGTAGATGGCGAATTCGAGCTTTATTACATAAATAAAGTGAAAGAAGTTACACTCATCATCAGTCATGTTGACGGCGTCCACAAAGACCAAACAATCACCATCAAGGAAGAAGACTTTGATAACCCTTTGGAAATTGTTATGGAGGATGATGAAGAAGCTCTTGAGGAATTGCTAAAAAGACAAAACTGGGGGTATTGATAGGACATCATCTATAAATGACAAATATAAACAGTCCACTCCAGACATACTATAGATAAACCTTCAAAAACATCACATTTATGGCAAAAGGAAAGAACACATGTCGCATCTTGAAAGAGATTCGCAAGCAGATAGCAGAAGCTAATGACATTGAATTTGTAACGGAAGAATGCCGATACAAAGGCGACTGTCTCGGCACTTGCCCTAAATGCGAGGCAGAAGTCAGATACCTTGAAGAGCAGCTCCAACAGCGCAGAAAGCTTGGTAAGGCTGTTGCGGTCGTTGGCGTGTCATTGGGGTTGTCGCTCAGTGCAAGCGCAATGCCATTGGCGAATGCGCAAGAGTTGCCGCAAGTGAACGACTCCACGCCACCTGTTCAACAGCAAGATGTCACCACCATTCCACCAACCAAAGGGAGTGATGGGAAAACCATTGATGGAAAATATCGAATAAAGGGCAAGGTTATTGACAACGTTAACGAGCCCGTAATAGGCGTAGAAATAAGAGACAGCATAACAAAGACTGCTACCTTGTCAAATGTTGACGGCTACTTCGAGTTCTGTACAGATAAAGAGGAAGTAACCCTGACCTTTAGTTATATAGGCTATAAGACGAAAGAAATAAACTTCAAAAGGGAAGACTACGACAAGATTAAAACAGTTGTATTTGAAGACGACGACGAGCTAATGATGGGCGAAGTCGTAGTTATGCGCAAAAGGCCATTGATATCAAGAATCCTAACAGGCAAGAAGTACAAGATGGTTACGAACTTTAAAGAAGTCCTTGTAAAAGGCCTGGTTGTGGATAAAGACAACAATCCTCTGCCAAGGGTAGATATTGTTAATGGAAGAAAGAATCTCTTTGGTACGTCTGATATGGATGGTGAATTTAAATTCAATTACAATACCACCAAAAAGAAAATAAAGCTAACCTTCAGTCTCCTTGGATTCAAATCCAAAACAATCACCATCAAGGAAAAGGACTTTGATGAGTCTCTGACGATTGTCATGGAGCATGACGATTAGGCTCTTAAAAAGTGAAACAGAATTGGGCTTATTAAGCCCCATACATAAGCAAGTTTATATTAGATATTTAGTGGCAAACTATATGATGCCTCGTATCCTAAATATAATACTCTACAATGTCGATGAGCCCTGCGCGTACGGCAACCATTGTGGCTTCGTAGCTGGTGTTTATCTTCAACTTGCGGAAGATGTTGCGCTTGTGGGTGGTGACGGTATGAATGGACGAGAAGCGTTCGGAGGCGATTTCCTTCACGGTCTTTCCCTGTGCAGTAAGTCGGAGTATCTCGCGTTCCGTCTCCGTAAGTTCTGCCAGAGGGTCGTCTTCCGGTCGGTTTGGGTTAAGGAGAAGGTTCATCAGTCGCTGGCAAATGAAACGTTGGTGCGATATGGCAAGTATCAGAGTGCTTGAGAGTTCACCCTGAAGGCAGTTCTTCTCCACCATGCTGATGTTCTGGCTTGCAGAGAAGCGGTGGAGAGCACTGTCTGAAATATCGTTTGAGAACACGATCCAATGTGTCTTGTCATATTTCTTCGCAAGTTTCAGAGTTGTCGTCGGAGAAGTGAACAAAGAAGTTTGCAGGGTCAACAATCACCAATGCATCCTTGTTTTCGTCCAGAAGAGAGGTGAGTTCCCGTTCTGTGACAGCATCAAGAACTTTTGCATCATTAAGGGTTATTGATATCAATCGCTGTAGTCCGAGGTGCGTAATAGCTTGATTATCAGCTATTATTATAGTATTATTCGTCATGATCATTCTTTTGTTTTCGGGTACAAAATTAATATTTTTAGAATAATCTACCAAGAGCATTTCGTAATTCGGAAAAGAAACACAGAAATAGGCTGTTTCGTAAAATAGTATTCTGCAAAATGACATTTATTTGAGGGATAACAAAATAAAAAACTGCCCATACCAAATGTTTGGTACGGGTGGTAATGATTCTTGGCTATACACTTTCATATATTCATGCGATTGTGGGATTTGGCAAATAGCTGTAATTTTGCACCCGAAAAGTTCGATATGCCTCAAATTTCGCAACGCGAAAGTTGAATGATTACAATAATATTAACATTAATTATAATAAGAATGAAAGTACAATTGAAAAAGGATGTTCACTACAATTCATGGATAACAGGAATTGCACTTGCTGCACTTACCCTTGTTTCCTTACCGAGTAGTGCACGAGTAAAAGATGGAGACGTCGTTGTAGATCTTGACAGTCTCTACGAAAAGAATCTTGATGAGGTTGTCGTAACAGCCCTAGGTCAGAAAAAAAGTAAAAGAGCGTTAGGATATGCTGCACAGCAAGTCAATGCGGAAGAACTGACTTCGGTTCGCGACAACAACATCCTCAACACACTGCATGGAAAGGCTGCTGGTGTGCGTATCACAAACAGTCAGGGCGATGCGGGTTCAACGCGTATCGTTATCCGTGGTGAAACTTCTATCGCGGGAGAGAACCAACCTTTGTTCATCATCGACGGTATTCCTGTTGACAATACGCAGTACCTTGCAGCAGGTGATGGTCGAAGCACACGAAATGCCCTTGCCGACATCAACCCTGACGATATTGAGTCGCTCAACGTCCTCAAGGGTGCCAATGCTGCTGCTCTCTACGGTTCGCGTGCTGCACATGGTGCCATCATCATAACAACGAAGAGTGGCAAGAATCAGCGAGGACTTGGCGTGAGCGTGCATTCTTCAACCTCTCTCTCAACGGTGTCAACATTACCTAAGTTTCAAAACCTCTTCGGACAGGGAGCTGGTGGAACCTTCAGTTATGTAAACGGTAAGGGTGCTGGTGTGAATGATGGTGTCGATGAATCGTGGGGACCTCGCCTTGACGTGGGACTCCTTTTCCCTCAGTTCGACAGTCCTGTTGATGCCAACGGTAATCGCACAGCTACTCCGTGGGTGTCAAATCCTGACAACGTAAAAGACTTTTTCCAGACAGGTGTTACAACCAACAACGGTATCTCCGTGGCTCGCAGTAACGACAACTATAACTTCCGCCTGAGCTATAACAATGAGTATCAGCGCAGTGTGGTGCCAGGATCATCTACCAACAAGACAAATATCGGTCTCAACACGGATTACCGTCTGAGCAAATGGTTGAGCATCGGTGCGACTGGCAATTACATCGTGTCGTCTGCCCCTTCAGCTCCAGGTGCATCAAGCGCAACGGGTAGCAACTACCGTTCGTCTTCCGTGATGTTGCAGTATCTGTGGTTTGGTCGTCAGGTCAGCGATGCTTCATTGCGTAAGGATTACTCGAAGTCTTGGAATTCAAGCTATTACGACAATCCTTACTGGGAAGCTTATTACAACACCTACAGCCAGGATCGCAACCGCATCATTGGTGATGTACACCTTGACCTTACTTTGGCAGAGAACCTTAATTTCCGCCTGAAGCAAAGCACCGATTGGTATTACGACAAACGCAAGCGCACGGTGAAGACCGGTTCGTACGGAGCGGGTTCGCCTTACGGAGCTTACGGCGAGAATTCATCGCAGTTCAGGGAGGACAACCTTGAGGCTCTCCTTACATATAATACTACATTCTCTGACAACTGGCATGTGGATGCCCTCGCCGGTTACAATATCCGTAACAAGAAATACGAATACAACTATCAGTATGCACCGCAGCTTGCTACTCCAGACCTCTACACAGTAGCAAACAGCCGAACAGCCGTTACCTCTACAAACGAGTTCTCACGCCTTCGCCAGTATGGTCTTTATTTCAGCGCAAGCCTTAACTACAACTATTGGGCATACCTTACCGTAACAGGACGCAACGACTGGTCGAGCACTCTCCCTGTGAACAACAACTCATATTTCTATCCTTCAGTGACAGCCAGCATTATCCTTAACGAGGCACTCCACTTTGAGGCAGACTGGCTGAACTACCTGAAACTGCGTGGAGGTTGGAGTCAGGTCGGTTCGGATGCCGACCCTTATCAGATTGCTACCGTATATACATCTCTTGATGCTATCAACGGTTTGCCAATGCAGAGTTCTTCTGGTCAGGGTAACAATCCTAACCTTAAGCCAGAGCGTACCACATCTACGGAAATCGGTCTTGAGTCATCGTTCTTCAACAACCGTCTCTATGCAGACCTCTCTTTCTACAAGACCGACTCCAAAGACCAGATTCTTCGCCTCTCTACAACGGCTGCCAGCGGCTACACAAGTCAGGTGCAGAACGCAGGACATATCCGCAACTACGGCTTTGAGATTCACATCGGTGGCCGTCCTATTCAGAACAAGAACTTCAATTGGGAACTTGACCTCAACTGGGCTACCAACAACAGCAAGGTCGTGAAACTCGACGACAAAGGTTTGATCCAGCGTTATCTCCTTTACAGCAGCGGAATAGACATTCGCGCAGAAGTTGGCCAGCCTTATGGCACATTGTATGGCACAAAGTATCAGCGTGACAATCAAGGACGCATCATCGTTGATGCCAATGGTTTGCCTACATACACCAGTGAACGCGAGCTTATCGGCAAGTATTCCGCCGACTGGACAGGTGGTATCACCAATACATTCTCATACCGCAATTTCTCTCTTTCATTCCTTGTTGACGCCTCTGTAGGCGGCAAGATCTTCAGCAACACCAACAAGACTGGTATCTATACCGGCGTACTCGAAAGCTCACTTCCTGGTCGTGACGCAGAGCATGGAGGTCTTTGGTATTACAAGGACAACGGCAGCAATGTTGCAATTAACGGAACTCCAGACTTCAAGCTTCAGAGCGACGGTACATACACTGCTACTGTGAACGGCACTACTACACGAGTATATCAGGATGGTATCATTGTTGACGGTGTTGACGCCAGCGGCAATAAGAACAGCAAGATTGTTTCTGCTGAAAACTATTACCATCGTCTCTATAGCATTGGCGAGGTCAACACTTACGACGCAAGCTATGTGAAGCTCCGCGAGTTGTCGCTCACATATAAGTTCCCAAGTTCAGTGTTGAAGCAGCTTCACCTACAGGAACTCGCCATTTCACTTACAGGCCGCAACCTCTGGACAATCTTCAAGAATGCCGACAACATCGATCCTGAGGCAAGCATCACCAGCGGCAATGCACAGGGTGTAGAAGGCTATACTCTCCTTAGCACTCGCTCATTCGGTTTGAACCTTTCACTTAAATTCTAACATCAACAGGATACGACTATGAAAATAAATACAATCAATAGATATACATTGGGATTGTTATCCCTCGCAGCTGTCGCGTTGACTTCTTGCAACGATGAACTGGCAGAAATAAACGCTAACCCTAATGCCAGCGAGAATCCTCAGCCTGCCTATCTTCTCTCGGCAGCACAGTATTATGGAGCCAATCTTTACCAGAACGGTACAACAGGCTACAACAGTACACTGCTGTGGGTGCAGCATTGGGCAAAGATACAATATACGGAACCTGACCGTTATGACGTAACCAACTCGTCGTTTGATGATACATGGAACACCACATACGCCTACACTTTGGCTGACCTGAAATCTATTCAGGAATCAGAGGCTGCTACCGACAACGAGAAGGCGGCTGCGAAGGTGTGGGGTGCATGGAACTACCTGCTGCTCACCGAACTCTTCGGCGACGTTCCTTACACGCAGTTTGCTACTTCTACAACGCCTGCATACGACAGCCAGGAGACTATCTTTAGTGGCATCCTCACGGATCTTGAAGATGCAGCAAAGGTTCTTGCATCATCCAAGACAGTCATCAACGGCGATGGCATCTATGGCGGCGATGCTGCCAAGTGGAGCAAGTTCGCCCAGAGTCTGCGCCTCCGCATAGCACTGCTCATTGCCGACCGTGACGAGGCGAAGGCAAAGAGCATCATACAGAGCCTTGCTGGCAACCTCACAAACCTTATCAGTTCCAATGACGACAATGCAACATTCGTTTTTGATTCAAGCAACTCATCCTACTGGAACCCTTGGGGAAGTGCTTTCTACAGCCGTGACGACCAGCGTGTTTCGAAGACTCTTGTTGACAAACTTACAGATCTGAACGACCCACGCCTGCCTATCTTCGCACAACCTGCCACAGAAACTGGCTTGTATGTCGGAGGACAGAACGGTCTTACTGCTGATGCCGCAAACAATCAGGGCTTCTCGAAGCTCTCTAAGCCGGGCAAGAAATTCCTTGAATACGATGCTCCTGCCGTATTGTTCACTTACTCAGAGGTGCTCTTCGCCTTGGCGGAGTCAGCTGCCCGCGGATTCATAAACGCTCCTGCCGCAGTTTATTACGAACAGGCAATCACAGCTTCTCTGAAACAGCACGGCGTTTCAGATGCCGACGTCACAGCATATCTCGCGCAGCCAGCAGTCGCTTACAGCGCAGCGCCATGGTATGTGCAGATCGGTACCCAGAAGTGGATTTCCCTTTACGGTCAGGCACCAGATGCCTATACCGACTGGCGTCGCCTAGGTTATCCAGAGTTGACTCCTGGCCCTAACACAGCCCTTGCACCAGGTGAGACTCCACGTCGCTTCTTCTATCCTTCAACCGAGTCAGGACAGAATCAGGACAGCTATCGCGCAGCCGTTGCCAACCAAGGCGCAGACCTCCTCACCACTCGCCTCTGGTTTGATGTGGCAAGCAAAAAACGTTAATAGAACTAACAAATATGAAAAGAATAGCATTAATAGCATTTTGTTTCCTGGCATCATTCCGCAGCATGTTTGCCATAGAGATTGACACTCTCGCCCTTAACCATCCTGAATACCTGCCAACGTTACAGATAGGCACAGAGGCTCCAGAGATAGTGGCAAAGGACACATTGGGCACAGAAATCAAGTTGAGCAATTTCAGAGGACAGTATGTAGTCCTGGATTTCTGGGCTACATGGTGCGGTGATTGCCGTAGGGAGACACCTCTTCTGAAAGAATTGTTCGCAAAAGAAGAATACAAGACCATCGCAGGAAAGCCTGTGCAGTGGATTGGTTTCAGCTTCGACGACAAAGAGCAGCTTTGGAAGAACTATCTCCAAAAGAATCAATTGCCATGGATTCAGATCACAAACCTGTTACGCACACGACAAGATCCAACATTCAAGGCGTACGAGCTGCATTGGATTCCCGCGTTCTTCGTCATCGATCCAGATGGAAAGATCATAGGAAAAGCCATCACCGCTTTGGGATTGGAAGGCGAACTCATCCGCATCCAGGCGCAGTAGCCTGGAATGTGAAGAACACTTTTCGTTCTTCACTTTCCATTTTTCTCTTAAAAAGTTGTACCTTTGCACCATGAACAATAAACGACAACTCTTTCTTTGGATTGGCGCACTCATTGTTGGTGCTGCCCTTGGTATGCTTGGATTGCAATGGATAAACGCCACGGCCGACTTTATCGCCACTATCTACACCCGACTTTTCCGCCTGCTTGCCGTGCCTACGATAGCACTTGCCGTAATAACTACGCTGGCATCTTTCGGTGCGCAGAAGGAAACGGGAAGGATATTCCGCAAGACACTGTTCTATACTCTCTCCACAACTTTCGCGGCAGCCATCGTTGGCGTTGTGCTCTATCTCTTGATTGCTCCGGGCAATCTGCCGGAAGAGCTTATCAGCAAAGGTGCTACTGATGTGCCGGAGAATCTCGGTACACTGTCTTATAGCGAGCATTTCCTCAGTGTTGTGCCGGACAACATCGTCCGTCCCTTCCTTGAGGGCAATGTGCTGAGCATACTGATTCTCGCCTTCGCCATTGGTTTTGCGCTGACGAAGATGCCAGATTCGGAGCAGAAGGCTGTTGTCGTAAAGGGCATACAGGGCTTGCAGGAACTGCTGTTCACACTCATTCGTGGACTTATCTGGACACTCCCTCTCGGCATCGTTGCATTCTCCGCACAACTCACGGCGCAGGTTAGCGGCGGCATGGCCTTGGATTCCATTGGCAAATATGTGGCGGTAATCATTGGCGGTAATATGGTACAGTTCTTCGTTGTCCTGCCACTTTTCCTCCTTTCTCGTGGCATCAATCCGCTAAAGACACTCTCGCAGATGATGCCAGCCGTGCTTATGGCGCTTTTCACAAAGTCGTCTGCGGCAACATTGCCCGTCACCATGCAGTCGGCAGAGCAGCGCATGGGCGTTTCGCCACGCGTCTCTCGTTTCGTATTGCCTATCTGCACGACAATAAACATGAACGGCTGCGCAGCCTTCATCCTCGTAACATCCTTATGGCTGATGCAGAACGGCGGCATAATTCCCTCCCCTTGTGGGGGAGGTTGGGAGGGGGCTTGGCAGACTATCCTTCTTTGGGTATTCCTCTCCGTCTTCTCCGCTGTAGGTAATGCCGGCGTACCAATGGGCTGCTATTTCCTTACCCTTTCCCTTGCAGCTGGCACCGGTGCACCAATAGGCATCATGGGCATCATCCTCCCTATCTACACCATCATCGACATGATAGAGACAGCAGAGAACGTCTGGTCCGACTCTTGCGTCTGCGCGATGACCAACAAGGATTGCTAAAATTTCAAACACTCTTCACTCTTCATATTCCGCCGTATCGTATTAGTAATTAGTGAGTTACGGCATGAAGAGAATATGAAGAGTGTCTTCATATTCTGATTCTTATGAAGAGTGGTCACAAGCCACATTTATATCTATGAAGAGCTATGAAGAGTCATGAAGAGTTACGAACAACTCTTCATGGCTCTATTCTTTTGAAAGACAACTAGTTAGAGAGAAAATATGAAGAGTGAAGAGTTGTCGTGAATTTTCATTTCCGTTGGTTATGATTTGTGATCCTATGAGTTATGATACATAATCCTATCAGTTATGGGTCGTATTCGTGGCAGTTATGAGTCGTATTCGTGGCAGTTATGAGTCGTAATAGCAAGGAATATTTTTGTGTTCCTTAGGAACACCGATGCATCCCCCGAAATAGTTCCCGTATCTCTACAAATTTCAAACACTCCTCACTCCTCACATATGCTTGTAACAAGCCGATTCTCAGTACATTACAGCGTGACGAGTGTGTGACGAGTGCCATCACATAAGCCAAAAGATGTGAGGAGGTGTGAGGAGGTGTGAGGAGTCAAAAAGCACTCCTCACGCACATATCTCTCTGACATACAACTAGTTATACAGCATGTGTGAGGAGTGAGGAGTAAATGGCAAAACCATAATTTTCTTGAGCGCAAAACCCATTCCACATTTCGTTGCCAAACTATGTTGAGGAAGTCGGTACATTGATCTGTCCTTTGTGCTATCCCATGAAGAACTCACAATAGAGACAGAATAGGAACCATTCTGATTACGGAAATGCTATTCACAAATTCCGTGTATCCCCTGCGTGGCCTACAATATAAACTCCCACGACTTCTGATTTCGGAGTCGTGGGAGTTGTCGTCGTGTGCTAAAAAGAATACAATTGCGTTATTTCGTGCTGACCTGCAATGCCACGGGGATGCCTGTCTCTGCTTTCTCTTCGGCTATGACGAAGACGCTGTGGAGGCTTCCGATGCAGTCTATCACGCCGAGGGTGTTATAGACGAAGTCGTGGTAATGCTCCATGTTGCGAAGGTAGATCTTGATGAGATAGTCGAAGTCACCAGAGGTGTTGTAGCATTCGGTAACCTCCTGAATCTTCTGCATGGCAGCAACGAACTCCTCACCGAGCTTCTTGCTGTGCTGCTTGAGGCGGATGTTGCAGAATACGACGAGGTTGTTGCCCAACTTACGATGGTCAACCTTTGCTATGTAGCGAGTGATGTATCCCTCACGCTCCAATCGCTTCTGACGTTCGAAGGTTGGTGATGCGCTGAGGTTTATACGGTCGCCAAGCTCCTTTGTTGTGAGCTTGGCGTTCTTTTGCAGTTCGCGCAAGAGTCTTGTATCTATAACGTCAATTTTTTCCATATATTGCGAGTTTCATAGAATAGTCTTTTGCAAAAGTACAAACTTTTCACGAAACATTATGCATTCTCCGTGAACTTCGGAAAATTATTCTGTAGGAAGTAAATCTAAAGACGCTTTGTCGGAATAATATTCTGCAAAATCCTCGCCCTACAAAAGTATCAGCAAAGTTCGCTGATGGTAGGGCACCGCACCTCCATATTTATGCGTTGCCGACAATCTTCTGCAATGCGATGACCAGGCGGTCAACCTCTTCGCGAGTGTTATAGACGGCGAAAGTTGGACGAACGGACATCTCGTAGCCCAAAGAGCGGAGGGCTGGT
>JAZLHI010000019.1:0-10584 GCA_045616725.1 Prevotella sp. | reverse complement strand
CTATAATCCTAACAAAAATACGCTCCAGTACGTCGCTCTTAGGGACGATTTTATATTGGATCGCCTAACGGCTCGAAATCTAAATTAAAATCCTAATAAACATCTTAAAATCAATAACATGTGAACTTGCGAAAGTTGAATTATTCATTTTTCGGAACATTTTCTAGATAGTCAAAGGTCATGATTTGCTTCACAAAAGTATCGTTTCCAAATCTTCAGGAACATACACCTGGCCATAATAGTATGCCTTGGCTTCTGCTGTATATAGTTCCTTGCGGTGCTCAATGTTCTTGTCCTCTGTGTGATAGATGACAATGTTCTTTACATTCAAAGCTTCTGCTTGCTCGGCAGCATCCTTGACGGTAACGTGACTCTTCTCGTATGGCTTGAAAATGTCACGATGGTCGTACAGGCAGAATGCTTCGGCAAGTAACCAATCGGCATCTTTTGCATATTGTTCGTTTGCAGGATTATATGGCTCATCTCCGAGGCAACACAGACGTTTGCCGTCAGGAAGAGTAGCAAGGAATCCGAATTGTTTCTCCTTGGTTGAGAGAATGTCGAAGCACGTGAGTTTGAGATCTTCGATAGAGTGTGTGTCACCATCTTTTATCTCATGCAGCAGTACGATCGTGCCAATCTGCTTCTGTAGCTTTGCTGGTAGCATCAACTCAATCATTGTGCGCAGGACAAGCAAAGATTTATCATGCCCATAGATGTGCAACTGTCCTTCTACCATTCCTCTCAGCACAAATTGGATATAAACACGAAGCACCCAAAGCACACCGATGATGTGGTCAGTATGCGCATGAGTAATGAAGATGTGATGTACATCGCCCAAATTTATTCCTGCCTTATCCAACTGTGTGAGAATGCCATTGCCACCACCTGCATCAACCAGGATCATTGTCTTTGGTGTATGGATAGTGAAGCATGTGTTGTAACATTTTGTTACCAACGCATTGCCCGTACCGAGCATTGTCAGTTTGCAAGTATCGTTCATATTCATATCATTAGCATGATGCGGCAGCATTCTTCATCTTAACGCATTAAAACGATGCAAAAGTAGTAAAAATATTTTAAATATAAGCAAATTCATCAATCATATTGTGGTCAATCAGCCTTTCTGATATTGTAAAGGAGTCATATTCGTCTTTTTCTTGAAATATTGACAAAATGAGAGGGTGGGATAGTTTAAGATTTATGAATTGTGTTTGTGACTCCTCCAAACAATTTCTTCTTCAGCCATTCGCGAACAGGAACATCATAAAGTCGGTACGATGTCCAAGCCATGGCGATGGCGATACAGATGCTGATTGCCACGAAAATATGCTGGCTTAGAGGCGCATCCTGATGCGTTTCCTTCCAACCCATCTGCATGTGACTTCAGGGAAATACATAAGCTTATAGCGGCGAAGGCGATGCCGACAAGGCATACTCCATTCCATCTTGCGACATGCCACCCTTGACCAGCAAGGAACGTGCCGAGACTTCCACCGATGAAGTACGTGGTCATGAAGATTGTGTTGGCTCTGTTGCTGGCTTCCGGCACCGCTTGTATGCAAGCGCTCTGGTTGCTCAGTTGCAGACATTGCAAGCCGATGTCAACGAGTATGACGGTAAGGATAAGCCCGATGTATGAGTCGCCCCAAAGCCATGCGGTAAGCCATGCCAGAATCTGTATGGATGCTCCTGCGATGCTGAAACGTTTGACACCATATCGAGGAATGTATTTGCCTATGCCACTGGCTACCATCGCTCCTGCCACACCGCAGATGCCGAGGTAACCCACAGCATCACTACCTGCATGGAACGGCGCGTCGGCAAGATGAAAGGCGAGACATGCCCAGAAAGCGAGCATGCTGCCAAAGCCGAAGGCGGCACGAATGGCATTGAGTCGGATGCGAGGATGATCGGCAAAGATACGTGCAACGCTCTTCATTAGTGCTGCGTATCATCTCCAGCAAGGGCTGATTATAGTAGAGGTTGGCAACGGTAAGGCCAGCCATCATTGCCATCAGCATTATGATGTGACGGGGTATTCCCTGATTGGGTGCTAGATTCATGAATCTTTATATATTTATCTTCCTTATTTCTGCATTCAATAATGTAGCAACCTCATGATAGTTGCACTCAAAGTGTGCTGCTATGAGGTTTCTTGCGAATTGCCCGTGGGTTACGACGATTATCGTTTCATCGGCAAACAGTTTCTGCAATCCCTTCAATGTTTTGTAGGCACGCTCATGGATGCCTTCCTCGGTTTCGGTTGTTCCCTCTGGAAACGCCCACTTTGCCCATTCCATATCCTTTTCATAATGGAATTCCTTCTTCTGGGCAAAGGTACAGGAGGCGCATAGGAGCATTGTTATGTAAACGTAAAGACGCAGCATCGCAAAAAGATTTTTTCTTTAAGGTCTTACCACTGGCAGCACCTTCAAGCCTTCATCGGCTGATGTGCCACCGTAGAGAAGGTTATACTTGCCGCTCAGTGCCATCATGCAGTTCGTACGGGTGTCGAACCATGTGAAGGTTTCATCCGTGATGTCAAACTCCACATTGACCGTCTCACCTTTGGCTACATTTACGCGCTTGAAGCCACGTAGCGTCTTCACAGGACCTTCCTTGTCGTCTGGACGCTGCACATAGAGCTGCACCACCTCTGCACCGTCACGAGCGCCGGTATTGGTCACAGGCACGATGAGCTTCTCCTTGGTCATTGTACCATCGGCTTGCATCTTGGCAGGCATCAGCTGCGCATCGCCGTATGCAAAGGTCGTATAGCTCAAGCCATGACCGAAGCAGAACTGTGGCTTATCAGTCATGTAGCGGTAGGTACGACCCTTCATGGCGTAGTCCTCGAAATCAGGCATCTGGAGCGTATCCTTATAGAAGGTCAATGGCAGACGACCAGAAGGATTGTTGTCGCCGAAGAGTGTCTCTGCCACTGCCTGACCACCCATCTGTCCTGGGTAGAACACTTGCAGCATAGCATCGCAGTTTTCTGCTTCAGGCATCATTGCCATTGCCGAACCGGAGCAGTTCACGAAGACAATGCGCTTGCCCGACTTGCTAATCTTGGCAATCAGCTCACGCTGCACTCGTGGCAACTGGATGTCGGTACGGTCACCGCCCTTGAAGCCCTCAATCTGGATAGGCATTTCCTCTCCCTCAAGGCTTGGTGCGATACCACCCACGAAGACAACCACATCAGCCGGACGAATCTGACGAAGCAATGCGTCATCGTCGAAAGTAGCGGTGTGACCCATATCCATCATCAATGCATTGATATCCTTGCCGCCCACATAGCGCAGTTCAAGGTCATAGCTCTTGCCTGCCTGGACATCGAGCACATAGACAGGTTTTCTGTCGCCACCATATTGACCCAATCGGCCTTCTGCCTCAAATACGACCTCGCCATTGACGAGGAGCTGAATCTTCTTGCAGGCAGCTGCGATGTCAAACTCCACCTTGCTGCCGTTTCTTGGGGTGAGCGTCGTCTTGTAAATGGCAGAAAAGTCCTGAATGTTCACACCGGCTCTGAACGCCGTACCGCCTGTGGTATAGAGTTGCAGTGCAGTCGTATAGCGGCCGTAAGCTGCTACAGGACCACTGAAGTCGGTGGTATTGTAATAGCGGGCAACCCAACCATTCTCTGCCTCAGACATTCCCTCGTTCATCCAGCTTGAATAGCTTGTAGCCTGAGCCAAGCCGCAACCCTCGGAATAGATGAGCTTGCCTGGCTTCACATACTTCTGGATGCCGTCAAGGATGGAAATCGTTGAATCTGGCGTACCGTTGTAGTTGCCCCAGAGCATTACTGCATTGTCCGCGTTAGGACCTACTACGGCGATCTTCTGGCGACTGTTCAGAGGCAGCAGAGGACCTTTCTTGCCCGACGCATCGTTCTTCAGCAGAACGATACCCTCACGGGCAGCTTGAAGGCTCTTCGCCTTATGGTCGGCACAAGCAATGACTGAAGCAGGGATAGTGTCGTAAGGCGTATTGTCGTCCATCTCGCCAAGTTCGAAACGAGCCTTCAGCAGACGGAACACCGACTGGTCGATACGATCCTCAGTAATCAAGCCTTCTTTGACTGCATCAGGCAGTTCTGCATACGAGCCACCGCACTCAAGGTCAGTACCGCTCCACACCGCCTTTGCATCGGCATGCTTGGCGTCTGGCTCTGTGAAATGATGTCCAGGGGTATAGAAGTCGTTTATTGCCCAGCAGTCGCTCGTCACCAATCCGTCGAAACCCCATTCGTTGCGGAGAATCTGTGTCAACAGGCGTGAACTGCCGCAGCATGGCTCGTCCTCATAGCGGTTGTAGGCACACATAACCTCCTTCACATGCGCCTCAGTGACCAACGCCTTGAAGGCTGGCAGATAGGTTTCCCATAGGTCGCGTGGTTCCACATTCTCGGCATTGAAGACATGGCGGTTCCACTCAGGGCCACTATGCACGGCGTAGTGCTTTGCGCAGGCATGTGTCTTGTTGCCATCAGGACCTTGAAGTCCTTTCACTACGGCTACACCCATGCGGCTGGTGAGATATGGATCCTCGCCGTATGTCTCCTGACCACGACCCCAACGCGGATCGCGGAATATGTTGACATTTGGTGTCCAGAAGGTCAAGCCTTGATAGCGCCTGATGTTATTTCCGCTCTCCTCACGCGCCAGACGGTTCTTCACGCGTGCCTCGGTACTGGCAATGTCGAAGCACTGCTGCACAAGCGCATCATCGAAAGTGGCAGCCAAACCTATGGCTTGAGGGAACATCGTAGCCACACCATTACGAGCTACGCCATGCAGCGCTTCGTTCCACCACTGATAAGGCTTTATGCCAAGGCGGGCAACTGGCTGCGACTGATCCATCATCAAGCCGACTTTCTCGTCGAGTGTGAGTCGGTGCAATAGGTCATTGGCTCTTTGTGAAGGCGACAACGATGCATCCTGATAAGGCAGCGTCTGCGCCTGAATTTCCAACGCTGAGATGCCCAGCATCATCAGGAACATGAGAGTAATTCTTTTCATACAGTATTCAGTATTTTTTAAGGGTTTCATGATTATGAACGCGTTTCTCGCTGCAAAGGTACGAATAAGCGAGCAAAATGCCAAATTTATTTGGTTATTTTCGAGCGTGAGTACCTAAAACGAAAGTTAAAATTACGAATAAGTGAGAAGAATACAAAATAAAAACACTTTTATTTTTATTCTCGAACGAAAGGACTCCGCTTGCGCCTGAGCACCAACTGGAGCGCAAGAATTTAGAACGCGGTTCAAAGATACGAATAAGTGAATGAGATAATAATTTATACTGATTAATGACCATATATTTGTGGTTTAATGTCTGCTCTTATTCTGTTTAGATATTTTTGTGTACCTTTGCAGCCAACTTGAGATGCCCTCAACAAAGGCAGATAATAACTCTTGTTATATAGAAGTCGGAAAAAAAGAATAACCATTAGATGACATCAGATTAATATGGTTGAAATCAACGATAAGCTTTTGTCTCGTTTTACGAGTCAGCAGGACGGAATACACTTGGAATTAGAAGAACGGAAACTGCTTGCTTTCGCAGAGACATACGCCATGTGTGACAATGCCATAGTGGCGCTGAACAATATGCGAACGGGCAAGTGCCACATCTTCTTGGGCAAGACGGCTGAGGTGCTCGGCATAGGAAAGGCTGGCACGCATGTTTGTGTGGATTCCGTTTTTGAGGAGGAGATTATCTCGTGCATCAATCCTGACGATCTGGTGGTGCAGCATCTGCAGGAACTGAAGTTCTTCAACCGTATGCTAACGCCACAGAATGTCAGCGAGGGATTTCCCTGGTATATGGAGCAGATAATCAGTATGCACGATGCCGAGGGCAAGTATCATCCCGTGATACACCGCATACAGTATTTCCCGAGCGAAGGCAAGCAAGGCATCTGTTACGCTCTTTGCATATACAAGCTGACGAAGGAGTCGTTCACTCATGCCCGACTGATACACAAGCTGACTGGTGAGGAACGCCGCATAGACATCTCAGAACTGCGCTCGATACTGAGCAATCGTGAGAAGGAACTGTTGCAGTATATCCAAAAGGGACTTGCCAGTAAGGAGATTGCAGGAATAATGGGTATCAGCAAGAACACCGTTGACCGTCATAGACAGAATGTTATAGAGAAACTACAGGTCAGCAACACCACAGAAGCCTGCTTCAAGGCAAAAAAGCTTGGATTGATTGAATGAAAAAGTGAAAATTGAAAAATTGTAAATGATATTATGGCATATTTAGAATCAAAACCAAGATATGAGGTCTTGGACGGACTTAGAGGTGTGGCAGCACTCTGTGTCGTTGGTTTTCACATGATGGAATGTTACTCTGCCGACATCACCAGCAACATTATGGCGCATGGCTATCTTGCTGTGGATTTTTTCTTTGCCCTTTCGGGTTATGTCCTGTGTGGACGCTTATCTATGAGTACATTGCCAATATTCTCTATGCCTTCATATTCCGTTTCCTGCCTACTTGGGGAATAGCGATACTGGCGATGTGTGCAGCCGTTTGCTCTGCTGATATTGCCTTGAACCTCAACATCTTCGGCAATTTGACCGAGACGGATATTCATAAATTGTAAATGCTTTATCCTATGGAACGGAATCAGAACCTCACTGTATGGGAAAAGATGCAGCGCGACATGATTTATGACGACTTTGACGAAGACCTTTTCAGCCGAAGGGTCGATGCAAAGAACATCTTCAACAGGTTCAACCAGACAACCGATGAACAAGTTGAGGAGCGCAAGGAACTCCTCAAACAACTCTTCGGCAGCATTGGCGAGAACGTATATGTGGAACCTACATTCAAGTGTGAATTCGGCAAGAACATCTACATTGGTAACGATGTCTATATCAACTTCGGTGCCGTCTTGCTCGACTGCTCACGCATCACCATCGGCAATAATGTGCTGATAGGTCCTAACGTGGGAATGTATAGCGCAAACCATAGCCTTGATCCTGAAGAGCGAGCTCAGGGTGCTCTCATAGGGGGTCGCATCACGATTGGCGACAAGGCATGGATTGCTGGCGACGTGAAGATTATGGCTGGCGTGACCATCGGCGAAGGTGCTGTTATCGGTTGTGGTAGCATTGTGACTCACGATATTCCTCCAAGAGTTGTCGCAGCAGGAAATCCTTGTCGTGTGATCCGAGAGATTACAGATGCTGACAAGGTTGGTTTTGTGAAGTAGCAGTAGATTCCAAATTCCTATAAACACAAAGAGTTCTCCCTGTCTTCAAATTGCATAGAGAACTCTTTTTCTATCATCGTATTTATTCCTATTTGTCTATTTTGTTTGCTTCGTTATATTGCTCGTCCGTTACTGGTTCAAGCCATTCGTTGCTTTCAGGATCACCTACATGAACATGGCTTGCGAGGTGCTGGAACCAAGAATCCTTTGCCGCTCCGTGCCAGTGTTTTGCGCCTTCAGGTATGTCGATGATGTCGCCTGCTTTCAATCGGATGGCTGGCTTGCCCCATTCCTGATAGATGCCTTCGCCACTGACGCAGATGAGTATCTGGTGAGCGCCGTGGTGTACATGCCAATTGTTACGGCAGCCAGGTTCGAAGGTAACATTGGACATAGGCAGAACAGAAGTCGGACCTTCCCCCAACCCCTTCCTTTCAGGACGGGGAGCAGTTAGATTTTTCGGTGTTATAGGAGCCAAATAGCTTTGTCCGGTAAAGTACTGGGCGTAAGCATCGTTAGGATTGCCTTTTGGCCATGAGCCGGCTTGTGCATCAGCGGAGGCATCACATTGTGAGAGACCATTATCTGAAAGGAACTGGCAGAGCTCATCAACCTGTTCCTGTGTGTTGCCCATGTTCACGGCTCCTGCCTTGTGTGCAGCAAGCTGTGGTGCAACGCCATTGAGTGCAGAGAGTGCAGCAACGGTAACTATCTCGCGATCGGCTGGTGTGAGTTGGTCGCCGGCGAAGATATCACCGAAGAGATGAGACTTCAGGTAATAGTCGTTCTGTGGACAGAACTCATAGTTGAAAGGACGGCCAGATAGTTTTGTCTGTACTTCTGTACCGATAGCAAGTGCTTTTTGTGCATCGTCCCACATTGCTGGACGTACCCAAGGCTTGCCTTCATTGTACTTGCCGTTTCCAGATTCTATAACGTTTCCCAATACTCCAAGCGCATTCAACGAGCGTGGGAATCCTGTATAAGCATAGAGTTGAGAGAATGCTTCTTTGATTTCATTGATTGTTAAACCACCATCAAGAGCTGCCTTAATAGCTGGTTCAAGACGAATGAGATCGCCCTGAGCTTCAAGTGCTGCGATTGTTGCCAAATGCTTCTGACGATCAGATAGCGATTGCGCTGATATTGTAGTTGCCATTGCCAATAATATTATGAGTATGGATAAAATTCGTTTCATTCTTTTGCTTTATTAAAGATTAGAGGAAGGCATTCTGGTGCCATCTGTCGCATATCCACTAGGTCAAGGCTCTTTACCATGTGGAGCGTGCCTTGCTTGTAGGTCTGGAAATGCTCGGTTTTGATGTGGTGCTGATAGGCTTCCTGCGATGCGTAGATTTCGAGGATACGAATCTGGCAGTCGTTGCGGAGCTGCTGCATAGGGTAGATACAGATAACGCCCGGCTCTTCCTTTACCGATGTTGCACCAACATTATGGGCAAACTCCAGATATTCCGTGAGGTATTCGGGATAAACCTCTATTTCGCTGATACGTACTATCATAGAACTGTCAGTTTTAATCTTCTCTTGGGACATACAAAAGATAGGGCAGAGGAGAAGGATAAGTAATAATAACTCCTTACCGAGGTGGAGTCGTGTAGGGTTGTTGAATGAATAATTACCTTGCATAATGAAATTTCCTTTTTTCGGCTGCAACGTGCGAAGCATTACATTTTGCCTTTCGACAAAAGTCGCACGAAAGAAATAGGGCTTGTCGCTCAACGAGCGGTGCCCATCTCTGATTTCTGAGTGCAAAGTTACTCACATTATTTATATTATAGCATACCCGAATCGTTGGAAAGATAACCAATTTTTAGGATGTTAGCATTTATCTTATTTCATTACTTGATTTATGAAAAGCCTCAGCACCGATGAAGATGCTGAGGCTATTGATATTCTACTTCCGTTTCCCTGCCAGATACTCCATTGCCACTATTTTCAAATCTACAATATCTGATTGAACGTCCACCCTAAAATCATGATCATAAATGCTACGGTGCCGAAGAAGATGCCGATGAGTCGCCATGTCATGACTTTCTTGAGCATAGTAGCCTCTGGCAGTGAAAGTCCTACAACCGACATCATGAAGGCGAGAGCTGTGCCAAGAGGGATGCCCTTTGCTACGAACACCTCCACAACAGGAACGATTCCCGCTGCGTTGGCATACATCGGAACGGCTATGAGCACGCTTGCTGGCACGCCAAAGACACCTGCCTTCTGCATGAAGTCGGCAAAGAAATCCTCTGGAACATAACCATGTATGCCTGCTCCGATGGCAATACCAAGAAGGACGTAAAGGATAACTCCACGAACTATTCCGAGAGCCTCTTTCACGATGGCTGGTAAGCGTTTCATGAATGGAACGTGTTCTGCTTCAAATTCTTCATCGGCTTGCATCTGCATCTGCTGCATCTGTATGATCCATGGCGAAAGGTAGCGGTCGAGTTTCATTTTGCCCAACACAAAACCGCCTATTGCTCCCATCAGAATGCCGCAGAGAACGTAGATGGCTGTCACCTTCACGCCGAATGTGCCGAGGAACATTGCCACGGCTACCTCGTTGACCAAAGGTGAGGTGATGAGGAAGGCGAAGGTCACGCCAAGAGGGATGCCGCCCCTCACAAAACCGATGAACAGCGGTATGCTGGAACACGAACAGAACGGAGTAATTGCTCCGAAGATGCTTGCCATGAGATATTGAAAACCGTACATCTTGTGCGTAGTCAGGTAGTTGCGTAGTCGCTCTACAGGGAAGTACGCATTGACAACGCCCATCACGATGCTGATGAGGAAGAGCAGCAGGACAATCTTCAGCGAGTCATAGACGAAGAAGTTTACTGCCTCGCCGAGACGTGATGAAGCGTCAAGACCAATGAGGTCATAGATAAGCCAATCGGCAAATGTCTGTATCATATTCAAAAAGAGATTAATACGTTAGAAGATATTGTATGCCTGTCTGCACAGCCCAACTGTTGACCATTTGCAAGCCATCGGTCTTGTGCCACACTGGAACGTCTGAACTGACAAACATCTGAAATTTCGGGAAGGGACGATAGTAAAGTCGGGGGGAGATTTTCAGCGTGTTGTAAGTTGTACCTGACAGTTCGTGCCCAAACTCCTTTGCCTGTCCTTTGTGCTCGTAGTTCATCTGAATCCCAACGTCAAATGGCCTCACTACCCGGAATGTACTGCCCAAACTCAGATAGGTAAGTGGGCCGTACTGGTAGTCAAAGTTTTTTGAGCGAATGCGAGCGGCATACTCAAAGCTGTTATAAGTATAGAGTGAGAGCTTGGGATGAGGCGACCATGAGGCATAGATGCCAGCA
>JAZLHI010000018.1:0-15333 GCA_045616725.1 Prevotella sp. | reverse complement strand
ATTCTCACTCAAGGAGCTTGAAGCTCGTAACGAGGTTAAGTGGGAAACTTACACTAAGAAGATCCAGATTGAAGCTCGCGTACTCGGCGACCTCTCAATGAACCATATCATCCCTGTAGCTACTCACTATCAGAGCCAGCTCGCAAAGAACGTTCTCAGCATGCGCCAGATCTTCCCTACAGAGAAGGCAGACGTTCTCTCAAGCCGTAACATGAAGATCATCGAGGAGATTGCAGACCGCACACACCTCATCGAGACATACGTTGAGGAGCTCGTAGAAGCACGCCGTCAGGCTAACAAGATTGAAAGCGAACGCGAGAAGGCAGTCGCATATCACGATAAGGTTTGTCCTAAGATGGACGAAATCCGCTACCAGATCGACAAGCTCGAGCTTATCGTCGAAGACGGTCTCTGGACACTTCCTAAGTATCGTGAACTCCTCTTCATCCGCTAATTTAGATGACACCAAAACCGATAACATTTCTTTTATTGGTTGTTTAAGTTTGCGACGGAGCAAGGCTGTGAAGTCTTGCCCCGTTATTTTTTGCCCTTTTACACAACATTTTCCCCTTTTCATTATCGCGTACCAATAATATTATGTAACTTTAACTACCATTTTAGTTACTCACGCTCGGAAATGCCCAAATAAATTTGGTATTTCACTCGCTTAATCGTAACTTTGCACCCAGAAAGCAAACAACAAGGCTCAAAAGCCCCCGTTCCCGAAGCGTCCGCTTCGGTTTTACTACCTATGATCTACCCAATAGAAAAAATAACCACCCTCATCGGTGCTCATCGTTTCGGCAATACTCCTGCCGCCATCAGCTGGCTTCTCACGGACAGCCGCAGCCTCTCTTTCCCTGAGGCTACGCTCTTCTTCGCCATCCATACACAGCGTAACGACGGCCATAAATACATTGCTGACCTCTACTCTCGCGGCGTTCGCAACTTCGTTGTGGAAACACTCCCTACAGACCTTGAAGCAAACTTCCCGAAGTCAAATTTCCTCCGTGTGCCAAACACGCTGAAAGCCCTTCAGAGACTTGCCGAACGCCATCGCGACGAGTTCCAGATTCCTGTCATCGGCATCACCGGAAGCAACGGAAAGACCATCGTCAAGGAGTGGCTTTTCCAGATTCTTTCGCACAACTACACCATCACTCGCTCTCCTCGCAGCTACAATTCGCAGATTGGAGTACCGCTATCTGTCTGGCGCATTGACCAGAACACAGACATCGCCATTCTTGAAGCTGGTATCAGTCAGCCTAACGAGATGCATTCTCTCCGCGACATGATACAGCCAACCATCGGTATTCTCACCAATATCGGCACAGCACATCAGGAGAACTTTGAGACTGTTGAGCAAAAAGTACTCGAGAAGCTCCAGCTCTTCAAGGAGGCAGAGACCATCATCTGTCCAGAGGAAGCAAAGCCTTATCTCAAGAAGGCAAATCTCAAGGGCAAGATTGTCTTTTGGACTCGCGAGGACTCAAAACACTTCACAATCCCTTTCGACGACCAAGCTTCTATCGACAACGCTTGCATCTGCTACGCCGCGCTGCAACAACTGACGACCTCCCCCAACCCCTCCACAGGGAGGGGGGATACCATCCGGACGGCTACACTCCCCCTTGTGGGGGAGTCGGAGGGGGGCAGTGCTTTTGCGCAGCTTGAACCCGTTGCCATGCGTATGGAGGTCAAGGAAGGCAAGCGCGGACTTACCCTCATCAACGACACTTACAATTCCGACATCGTCTCTCTCGACATTGCCCTTACCTTCATGGCAAGAAGAAAGGATGCCGCCGACCGCAGGAAAGTTCTCATTCTCAGCGATATTCTACAGACGGGAATGGATGCTGAAGAGCTCTACACAGAGGTTTCCCGACTTGCTAACATCCGTGGCGTGAATTGCATTATAGGTATTGGCGAGGCTATTTCCGACAATCAGGAACTTATTGAAATAAAGGACAAGCACTTCTTCCTCACCACAAGCGAGTTTCTCAGCAGCGAACTTTTCCGCTCTCTCGCTAACGACATCGTTCTCATAAAGGGTGCTCGCAGCTACCATTTCGACCGCATAACGGACGCTCTTGAGTTGAAAGTCCACGAGACAATCCTCGAAGTAAACCTCAACGCACTTGTTGACAACCTCAACTTCTACCGCTCTCACATGTCTGAGCAGACGAAGCTCGTTGCCATGGTCAAGGCTGACGCTTACGGTGCCGGTGCAGTGGAAGTTGCAAAGGTTCTGCAAGACCATCAGATAGACTATCTCGCCGTTGCCGTTGCCGACGAAGGCGTGGAACTCCGCAAGGCTGGCATCAAGGCTCCTATCATGATTATGAACCCTGAGATGACGGCTTTCAAGACCATGTTCGACTACAAACTTGAGCCTGAGGTCTATAACTTCCGTCTTCTCAACGCCCTCATCCATGCCGCTCAGCAGCAAGGAGTTACAGATTATCCGGTACACATTAAGCTCGACACTGGCATGCATCGTCTCGGCTTCAATCCAATGACTGAGGTTGAACAGCTCGTGGAAGTTCTCAAGTCACAGAAGGCCATCACACCTCGCTCAGTATTCTCTCATTTCGTAGGTGCTGACGAAGACCGCTTCGACGACTTCTCTGCCTCACAGTTCAACAAGTTCGAGCACGGAAGCAACATTCTCCAGAGCGCTTTCTCGCACAAGATTCTTCGCCACATTGACAACTCCGCAGGCATTCTCCATTTCCATGACCGTCAGATGGACATGTGCCGCCTTGGCATAGGACTCTACGGCGTGAACAATCGCGACAATTCCATCATCAACAATGTCTCAACGCTGAAGACCACAATCCTCCAGATCCGTGATGTCTGCAAGGAAGACACCGTAGGCTACAGCAAGCGTGGCGTGCTCTCGCGCGACTCTCGCATAGCAGCCATCCCTATCGGTTATGCCGACGGACTCAACCGCCACCTCGGTCGCGGCAACTGCTACTGCCTCGTCAACGGAATGAAAGCGCCATACGTGGGCAACATCTGCATGGACGTAGCGATGATAGACGTCACTGACATCGACTGCCAGGAAGGCGACAGCGTGGAAATCTTCGGTGCCAACCTCCCTGTCACAGTCCTCTCCGACGCCCTCGACACCATTCCTTACGAGGTTCTCACTTCCATCAGCAGCCGCGTAAAGAAAGTTTATGTGCAAGAATAACAAATCCCCCATATTAACCTTATCAAAAAATGAAAAAGACTATCATTCGTGCCTTTGCCATCATGGCTCTGAGCACAATCGCCCTCAGCGCAAGTGCGGGCGTTCCAAAACTCAAGAAGAACAACATCAAGCAGGTTGTAGCTGCCATGACTCTCGAAGAGAAGGCTGCGCTCGTTGTTGGCGTAGGCATGGACAGCGGAAAGGAAGGACTCTCTGCAACTGTCGGCGCACAGGCAGAACTCGTTCCTGGTGCTGCCGGCTCTACTCACGCCATCAAGCGCCTTGGCATTCCTGCTACGGTTCTTGCCGACGGACCTGCCGGACTCCGCATCAATCCTACTCGCAAGGACGACAAGAACACCTACTACTGCACACACTTCCCTATCGGAACGCTCCTCGCCAGCACATGGAATCAGCAGCTCGTGGAGGAAGTTGGTCGTGCCATAGGAGAAGAGGTTCTTGAATACGGTGCAGACGTCCTCCTCGCTCCTGCAGAGAATATCCACCGCAACCCTCTCAACGGTCGCAACTTCGAGTATTATTCAGAAGACCCTCTCGTAGCAGGCAAGACTGCTGCCGCTTACGTCCGCGGTGTTCAGGCTAACGGCGTAGGAACCTCTGTCAAGCATTTCGCTTTCAACAATCAGGAGACCAACCGCACTGGCAACAACGCCATCATCTCCACTCGTGCCATCCGCGAGATTTACCTCAAGCCTTTCGAGATCACAGTCAAGGAGTCTGATCCTTGGACCATCATGACCTCATACAACAAGATCAACGGCACCTACACTTCCGAGAGCCACGACCTCGTGGAGACTATTCTCCGTGGCGATTGGGGCTACAAGGGCGTTGTCATGACAGACTGGTTCGGCGGTAAGGACGGTGCTGCACAGATGCACGCTGGTAACGATATGCTGCAGCCTGGTCGCCCAAGTCAGTATCATCAGATCATTGATGCTGTGAAGAACGGCACTCTCGACATCAAGGATCTAGACCGCAACGTCACTCGCATCCTTGAATACATCGTTCGCACACCTCGCTTCAACAAGTATAAGTTCAGCAACAAGCCTAACCTCGAGTCACATGCAGCTGTCACTCGCCAGAGCGCAACAGAAGGTATGGTGCTCCTTGAGAACCACCGCAACGCTCTTCCGCTCTCTTCCGACGTGAAGACAGCAGCCCTCTTCGGCATCACGTCTTACGACTTTATCGCCGGCGGCACTGGTTCCGGTAACGTAAACCGCGCCTACACAGTATCTCTCCTCGACGGACTCAAGAACGTAGGCATCACTCCAGACGCGCAGCTTCAGCAGATCTACGCCGACTACAAGGAAAAGGTGGAGGCAGAGAAGAAGGCAAATTCAAATCCGATGATGAACTTCCTTCCTCAGCCACTCCCAACAGAAATCGTCCCTACCGACGCGCAGCTCAAGGCAGCCGTTGCAGCCAATGACGTTGCCATCATCACCCTTGGCCGCATCTCAGGTGAGTTCCTCGACCGCACCGTAGCAGACTTCAACCTCTCTGCCGAAGAGCAGCAGCTCATCGCCAATGTCACTCGCGCTTTCAAGGCAGAGGGCAAGAAGGTTGTTGTCGTATTGAACATCGGTGGCGTCATCGAGACAGCCTCTTGGAAGAACACACCGGACGCTGTTCTCCTCGCATGGCAGGCTGGTCAGGAAGGTGGAAATTCCGTTGCTGACGTGCTCACAGGCAAGGTATCGCCTTCAGGCAAGCTCCCTATGACATGGCCTCTCAGCTACAACGACCACGCTTCAAGCCAGAACTTCCCACGCGCAGAGAAGTTCCAGCTCGACTTCAGCACATTCATCGGCACTGAGGCTGAGAAGAAGGAGCCGCAGGACACTTACGATTGGACAAACTACCGCGAAGGCATCTATGTAGGCTACCGCTGGTTCGACAAGGAGCAGATGCAGGTATCTTATCCTTTCGGCTACGGACTCTCATACACCACTTTCGAGTATCACACTGCAACGGCCGAGAAGCAGGGCGACGAAATCGTTGTCACTGTGCCTGTAAAGAACACCGGCAATGCAGAGGGCAAGGAAGTCGTTGAGCTTTATGTATCGGCTCCTAAGGGCAAGCTCGACAAGCCAGCAAAGGAACTCAAGGCATATGCCAAGACATCTTCACTCGCTCCTGGAGCAACAGAGGAAGTCACACTCCGCTTCAAGGTTTCCGACCTCGCTTCGTTCGACGAGGCAGAGTCGGCATGGGTTGTTGACGCTGGCGAATACACACTCCTCGTTGGCTCTTCAAGCTTCATGATCCAGGCTACTGCAAAGGTCAATGTGCCAGCAGCAAAATATCCTGTCAGCAATGTGCTTCCTTCAGTAGCATTCGCGAAGTAATACATACAGTCTATAAAGAAGATAAAAGTGATGGGTTCCAGTTTTAGGGACCCATCACATTTTACGGTTACGGTTACGGCTACGGTTACGAATACAACGGAGACACTACTCACCTACGCTAAAAGGAGTAAAAGGTATCTCAAAGTGTAACTGTAACCGTAACCGTAACCGCAATATGTACAAAGGTGCATCTAACGGTTACAGTTTTAGATGGAAGTTCAGTAAGAAAAAGAGCAAAAATTAACCTAATAATAAATTTTATATATATTATATAATATTATAATATTATATAATATATATAAAATCGGTTCGCACTATTTTTTGCATCTACTGACATGTACGCATTTTGCGGTGACGGTTACGCTCTTATGTGCTCGGTCATACTCATGGAGAGAATCTAAAACTCCCACGATTGTGACTCAAAACTCCCACGATTGTGACTCAAAAGTCAAAGGAATATTTTCAAAAGTTCCACGAATATTTGGCGTTTTCGAAATATATTATTAACTTTGCTCCCTCGAATAACGCATTACTATTAACCCTAACCCCAGAAAATTCATTGGACTGATATGAAAAACTTCAATTACTATGCTCCTACACAGGTGGTTTTCGGCAATGATTCCGAAGATAAACTCGCTTCTCTCATAAAGAAATATGGCGGTACGAAGGTGCTGCTCCACTATGGTGGTCAGAGTGCCATAAAGTCTGGTCTGCTTCCAAAGATTGAGAATGTTCTCAAGGAGGCTGGCATCGCTTACGTAAGCTTGGGTGGTGTTGTGCCAAACCCTCGTCTCAGCAAGGTTCACGAAGGCATCGAACTTTGTCGCAAGGAGGGCGTTGACTTCCTCTTGGCTGTTGGTGGCGGTAGCGTGATAGACTCAAGCAAGGCTATCGGCTATGGCGTTGGCTATGAAGGAGATGTATGGGATGTATATACCCAAAAGTACACTCCAGAGAGTTGCCTTCCATTGGGCGTTGTGCTTACCATTCCTGCTGCTGGCAGTGAGATGAGTGAGTCTAGCGTGATAACAAACGAAGATGGCGACGTAAAGCTGGGCTATAGCAACAATCTCAGTCGTGCAAAGTTTGCCATCATGAACCCAGAGCGTACATTCACCCTCCCTGCATGGCAGACAGCATGCGGCATAACAGACATGATGATGCACACCATGGAACGCTATTTCAGCAAGGATGATGACATGGAAATCACCAATTCACTTGCAGAAGCCCTTATCCGCACTTGCATGGCAGACGGCCGCAAGGTGATGCAGAATCCTACTGACTACGTAAGTCGCGCAAGCATAATGTGGGCTGGCAGTCTTGCTCATAATGACCTCACTGGTTGCGGTACTACTGGCGACTGGGCTACCCATGGCATAGAGCATGAACTTTCCGGAATGTTTGACGTTAGCCACGGTGCTGGTCTTGCTGCTGTTTGGGGCAGTTGGGCTCGCTATACTCGCGAAGAGAACATGCCTCGTTTCGCTCGATTTGCAAAGAACGTGATGGGCATCGACACTTCCGCAATGACAGACCTCGAAGCTGCTGAGGCTGGTATTCGTGCCATGGAAGTATTCTTTGAATCCATCGGTATGCCGACAAACATCCACACCCTCTTGGGCAAGGAAGTATCTGACGCTGAGATAGAGGAGATGGCTACGAAATGTACTCAGGGCGACAGCATCACAGTAGGTTGCCTGAAGCCATTGAAGAAGGCTGATGTCATTGAAATCTACCGAATGGCGAGATAACGAAGACGATAACGAAAACGATAACGAAAAAGCCCCCAAGACACAACGCGGTATCTTGGGGGCTATACTTTTATCCATCGTTAGCTTTACTGCAACTTCACGATAGCATAACTTGTGGCTGGCATGCTGACTGATACCTTGCCGGTCTTCTTGTCATGAGTGATATTGAACTTATCTCCTGCGAGGAGCTTGGTCTTGCTGAACTTCACGTCAACATTGAAAGTGGCTTCTGAAGCCTCTGCACGAGGGTTGAGCATCACAAGGACAACATCCTTTCCGGCTGCGCGGGCATAGACGAATGGGTATGTGTTCTTCTCAGCATAGACAGGCACGAACTCAGCATAGTTTGCCAAGGCTGGTTCGCTATGACGAAGGGCAATGAGCTTGCGTGTGCGGTTGAGCAATGAGTTTGGATCAGCCTCCTCTGCCTCAACATTAGGAGCATCATCAGCAGGATCTACAGGAAGATAAAGCTTAGAGGCATCGCCTGTAGAGAAACCGAGGTTCTTGCCCGAAGTCCACTGCATTGGCGTACGAGCACCGTTACGAGGCTGATATGCACCTTCCACCTGTGGCCAAGTCGTAGGCAACTGCTTCATACCGATTTCATTGCCGTAATAGATGAATGGCAGGCCAGGCATTGTGAAGCCGAAAGCGTAGATGATTTCGAGTTCCTTGTCAGTGCGAGTGTTTGCAATACGAGCATTGTCATGATTGCCCAAAGGAAGGCTGATATAGCCCTTGCCAACGGTCTTCTCGTACTGCTCCATATAGCTTGCGAGGAAGTCTGTGATATTGCCCTTACCATCCTTGTCGAAGAAGCTGTGACCCTCGCTGCAACCGTTGAGAATACGCCAGCTTTCCTTCTGGAAGAGGTCGTTGTAGCCATTGAACCAATGGAAGAAATCCACATGGAAACACTTGTCGAGAGCGTCCGATGGATAAGACCATTCAGCCACCATCAGCGAGCCCGGATATTCCTTTTCGAGCAAGTCACGGATTTCGCGCCAGAAGAGCTTTGTTTCGTTCTCGTTGGTAGTGAAGAACTGCTCGTTGCCGCGTGTCTGACGAGTCTTTACCAAAGCGCCAGCCATATCTGCACGGAAGCCATCGCAGCCCATATCCATCCAGAAGCGAAGCACATCCTTTAGGTCGTTCTTCATTGCCACAACGTCCGGATGATTGGTTGGCAACTGCCACTTCTGGTTAGGGTCCGGATTGGCAAAACCGAAGTTCAAAGCCGGCTGACACCAGTAGAAGTTTCTCATATACTGACCGTTGCGCTCGGCATAGCCCTTGATGAACTGACCTGCGAACTCACGTGGTGGATCTACCCAGTTGGTCTCTGTCCAGATGTAATAATTTGAGTATTTGTTTGGCTCCTGCTTGCATGACTCCTTGAACCAAGGGTTGTCGATGGAAGTATAGCTGATGACATAGTCGAAGATGACATGCATTCCGCGCTTGTGAATCTCTTCGAAGAGCTTCTTGGCGTCCTCGTTTGTGCCATAGCGTGGCGCAATGCGGTAGTAGTCGCGGATGTCGTAGCCGGCATCAAGGAATGGAGAGTCGAAGAATGGATTGAACCAGATGGCATCAACACCGAGGCTCTTCACATAGTCGAGCTTGCTGATGATACCCTTGATATCACCAATGCCATCGCCGTCAGAATCGCAGAACGTCTGCGGATAGATTTGGTAGAACACGGCGTTCTTCGCCCAATCCGGTACATCAGGCACTTGGCAGTTGCCCGTAATCTTCTGCGCACTCAACGAAATGCTGAGCGTCAGCAGGCAGAAGAGAGAGAGTAAATGTTTCATTGTTAGTATATGAATAAAGGGTTAGTTTCTTGGTTATTTCTTCGCAAAATTAACACTTTTATAGTAAACCACCAAACATTTCACTGACTTTTCGTGTCATGCTCCAACATTTCCGCTGTTTTGTTTTGGCAGTTCTCGGGATATGTTTACTTTTGCACAATAATAAACAGAATCTATGGACATGATTATCAACGAATTCCCTTTGGAATCATCCGACAAGAAGCAAACCATAAACTGCGTTGTATGGAAAGGCGAAGAACCACCGAAGGCTGTGCTGCAGATTGTGCACGGCATGGAGGAATATGTCATGCGATATAATGCTCAGGCTTGCGACCTTGTAAAGCGTGGATGGGCAGTAATAGGTCATGACCACCTGGGACATGGCAAGTCGGGCATTCACCAGCGTGGACATTTCACTGACCGCGAGGATGGCGACAGGATAGTGCAAGAGGACATATATGCCGTTCATCAGTATGCACGGAAGACATGGAAGAACGTGCCGCTATTCATCATGGGACATTCCATGGGATCGTTCCTCGTAAGGCGTTGGCTGATGACTCACAGCAATGAGGTGCAAGGAGCAATAATCATGGGCTCAGGATGGTACGACAGCTTTACTGCACACGCCGGTCTTACTGCGATAGCTGTTGCCGAGAAGATTCATGGCAAGAAGAGCAAGGTGGGATGGCTGACGAGGTTGCTATCGCCTATGGAGTGGAAATTCCGCAGTGAGGGACGCTACGCATGGCTCAGCAAGAACAAGGCTAATGTCGAGGCATTCCAAACCGACCCTCTACGTGGTTTCGGCTTCACCGTTGGCGCCTACAGACACTTCTTCCGTAACATTGCTGCCGTAGCAAAGGCGGAGAATGCAGATAAGCTGAATCGTGAACTGCCCCTGCTTATCATCTCCGGAAGTGACGACCCTGTAGGCGGTAAGAATGCCGTAGAGAAAATAGCCGCTTTCTACCGTGGTTTGGGTTGCAGTAATGTATCGCAGATAATCATGGAAGGCGACAGACATGAACTGTACTTCGAAGACGACTGCGAGCAAACGATAGCAGCCGTTAGCAATTGGCTGGAAGCGGTGATAAGCAAATGAAAACAATCATTTTATAATAACGAACACGAATTTACCGAATAACACGAATCCACATTCGGCAACAAGTATAATAAGTTTGATTTATTGTTACTCATGAACATGGATTTTATCATAAATTGTACTTATAAGACTGATTGAATATTCGTTTAATTCGTTCAATTCGTGTTCAAAAAAAGTGCCTCCGTGTTTTGTTAAATGTTGCAATGTTGCGTTTGTTGCAAATGTTACAGTAGCCTATGTGGGGAGACGACAAGAGTTTGTGTTGATGAACGTGAATTATCGTTAATGGTACGCACATTATCGAAAATCATTTTGCTAAATTGCTTATTCTACAAAAATAAAATTCACGAAAATTCACGTTTAATTAGCGGCAATTCACGTTAAGCGAAGCTCAAAACCAAGTCCGTTTGCTCTGAAAGATCCTTTCTGTTAGAAAAATCTCTGATAATATTTTGCGATTCGGCAGTTTATTCTTAATTTTGCAACAAATTCTCTAATACTGTAACAAGCTGTCAATGCACAGAAAGAAATATTGAACAATGGAAGATAGTAGAAATATACTGAAATTTGACGAGACTGGAACGATAGTTACTGGTTGCAAGGATAAATCTGTCACAGAGATAGTAATTCCTGATGGTGTGACTTGCATTGGAGATTTTGCATTCCAGAGTTGCACAAACTTAGCATCTATTGAGATTCCAAACAGCGTGACAAATATTGGAAAACAAACTTTCGATGGTTGTACAGTCTTGACATCAATAGAGATTCCTCACAGCATGACTAACATTGGACAATTTGCTTTTGAAGGTTGTACTGGCTTGACATCAATCGAGATGTCTAACAATGTGACCAGCATTGGAGATAGAGCTTTCTACCATTGCACAAACTTGACATTAATGGAATTTCCTTGCAGCGTGAAGAGTATAGGATACAGCGCTTTTGAAGGCTGCACGGGCTTGACATCAATAGAGATGCCCAACAATGTGACTTATATAGGCAAAATGGCATTCAAAGATTGCACAGGATTGATTTCAATAGAACTTTCAGACAATGTGGCATGGATTGAAGAAAGTACTTTTTCAAATTGTACAAATTTAACCTCAATAGAAATCCCCCATAGCGTAAGTCACATTGGATATGATGCTTTTAAGGGTTGTAGCAATTTAAAATCCATTAACAATCAATCTAATCCAAACTATTACTGCTCAGAAGGAGTACTATATACAAAAGACATGAAGGTGTTACTCAAAATGCCAGAGGGGAAGAATGGAGAACACAGAATAGATACCTCCACAATAGCTATTAGTATGGGCGCATTTTACAGATCTGCGCTGAACAGTATAAAACTGAGTGATAGAATAATGTATATTTGGGATTGTGCTTTTGAAGATGCATCTATCCAAGAACTACACATTCGCAATGAACATCCTGAAAACCTAGAGATTGGCAAAAACGCATTCAAAGGTCTTGAAAACTGCACACTTTATGTACCTATCGGCACAGGCTATGCCTATCGCCATCATCCAGCATTTGCAGGAAAGTTCAAAGAGGTGATAATTGAAAGATAATAGTCATGACTTTCGTGACCCCGTGCTTTGTTAATGTTGCGTTTGTTGCAAATGTTGCAGTAGCTATTTCCACCAATCGTCTTTCACACCACTTATGATGCGCACAAGTTCGTTCATCACAAGGCACATCTCACGACTGATGGTAGATTGCTTTTCGTTAGGGTTAGGGTTAGGGTTAAGGTTAAGGTTAAGGTTAGCGTTAGCGTTATCGTTAGGGTTATCATTTCTATAAACATACGTCCAACACGTCATCTGCACATGGCGATTCTCGGCTGTGGAATAGAACGCCTTGCCGCCTGGTTTATAGCGATTGCTAAAGCCGTTATCCATCAGTTCAATGAATGGCAACTGCTCCAACATCAGCTGTTTCATGATGTCACGTTCCTTAGGGCTAATGAAGGCACTAACTACAACAGCACCCTCGCGAGCAGCTTTCATAACCGCCTCTTTCTGCTGCTCAAAGAGTACCGCATCAGCACGATGACAGATGAGCGAGGCCTTACGTTCAGCTGACAGCAACGCGCGGTTGCCAACATAGTCTATAGCAAGCTTGTTCCCATCATTCGGTTGCCGTTTCAAACGGTTATTCACATTCGTCTGCAGCATTCGGCATTTCTCCGGATTGCGTCCAATCCATGGATCGGCAGCGACAGCAGTAAGAGCGCGCTGCAATGTCCAATTCACGGAATGCCCATTACGCATCACGCAGAAACGATCGGGCTTAGAGCGCGTTATCAAGCGTTTGCGAGGGTTGTTGCGGATGTACTGGCGCTTAATCTCTATCTCCTCATCTGTAACAGCTTCCACATCGTTGTAGCCGCGCACCATGAGAGCGGGACCACGGAAGGAGCGGGTGTGGTCGCGATCCTGCCATTGCGCCCGCAGCGCCTTGTCTAGAGCTTTTGTGGACGCTGCAGCGTCCTTTGCTTTCCGCATCTCTCGCCATGGTATGCCAAGCGTGTCCCAATAGCAATGGGTTCCGCCAATCATGAGTCCATTGATGATGCTCCCGAGGTGCTCCCTGTTACCAGGCAATAGGTGCAACAAGGCATGCAGATGTTCAGGCATAACTATCAGCCCTTCGCATTTGCACATAGGATGAAAATAATCAACGGTATTCCATACTTCCTCCACCTTCCGTCCAAGTTCCGTCAACACGCATCGTGGCACATTCTCGCTACCATCTTCAGCGTTTGGATCTCCTGCAAGATACCCAAGCACCGGTGCCTCGCCTCTTGTGTTCAGGGTAACATGAAACCACCCCTCAGTATAATCATTGAGTGGATTCCGCTTCAAGGCATCAGGCGTTTCAGCTTCCTTCTGGCGTATCTTGGCAATCTGTTCCGGAGTTAAAGGCATGATGATTTCGTTTTTTACATGATTTTGAGGAATGTTTGATTTCGTTTGCAAAGTTACATTTTTTATTGAAAGTATGCATTGCATACGGGAAAATAGCCTCACTTTGTGAGAAAAACGGCTTAATGTTTTGCGGATAAAAAAAATATTTGTAATTTTGCCACAAGATTAAACCCTATAAACCCTAAACTATCATGGAAAACAATAATGTGAAAAAGTACGAGACTTTTCTTAGCGAAGTAAGGAAATTCATTCCAGAAGACCGCATATACACAGACGAGCTGCGTCGCCTCGCTTGGGGTACTGACGCTGGTTTCTATCGCATGATTCCTCAGATCATCATTCGCAGTAATGGCGAGAAGGAGATTTCGCAGTTGCTCAGCACTGCCAGTTTCCTAGAAGTTCCTGTAACCTTCCGTGCTGCCGGTACCAGTCTTTCAGGTCAGAGTATCAGTGACTCCGTGCTTATCGTGGCAGGCAAGAACTGGGAGGAATATTCCATCGCAAAGGATGGCGAGGAAATCACTCTCCAGCCGGGTATCGTTGGCCAGCGCGTGAACGACATTCTCGCTCCATACAAGCGCAAGATGGGACCAGACCCAGCAAGTATCAAGAGTGCTATGATTGGCGGTATCGTGATGAACAATGCCTCTGGTATGAACTGCGGCACTCACGCCAACTCAGACAAGATGATGCTCTCTGCTCGCATCGTACTTGCCGACGGTACAGTTCTCGACACTGGCAACAAAGAAAGTCGCATTGCTTTCCACAAGTCGCATCCAGAAACCGTAAAGGCCATTGAGGAACTTCGTGACGAGGTGCGTGCAAACAAGCCTCTCGCAGAACGCATAGCACATAAGTATGCCATCAAGAATGTGACCGGTCTCAACCTCCGTCCGCTCGTTGCCTACGACGATCCGTTTGAGATTATGGCACATACGATGGTGGGTTCTGAAGGTACTCTCGCTTTCCTCAGCAGCGTTACGATGAAGACGCTCAAGGACTATCCTTACAAGGCTACTGCCATGCTCTACTTCAAGTCGCTCCGTGAGGCTTGTCAGGCAGTCGTTAAGCTTAAGCCAATGCCTGTGCAGAGTGCCGAGCTTCTCGACTGGAAATCGCTTTCTTCCGTTGACGACGCCAACTATCTCCGCGTTAAGGCAGAGAGCGGTGCAAAGGCTGCCGAAGGACTCACTGCTGTGCTCACAGAGACTATGGCATTTACTCGCGAAGACCTTGACAAGCAGCTGAAGGATGTATGTGCAGCTCTTGAGGAATTCGACACTTATGTGCCAGTGGAATTCACCGAAGATCCTGCTATCTACAGCAAGTTCTGGGCTATCCGTTCGGGTATCTTCCCATCGGTAGGTGGTACTCGTGAACCTGGCACAACATGTCTTATCGAAGATATTGCATTCCAGATAAAGGACCTCCCTGACGCTACTTGCGAACTCCAGGAACTCATCGCACGTCATGGCTATGACGACGCTTGTATCTATGGTCACGCATTCGAAGGCAACTACCACTTCATCGTAAACCAGCGCTTCGACAACGACGCGGAAGTGGCTCGCTATGAGGCTCTTATGGAAGATGTGAAGAAACTCGTTGTTGACAAGTACGACGGTTCTCTCAAGGCAGAGCACGGTACTGGTCGCAACATGGCTCCTTTCGTTTGCCACGAATGGGGCGAGGATGCTTACGCCGTAATGCGCAAGATTAAGGACATCTTCGACCCTAAGCGCTTGCTCAATCCAGGTGTTATCATCAACGACGACCCTCGCTGCTATCTCAAGAACTTCAAGCCACTGCCACTGATGTTCAACGACATGATGGCTCGCGTGCTCCGTGGCGAAAAGCTCGACGAAGAGGAAGAGGCTCTCATCAAGGTGAACCGCTGTATAGAATGTGGATTCTGCGAAGTAAACTGCGTATCTTGCGGTTTCACTCTCAGCTCTCGTCAGCGTATCGTCATCCAGCGTGAACTCACTCGACTGAAGGGTATCATGGATGGCGGAAATGTTGCAGATGTTGCGAATGTTGCAGCAGCTGTTGAGCGTTACAACCTCCTGAAGAAGCAGTTCAAATATCCTGGCAACGAGACATGTGCCGGCGATGGTCTCTGCTCTACCTCTTGTCCGATGGGCATCAACGTTGCTGACCTTACC
>JAZLHI010000017.1:0-11706 GCA_045616725.1 Prevotella sp. | reverse complement strand
TGACTGCACGTGGCTGCACATAAAAGTGCCGTGTGTCCGTCTTGCAGTTGCTCAAATGCGGTACAAATTTAGTCAAAACACATCAAAACGAGAAATTTGCTAATTTTGAATTGTTAATGCGAAAGTGCCTAAAATCAACGTGTTACAAACTTAATTTATGCGGATTTTTGACGATTAGGACTCCATATGAAATACATCGAGTATTCATGTGGAAAGACTTGCCACTTCCAGAAGGACCGAGACAGAAGAAGTTTGAATTGTCCGTAATCTTGGTTTTACCTTCCTTACCGCTGATGTCAATGGCTACAGGAACACCTTGGCGATCCGTGTAGTATATCTTCAGCGGAGTGTCCTCGCTATGCTGAATATGTTCCTTATACATAAGGCAAGCAGCTGCATCGCTGAGAGTCAGGAACCTGTCATAATCTTGGTTCATACCATAGCAGTTGCCTGGGAATGAGTTTACAAAGAGTTCCAACTGATTATAAGCACGCTTGCTTATATGGATGCCGAGTCTGCCAAAGGCATTCTCCAGATGGTTTGTACACTTCTGAATGTCTGAATCAATAGGTACTCCCACGATAAGGTTATAGTGGGTATAGACGAGCTGCTTGTTCTCACGAGCAATAACGTCCTGTACCTTCTTGATGTCTTCCACAGCAATAAGGTTGCTTGGATTCGGCATTGAAGCATGACGGTTTTTCTTCTTGTCAAGCAAAGAAAGTTCTCGCTTCTGGTTTGGCATGAAGAGCATCTGGTTGAACACAACGACTTCTGCTGTAGGTATGCTGTCAACAAGTGACACCAAATCTACAGGCATAGCGACATTGTTCACCTCGATATTGGTAAATGGACGGACAATAGAAGGAGTATTGATACAGTCAACATCTACAAGACTATAAATCTTGCAACGTTTGTCACCCATGGATATTGATTCGTCATCAACCTTGAAGTTGGTCATTGACACTGTCTTATCCGTGAAATTCATGGCAAAGAAACGGTCAACATAGTCTTTGGCTTCTTCACCTCCAAGATATTTTGACTCTACGCCACTGTCCTTCAATAAGTCCTTAGTCTTTCGTATCTTGACAAGGAACTCACGCCATTTCTTGCTGTCAAACGAGAAAAGACGGCTCTTTTTGTTTTCCTGAGTGATAATCAGATAGGTCTGACAGTCCGTATAGGTTCTACCAGTAAAGTATCTAAAGTATGACTCAGACAGGAACTCGTGGTTGTCGTTGGTCTCATCCTGGAACTTCTTACGGACGAAAACATCCTGCTTGTGGATTGCGTAACCTTCTCCGAGCGTCTGGGCAAGTGATGTCAACAGATGGGTAAACTCATAGTAGTTGTCGATATTTGCAGAGTATTTCTGAACTGGGTTCTCTATTTTCAGGACAGCAGAGTATTCTCCTGTCTTGGTATAGAGTACGCCAATACCATCCACATCCTCAACAGAGAAGTAGATGTCCTGGAATATCTTCTTGCGCTTACCGCCAGTACCAAAGGCATAGACAGAGATTGCCATGCCTGTGAGTATTGCCACAAATGTAAGAATTACGTATAGTATCATTTGAAATGCTTTTTACAATAGTCTTCAAGTTGTTCGTTCAAGTGACCAAACCATAGGTCAATGTACTTATCAATATCGAAGACTACTACATTGCCAACAGACGAAGTGAGTGCTTCCTGAAAATCAGATGTAATCTTCTCCAGCATGGAACTAAGAACCACATTGTAACGAGGATATTTTCTGATGGACTCTGCAACTTCTTCATACTCACCAGATACAGTTATTGCTGAATGAAAGATTTCATCATCATTATCATCGTAAAACGATAGTTTCAGATATATTCCTCCAGGTTCTTTGACAAAGAAAAGTTCAATGTCATACTTGTCTGGCAATGCTACATAGTCCTTGCGTGAACATGAATATGTCTCACAAATCAATATTTTCATACTTCTTGGCTCATATAAAGATAGGCTCATCCTAACGCGAGGGTGAGCCTACCGATTACACATTATTCAGATTTCAACACACTTGCTCATTTGTTTACGTTTGAATTTTGTTGTTTACATTCTATGCGAACAGGAATAGATGAATACTCCATGATCCTCTTTCTTGGTATGCAGTCCTTTCTTCTGTTTAAGGAAGATAAGAACTGCACCAGTAGAGAGGGAAACAGCAAGAACAATCAGACCTGCCACAAACCCAAGTATGCAGTACACGATGATGAAACCAAGGATGGCTCCACCGACAGCGCAAGCCGCCCAGGTGATGTAACGTCCCTGTATGCCCATGAACTCCAAAGGCTTTTGCAAACCCTTAAACATTGGGTAACTAACGTACTGACTATCTTTTTGTTCTGCTGCCATAGAGTATCACTATTTGCTCGATAGATTAGATGCCGAAGAACAGAGGGAGAGCCTGAGCTGCTGCTACGAGGAAGATGCAAGCACCTACGACCATCATGATCTTCTTCTTGACGTCCTGCTCCTCGTTGTTCATAGCGATGTAAACTGAGATCGCACCTACAACGGCTACCACACCGGCAATTGCGTAACAAAGCTTGACTACGTAAGGAACGTACTTTGCAATCTCCTCAGTAACTGTTGAGAGTGCATTAGTTCCAGCGGTGTAGTCGCCAGCTGAGTTCTGAGCAAAAGTGGCAAGGCTACCGCAAAGGAGCATCATGGCGAGCATCTTAGCACGCTTTGCGCTGAAGAGGTTCTTTGCGAACATTTTTACCTTTTTCATTGTTTTGCTTTTGATTGTTTTACGGGTTGATTGTTTTAACACACGATATTATCTCTCCTGCAGGTTCGAGATTTTTTTTGTTATCCTGAAATTGTTATCCTAAATGATATTGTAGCCAAAGAAGGCTGGGAAGAGTATGAAGGCTCCTATCATGAACAGACATGCACCTACGAGCATCATGATACTCTTGGTTACATCTCCCTCGCCTGTGGTCATCTTGAAGTATATCTGCAATGCTCCGATGATTGCAACTATTGCTGCTATGGCGTATGCGAGATACACAACGTACAACATCATGGTGACGGTGTAGTCATGGGCATTCGCCAGAGCATCCGCTCCCCAGCTGTAATCCACGCCACCGCACTTTGCAGCTGAGGTTAGTGGCTGGAGGAGCAAGATGCCTAATATGGCAAAAGAAAGAGTCGCTTTATGTTTACAGATGGTCGATAGCATTCTTACGTTCGATTTTGCGTTGTTTATGCTTTTCGTTAAGGTGATCCATGAATATATCTGGCATCATGCTGAACTGAGCCTTTGGGTCAATCTGCTCCATGTTGTCACCGTTCTCTTCATTGAGTTCTTCACTCGTAGTCTTCTGCTCTGGTTCCTGTTCTGGCTCAGACTCTGATGTCTCGTTCTCATCGGGGAACATGACAGGAGGAACATTACCAGTAGGGGCGACTACTCGGAGTCCGTCATCATCGACTTCTTCTGTATAAGTCATTGCACCACCATGAGGATCGTCAGATTCTTCTATCACGACTGGTGCTTCCTCTGCAAACTCACTTACGTCGATGTCTTCCTCTTCAACTTTCTTCTCATCCTTCTTGGCGTGAAGGTCGAGGGTAATCATTACCGTGAAGTAAACCACATATGCGAATGTGAGCACGAGGGCGAATATTACAAATGGTGTCATTTTATGTCTGAAATTTATATGTTATCCTTTTTGCGAATCATACTCAAAAAGCGACTTATTTTCGTTGGGTCGCTTCCGAAATCCGATGCAAAGGAACACATATTTTGCCTAATACAGAAAAAACGACTCTTTCTGAGGGCTCGGCTTAACACAGTTTATAAAAGAAGTATGATAATATCGCAAATATCATACTATAACTATGTTTCATACTGCTATAAACGCTAAAAGGAGGCTCCCATTTCTGGAAACCTCCAACTTAGAAAATGAAGTGGCAGTTTTCGAGCTATTGCCTATGGCTTCTTATTCATAGTTCTGCCATTGATCACATCGTTTATATCATTATAAGCTTTATATCGTACAGATTCATCAACTCCACTATGGGGATATACGGCCAGTATCTTCTTTGTCGCACTGATACCAGCAGCATCGTTATCAAGATAGCAATGTATCTTGTCGTATCTTTCAAGGTAGGGAAGAAGTAGTTTTAGATTACCGACAGAGTTCAAGACAAAGTAGTCACATTCCTCATCGACACACAGACCGATGTTCATCCACCTCTTCATGGTGACGTATGTGAGCATATTGAAGAATCCTTCAAAGACACAGCACTCTTTCAGTGGTTGCACTTCCTGATAGATGGCTGATATAGTCTTCTTGCCTATGCTTCGCTTGCAGTATTTGTTTCTTGCTTCCATGCCTCCGTCAATATTGACAAAGCCTATTGCATAGTATTGCTTACCGTAAACGGAGTAATGAACTTCCTTGCAATACTTCCTTGCAATATCGTAATCAACCCTTCTTTCCAGAATATAGTCACGAAGGTAAGGATGGGAGAGTGCATAGATTCCTGTAATGACAGTATCTGCATTCTCCTTCTCTTGTTGCTCCTTCACCCATTCCACTCTTGTTTGCTCTTCCCTCATCCTGGACTCATAGTCTTCATTATACTGGAGATTGTACTTACGGACAAGTTCCTCCAGTTCCTTCAGGACATGATGGTTGTCGAGTGTTGGATGCAATCTCTGATGTAGGTTTATGATGTTACCGCCTTCCCTTACAGCATAGTCATACCAGAGGTTTTCGTCTGGATTGACAGCAAAGGACGGTGAACTCTCACTTCGGTAAGGAGAAAGATAAAAGTATTTGCCTTTTCTCTTGAAGGCTACTGGATGTCCTGTGACATCAAGATACTGCCTGATGCTGACAGATCGGATTTCTTCTATAGTCATGACTGCTGTACCTTATTGTGTTCAATAACCTTAATACCAGTATCGGTTTTCATGATTTCAAATACTTTGGTGGCTTTATCTTCAAGTATTCTACCGAGATAACCTCTCACAGTTTCCGTATTTCTGTTCATAGGAATAATTGTATTGTTGTTTGACATAACCATATTCATTTATGCGTTTATACATGCGTGTGCGTGTATGTGCGCGTGCGTAATAAGTTTAAGTTTATATATATATACGCCGTTGGACTTAAACTTGTAAACTTAATCATCGGTGGCAAGAATTTCTGGATGGAAATGATAGCCTTGGTTGTCATGGGTGATGATGTTTTTGTTCATCAGAGCCTTCAACAAATCCTTGACTCCATTCTTTCCTCGTTTGTAGCCTTCTGCGGAATATGCCTGTATCATCGACTTCACCAATTCTTCATACTTGATGGAAAGTGATGTGGCAAAGAGTTTCTTCAGGACATTCTGGTGAATATCATTGGTGAGGGAGGTAAGCGGTTTGTCTTTTGGCTTCAGCACTGTAACATGGCATCCATCAGATAGGACTGGAAGGGAATTATCATCAATCTGGAATGCGAATGACGTAAACTCCTTATCTCTCATGTGCATTGGCTTGACCTCGCTGACATTGGAGTCAGACTTATCCTTGCTTATTACAAGTACAGTCTCAGCTTTGTTTTCTAACTCAGTACCGATATGACCACGAGTATTGTTGTCATTCTTGTTTAGGTGTAAGACACAATGTATATGCAGATTGTAGTTACTTGTCCATGCCATGAGCATTGTCATCACATCAGTTGATTCCTTGGCATTATTGATGTCATACATCAGATCGCGGAGTCCATCAATGATAACCAGACCTACACCGCTGCTTTTTCTCAGAGCATAGTCTATGAGTGCTATACGGAGTGCCGGAGTAAACTCTCTGAGTCCATAAAACTTGATTCGTTTGTCTTCACTCTTCAGGCTGAGACCAGCGAGTCGATATATTCTTTCTACAACGTTATGACAATGGTATCGGCTTTGCTCGGTATCAAAGTAGATAATCTTACGTTTGCCTTCTGGTAGGCTTGCCCTGTAATTGAGCACCGTGCCATTGATGATACATGCTGATACCATCGCTGACAGATTGAAGGTTTTCTTGGATTTAGCCTTACCAGTTGACGCACTGAAATTGCCGAACGTGGCTATCGTACAATCACCAACCCACAAAATCTGTGGTGGAATAGGTGGCTTCTCTGTTGCCTTGACCTCTCCCTGGTTAAGTATCTGTTCCAGCTCTGCATCGGTAAAGTCTTCCTTTCCAATCATACTGATTTCCAAGGAACTATTTGTTGTCGGTATTTCTTTCTTATTATTCTTTGCCATAACGCAATCTGGTTGATTTGATACTTCTTAGTACGATTTCTGCTTTGTTCAAGAGCGTAGTGAGATAATCATCACTGAACTTGTGACTTTCTTCAATCAAGTTGTGTGATTGGTTCTTCTGATTCATCTTTCGCCCCATTTCCTTTTCCTTTTGCTTTAACATGGTTATGCTTCATCCACTTGATGAGTTCTTTCTTATCGAAATACACCATCTTACCACGTGGCTTAAAGTGTGGTATTTCCATTTTGCTTGTGAGCTTGTATAGCGAAGACTGAGAAATGTTAAGATACAATGCAGCTTCTTCGGAACTGAAGGTATCTTTCAGCATGTACTGATTTGTTTCAACCTTCTCGATACGCTCTTTGAGCAAGGCGATGTTCATGTCTTCAAGAACCTTGACTCTCAATTCAAGGAGTTCAAGTTTCTTGTTGGTTGTCTTTATGTCGATTTCTTCTGACTCCATAAATATGTGGTTTTAAGTTAGACAATAGGGGAGCTGCCCCCGAAATGAACCGATTCGGCGGCAAAGGTACTCCCAATAAGTCATTAACCAAGTGAAAATATGTTGACCTTATTTTTCTGTCAACTTACTTCTCAACCTTTTTTGTTTCACTTGGTTGTTTTTCTTTCATTTTACATACAATTTCAGCTTTTCGATTAAATTATTGAATGGCACAATCGCACTGCCGTCATCGACGAAGTCCTTTCTCTTGCGAGATATGTTAGAACTGATGGCAGTTATGGTTACTGGTTTTGAGGATTTGTTAGACTGCAGGAGTTTGTTCTCTGCGATAAGCTTTTGCCAGCATCTTACAAGAAGATCTCTATAGGCAAGTGCATTAAGCAACAGCAGGAACCACGCCATCTTTCTTACGACAAGTGGCTTCTTCAGTGAACAACCGAAGAAATCTCTCAGCTCAGACACGGTAATATCCTCCACAAAGATTTTCTCTTCATTGATGTAGTTCACCAAGAAATCAAGCTGATCGTCATTGAACCAGCCCATCTCTACGTTGTAGTCATAGACACGCTTGACAGTGTTGAACTGTTCCGTCATGGTAACATAGTTCTCATAAACGAAAGAATCCTTATTGAAGTAAATATCAATAAGGTCATTTCGCTCAGTCAACAGTTCATAGACACTGCTGAGGTTACGGATGTGCATTCTAATCAGATGCTCATCGTCAGTAAAGAAAGGAAGATGATAACTGATGAAGTCGTTGATAAATCGCTTGTAGAGCTTATTGCCATTGACGATTTCCAACTGGTACTGCTCATAGGCAGCACGAAAAAGAGCCCAAAGTTCATCGACTTCGGGCTGCTCAATCTCAGATTTTGTACATTGTCCGAGACAACGATTACACAAAAAGAGAGAGCACGGATGATTGCTTGTTCCGTTTCATAGTTCTTTTTGTGAGTGAATAAAACGTTAATTATATGATATGTAGAATTTGCATAATAGCAAACTCTTTCTTCTCGTATTGTGTATGGGTCTTCTATTTTGAATCATGCTGCAAAGTTACTCAATGTCTGTGCAGTCTATCTGCATAGGATGTGAAAAGTGTAACATTTGATGGAAAATACATGATTCAGTCAGGTAATTCTCTTCTATGCTTATTCCTTTTCTTGATATTGTTCATGACTTCTTTCTCTACTTCTTCATGAGTAAAGACTCTGGCAGTATTCCTTCCAGCTTCCTGCCATTTCATAAGCTCGTCTTTGAAGAATAAAAGGATTTTACCTTTCTTCGTAAAAGGAACCATGTCGTTCTCTGCATAGTAATACATGGTAGAACGTTTGACCTTCAAAAGGTCTGCAGCTTCTTGGAGGGTCAAGGTAACGTGATCCTTACTTGCTCCACTGTCTTCAAACTGTTTTTTGAATGAGACTAACAGTTTCTCTATTCTGTCAATCTTCTTGGTAAGTTTTCCTATAGCTTCAGGAATGTCATTGAATGTTGTTTCTTGTGCATCCATATTCGTAATTGTTTTGAAATTCTGGTGCAAAGGAACGCAATGATTCAATGGCGAAGTAATGTAAGTAGCTGTAATTTAGCAGTAAGTCAAAGTAAGTATGAATAAGTCGGAATATTTTATAGATTGATAAACTCATAGCATCCTTTATCTGGAATATCGAGTTCAATTAGGCATGTTCCGTTCTGCCTGAGGTTGCGTCTGATGGTCTCTACTTCGAGTTCACGCATTTCTACAGGAAAGACAATTTTGAGAAATGACGCTCTTTTGGCTCCTTTCCATTTGAACCTTTCGCCAATATTCCAAGCAAAATGGCGCAGATCGAGAGTCGTAAGCCGCCCGTCTGTGGCTATCGAGGTAAGCACAGCTTCATCGGAATCAACCCACATGGTGATATTAGTAATGAGTTGTGTTACCTCTGATTCTTTGAGATATGGACTCATTACGACTTGAACATATTCGGAAACAGCAGCAAGTTTCTTCTCATTCAATTCGTCTTCCTTGCTTTTGCGCTCTTGGCGAATGTCATGATAGGATAGGGGAGTAAGTGCAGGAACATCCTCGGTCACTTTCATAGTTTCTTGTGTTTGCTTTGTGCCGGTGGTCTTGCAGAAATATACAAAGAAGATAACCAGGACCAATATAAGGTCGATTATCATCATGGGTGGTACATTGGCATCTTCTGATGAACGAAGTGCCAGTACCAATGTGCCGATAAGGGCTATGAATGCCACCGTCGTGAGACTGGTGATTGTGATAATAAAAGTATTCTCCCTAAGATTTGTAGTCATACTTACTTTGATTTTTATCTCGTTTTATGACTGCAAAGTTAGGGAGAATTACTCGAATATCTATGAATATTTCGGAACAAATTCCAGTCTCTTAACTTTATTAAAGTTTTGTGTATTAGGAATTTACAAGTTACTTTTTCTTGCGTTTGTTTGTCTTTTTTTCACTTGTTTGACTTTCACCCGTAGTTTCGGCACTATCGTTTTTTCCTTTCTTGCACTTGTTTGTCTGTTGTTTTGCAACACTTTTTAACTTTTCAATGGTTATCTTTTCAGCAGCTTCACGTTTCTTTGGCTCAGCATGACGTGCATAAATCTCGGTGGTTGCAACATTGGAATGGGCGAGAATCCTTTGGACTGTGTAAATGTCAGTACCAAGTTCCACCTGAAGGCTTGCGTATGTGTGACGAAAGCAATGGAAGGTGATATGCTTCTGGATTTTTGCATCTGCAAGCCAATCCTTCATCGGCTGTTGGGTCATCTCATATTTCAGACCTTTGAAGACGAAGCCTGTTCCTGGTTTACCCATCAACTTTTCAACATCCTTGTTGATTGGCACGATATTCTGCTTCTCTGTCTTGATGGAGATAAAGTCAAGATACTTTCCCCCATCAGCATAGGTGCAGACATTCTTCCACTGAAGGGCTTGAACGTCACTGAAACGAAGACCTGTCAGACAGGAAAAGATAGCAGCCCTCTTAATCAACTCGTTTTCCGATGGTGTCTTATAGAGTCTGTACAATTCTTCAAGTGTCAACACCTCTTTCTTTGATTCTACGGTCTTAACCTTATCAAGGAACTCGTTGATATTGTCTGGAATCTGCTTGTCTCTGTATGCTATTCTAAGCATTCCTCTAAAGGTTGACCAATAGCCAGAAACGGAGTTTTGTGACAATGGTTCCTTTGTTCTACGGTTGACTGCTTCATCCAGTAGATACTCGCAGAAGCCCTTGCAGAGAGGCACATCAACTTCCTCAAAGGTGCATTTACCATTTACATAGTCATAGAAATGCAGATAGACATAATCCCACTTTTGGTTATTCTTCTCGCATAATTTCTTGAAGTAGGCGAGGAAACTTGCCTTCTTGTGGGCTTTGTCATACAAGCCAAAGCGTTCATTGATGATGGATTCGTATCTCATACATCTGATCATTTCTGCTTTCTCTGTGAGGCTTTTGTTATGAGAACGCTCGCGATTGTTCTTTGGTTTTGCATAAATGTAGATATGCAATGATTCGTGACGGATGGACTGCATGGTTTCCTTGTCTCGGAATGCTGGATAATAGTCAAGATAGAACGATAGCATACCATTCTTACACTTGCGTGTGCGAAGAGTTACGGTTTTACATTGTTGCATAGTCGTATTGTTTTGAAGTTATGAATTTACTGGCAAAATTCTGAAATGATTTAATGCTGACATCAGTAAGTATCTGATAATTTGAAAGTAAGTTTGAATAAGTCGGAATAAGTTCGAGTATCACTTGTTCATCCTCTCGTACATGACTCTAAGGACATCTTCTTTAAGGAAAAGAGTATAGCTGCTTACATGCTGTCGCCTTACGTCGCTGTATCGCATAATACCATATACTTTGTCTCGTGGAAGGTCAAATCGCTCCATTATCTGCTCTACGGTGTAGTATTTGTCACCGTACTTGGCAAGTGGGTTCATGGCTTCCTCGATAGCAGAACGTAGGTAGTAGGTAATTCCATACTCCTTCTTGTTTGGTATCTTGTGACGAGAGACAAAGGTACGTCTGGCAACTACAGTAGAGTTGAGCATCTGGTCAACCTGTTCACCAGTCAGCCACTCTGCAGTTTCATCACCTTGGAGTTCCGGACTTGCCTCATTTTTTCCAAACAATGCTTCTATTGCTTTCAGTTCATAGAAGTTGATATGCTTAACGGTTATCTTTGGAGTGTTGGCAGTACGTGTTCTGTTATGGACATAGTGTACTGTGACCTTGAATCTCTTGGCTACTTGTTCTGCTGTAATATAGTCCTCTGGCACATCGAACTTTTCTGGATCACGATTGAATAGTGTTTCTATGGCTTCCTCATTGTAGTAGTTGAAATGCTTTATCACGAGCTTTGGAACTTTGCCTTCTCTGGTCTTGGCTGTTACATGCTTCTGTGAGACTCCGTACTTTTCGGCTATCTGTGCTACCGAGAGATAGCCTTCAGGAACAACACATGTTTTTGGTTGTTGCTCTCTGCGTTCCTTCTCTTTGGCGAGTGAGTTGGTTTCCATACGCTCTTTGATGATGCGGTCAAAAGCCTTTCTCTCTACCAGAGTGAAACGACCATGCTTGTGGTTCGGTATATCATAGTTGTGGATGTAGTAGCTTACCTGGTCTTTGCTGAAGCTGTACTTCTCCATGATTTCACTATAGGTATAGTAATTCGGATCAACCTTTTCCCGTTCACCTTTGAACGTATCGACATGAACCTTGGAGTAGTATACGCTTCTTCCTTGCGTAATGCGTGGAATCTTGTTTCGTTGGACAAAGGAGAGAACTGCTTGGTGACTCATCTGGAATTTCTCCTCCAACTGATCTATTGTGTAATAGTCTCTCCTGTCAAACTCTGCTATAAGCTCTGCAAAGTGAAGGTCAACAAGGGCTTTATCAAAGTAGGTGTTCCTACCCTGATAAATCTTTGGTATGTT
>JAZLHI010000016.1:0-8305 GCA_045616725.1 Prevotella sp. | reverse complement strand
CTCTGCCTTCCTTCTTAGGCATTATGGCTATTGTCTTCTGGCTCACCTTCGATGTCATTGGCGGCACTATGCAGGAATGGCTTGAGATGGGTATTGAGTGGTTTACGGAAGTTTCCGATGTAGCGATGCAGTCATGGGCTGTAAATGATGTTGTCCGCTCTCTTATCATCGATGGTATATATGCAGGTGTAGGTGCTGTGGCTTCATTCGTTCCTATCATCGTCACTCTCTTCTTCTTCCTCTCCATGCTCGAGGACTCTGGCTATATGGCGCGTATCGCCTTTGTCATGGACCGTCCTTTGCGCCGCATCGGATTGTCGGGACGATCTATTGTGCCGCTTCTCATAGGCTTCGGATGCTCCGTGCCTGCCGTGATGTCAAGTCGCACCCTGCCTTCGATGCGTGACCGCAGACTCACCGTTATGCTCACTCCTTTCATGTCATGCACGGCGAAACTGCCTATCTATGCCTTCTTCTGTGCAGCCTTCTTCCCAGGAAAGGCAGCCTTGGTGATGGTAGGACTCTATCTCATGGGCATCATCGTGGGCATCATCATCGCTCTCATCTATAAGCGCACCTTGCTCAAGGGCGAGCCCGTACCATTCGTTATGGAACTGCCAAACTATCGTATGCCTTCTGCCCGCTCCACGTTTATGCTGCTCTGGGAGAAGACCCGCGACTTCCTTCAGCGTGCCTTCACCGTCATCTTCATGGCAGCGATTATTATATGGTTTCTCCAGACCTTCGGTTTCCATCTTCAGCAGGTGGAGAATGCCGATGACAGTATCCTCGGAACGGTGGCAGGAGTCGTTGCTCCCATCTTCGAACCTCTCGGCTTCGGCGACTGGCGTATATGCACATCCCTCGTAGGCGGCTTCCTTGCCAAGGAAAGCGTGGTGAGCACTCTCAGTGTCCTCTTCGGTCCTTCGATGCCTATCACATCGATACTCTCCACGGCATCAGCCCTCTCCCTCCTCGTCTTCTGCCTGCTCTATACCCCTTGCATCGCCGCCATCGCCGCCATACGCCGCGAACTCGGCACCCGTGATGCCATAGCAGTCGTCATTCTCCAATGCCTGATAGCATACATCGCAGCCCTGATAGTTTATAATCTATCAAGTGTAGTAACCCTGTAAATCCTATAAAATGTTATTCGGGCATCGTTGTTAACTGTTCACTGTTCGTTGTTCGTTGTTAACTGTTAACTGTTAACTGTTCACTTTTTTATGAATCTGATAAGTTATCTTCTTCTCTCAGCCGTAGTCATCGCTTTTCTCTACGTGCTTTACCGACATATCAAGGGCGGCAATGATAAGAGTTGCTGCAAGGGATGTAATGGCGATTGCGGCAGATGCTCTATGAGATAAAAATTTAATGACGCCCCATTTTAGGGCGTCATCTTCGTCTTGAAATGTTTTCACACCTTTTGTAAATTTGTGACATTGTGACTTGTGACATTGTGACAAAACCACCTCATTTGACGTGTTAAAATGACCTTATATATTATATAATAATATATATATTTAATAAGTAACTTGCTGAATATCAAACCAAAAGCATTTAAAAGGTAGAAAAGTGATTTTGTAGTTGAAATGATATTCGCAAAGGTGTAAGATTTAACGTTTTTAACGTTCATAAACGCGGAAGTTCGATTTTAAGTGCAAATAGCTTTGTGGAGACGATTAAGAAGGGCGTTTTCGTTAAAAATACAGAAAAATAAGGCTATTAGGAAAAAATGCAACTTAAAAGTTGCGAGAATAAAGTAAAAGTATTAACTTTGCACTCATAAACTTTTGGTGAACCGCCAACCAGCGTTGTTGATCTCTGCTGTTTACTTCACGGGAACCTAGTTTTGCATCAGTATTCACATAAATATAAATATGGTGACAATGAAATTTGTTAGGGCTATACCAGGATATAACCATCTGTGGGCTGTACGCGATGAAGCGAAAGACACGGACGAACTGACTATGTTGTTCCGTCAGTGGAGTAATGCCAACTATCTGCTGGATTTCTTTCTCGCAAACCTTGATGACCTACAAGGATTCTTCCATGTTCGTAAGATAAGCGATGCTATCAAGGACACAATGGAGGATGCAAAGGAGTTGGAGAGGCTCGTACTTGACTTTCCGTACACAGAACAGCTTGACGGCTTGTTCCATCCGCTTAGCCTTTCTGACAACAGAATACATGAACTGACACGCGAAAAGGCACGCAATTGGGATAGAGAGAGACATGCAAGCTGGCTTCGAATATATGCAATCCGTATAGATCCAAATGTATATATTGTTACAGGAGGTGCTATCAAGCTCACGGCAACGATGCAAGAAAGGGAACATACTCAGATTGAGTTGGATAAACTGAATGCCTGTCGTGATTTTCTGAAGAAGAACGGAGTGTTCGATCAAGATAGTTTTATAGATTTCTTTAAGGAGGATTGAGTTATGAGAAAGAAGACATTAGAGTTCCTGGAGGCACACCAGAGCAGTGAGCCATCAACATTTGTAGAAGAAGCAAGATGGCGTCATGAGAATGCCGTTTGGCTCAGATGGTCACAAAGCGTAGCCATGAGCATTGTTGACTATATGCAGGAGAATGGTCTGTCCCGTTCTGACGTGGCACAACGTCTTGGCTGTTCTCCGCAATATGTTAGCAGAATCCTCTCCGGCACGACTAACTTTTCGTTCAAGAGCGTTGCTGATATAGAAGAGAAACTTGGGATTTCATGTATGGAGTCCGCTATGGTATAACTTTTTTATGGCACAGATTGACGAATTTTTCATAGATGCGAATCGTGTGGAAGGCATTACTGAGGCGGATTATGCCAAAGCGATGCCATTGGTGGAGGCAGCAAAGGCTTTCGCCAAGACAACGTATCAGAGTGTGTATATCATTGACTACTTCCGCAAGAACTTCCTCTATGTATCGGACAACCCGCTATTCCTCTGCGGACACACGGCAGAGGATGTTCAACAGATGGGCTACGGCTTCTATATGGAGAATGTACCACAAGAGGAACTATCGATGCTTCTAGAACTTAACGAGGCTGGTTTTCAGATGAGTGAGAAGATGACAGAGGAAGAAATGACAAAAGCAACAATCAGCTATGACTTTCATCTGCAAGCATCTGACCATCGCACTCTCATACATCACAAACTCACTCCCATGCTTCTCTCCAATGGAAGAATATGGCTTGCTCTGTGTACTGTTTCGCTCTCTTCACAGAAGGATGCCGGGCATATCAATATGCGAATAAAGGGAAAGAGTTACTATTGGGAATACTCGCTTGAAAGACATCGTTGGGAGGAATGCGAACCGATAACCTTGAAACCGGAAGAGAGACACATCCTTACTTTGGCAGCACAGGGATATTCCATCAAAGACATTAGCGAACGATTGTTCCGTGGAGTTGATACCGTAAAGTTCCACCGACGCAATCTTTTTGAGAAATTCGGTGTAGAAAGCATAACCGAAGCTGTCGCTTTTGCAACAAATTATGGTCTGATTTAGACATTTCCATTCAATACATCTTGGATTTTACTACACAAAAGGGTAATTCTTGTTCACCTCAGAACGGAATTACCCTTTTGTGTAGTGGATGTTTTTGGAATTATTCGTTATTTTGCACTCACAACCAAAAACAAGCCAAGTTATGAATTATACAATCAGATACATTGACCTCTCATGGGCGGTAGTTGGCATTTGCGAAAACGAGCGAATGCACAGTTCGGTATTAATACCAAGTATTGAGAAAGACGAGGTAAAAGCCGTACAACAATATGTAATAGGCTATCTGTCTTTCTGGCATATCGCCTTTATAGACGAAACATTGTTAGTTCCATGCGATGATGAAGAACTGCGTATTGCAGCACGAAAGAAGATTGAGCAATACATAGCAGACCATCCGCCTGTAGCAAAACTCCCTCGCTTCTATCTTGTCCTGCTACGTCAGAATATCACGAAAATGGAAGAAGATGATATGAGTCGGGTTGTCCAGGCATGATAACTTTTGTAGTAGCAAAACAGACAGTTAAGTATTATTATTACAAACAGTACGTTTTTTCATGAGAATAAGTTAGTAACGGGGCTTGGTGGCTGTGAAGCCACCAAGCATCCAAATCATTAGATTAAAATTGACATACAAATAATAATCTTACTGGTAGCGAAAGCGAAAGTAATGTGTTATTGAATAAGAAACCATAATAAGTGAAAGCAAATGAAACAAATAACATTACCCCTCTTATTCCTGCTCTGCATTTGTAGCAATGTTAAGGCAGACATAACAGATTCGTTAATGCAAGTACATGCAGGCATCTTTGATTCATTTACAGGCGAAGCTGTAATGGCTAGGGTCACAATGCTGAATAATGATTCGACTTTGTCCAGAATGTTCGGTCATTATTTAGAACCAGTTGATACAGTGTATGTTTACCGGACCAGGGATTGGAACACAAAACGTCCCAAGGTGTTCTATACCGCCCTTATGCCAAGGAAAAATGGTAATTTTATTCTCAAAGCTGAGCATGAGGATTATGAGACACTATATGTGCCGTTGATTATAGAAAAGGCGAAATATCTTGTAGATGGACCTGATTTGAAAATGAAACGCAAGATCCATAAGACCGCAGAGTTGGATGAAGTCGTGGTGAAGGCTACGAAGATACAGATGGTGTATCGTGGTGATACACTTGTGTATGATGCAACTGCGTTCGTACTTCCTGAGGGCAGTATGCTTGATGGACTGATTCGGCAGTTGCCAGGTGCAGAGCTGTCAAGCAATGGTGAGATAACTATCAACGGAAAGCATGTTGATAACCTCACGCTCAACGGCAAGGACTTCTTCAAGGGTGACAACAAGGTGATGCTGGAGAACCTGCCTTACTTCACGGTAAAGGAACTGAAGGCATACGATAAGATAGATGAAAAGTCGGCAACTCTTGGACTTCCTACCGAACAGCAAAAGAAGACTTTTACGCTCGATGTGGTACTGAAGAAGGAATATAGTCGTGGCTATATCGTCAACTCGGAAGTTGGAGTTGGCTCAGAAGAACGTTGGATGGCAAAGTTGTTCGGCTTGATGTATGGCGAAAGATACCGCCTTGCAACCTTCGGCAATGCCAATAACGTAAACGAGGAACGCGAGCCTGGAGAGAACGGCGATTGGAATCCGAGCAAGACAAACCGTGGTTTGATAACTACACGTCAGGCTGGCATGCACCATGATGTGAGCGATAAGTTCGGCAAATGGTCGAATACATTGGATGCCAAGGCCTCATGGCAGGACACGAACAACGAACAGACGTACCGCAGTGAGCGTTATCGTACCGAAGGAAACATCTTCTCAGGTGGCTTCAGCAGTAACAGGAGTAAAAACAATGATTTCAAGATTACCGAGAATTTCCGATTGGATAAACCATACTATTTAAGAGCTAGTGCAGAACTGAGCTACAACACTCGTGACAATAACAGTTCATCTTCTGACTCCACATGGCAGACGAGGCTTACAAATAGCAGCGAGTCACTTTCCAAAAGTCTGCAAAAAACATTCAATGCCAGTGGAAGAGTCATCATGAGCAATCGTGCACCATGGGATAATGGCGCATACGATATTGGTGTAGATGCTGCATACGAAAGGATTAATCCGTCAGAAAACTTCAGTTTCAACAGAACTAATATGTTCTCCACCGACGCCGACAAACTTGACTTGCGTAATAGGTTTGGTGACAATGCTTCTTGGCGATACAATTATACTGCAAATGTGGGACTTGTCAAATGGTTTACAAAACCACTTATCAGTCTAAACCTATCGTTTTACTATAGGCAGATGATGCAGCATAGCGACAATCTGAACTATCGTCTTGATTCCCTTGGTGGACGCTATGCCAGCGATCCGTTTATTCTGCCATCGACATACGACTCCCTCGCAGTTGCGACGGATATCAATAACTCATATCAGTTTAATACTCTCAGCAGATATTACAACACCACTTTCGCAATCACCAAATCTTTCAATAAGACGGCTCTCGATGCTGAAGGCAAAATGATAGAAATAGCCCAAGGCTTTATGCGATTAGGATTTCCTTGGGAGATTGCAGATGAACGTATAGATTTCTGGCGACCAACGAAATCGAACTATCGTTCAACTCTACAGACATCCAACAGGACAATGCGCACATTCAATCCTGACTTTTACTTCTCTTGGACAACGAAGCGCATAAAGTGGCGCATTAATATGCAGCGCAATGAGACACCTAACTCTCTAACAAGCCTTGTGGATATGAGCGATACAAACGATCCGCTATACTTCAGTTTCAGTAATCTGTCACTGAAGAATGCTTGTCAATATAATGCCGATGTACGTCTTGATGTGAAGTGCGACTCAATTCCTTTGACATATTGGGGGAAGGTAGAATACAATGCAACTACAAACAATCACGGTTCTCGACGTTGGTATAACTCAAAGACTGGCGGTTACGTGTCAATGACGGATAATGTTGATGGCAACTGGAACGGTAAGGCGAGTGGCGGTCTCAACTGGCAGTTCGACAAGCAGAAGCGTTGGCGACTGACGATGGACGGTTCCTTGCAGTATGTCCGCAGCGTTGACTTCGCATTGCAGACCGTGGAGTTTGATGGCACACCTACATTGGAGCAGTTACATGCTCTTACTCCATCGCCAGAACTTTCAACGGTGAACAGCCTTAACACAAACCTGCGCCTGATGCTTAACTACAAGTACAAACTCTTCACCGCTGGACTCCTCGGCAGAATTGACGGTCGCCACAGTCGCAGCAATCGTGAAGACTATCAAGACCTTGATGCCTACGAATACAAATATGGTGTGAACTGCACCTATACCACGCCGAAACCTCTCGGTTCTTTCACCATTGCAACTGACTACAACATCTTCGTGCGCCGCGGTTATCAGTCATCGGAGATAAACAATACCACCAATGCGTGGAACGCTTCCATCTCCAAGGCATTCTGTAAAGGCACGCTCGTGGCAAAGCTCTCTGCCTACGACATTCTTCATCAGGTCAGCAACATCGGCTACTCCGTCAACGCACAGGGCTACACCGAGCGCCGTTACAACAGCATCCCTCGCTACGTAATGTTCTCAACGGCGTACAGTTTTACCAAGAAACCAAAGAAATAATAAACTCTTAAAAATAAAAGCAAATGAAACGAACAATTACGTCTATTTTCATAGCGCTTGGCGTAACTATGGCGTGGGCGCAGTCAATTAAACAACAAGCGGCTACTGCAGAAGATTATATCCCATTGTTTAAAGATATGGGATATGAGGTGTATTCCTTTGATATTTCGGAACTAGGTAAAGACAGCGTGACTTATGGCATCCAACCAATTGTGAAGCATTATGTCTGCGGAAAGGAAGAGGAATTTCATAATTATGGTGTTGTTTTCACCAATAAGAGCAAAAAGGAGGTCTATAACAAAATTACGGTGAGTTTCTACCCCGATACAGAAGGCTTGCCGAACAAACCTAATATTGAGGTAAAGAGGATGAATTTCAATCTTGAAGGCAATTCAATAGGATTCCCTTTGAATTTTGAAAAGCAAGTTGATTCAGATGGAAAACAGAATACATTGTATCAGTCTCGTCCATTCAAACTAGATAACATGAAGATAGGTGAGTTCACCCCTCTCGTTCTTTATGGTTCTGCATGGTTTGATTCAGAAGCAGGTATTTTCCGTTTCTGTGGTGAGAATGAAATTTCTCCTGATATGCATGAAGATATTGTAAAGGATATCCCAGAATTTTATGTCATAGGAGTGATAATAAAGAAATAACAATGAAACGAACAACATTATCCCTATTATTCCTATTCAGCATTGTAGTCAATGCGTTGGCAGGAAACAAAGTCTGGAAAAAGGCAGACATAGTTGTTGCATACGGAAACTATCTCAGTATCGGTAGCGTAACCTTTGCAGATACGTCAACCATAGTGGAAGTCATTGCAACAAAACCTGGAACAAAGTTCAAATTCACAAATGAAACATTCCTTGACTGTGGCGATGGCAAGCACTATATGGTAAAGGAATGTAGGGAGTTTCCTTTGGGGCAGTGGATTCCAGGAGAGGGAAAAGACGAAGTAAAGACTACCTTCGTTTTTGAACCTATTCCAAAATCAACAAAGGTGTTTGATCTTATAGAAGGTTTTGGTAAAGGAATGTTCAAAATATACGGAATCCATGATAGCAAGAAGCCTCTGAACATAAAACCTTTTGTCTGCGACAATAACGCACTTGATGATTATCGTAAGAACTTTTTCAAGACAGATAC
>JAZLHI010000015.1:0-2987 GCA_045616725.1 Prevotella sp. | reverse complement strand
GGTGTTCTGGACGACAATCTGATGTTGCTGCGGTTCTGGGCGTGTTACCTCATGGCTCTGTACCTCTGCCAGTTGCTTCTTGCGAGCTTCCTCTGCAAGTTTCTCTGCCTTGATGCGCTCGCGTTCGCTCTTGGGAACCATGTTTTCCAGTTGCGAGAAGATTTGCCATACACACGCACAAGCGAATACCGCGATGCCTATGGTGCTGATAATCGCTATGAAATAATCATGGGCCTTGTTGTACAATGCGACATACACCACCGTTGACATAATGATGCACGCCACCCACAAAGAAATAAGTAGCCAGAGATTACCTTTCTTGTTGTTTACCATAAACTTATAGTAGATGAGAAACGGCTATGCCTGTAAGTATAGCAATGGTGAAACTTGCAAGTGTTCCGATCAACACATATTCTGTAGTGCGAATTTCTTTTGCCTTATTCAACTCGCCAAAACGGAAGACGGACTTTGCTGCCAGCAAGAAACCTACTCCTTCCATACTGCCAATGAGAACAAATGTAAGTATCAGGATTCGCTCAATATAACCAATCCACTGTCCTGCATTTGGCAGACTCTGGGTGTTTGGTGATGCAGGTGTCCACTTGTCAAGGAACAAACTCAATAGGATGGATGAAGGCTTTAGCATCAGTATGTACGCCATGCCAATAAACCAGACTTTCGAAGAGCAAGGACATGCCATACAAGAAAGTTCAATCTTTTCGCCGTACAGAAAGAACCAAAGTAGTCCAATGACTATGATATGAGCGAACTGGTCTGTAAGGAATATCGTAAGGGAATCTTTATGGAGCTTACACTTTATCTCATCTATGAGGAAGTGGCTCACGAGAATGACCACAGGAATTTGCCAACAACACCACTCTGCAACAAACAGATATGCTACAATTGCGTGAATCATACTGTGAAGGATCTGGAAGCCAAAGCCCTTGCTTCCTGACTTACGCTTACCATTATTAATTGCATCTGTCTGAAAAATAAAGTCTGAACACAGATGGGCACAAAGAAGTTTTATCAAAACAATGAACGCTTCCATATTAGTGTTTGATGAATTGTGATATATGTAATTTGTTATATTCTATATAGTCCTGGATTAACTGGATTCTGGCAGAAGTCCAGTGTGAATTGAAGTTCTGCTTTGTCAATCCTAAGTCTGCCGCCATATCTTTCTGAGTCTTAGGGAACAGCAATGAGTGATATGCAACTTTTGACTGTTTGACAGTCCATGAAGATACAACATCATCTGCGAAGCGTGTAACAAGTTCTATTGAATTGTTGAATTCTAACCACGGCGTGGTTATTGTCAGTTTTTTCTTGCCAATAGCGTCAAAAGCTCTACCTGACAATCTGAAAGCCTCGCCATCACTGGTAACTATATTGTCACTTTCGAAGGAAACATCACCGATTCCAACAGAAATTCTGGCATCCCAAATCTCCTTCTTTTCGGGTGTAGAAGCACGAAGTTTTGCCCTAATTGCAATAGCTATAGTCAGCGAGAGTTCAGGATTGTCCACAACGACCTGAAAACTATCGCCTCTGTACATCTCTATTTTTATTGGAGTCAGTGGCGAAAAGTCAGTGACACACGCATTTAATGCATCTACAACAGTCTGTCGCCATTCGACTGCAATATTGGTGGAGTTGACCAAATCTCCTGTAATAACACCTTTAATCATAGATATAAAACTATTTGTTGATGCAAAGGTAATACTTTTTTCTTGATTAAGTCAAGTGATTATGGTTGATTTTGTAAAATCAATCTAATTTATTTGATTTTTTAACATATTGTGATAGCTCTACCTTGCATAACGCAAGATTTATCATACAAAATCAATGGATTTTACTTGATTTCAAAGAATCAATGGAATTAAGTTGATTTGTGCTGATAGTAAAATTTTAGGGAGAACATTTGAGTCCTCCCTTACAATGTGATTTCCAACGCGATCCTCATAATCCATTAGGCACTCTCAGCAGGGTTAACCTGTATTGACATTGGTGCATCTGGTTCTGGTGCAGGACTCGTTGTTGGCTTCAGTGTGATACGATTAACAGAAGCCTTCTTTGTCTCATCGCTCATATCAGCATAGATCTGAGTGGTCTCGACATTCTTGTGACCAAGCATCCTTTGGATGGCATAGATGCTCGTTCCTGCATCTGCCTGAAGTGAACCGAAGGTATGGCGAGAGCAGTGGTAGCTGATGTGCTTGGTGATGCCACTTGCGTCAAGCCAGTCCTTCAATGGCTTCTGTGTCATACAGTCTCTCAGCCCCACAAATACTTTGTCTGTAGGTTTACGGTCGACATCCTCATCGTAGAACCCAATGAGTTCAAGTGCTTCCTCGCTGATAGGGTTCTTTATGAGCTGCTTGGTCTTCTGCATACGTACAGTGATAAACATGCCTCCATCACCATATGGCTGAATCTTGTTCCAAGTAAGTGCCATGATGTCGCTCTTTCTGAGTCCTGTGAGGCATGAAAACAAGAATGCTTCCTTCAACACCTGATGCTTGCATGGAGTCTCTGCAAGAGTGATAAGTTCCTGCTGGGAAAGATGCTCTTTTTCGGTTGGGATGGTGTCAATCCTGTCAAGGTAGCCATTAGGATTGTCCTTAATCTTGTGCTCACGATAGGCTGTGTGTAGTACGGCACGGAAAGTTGACCAGTAGCCGGAAGCGGTATTGGTATGCAATTTGACTGTAGGATGCTTCAACTGAGTCGTTGTAAGCAGAAACTCCATGAACTTGACACATAGGTCAACGTTGATTTCTTCAAAAGTGCACTTTCCTTCTACGAACTTCTCAAAGTACTTGTACACATTCTGCCACTTGGTGTTCTTCTTGTCTGCTTTCTTTTTGAAGTAGTCAAGGAAACTGCCACGGAGTTTGTTGCGGTCAAAGAAGTCGTATCGTTCGTTTACAATGCTCTCGAATCGGTTGCAACGAACGGCTTCTGCTTTCTCAGTCATGGTCTCA
>JAZLHI010000014.1:0-4937 GCA_045616725.1 Prevotella sp. | reverse complement strand
CTGCCCTGAATATTCACGACACGTAAATTCGGTACGATACTTTCATTGGCAACTGAAGAAATACATCCCCGCTGCCCGCAGCCTCTGGCAGGGAGAAATGTCGGAAGAGGAGTTCTGGAAGAGAGACAGGGAAGGATGGCGCTGATCGCCATTTGCTGATTCCCCTAAATACTTAACTATTGATAAATACTATATAACAATGAAACGCTTTAACTTCAACACAATAGGTCTCTTCACCACCGACAACGCCAAGGTCGTCGCCTTCTATCGTGACGTCTTCGGCTTCCAGACAGATTGGAACGGACAGGAGCCAAACGTAGAGATGACGCTCGATGGTATGCGTCTCATCCTCTTCCCTCGCTCAGACTTCGAGCAGATGATCTCGCAAAAACTTTCCTATCCTCAGGGTCTCAACAGCACGATGGAACTCTCCTTCGATGTCCCTACCTTTGCTGACGTGGATAAGGAATATGAGCGCGCCATCAGCTTAGGAGCCAAGCCTGTCTTCGCTCCTACTACCGAGCCTTGGGGACAGCGCACCTGCTATATTGCAGATCCTGAGGGAAATCTGATAGAAATCAGTTCATTTGTAAAAGAATAAGAATATTCTTATGAAAAAGATATTACTCATCCTTGGGTCAATTATTATTGTTCTATTAATTTCTATTTACGTTACCTTTGGCACGCAATACAAAGCAGCAAATAGTGTCCATTTCGTAGCAGACGGCATGTATGAATACACGATTGATGGAGATTATGGTATAGATGATCTTATGGCAGAAGGAGGTGCAGCATCCCCTGATGACCTGGTTCGATTTGTGACTAAATACCTCACTCATGGGTTGGTAAATCCTGAAACTTTGAGTGTAAATCAGAACTTCGGCTGCAGTTCCATTTGCGTACCTTGTACCAACGGAGCTAATTGTGCAGGTCGTAATTTCGATTGGCCAGGAGCGTCAGGAGATATGGTGATCATTCACTCACATCCTCAATCTGGCTATTCTAGCATTGCCACATTCTTCATTCCTTTCCTTGGATTTGGTGACGGATGGAAACCTGACAACATGCAGAACAAACTCATGCTGCTAGCCTCTTTATATGGAGCTCTTGACGGCATGAACGAAAAAGGGCTGTATGTAGCAGATCTTGTAGCAGGAGATCAAGATGAAACGCACCAAGACACAGGCAAGTCAAATGTAACCACGACGCTTGCGATCCGTCTATTGCTCAACAAAGCTGCCAACGTCGAAGAAGCCCTACAGCTCTTAGGCAAGTATGACCATCACTCGGATGCTGGCTTTGCTCATCACCTTGCTATCAGTGATACAGAGGGCAGGAATGTTGTTGTAGAATGGGTTGATAACAAGATGTTAGTCACAGAATCTGCCCTTTGCACCAACCATTATCTCGCTCCGAGCCGCAAACAAGGTTCATCGACCTACTACGAAGATTCTCACCGCCGCTTTGATATACTTCAGGCGAGACAGGATTCTCTCCCAACGATGACAATGGAGCAAGTCACCCGGAGTATTAGCAGCGTTGCATCAAAAGAGTTTACCCGATGGACGATTGTATTTGACCGCAGCACAATGTCTGCTACATATTACCAGAGGGCAGATTTCAGTCATCCATACGTTACTTATATCAATAAGAATAAATAAACATACGCAGAAACAACGTTTGTGTTATGAAACTCATTAACATTGTCTCACATCCACAGATAATTCCCGATGCAATTAGATGGTTCGCTCAGAAATGGAATATCCCAGAAGAGGCTTATGCCGATAGTATGCAGGAGGCTCTTGTATCAACGACAGGAGTGCCAGCCTGGATTGTAGTATTGAATGAGGACGATCAGATTATTGCCGGACTTGGCGTAATCGAGAACGACTTTCACCAACGTAAGGATCTTACACCCAATATATGTGCTGTCTATGTAGAAGAAGCTTATCGACATCGGGGAATTGCTCGAGCGATGCTAGATTATGCCATTGAACGATTGGAAGAAAAAGACATTAAGACATGCTACCTCATCACTGAGCATACCGACTTTTACGAACATTGTGGTTGGACATTCTATGATATGATAACAGAAGATGACGGATCTCCGACACGCTGTTATATAAAAACTTCAAGTAATAAAATATGACAAGAAAAATTATCTCAATCCTCATTGCTTTGATGGGACTCATTCATATAGGAGCAACTTTTTCTCCACTCATCAGCGGGAAGTTAGCACCCCTCGATGCTGGCACACAGAACGCAATGATTTATATGAGTCTGATGTGTGGCTTATTGTTGGTTTCGTTAGGGAGTTATGCAGCTTGGGCGATCTGCAAACAATCTGACAACCCGATATTGAAGCCAACGATCAGAATTGTCTTCACATTGCTTCTGATTGATGGCGTATCCGCTATCTGTTTCATGCCACACAACCCTTTTGCATGGGCAATCGCTACCCTATGTATCTTCGGTTTTGTTCTAATGTTTTTTGAACGAAATAAAATATGAATAGATTTAACGATATTATAGAAGAAATACAAAACATCATCCTTCGGGAAGAACCCATTCTGAGGTTTCTTTCAGAGGATATCATTACCTCTCGTTTCAATCACCAGAACCGCAGCATCAAGATGCTCATCGGCCATCTGATTGACTCGGCGAGCAACAATCATCAGCGCATGGTTCGTTTGCAATACGCGCCTCGCTGCGGTCACTCGATGCCAAATACCGAGATGGGGATGCTCGTCTTCCCTGACTATACACAGGACAATGACCTTTGGCTCGAACTGCAGGATTATCAGCATGAAGATTGGGACACGCTCCTCTCGCTCTGGAAGTATTACAACCTCCATATCTGCCAAGTGATTCGTTCTGTGGATGAGACAAAACTCCAGAACTACTGGCTCGATTACGAAGGCAATCGCGTGACGCTGCAGGACATGATCATTGGTTACACCAATCATCTGAATCTGCATTTAGGACAGATTCATGAGCTGCTTTATAAAGAGGCTTCTGACGCGACTATGTAATAATGACAGATGAAAACTTTAGTAACAAGAATTGCTACTGTCGAAGCTCTGATCATCGGCGAGAAGACCGACAAAGTATTCCTTTTCGTTCATGGTCATGGGGGCAATAAAGAGGAAGCTCAAGCCTTTGCTGAGGTGGTGAATCCCTTGGGATATCAGGTGATAGGCATTGATCTGCCAGTGATGGAAATGCCGGAAATAGTGATGGATCTTTTGTCTGATGTAACACAATATCTCAAGCAGAATTACCGTTCTATCAATGTCCGTGCAAACAGTATCGGATGTTGGTTCTCGATGCTGGCGTTCCAACAGGTAGGCCTTGACAAGGCGCTGTTCGTCTCTCCGCTTCTTGATATGAAAACGTTCATCGATTGTGCGGATTATAAAGATGATCGGTATTACGAATGGGTTGTGTCCCACCCGATTGTGCGTTGGGATGCAGAGACATTTATACTGCGGCCTCGAAGGGATGCAGTCGTTGCAGAGATGGTTTACGATTCATTCCTTAGTCAGCATCCTTGCCAGATGGAGATCGTTGGGAATGGCGAACACTGGTTCCATACTGCCGAACAACTGGAAATATTGAGGCAATGGGAAAAGAAAATTTTGGATAAATATAACATTAAAGAATAATGGAAAATAAGTTTTGTCAAAGTTGCGGAATGCCGCTTACACAAGAAGTGCTTGGCACAAATGCTGATGGCAGCAGAAATGAAGACTACTGCCTTTATTGCTACAAAGACGGTCGTTTCCTGCAAGAATGCACAATGGACGAGATGATAGAGCATTGCAGCCAGTTTGTGGATGAGATCAACAAGCATCTTCCTTCTCCTATGACCAGAGAAGAATACATCGGCCAGATGAAAACTTACTTTCCCCGACTTAAGCGCTGGCAGGAGAGCCTACATCTCAAGGAAAAGTAACTGATCCGAACTATTGTGTTCTCCGTTTCACTGCCACAGACGGGCGCCTCTACAGTGATTACTGTTCGTGTAGCTTTATTCTGTAGCACAATCCATTGAACTATGAAAGAAATACTTTACATTCTCCTTGATCAATATGCAGATCATGAGATACCCTTCCTTGCACAGGGAATAACGACCGATGAGGTCGGACCTCGCAAGGAGATGAAATACGTGAATAAGATTGTGGCTGCAACCATGGAGCCTGTTCGATCTATTGGTGGCTTCCGTATGCTGCCAGATTATTCGTTCGATACCATGCCCCGTGATTATGCCGCCCTGGTGCTCATCGGTGGCTATGGCTGGCAATCGCGGGATGCCGATCGGGTCGTCCCCATTGTGAAAGAAGCCATCGCACAGGGCCGCCTCGTCGGAGCGATCTGTAATGCGGCCTCGTGGATGGCAAGGCATGGCTTCCTGAATGAAGTGAAGCACACGGGTAATGGCCTGCATCAAGTGCAGCAATGGGCTGGCGAGAATTATACTAATGCTGCTGGTTATGCCAATGAGCAGGCTGTTCGTGACGGGAACATCGTGACTGCCAACGGGACAGGCCAACTGGAATTTGCCTGCTTGATGCTGAAGGCATTAGAGAATGATACACCCGAAATGATCGACCGCTTCCAGATGTTCTATCAGCTCGGCATGGTGGAGTTGTTCAAGAGGTTCGCTTCTGAATGAGGATTCAAAAACAAATCATCCGTAAATATCTAAATAATAAATGATAATATGAAACACGAAATTATTACATTGCAAGATCAGCAGATCATCGGCATGAGCCGTGAGATCTCATTCAAGAAAGGACCAGAAGAGTGTCCGAAGTTCTGGAACGAATATGTAGAGAAGATCGTAAAGCCTGTCTACATGGAAGGTAAGACTCCGGATGAGTTCCAACAGGCCGCTATAGATAATAATGTAGGAGAGTTCGCACTTTGCACCTGCC
>JAZLHI010000013.1:0-2076 GCA_045616725.1 Prevotella sp. | reverse complement strand
CTTGCCTTCTAAGGCAGAGCCAAAACGAGAGAATCGCACATCATTATAGACAACAAAAGCCAGACATACGCTGGCTTCAGGTTTGAGAACTGAACTGATCTCGTCCTACGATTCCGTCTGTCACATAAGCCTTTCATCATTGCAGCATGAAAGTCGATGCCCTTAAAATCGGGTTCAAAAAAAACGATTTCTCGTGCTGTAGGATTGTTATGCTCTTTTATGAGTAGCACCGACAAACGAGAAATCATTTATTTCCAATTATTTACAAGATATACCCAAAGAAGATTGAGCACTCACGTATGTAATATCGTAAGCCATGATGAGACATATAGGCTATAATATCATTGTTCCTAACCCCAATTCCCTACCGTCATTTCTAGCGCAAGCGCTTCATCGAAGACAGTCATTTTGATTTCTAAAAAAGGCAAATACTCATAACGTCTCAAGACGTAAAGATCTAAGCCCTTTTCCATAGAAACTTGTGAATCTATTCAGAGTCCTTATCTTCAATTCTTCAAAAGAGTAATAACCGAAGTAGGTGTCCTCTGGATAACCTTTCCATTTAGAGTATTCAATATTCTTCTTGTTGTTGTATGCTCTATACAACTTACGAATTAAAACAGCTCGCTTCTTCATGAAGTAATTCTACATTTATAAAATCTACATCAATCCGCTAAGATCCAGCTTGTATATCTTCGGGGCTTCGTCCTTCACCTTCACTATGAACATCAGCATATAGATGGGAGCATACGTCACATTTCCCCGGGTGCTCAGATTATCGTTGCAAAGCACAATCGCTTCCCGAATGCCATATTCCGCATTCTTCATCACATTGTTCAAAGCTACATGGCGGTCATAGTCCTTGCCCGACTTCACCTCAAGCGGAATGATTTCTGTGTCTTTTTCCAATAGGAAGTCTAGTTCGCCTTGTTTCTTGTTTTGGAAGTAAAACAGACTCCACCCATGTGCATGCAGTTCTTGAGCAGTCAGGTTCTCATATATAGCACCATAATTGATGTTAGTCTCGCCTTGCAGAATCCTCAGCTGAATGCCATCGGCATACTGACACGCTAACAGACCAACATCATTCTGGAACAGTTTGAACAGGTTGCTCGCCTTGCTCAAAACCAGCGGCACCTTCGGCTCCTCGGCACAATGTGTTGGCAAAGCCATATCCGCATCCCTCAGCCAAGTGAAACTGTTCTCATGTCGGCTAAACTTGAAATGCTCATTCAGGTTCTTCAGGATGAAACGCTTGTTCTTAGCATTCAGTTCTGGCGGAATCAAATCGAAAATATCGTTGATATACAGCTTATCCTCGGGATCATATCGCCCGATGTCCTTCTTGTAGAGCGCCAATATCGACCGTTGTTCCATCAGTACCCTCTGCATATCGTTTGAGTCTAGATACGTCTGCACAGCCGCAGGCATACCGCCCACTAGCAGATAGAGGTTCACCAGCTGCATCATCTTCTGGTGCACATACGCATCCACTGGCTTACGCTCGTTCCAAGCCTCACGGATTGCCCCGATAACAGCCTCTTGCACACCCACGGCACGGATAAACTCCTCAAAGTCGCAAGGGTACATCTGCTTCTCGTCCATGTAACCGACAGGCACAGAACGTACATTTTTCAGTTCCACACCCAGCAGACTGCCGCTCAATGCCAAATGATAGCCCTTATCCACAAAAGCTTTCACCCAGGTCATCACGTCCGGATATTCCTCCACCTCATCAAAGAAGATCAACGTCTTTTCCCAATTGAGAGGCACATTCGCGTAAGCTGAGATACGAAGCATTACCTCCTTCAGGTCGCCAGCCCCCCTCACGATGTTTATCGTCTCGGGCTGCAGCAAAAAGTTCATCTCAACCAGATGCCACCCAAGTCTCTCAGCAGCACGCCTCACAGCATACGTCTTACCCACCTGCCTGGCACCCGTCAGCAGCAATGCTTTCTTTGTATTTCTGAAGTGGCGATCTATCCACTTGTCTGCTTTTCTATGTATCATAGCTTAATATTTGTCCGACAATCTATGTACAAAACCAATATTTCTGTCCGTTTTTCCAACTTTTGC
>JAZLHI010000012.1:0-8623 GCA_045616725.1 Prevotella sp. | reverse complement strand
GAAGTGACCTTCAGCGATGTAAGAAACAAGCTTAGCATCAGAGTTAGACTGGATACGGAACATTGTAGTTGCAGAAGGCATGATCTGACCTTCGAGAGTACCCTTTGTGATTTCTGGGCTCATGAGACGAGCCTGAATGAGCTGATACTTAATCTTGCAGTCCTTCATGCACTGTGAACAAGTGTTACCGCAGTGGAAGCCCATGTAGAGGTCCTGTGCAGAAGCACCCTTGAGGTCAGCGCCAGCAGGGATAACGTCAGAAGGAACAGAGTTGTTGATGTCGAGGAGAGTAGCAGGCATTTCTGTTGCACATTCTGCCATGTACTCAGAGAGAGCACCGTAAAGGTCAACCTCACAAGCTACAGGAATACCGCGACCAGTGAGACGAGAGTTTACGTAGCAAGGCTCGAACTCGAAGATAGGCTGCCATGCTGGCCAGCACTTGTTAGCGAATACAGCGTACTTAGAAGCACCCTTCTGGTTCTCGTACCAGTCCATGAGAGTAACCTCAAGCTGAGCCATCTTCTTGATGATTTCTGGGTAAGTGTTGCGAGAAGCGCCGAGTTCAGCTTCCATATCCTTAGCAACAGCGTCGATTTCAGCAGTCTTGCAAGCAGTCTCGTCGAATGCCTTCTTGAGGTCGAGCTCAGAGTTCTCCTGAACTTCAATGCCGAGGTCGTACATTGGCTGGATAGGTGCGTTACAAGCGAGGAAGTCCCAAGGACGTGGACCGAAGCCGATAACCTTGAGGTTGCGAACACCGATAACAACGCGAGCGATGTCGCGGAAGTCAGCGAGTTCCTTAACAGCCTCTTCTGGAGTTACGTTTGGATATTCTGGGATGTAAACCTTAAGGCGACGGAGACCTACGCTATAAGAGAAGTTGAGCACACCGCAGAGAGCGTCACCACGGTCGTTAGCAAGGTTAGCCTTGCCTTCTTCCTTAGCAGCGAGCACCATTGAAGGACCATCAAACTTCTGGCAAAAGAGAGTAGTAGGACCTTCTGGACCGAAGTTACCAAGGAACATACAAACAGCGTTGATACCGTTTTCCTTAGCCCAGTCAAGAGCCTTCATTGTGTCAACGTCGTTTTCAATAACAACAGGACAATCGTAAACTTCAGGGAGACCAGCCTTACCTACAGCTTCCATGAGAGCTGCGAGACGAGCCTTTGTAAGTGTGATTGGGAAACAGTCGCGGCTAACGCCAACGATACCGAGTTTTACAGTTGGTTGATTAATCATACTGGTTAATAGATTAGAGTTTTATTTTTTTATGGTATTTTGTTTTTCTGATGATTTCTACACAGCTTAAACTCTGTGTATTAATCGCTGCAAATGTAGCAATAATTATTGAAACATGAAAGGTTTTTTGCGAAAAAAGTGTTTATAAAAATGAAATATAGCATTAATCTGTATCAAATCGGCAACAATAGTGCTTTTCTTTACTTTGTCAGAATGAATATATTCATTTTTAGGAAGCAATTATCTGGTGAAAGAAAAAACTTAAAGTGTTTTGTACAAAATGAAAAAAGGAGAAAAGCCGAATCTTAAATTCAACTTTTCTCCTTCAGTCTTATATTAATCCGTCAGGCGGATTTCTATTCAATGACAATCTGCTGACGAACGATGCTTGCATACTTGAAGCCGGCCTCAATAAGCTTTTTCTTTATTGGTTCAGCCTCTTTGTGTGTACGATAGTTTCCGCACATTGTCATCCATCGTGGTGTAAGGAAATGCACATATACTGGCATGTTAGGGAATTGCTTCTTAAGTTTTGCTGCCCATTCCTGAGCCTTCTTCTTGTCGACACCCTTGTTGCCGCCATTGAAGATTTGTATACGGTATCCCTTTACCTTGTGAGCGCCCATCATAACCTTCTTTCCCTTACCCGAGAAATCTACAGAACGCTCTTGGATGTGTTCTGCCAACTTTTCCTCGTCGGTCATGTTAGGATCTATCTTCTGCTGAGGCTTTGTAGGCTGCTTTGAGTAAACATGAGGCTTTGGAGCATCATGCTTTGACTCTGAAGATTCGCTTGAAGAACCAGACTCGCTCAAAGAAGACGAAGCGTTTCCTGACTCGGAAGAGTTACTCTGTTTTGGAGTAGTCTGCTGAGTCTGTGGAGTTGCCGATGACTGCTGCTTCTGAGGAGTAGTCGTGGTCTGCTTCTGTGGAGTTACAGGAGTCTGCTTAGCAGGCTTGCCGCCATTGTTTACGATGTCTGTGATAGCAGACGATTGGGTTACTGTGACAGAACCTTGTGCAAAAGCCAATACGGCAACGAAGAGTGATATGATGAATGCGGAAAATCTTTTCATAATAGACAATCGGTTTTACGGTTTTGCGGTTTTACGGATAATAGTTGTAATCTCCGTACAACCGTATAACCGTACAACCGTATTTTAAACAGATTACTTCCAAGCGTCAATGATGCCCTGGAAATCAGCAGCCTTGAGAGAAGCGCCACCGATGAGACCGCCGTCGATGTCTGGCTTAGCGAAGAGTTCAGGGGCGTTAGAAGCCTTGCAAGAACCACCGTAGAGGATAGAAGTGTTGTCAGCAACTTCCAGACCGTACTTCTCAGCTACGATAGAACGGATGTAAGCGTGGATTTCCTCTGCCTGGTCTGAAGTAGCAGTCTTACCTGTACCGATAGCCCAGATTGGCTCGTAAGCGATTACGATGTTAGCAAACTGCTCAGCAGTAAGGTGGAATACAGAACCTTCGAGCTCAGCCTTGCAAACAGCTTCCTGTTCGTTAGCCTCACGCTGCTCAAGAGACTCACCGATGCAGAAGAGGATCTTAAGACCGTTAGCGAGAGCGAGATCAACCTTCTCCTTGAGGATCTCTGGAGTCTCGTTGTAGTACTCGCGACGCTCTGAGTGACCGAGGATAACATACTGAGCACCAGTTGACTTAACCATCTCAGCAGAAACTTCGCCAGTGAAAGCACCCTTAGCCTTGTCAGCGCAGTTCTCAGCACCGAGGGCAACGTTTTCATTCATCATTGGAGCTACTGTTGCGAGGTGGATGAATGGAGTACAAACGATAACGTCGCAGTTTGGCTTCTCTGCGTTGTTAGCTACTACTTCTTTTACGAGGCTGATGCCTTCCTGCAGGTTCATGTTCATTTTCCAGTTGCCTGCTACAATCTTTTTTCTCATTTTAGTTTATTGTTTATGGTTTATAATTTATGTTTTTTTGCTTTCATCACTCTCTTTACGATGGCAATGATGGCTGCCACGATGCGGTCAAAGAGCGTTAATATCAGGAGTGGGAGCACATACCAAAGCAGTATCTTACTGAATACATTGGAACTGAATTCCGTATTCTCCTTTCCATATTCCGTTTTTTCCAGAACAGGTGATTTCTCGTCAAGCTTTGGCAGAATGTTGTGACTCCACTTCTGAAGAATCTTGCCATCCTTTACGAGGAGAAGTCCAGGCGAAGATCGTATTATGGTCTTCAATGTAGTTTCGTCAGTGTTTGCAAATTGATATTCTGCGCCAGTGATGTCGGTCCAGTGCTCAATTGCATTTTTCGTACTTGCCGTGAGGCAGAGGAAACGGTAGTTACGGCGTTGTGCGTAGTCGGCTATCATGTTGATCTTTCCGAACTGCGATTCGTCAGCAGTTTCAAGATGTGGGGCGATGAGCAGGAATGTGTAGTTCGGATCACTAAGAATATTCTCTGTAATGTCCTCCTCGTTGCCTTCCTCATCATTATATAATATGCTAAAGTCGTGGATAGGAGGCACATAACCATCACTTATCTGCTTCGATTCCGAGTCGATGAAAGTCCATGTAGAGTCAGGAATATTCTCCATCGTGAACTCCTTCCTCTCGCCGTTCTTCTCGTATATCAGCTTCGTGTCGAATTTCGGCTGTTCCGCACTCTCCGGAATCTCCATTCCTTCCGGTATGCTTGCCCCGATGTGGTAAGGACGGAAGTCTATTATAGGCAGCTTGTAAAGGCAATATACGCTCATTGCCAAGATGAACAGAGCCGAGAAGTTTGATACAATCCAAGCATTGTGCCTGCTGATGAGTCTCACCATGTCAAGCGGTTTCCATGCAAGGAAAGTGGCAATGGCAAGCAGGGCAATGTTCTTCAGTAGCGTCTCGCCGTTTGTCAGCACTATCGCTTCGCCAAAACAACCACAGTCGCTCACCGGATTTGCTATGAATATCCATACCGTGATTATCGTCATCACGAGCATGAAGAGCCAGACAATTTTTGTGGTCAGCCTTCTGCTTATGGCAAATAGCAGGTTTATGCCGAGGATGAACTCGAAGGCAGCCAAAAGCACGGCAGCGACAAGAGTTCCCCAATCATGGATTAAGCCTGTATTGTACGCATCCGTGATGGCACCCAGGTAATCCTGAATCTTGTATTGGAAGCCCAGCGGGTCAATGGCTTTGACAAAGCCCGAGAAGATGAAGGTCACGGCAAGCACCAGGCGAGAGATGTTCACCAACACCCCCATGCCCCATTTCTTCCATGAGGAAGCCGACTGCTGTGATATATGTTCATTCTCTGAAGCCATCTTTTTAACCTTTTAACCCTTTAACCTTTTAACCCTCATTAGCCTCCGTCAACTTGATGATCCCGAACACTGCATAGTTCATGATGTCCATGTAGTTCGCGTCGATACCTTCGCTGACGATAGTCTCGCCGTTGGAATCCTCGATTTCCTTTATGCGTTGGATCTTTGTCAGGATGAGGTCCGTGTAGCTGCTCACTCTCATGCCACGCCAAGCCTCGTCGTAGTCGTGGTTCTTGCGTATCATGAGCAGGAGAGCCTCGTTGGCATATTTGTCGTATTCGGCAAGAGCTGCTTCTGGAGTCATGTCCACTTCGTCAACAAAGCCTTTCGCGAGCTGGATAAGTCCAACGATGCCGTAGTTTACGAGTGCGATGAACTCTGGGAGAATACCTTCGTCCACCAGTGCTTCCTTCTTTATCTCAAGGCTGCGGATTCGCTTTGCCTTGATGAAAAGCTGGTCTGTGAGTGATGAGGCACGAAGTATTCGCCATGAGGCACCATAGTCCTGCAGTTTCTTTGAGAAGATGTCTCGGCAGGAAGACATGGCGTCGCGGAATTGGCGTTCTGTATGTTGAAGAGAATGTTCCATAATTGGTGCAAAGTTAACAAAACATATTGAAAATAAGACAAAACGGTCAAGAAAAGTACCATTTCTTGTAAATCTAATTGTTTAATGTCTTAAAATTGACAAATAAAGAAAACAAAATCGCTATCTTTGCACACGATTACGGCCTCGTAGCTTAGCTGAATAGAGCGTCAGATTCCGGTTCTGAAGGTCATGGGTTTGAATCCCATCGAGGTCACAAGAGCTAGCCATAGGCAAGGTCGACCGCGATTTCCATAGAGGCTATATTCGATTACAGTTAGCCAATTGCTATTTGTTGAATCAAGATTCTTTGTTTGATTAGCTCCAAGCTATACTTTCTCCTTCTTTCTTTATGCACCAGAATGGTATGTTCTTTTCCTGGCAGAAAGGTTCCATGCGCCATGCACTTTCGAAACCACTTGCCACGAAATGCATAGGTACAAACATACCGACTTTGAAACGCTCGATAAACTGTCTGCCTCCGAGAGTGTAGCCATTGCCGATGCGCCCATCAACCGGGAACATGACAAGGTCAAAAGTGTCAGTAATCTTGTGTATGTCTTTTAGTTCACTAAGAAAATGCTTTTCTTCTGCCACAGGGTTGATGTGTTCTCCGAGCTCTTCGCTATAGATTTCGCCTTCTGTAGCACCATCAGCGAGGAATCGTGCATACCAATTACAGAGATCGCCAGCATGGAAAATCGTCTTTCCATTTGTTTTAACAATCCAGCTGACACCACTATCGTTGCTACCCGTAGCGATGACCTTGATATTCTCGTCTTGCCATACGGAACCTTTTGCCATCCATACATCTGCATCTTCTTTTTGTGCTCTTCTTCGTTTTAGAATGTCCTTTGATAGGATATATGTGATGTTTTTAATCTTTTCTTTCCAACAGAATATCTCTTTTGTGAAGTGATCTTCATGGAAATGGCTTGAGAATACATACACCTGCTTAGATGTATGCATGTATTCACGCATAACATTTCCTGGATCCATCCAATAGTCAAAGACGAGGATGCACCGCTCAGTTTCTATGAGAAAACCACTATGGAAGATGTATCTGAGAGTCATATCATTCTGATTTCTGCATTCATGAAAGGGGCTATCTCATGGTAGTTGCAGTTGAAATGTGCCGCTATGAGATTTCTTGCGAATTGTCCGTGTGTGACGACGATAATAGTTTCGTCTGAGAACAGCTTATGCAATTCCTCCAAGGCTTTGCTGGCGCGTTCATAAATGCCATCCTCTGTTTCTGTAGTACCTTCAGGAAACACCCATTTGCCATCAACGCGGTACTTGTCCATTGCATCAGCGATGGGCATTCCTGTGAACTTCCCCCAGTCACGCTCTCGTAGAATTTCCATCGGAATGATGGGGAGATTAAGTTTGTCTGCTATTATTTGTGCAGAGTCCATGGCACGCTTGAGGTCGCTTGATACGATACGAGTGAACTTCGTTCCATTTTTGGATAGAAGTTCTGCTGCCTTACGCACCTGCTCCTTGCCCTTTTCCGTCAGGTTGCCAGGCATGTGGCCTTGCAGAATTCTCTGAAGATTCTCCTTGGTCTCGCCGTGTCGTACTATGTATAGAGTTATCATTATATTACGGTGGCTATACACAATTTTGCACTAAACCACAGATTGAATAAAGGTTACTATGCTGCAAAATTACGAAAATAAAGAGTAAAAGCCAAGAAATATATTTGTTTTCTGTTTTTTGAACATTGATTTACCCAATGAAGCGCGAAAAACAAAAGTTTTTCTTCTTAAATTTGTTGTTTTGATCACTTATTTGTAATTTTGTCGCCACTATTAATCTTGTTATCACATTAACCTAACTTCCAAATATGAAAAATCAATTTCTTTCTATTCTATCCCTTTGCTGCATTTCGCTTGCATCTTTCGCACAGCATCCTATCGTTTGGACAAAGTACACAGCCGACCCTGCGCCTTATGTTCATGGCGATACGGTCTATCTCTACACAACCCATGACGCTGACGACGGCGAGAACTTCAAGATGTACGACTGGCTTCTCTATACCTCTACCGATATGGTGAACTGGACAGACCATGGAGCTGTGGCTTCCCTTGGCGATTTCGAGTGGTACAAGAACAACAACGGTGCTTGGGCAGAGCAGGTTATCGAGCGCAATGGCAAGTGGTATATGTATTGCCCAATCCATGGCAACGGAATCTCTGTTCTCGTGGCAGACAATCCTTACGGTCCTTTCAAGGATCCTCTCGGCAAGCCACTCGTATGGCAGCGTGAGCATTGGTACGACATCGACCCAACGGTTTGGATTGACGATGATGGTCAGGCTTATATGTACTGGGGAAATCCAAACCTCTATATGATAAAGCTCAACGAGGACATGATTTCCACTTCCGGCGAGATTGTGCAACATCCTCACATTGAGGACTATCAGGAAGGACCATGGGTTTACAAGCACAATGGCAAATACTACTGCGCCTTCGCTTCTACTTGCTGTCCTGAAGGTATCGGTTATGCTATGAGTGACAAGATTACTGGTCCTTGGAAGTACAAAGGTCATGTAATGCCTCATACTCATCTTTCTCGTGGCAATCACCCTGGTATCATCGACTACAAGGGAAAGTCTTACGTCTTCGGTTTGAGCTACGACCTATGGGCTTCACAGCTTGCTTACAACGGTCATCCTTACCGCCATGCAGAGCGTCGTTCGGTTTCTTGTCAGGAGATGAAGTATAATGCTGATGGCACAATCGTGGAGATTCCGTACTGGAGCAAGGAAGGCGTTGAGCAGATTGGTTCATTCGATCCTTTCCGTCGTGTGGAGGCAGAGACTATGGCTTATGCTCGCGGCTTGAAGACTCGTAGCATTGGCTATAACGACCTTGTGGTTACAGACATCGACAACAACGACTGTATGATGGTGAAGGGTGTTGACTTTGGCAAGACCGGCGCAAAGCAGTTTGTTGCCGCCGTTCAGAATCAGATGCCAGGCACAAATACCATTATCCAGATACGCATCGATGGCATGGAAGGTCCTGTCATTGGTACTGCTGAACTCGGTGCAGAAGGTCTTGCTAAGTGCAACCTCAAGAAGGTCACAGGCAAACACGACCTCTGGTTCCGTTTCTTCGGTGATGTGCAGAAGAATCTCTTCGAGTTCAACTGGTGGGAAATGAAGAAGTAAAACACCTATATATCTTGAACACGAATCTCACGAATTACACGAATATATTTTACTACTATTCGTTTGATTAGTGAAATTCGTGTTCGTTATTATAAATAATAGTGTTCTAATTATGAAAAAGATATTTACCACCATACTTTTATCCCTCTGCGTTTCCCTCAGCGCTTTTGCCAAGAATCCGCCTGTCAAATCATGGGTTATCGCTAATGGTGACACTCTGCGAGTTACGCAACTTTGCCAGAATGCCATTCGCGTACAGCTGTTGCCTCGCGGTCATAAGCCAGAGCCAGCATCGTTCTATACGGAAGGT
>JAZLHI010000011.1:0-4137 GCA_045616725.1 Prevotella sp. | reverse complement strand
TCCTTTGTAGGACCGTAGTATGCCACATAGTTAGAGGCGGCAAGCAATGGGTTCCGCTTGATTTCCTCGCGTGCCACTTGTGCGTTGGCTGTCGATGCTGTGAAGAGCAGGATAAGTAATAGTAATTTTCTCATATTATTAAAAGGGGTGTTCACATAAATCTATTATTCAATTGTTTTCAGCCAATTTTCATACTCCCCAAGCTGTCTTTCATCCAACAAACTTGTGAGGAATGATAATTTTGTCTCTGCATTAGCAGTATATGTCAATTCTTTGCAGATAGCTTCATAAGGACCAAACCCTCTCTCCTTTATCCAAGGATTATCCTTTAACAGATTTGATAGAGCATCATTTCTGTCTTTTCCATACGCACGCCCAAGTAACTGGCAATTCTCGATATCCTCGCCATCAGGTGCTTGGGTAAAGCCTTCTGTAGTGTAAAATATGTATTCTGTCATACCTGTCATTTTGATTTGTATAGAAAGTTAAACCACATCCCCCATAATCCTTCCCAATAATGTATCTCTGTACGTGCGGAAGATGTTGAGGTTTACATGAACGTACTTAGGAAGACTTTCAAGATACTCTAATTCAAAAACGAGGCGAGGGTCTTTGTCGCCACCCTCAGGATGAATCTCTGCCTTGTTGCCGATGCGTGCAATCTTTACAAGGTATAGGTCCCGAACACCTTTACCTTTTATGTAGGGCATGAAATAGTATAGTTTGTTCAATGCAACGGTTGAAGGGAATGACTTCGTCTTACCCGTATAGTACAACTTCGTCTGACCACCATCGAGGAAGTAGTCCTTGTTATCATCCCTTACGAAACCAATAAGAAGATGCTTGGTGTAATCAAGCGTGTAGGTTTTCTTTGGCTTATTATACACCAATATTTGCGATTCTTCACCAAACAGGTCGAGTTGCAACTTAGGCTGTGCTTCACGTTGCATTTCGATGGGGCGAGTGGAGATAGGTTCCTCGTCATACATGAAACGATAGAGCGATTTGCCAACAGCTTGCACTACACCGCAAACAAGGGCGTTACCCATAAGGAAAGCCCTGCGTCCGTCCGTTACTTCTGGATGTAATGTGTGGTTGTCGGGAAACATGTTCAAACGTTCTAACTCCATCGGGATCAAACGACGATATCTGCCAGAAGGTGTCTTCACAACATGTTTGAAGCGTGAAGCGGATGGTCCTCCTTCGCCTGTAATGATGGTGCGTGAAGGACGATCAAGATAGTCAGGGAAAGCCATCCCCCCCTCAGAGAAAATGTACTTAAAGCCTTCCTTTGAGGTGCGTTCGATTTTCTTTGCTCCCTTCTCGTATTCCCATTTCTTCAACTCCTCGTCAGAGATAAAGAATTCTTCTGGTACGAGATTCTCGTCCACAAGGTTGCCGCCAAGAGTCATGGTTGTACCATCGTAAACGGCATCGGTATCAACCGAATAAACATAACGGTCTCTCATGATACCAGCATCACCGAAAGGACTTGCTGCATCGCCATTCTTGCTCTTATTAAAGGTGTCAGAAACCTCCTTAATTGTACCTTCAATGCGGTACTCTGAGATTGTGCCTTTCTTCGCTTCAAATGGGAATGCCTTTGCCATCACGCCATCATAAAGGACCCAGTTGTCCGATGCCTCAATCTTTTTGTAAACGGAGGAATCTCTACGATAACCAACAATGTATGTTCTTCGTCTTCGCTGAGGCATACCATAGTCAGCGGCATTGATTATACGCCACTCAACCGTATAGCCAAGGTCAGCAAGTGAAACAAGGATGACGGCGAAATCACGTCCGCGTTGCTTTGCTGGCGAACCGAGCAAACGGTCAACATTCTCGAAAAAAACGTAATCGGGACGATTCTCTTCTTTCTCGCTTAGGATGCGGTAAATCTGCCACCAAAGCACCCCTTTCTTACCCTCTATGCCACCCGAGCGACTAAGAGTTGCAGCTACGGAGTAATCCTGACAAGGGAATCCACCAACCAGCAAATCATGATTGGGAATGATTTCCGTAGGAATTGTATTAATATCCTCGTTGCAATGACCTTGATTACCGAATCTTGCACGATAAACAAGGGATGCATCCTGATGAACCGTAGAAGGCTCCCATTGATTGTTCCACACAGTGTTGTATGCATCAGATGCCCCTTCCAAACCTATGCGGAAACCACCTACACCAGCAAATAATTCTACAACTCGTATGTTATGTCTGCTTTTAGCCATAATTTTAAAGATAAGATAAACTTTGAAGTTTGTCTGCGATATACGAGCCTTTCAGCCAGAAGAACTGAGGCAACATCTTTATTCCATTTACCACTTCGGTTCTGGTTGCATCGGTCGAAACGTCAGCACCACCTCTAAAGAATACTTTATATTCTGAGCTCTTTGGGAAATTAGGGGCTCCCATATATGCCCCACTCTTATTCAATAATCTTACGCCATTCTTGTCGTAGAGGTATTCCCATTCCAATTCGTTACGGTGAATCAGGTTGCGAGAATCCTCCCATGTTCTTTTCACTTCGTTCTCGATAAATGCTTCATCGAAGGCAAAGCGTTTGAAACCTTCAAAGGTTGTTTTGGATGAATCTTCAGCATCATGTTCACAAAAGACAGGGCACAAGAAACTATGTTCGCAGAAATAGGTGTAAAGTTCTGATTCCTCAAAATCGACATTTCTATCTGCCCATTCCTCAAAGTCAATGTGCTTAAGCTTCATGTCCTCCGTTCTACCTCCAGTGGGAGTAATTGTTATCGTCTTTGCAATGATACCTACTTTTATAAAATCCGTGATTTGATTAAGACGATTACAATCGGCATCAAACATTTTCAAAACACATTTTGCTCCGAAGTCCTTTGTTGACATTTCTGTATCAATGGCAAAGTATTTCTTCATCTGGAGAAATGTCATTCCCTTGTACTTGGCAGAAAGCATATGGCAACGTGCATCAAATTGAGAAAAACTTGAAAAAGACTCTTTCAGTTTGACCTCCGTTGTAAAACGGCTCTTGTCAAAATGCCCACGTACAATATAGTCAACAAATGTTTGCTTCAGTCGGTAGCGAGGCTTTTGGTAAGTGCCAGTTGACTTTTTCTTGAATCCTGGAACAAGTTCAATGAGCATGAGGTCAGGACGCAACACATGGGTAAAACCTTGGAGAGTCTCATTACGCTCTTCTTGCGTAGGATACTTTGCATAGATTATTTGCAGGTAGTTACGAACAATTTCCCAATCGTTCTGCAATTTATCACGTTCCTCGTCTGAGAAACTATTATAGCAGTAATCCACGATGGGGAAGTTTGCATACTCCGAAGCAGGAACCACATCGTATGACTTGTACTCGTAGAACACAATCAGTAGATGCTCCGACTTCTCCCAAAAGTGCGAGGTCATAAAGTCACGCTGAATGTCTGGTTCAAACGTAACACCCGTGATGCTGATTCCTTCTTTAGCACCAAGGTACACATTGTAAGCAACACCTGTCTTGCCCTTAGCACTCTTCAAATCGGATTTCGGTACGCGAACACCTGTTGTCTTCAGTTCGGTCAGCACGCCATCAATCTCAATGTCACACTCTTGCTTACTATCACGTTCGTAACCGAATACCGATTGCTCAATCACGTCACCAGCAATGCCCGTAATCTTATCACTTTTCAGGGTACGAGCAAACTGGTGAGAACTGTCAACCTCACCCAACGTCTTGCCCTTCACCCCTTCAAGAAGGTTATATACAAATGCTTTCGTATATTTTCTATCGTCTGATACAGCCATAACGTGCAACAATTAGTTTTTTTCCGCCTGTGATGATGAGGGATTAGTCTTCCAATATGAATTCAATATTTCTTTTACCATAAATAACTAGTCTCATATTTAGTCAGCAGGAACATCCAGTTGTTCATTAATTTCAAGAGAAAAAGGGAATATTACTTTCTCCCGAAGTCTGCGGGAATCTCGCCCCAGTCCTCCGTAGGCCACTTGAGGATAGGGTTCTGGTAGGTGTTGCTGCGTAGCCACGCCTCTGCACGGGCTATTATCTCGTAGAGCTTTTCCGTCTCGGGAGTGCGCTCCAACTTGGTCTTGCACCGTTTGTTCCTGACCCATATCTGTGCATTTACGGAGTCGGAGTAGATA
>JAZLHI010000010.1:0-3084 GCA_045616725.1 Prevotella sp. | reverse complement strand
TAGTGCTCTGGATGCAAGACTACCTCTACCAACTTTGTTGGAATCTTCTGCATGGAAAGCCACTTGAAGATTTTCAGCACCTTGATAATCACTTCAAGTTTCAGCCCTTTATATGACTTTCGCATGAGTTGATGCATTATTTCATCTATCTCGTCATAGTGATTATGGCACTTCACGATGAACCAGAGAAGCGTGCGTTTTATTGCAGGTTTCTTGGCTGCAAGTTCTTCCATCGGAATGTCATAGGTCGTGATTGCGATGAGGGTCATTGCCAATGCGTCAAGACTTGGCTTTGGAACATCTTCATTGAACTCGCCTTCAATAACATGCGCTTCCAGTACCCCCTTCAACCATATCATGTTTTTCTCCGATGTAGTTCTGGGTGGTTTGCCGTATGTGATTTCAAGCTCTTCGTATATTTCTTCTTCTGTCATAGAGTAAATTCAAAAGTTTGTGTTCACCAAAATGGGCGTGTTCATAAATTGTTGAACATGCCCATTTGTTTGAACAAGATAAGTGGGTATTTCTGCAATAGCATACATTACAACTCTACTTTTCTCATCAACGACTGATCCTGCCAGTACTTGATGTGCTTCAGATATTGCAGTCTTCCTACAATGACAGACGGATGAGTCGAGTATTTATATGCAGCAGAAACTATTGCATTTGGGCTAAAGTCTTTTGCTGCTATAATTTCCTGTTCTTCATTCTTGGGAAGAAGGATGTTGGCAGCAAAAGCATCTGCCTCGGCCTCCTTGTCCTTCTCCAATTCCGTGCTTACGCTTTCTTCAAGGAAGATGGCTTTCTTGCCGTGAAGAAGGATGTGACCGATTTCATGGAAGAATGTAAACCAGAATATATCATAACGCTTGTAGCGGTTTGACAGTTGAATGACTGGTGTGTCATTTATCCATCTGGTCGCTCCATTTATTGGAGCCTTGGGCAGACATTGCGTATTCAAGAGTTTTATGCCAATACTTGCGCAGAGTGATTGTAACTTATTGTAAAAATCACCTGCTGCTTCTACCATGATTTGCTTCATTTCATGAAGGGCGTTGCGGAGTTTCTTCTCAGAGAAAGTGCAATCAAGAGTCTGAGACATTGCTTGCAACTCTCCCTGACGCAACCATGCTGATACTGCGTATGGGTCTTTTGTATGTGCAAGAGAAATACGGAAAGCAACCTTCAATTCTTGATTGATATAATAGTCATTCCATGCTTTTTCAGAACTGATGCCAAAATAATTGTACAAGGCATTCACTTTCTGATCAACAGTGGCACATGGCACAATCCATCCTCGATTCACCATTTCGGACATAGGGAACTTTCTCATCCATTCAGCTGAAAGTGCAGCATCTTTCTCTCGCTTGACACGTACCAAGTACTCGTCATACATACGCTGCATGTTCAACCAAACGCGAGCAGGAATCTTTGTGACATTCTCAAATGACACTGCCATCTCTGAGGTGATGGAACTCGTGCCTTTGATTACGGCGATAATGGTCTTCTCTGGCTTGGTAGTTCTTACCGCAAACTCTTTTATGCTCATACCCATTTCCTTCAGTTTCTCACCAAGTGTTTCTCCCGGGTGATATACTACGGCTAACTGGGTCAACTTGTTTTGCTTATTCATGATTTTGTCCTTTCTTGTTTTTACTTGCCGTGATAGTTTTCTATCTCGACTATTTCTACACCTTTTATCTCAATCCAAATGTACTTGCCATCTTTATCCGTTGGTATCGGATCCTCATGGGGTTCGAAGATAAGACGATATGGTTGGTCAAGGTCACATGCCCATTGCCCTTTCCTGTTTTCAACAAGCTCATGATAGTGTCCAGGAAGGTAACGGACATCTTCAAGAGTCTCTGCTGATAACAAATCTCTTAGGCGAGCCATGTACAACTTAGACCTTACCTCGCCCAGTTTCTTCTTGCATGTGGATTCATTTTCGGCATATTTCTTAAGTTTGTTATTTGAAAATGTTATATCCATCTTGAATGATTAACACCAAGTGTTAGTGATTTTGTTGTGCAAAAGTATAAATAATTTTCAACTTACACAATATGTCAGTCAAAAAAACTTATACTTTTGCGTTGTTTTTAATGATTTTTAAACGAATAATAGGTTGTCAGACACATTCTAGTCTATCATCTCCACCAACTCACGCTTCATCTCCATGTCAATCTCACGATAGCGAGCGAAGGCACGGCTACCATCAGTGTGACCAGAGAGGGAGGCAACAAGGCTTGGATCCTTCACTTTCTTATAGAGATTGCCGATGAAGGTCTTGCGTGCAGTATGGGTTGTTGCGACATCGCACAACGGCTTCATTTCTGATTCTCTTGTCATGAGGTTGATGACAACGAGCTTTCTATTAATGCCGACATGCTTGAGAATCTTGCGGATGTTCTTGTTGTAGTCGCTGTAGTTAAACTTTGGCAGGATGCGGTCACCAAGGTCATTGTACTTTTCAAGGATAGTTTTTGCCTTGTCGTTGAGTGGTACACGAATGGTACGAGGGTTATGTCCCTTGGTCTTCTCTGCGATGTATTCAACTACTCCGTCAACGATGTTGTCCTTGCGCAAGGTGAGCAGGTCGCCAGCACGACACCCTATTAAGCATTGGAACATGAAGATGTCTCGATACACCTGCATTCCTCTGCAGCATCCGCTGAGGTCTGCATGGTAAACCTTGTCACGCTCTTCGAGATTGAGATAGAAAGGCGGGCCGTATATCACCTTCGGAGTCTCGAAGGTCGCAAACGGGTCGTTGGTGGTGAGCTTGTTCTTCAGACAGTAGTTGATGACGGTGTGTATGCGACGGAAGATCGTATTGAGACTGTTCTCTGACTGTTCGCGTGGCGCATAGCACTTTTCTACGTCTGTATAGAGTTCCGGGTATTCATCGTAGAAGTCAACCTCCTTACAGATGAATGCCTGAAGTGAACGTAGGTCATCGGATGTCATCGTGTCAACGTTGAGTCCGAAGTTCCTGCGCTTCATTATGGTTGTCATGTACATGGTGTAGCGATCAACCTTCTTGGCGATGCTCAACAAACGAGTTTTAGCTCTTGGAGTAAGCGG
>JAZLHI010000009.1:0-27967 GCA_045616725.1 Prevotella sp. | reverse complement strand
TCCTGGAAAAATATAGAGAGAAGCAGCAGCTTCGCGATGCAGTAGCTGATGCTGACGCTCTGATCATCCGTTCAGATAAGGTTACTGCTGAAGTTCTCGACGCTGCTAAGCAGCTTAAGATTGTAGTTCGTGCCGGTGCTGGTTACGACAACATTGACCTTGAGGCAGCTACTGCTCATGGTGTTGTTGCAGAGAACACTCCTGGTCAGATCGCTAACGCTCTTGCTGAGCTCGTTTTCGGTATGCTCGTTTCTGCTGTTCGTAACTTCTACAACGGCAAGGCAGGCACAGAGCTCATGGGCAAGAAGCTCGGTATCCTTGCTTTCGGTAATGTTGGCCGCAACGTTGCTCGCATCGCTAAGGGCTTCGGCATGGACGTTTATGCTTACGACGCATTCTGCCCAGCAGACGTAATCGAAGCAGCTGGCGTTCACGCTACTAAGAACCAGGAAGAACTCTTCGAGACTTGTGATGTTGTTTCACTCCAGATCCCTGCAACTCCAGAGACAAAGCAGTCAATCAACTACGACCTCGTAGGCAAGATGAACAAGGGCGGTATTCTCGTAAACACAGCTCGTAAGGAAGTTATCGACGAGGCTGGTCTCATCAAGCTCCTCGCTGAGCGTACAGACCTCAAGTTCGTCACAGATATCATGCCAGATGCTGACGCAGAGTTCAAGCAGTTCGAAGGCCGTTACTTCTCAACACCTAAGAAGATGGGTGCTCAGACAGCAGAGGCTAACATCAACGCTGGTATCGCTGCTGCAAAGCAAATCAACGCTTTCTTCAAGGACGGTTGCACAAAGTTCCAGGTGAATAAGTAAATCCGGAGGTCAAATGATAGTAAAACCATTCAAGGGCGTACGCCCTCCAAAAGAACTTGTAGAGGAAGTTGAGTCACGTCCATACGACGTGCTCGATTCAGAAGAAGCTCGCGCCGAAGCTGGCGATAACGAGAAGAGCCTCTACCATATCATCAAACCTGAGATTGACTTCCCTGTTGGCACTTCTGAGTATGACCCTCGCGTCTATGAGAAGGCCGCTGAGAATTTCAAGAAGTTCCAGGATAACGGCTGGCTCGTTCAGGACCAGAAGGAGAACTACTATCTCTATGCCCAGACAATCTTCAAGGATGAACCTCTCGGCAACGGCGTTGCTGACAAGACTCAGTACGGTCTTGTAATCGGTGCTTACTGCGAGGATTATGCTACTGGCAAGATCAAGAAGCACGAGCTCACTCGTCGTGACAAGGAAGAAGACCGCATGAAGCACGTTCGCGTGAACGACGCTAACATCGAGCCTGTGTTCTTCGCTTATCCTGACAACGCAATTCTTGATGCTCTCATCAAGAAGTATGCTGCCACAGAACCAGAATACGATTTCGTAGCACCTATTGACGGCTTCGGTCATAAGTTCTGGGTGATTTCTGACGACGCAGACATAGCTGCCATCACAGCAGAGTTCAACAAGATGCCTGCAATGTATATCGCTGACGGTCACCACCGTTCTGCTGCTGCAGGTCTTATAGGTGGCGAGAAGAAGGCGGCTAATCCAAACCACACTGGCGAAGAGGAATACAACTACTTCATGGCAGTTTGCTTCCAGGCTTCACAGCTTACAATCCTTGACTACAACCGCGTAGTGAAGGATCTCAACGGACTTTCTTCTCAGGAATTCCTTGCAAAGCTTGCCGTAAACTTCGACATCATGCTCATGGGCAAAGAGGAATACAAGCCACAGGAACTCCACGAGTTCTCGCTCTATCTTGACGGAGAGTGGTATTCTCTCAAGGCTCACGACGATACTTACGACAACACAGACCCTATCGGTGTTCTCGATGTTGACATCTCATCACGTCTTATCCTTGATGAGATTCTTGAGATTGGTGACCTCCGCTCATCACAACGCATTGACTTTGTTGGCGGTCTTCGTGGACTCAAGGAGCTCAAGCGTCGTGTAGATTCAGGTGAAATGCGTGCTGCTCTTGCACTCTACCCAGTTTCAATGGATCAGATCATGAACATTGCAGACAGCGGCAAGATCATGCCTCCAAAGGCAACTTGGTTCGAACCAAAGCTCCGCTCTGGACTTTGTGTCCATAAGTTGTCATAAGAAGTATTGCTTTAATGTAAGGCTACATACAACACCTCGCCAGAGATTCCAAACTGACGAGGTGTTTTTCTATCCTTACACTTAAGTTATAACACACATCCAAGTTTCATGTTCGTTCGTTTGTTCGTTCGGAATAGAAAGCCTTGTGCCTCAAGATAATGAGGGAGATGGCATTTTTTGATTCAATGGCTGAATGTTACCAAATGTCAAAGGATTTCCTACAGGAAACATTCTTTTCTGCTAGAATTCTTTTTATATGATGTATTTTGCGTAAATTTGCAGCGTAAAAATGCCAAATACAGATAGAGATGTCTAAAAACATAACTTCACTGGAACTTGAAACGAAGCCGGTAGGCAAACTTCTGCTGCAATATGCCTTGCCTTCCATCATTGCGATGACGGCTTCATCGCTATACAACACCGTTGACAGCATCTTCATCGGTCAATGTGTGGGACCATTGGCCATTTCCGGTCTTGCCATAACCTTCCCTTTCATGAACCTCTCAGCTGCTTTCGGTGCGGCGGTGGGCGTCGGAGCTTCGTCTTACCTGTCGATGAAGCTTGGCCAGCATGACTATTCTACGGCGAAGGCCATCCTTGGCAATGCCACAACGCTGAACATTCTCATCGGACTTGTATTCGGTGCTATCAGCCTTCTTTTCCTCGACCCGATACTCTATTTCTTCGGTGCTTCAGACAATACCGTGGTCTATGCTCGCGAATACATGATTTGGATTCTCCTTGGCAATGTCTTTACGCATCTGTATTTCGGCATGAACGCCCTGCTGCGAGCATCGAGCAAGCCGAAAATGTCGATGTACGCCACGATTTTCACCGTTGTCCTGAACACCATTCTCGACCCGTTGTTCATATATGTCATGGATATGGGAATCAAGGGTGCTGCCATAGCCACTGTCATATCGCAGTTCCTTGCCATGTGCTGGCAGTTCAAGCAGTTTACCAACAAGGATGAACTCCTTCATCTCGAGCGTGGCACTTTCAACATAAGGTCAGACATCGTGAAGAACATCATTTCCATCGGAATATCGCCTTTCTCACTGAACGTCTGCGCTTGCATTGTGGTAATCTTCATAAACAAGGGCTTGATGTCTTATGGCGGCGACTTAGAAGTGGCAGCCTATGGAATCGGAAACAAGGTGGGCTTCATCTTCTGCATGTTTTGTATGGGCGTGAACCAAGGAATGCAGCCTATCGTGGGCTACAACTATGGGGCGCAAAAGATGGACCGAGTGAAGAAAGCCTTGTTTATGTCGATGACCGTGGCAACGCTCATTACGGCAATGGCAACGCTGGTTTCCTTCGTCTGTCCGGAACTTGTCTGCCGAATGTTTACCAAGGATCCTGAGCTTCTGCGCCGTTCTGCAGCAGCCTTGATGATAAATCTCTCGTTCTTCTTCGTCGTAGGCCCGCAGATGGTTGTCGTGAACTTCTTCCAGAGCATCGGAAAGGCAAAGACGAGCATATTTCTCTCGCTCTCAAGACAATTGTTGCTGCTTGTGCCTATGATAGTCGTCTTCCCGCTGTTCTGGGGACTTAACGGCGTCTGGTACTCGCTTCCAGCCAGTGATGTCGGCTCGGCAGTGATAGCCTTTCTCGTATTCTTGTCATACAGGAACAAGCATCTGAACACAGCTCAGGGCGAAAGGGCTATCCAGGAAAAGGAGAAGTCCGGACCTTCAATAAACGAACTCTATTTTTGGAAGAAATGGAGGTCACGCTTTTGATGGCAATAAAAATATAAATACTGATTTTACTTTTTCCAGAGTAATAGTTCTAACAATTAAACAACAAATATAACCTATGCCTCCACCAATCGATGGACTTGATAAAGTTTCAGCCCAGATAAAGAGTCTTCTTGAAGACGGAAAGAAAGCCAAGGCGCTTGACATCCTTTCGAAGACTTTCGGCGAAACCATTTATTGGCATGCAAGAAAGATGGTTGTTGTTCATGAAGATGCCCAGGATGTTCTGCAGGAAACATTCATCAGGATTGTCCGCGGAATAGACTCCTTCAAATGGGAAAGCAAACTCTCATCCTGGATTTACCGCATCGCAGTGAACGAAAGCCTCCGACTGATAGAGACAAAGAACCGAAGATTGCAGACCCAGAGCCTGGAAGACATCACACAGCTGATAGCCTCTTCCGACCATGTTGACCTCGGAAACGAGGCGGCTGTAAAGCTTCAGGCTGCAATACACACATTGCCAAACAAGCAGCAGACAGCTTTCATGCTGAGATATTACGACAATCTCTCGTATGATGAAATAGCGGAAATAACGGACTCGAACCCAGCTGCTGCGAAGATGAACTATCATCATGCCAAGGAGAAAATTCTCCAAATACTTAAAACAAGTGACTGACCCTTTAAATAATATATAAATGAACGCAGATATATTCGATAAGGCAGGGAAAAATCTTCCCTATGTAATGCCTGAAGGTTTCGATGTTACACAGTTGATGCAAGAAGCTATCAGCCGTGAGCAGTCTGAGAGAAAAGCTCCTCGCAGACGCATCTTCTGGCTCGGCTCTTCGGCTGCTGCTGTAGCTGCGGTTGCATTGCTCATGCTCTTCTTCAAGCCTGCAATGCGAGCTGCCGACCCAACATCCGACTATCAGGCTGCTCTCCTCCAATACTGCAACACTGCTTCCGACGCTGAAATCCAGAAGCGTTGCGATATTCAGGATGCCGATTACATGGCAAACATTGACCACTACGAGGCTTATTTCGTAGATTAGAAGAATATTTATCATTTGCTACAATAACAAAAAATCTAAATAAAAAAATAGATATGAGACATTTCATTCTTATTTTCATTTTAGCTTTCTCGCTGGATTCCTATGCGTGCAATCCTGGCGATCAGCTGCAAGGCAGACCTGATTTCCGCCAGATTGTGGAAAAAAGATATGAAGTAATCGTGCATGAACTCAATCTTGACGATCGCAAGGCTAAGGCTGTCAAGCCGATTTACATGGAATATTGCAAGAAGTGTGGTGAGTTGTTCAAGCCAAAAGGACCGAAAAAGTCTATTGACCAATGTTCCGATGCTGAGGCGGAAGTTATGATAAAGGATAATTTCAAGAAGTCGAAGGAAATTCTCCTTCTCCGCGAAACTTACTATAACAAGCTCCGTAAGTATCTTACCCCTAAGCAGTTGGTTAAAATCTACGACATAGAGCGTCGCGAACAGCGCATGATTCGCGAACATCATAACAAGCAGAAGAAATAATCTTTTTATATGATATTGGAACTTCTTGCTCCGGCAAAGAATCTACAGTGCGGCATTGAGGCTATTAGCCACGGTGCCGACGCTGTGTATATAGGCGCAGGCAAATTTGGTGCAAGAGCTGCCGCCACAAATTCTATCGACGACATAAACGACCTTTGCAAATTCGCTCATATCTTCGGTGCCAAAGTTTATGTCACCGTAAACACCCTCCTTCATGACGACGAACTGGATGAAGCTGCCAGTCTTCTCCGCAAGCTGCATGAGATACATGTTGACGCTGTTCTCATACAGGACTTGCGACTCGTAAAACTCGCTCCCGAGGGACTCACGCTCCATGCATCCACGCAGACCGACAACCGTTCTGTGGAGAAAGTCCTTGACATTGCCCAGTGTGGCTTTCAGAGAGTTGTCGTGGCACGTGAAATGCCTTTGGAGGATATCCGTCAGATACATAAGAAACTCCCTCACCTTGAGCTAGAGTGCTTCGTCCATGGAGCTCTCTGCGTAAGCTATTCCGGCGCTTGCTATGCCTCGGAACACTGCTTCAGCCGCAGCGCAAACCGTGGCGAGTGTGCACAGTTCTGCCGACTGCCGTTCGACCTCGTTGACGCAGAAGGCAAGACACATATCTACGCAAAGCATCTCCTCTCGCTGAAGGATATGTGTCGCATTGACAGCCTTGAGGAACTCGCCGAAGCTGGCGTCTGTTCGTTCAAGATAGAAGGCCGTCTGAAGGATGCTGACTATGTGAAGAATGTCGTTGCTGCCTACAGCCAGCGCCTCAACCGCATCTGCCAGCGTTCGGAAGGTCGCTTCAAGCGTGCCTCGAAGGGTAGGGTAGAGTACAGTTTCAGCCCAGACCTTCGCCGCACCTTCAATCGTGGCTACACCGACTATTTCCTCTACGGCAGGAAACCTTCCATCGAGAACCTCGTCACTCCGAAATCCGTAGGAATGCCAGTTGGTAAGGTCAAGGACCGCGCAAAGTATTGGTTCTCAGTCGCTACCAGCGAAGCATTTGCCAATGGCGACGGACTCTGCTTCATCGACGACAAGAAGCGCATGCAGGGATTCCGCATAAACAAGGTGGAGGGAAACAGGCTCATTCCGCAGCAGATGCCCGAAGATCTCCAGAAGGGAACAATGCTTTTCCGCAACCATGACGAAGCCTTCACGAAGATGCTGCAAGGCAAGACGGCCGAGAGAAAGCTGGAGATGGCAATGCGTCTTGAGGTGAGCAGCACAAAGCTCTCGCTCGTTATGGTCGCAGCACAAGGCAAGAGTTCCATCAACAGCCATACCCGCACCACGGATTTCATCTCCGAACAGCCCTTTGCCGTCGCAGAGAAGCCACAGACGGAAAATATCAAGCGCAATCTCTCGAAGTTGGGCAACACGCCTTTCGTCTGCAACGACATTGAGATTCTCTGGGCCGATGGCAACGAATACTTCATCCCTGCCAGCGTTGTTACAAAACTCCGTCAAGCAGCCGTCAGCGAAAAGCTCGAGCAGATAGAGAACCGTCATGTGGCAGTGGCAGCCCAATCGGTTGAAACAGCTGTAAATGAGGAAATTCTCGGCAGACTTATCAAGGAAGTGTCCGAACAGACAAGGGAAAGACTCACCAATGGTCCGCTCATGGAATGTCGCCATTGCATCCGCTACGCCCTTGGCTATTGTCCGAAGACCACCTCAGAAAAAGCCCCTTGGACAGAGCCGCTGTCGCTGAAGATGAGCGACGGACGCCGCTTCCGCCTCCAGTTCGACTGTCAGAAATGCCAGATGAATGTGATGCAATAACTCAATAATCCAATAATTCAATAGTGCGTAAACCTTGGTGGTACATAATCGTTTTTCTTGGCCTTCTCCTCCTTTCCTCTTGCGTGGAGAAGCATGAGCCGAAGAGCCGTTACTATGGAGACAGCTACAACTTCATGGTGACAGCCGATTCCATGCAGCTTCTACGCTATCTGCCGTCAGAATCGTCGCTCTTCAACGACACGCTCTATGTCATGGAGGACGACCGTGTGGCAGTGTCGGAGATCCTCACCAGCGACTCGCTGCAGATAACAAGTGACACTGTCTGGGTGCAGCTCATGCGCGACGAGGCCACCTTCGGTTGGGTGGAAGAGATGTCAATGCGAGAGCAGGTAGTGCCTGCCGATCCTATTTCGCAGGCCATAGCCATCTTCTCCGATTCCCACATCCTTTTCTTCATCATCTTCGTCACACTCATCGTCCTCGTCTATGTGTTGCGAAGGAAGACCAGGATGCATGTTCCGATAGTCCATTTCCAGGACATAGAGACGAAATATCCCGCAGTGCTATGCCTCATGATGGCAACGGCAGCCACACTCTACGCCTCCATACAGATGTTCGACTTCGAGGGATGGCAGCACTATTACTATCACCCAACGATAAATCCCCTCGCGGAACATGGCATCCTTTCCCTCTTTCTGGCCCTCGTGTGGGTCATTATCATAATGTCCGTGGCAAGCATCTCGGAAGTCACAAAGCACCTGAAACCACTCGACGCAACTATCTATCTACTCTCCCTCTTCGCCGTCTGCTGCGTTGATTATGTGCTTTTCTCCCAGCTCACACTCCTTTACATCGGATACCCGCTCCTCATAGCATACTACATCTTCGCTTTCTGCAAGATGATCAAAAGATAAAGGTCACGACTTCGTGTCATGACCTTTGCTCTTGTGGTTTATGTAAGCCAACTTTATTTCAATAGCATAAATAGCAGTTCATTCTCGGCAGGTGTGATTTCGATGCTGATGGCTCTTGCTATGGCGGTGATGTCCGGCAGCGCGAGCGAGGACTGCTTGAAAAACTTGAGGGTTTCGGTGACGTTCTTCTGCTTGAGGCTCAAAAAGGCCATGAAGACGAGAACGAAAGGCTCTGCCATCTGCTTATCCATAGCTTCACATGAGTATTTCTCTGCCTTTTCATTGTCGCCAACCATGATGAACGCTTTGATGAGGGTGAGGAGCACATTACGGTCGTTCTCGTTCTTGAAATAGAGTGCTAGTAGGGCTTTTATTGCCGACTCGCTGTGGGATGACCAAGACGATGAGAGTATTTCTGGTTTTCGGGAAGTTACAGAGGTGAATGCGAGCTTTGTGTAACCGTAGAGAGCCTGAATGTTGTGCGGGTCTTCGGCTAGGATTTCCTCGAAGAGCAGACAAGCGAGGGGAAAGTCTTTATAGGTTTCAGTGGGTTCAAAGGTTCCAGTGAATTCAGAGGTTCCAGTGGTATCAGAGTTGCGGCTGATAAGTTGGAATGCCTTGAAAATCCGTCCTTCTACAGCTGTTGGCTTCCAGAGTTGCAGTATTCTTGTTGTCCATCCTTCAAGGTTGAACTTTCGGAGTGTCTTCAGGGTTGAGATGGCTGTCTCGTCGTAGTTTGGTAATGTTTCGTTTTCCGGCTCGGAAATCCTCGCCCTACAGAGGGCAATATAATGAGAGATTTGCGGGAAGTCTATGACGTTGTTTAGTTGTGCCGCCTTGTCGCAGATTTTATAGAAGCGGAAGAGGTCCTGAAGGTATGTGCGACGGATGAAGGCTGCGTTATGGATTACATCGCCACCGCCAACGATGTCGAGCTGTGCATCGCCACTCTTGAGCATCTCCTTGATGTTGTCTGGAATGGTGCTGATGGCCTGGTTCATGGAGATGAAGAAGGAGTATTTGTCGCTATCGCAGAACGGCGTGCGAGAGAGCAGGTTCTTGATGATGTGCTTGTCGTCTTCATTGTGAATGACCGGCAGCTGTGGATGGTCGAAATAGAACGGACAGAACCAGTTTATGACGTCGTTGAAGAACGGATGGCGCTTGACATGACGGAAACCACCGAAGAAGAGGTCGCTGCCTTGCTCCTGGAGTTGCTTCATCTTCTTCATTGTCTCTTCCATCTTCTCTATCATCTCCTCGTCCTTGTGAGGGTTGAGAATGTCGTCGAGCTTGTCCTTCTTTCGCTGTATGATTCGGTTTTTCTGGAAGTCGAACTCGCTGTTCTTTATGATGTCGGGCATGATGTCGTGCTGCATGATTTGCTCAACACGAGGAGAATCTATGGTGTAAAGCACCTGACGCTGTATCTGCGAGAGTAGGGTAGGGTCAAGCGGATGTGCGTTGAGGTCGAAATCACCGATGCTATTGTGCGAAAGAGAGAGCAGATATGAGACGAGAGCACGCTGCGAGAGATGGTCGTCTTCGGCTTTCTTGTAGACATTGTAGAGGAGCTCTGCCTTCTGAGGGTCGAACTGGTTTGCGCATGAGAGCATGATGGCTGTTACCATGAGCTGAGCATCAACAGTGTCGATGCTTGACGAGAGTATGAGCGACTCGAAGGCTTCACGGTCTTCATCGCAGAACTTCGGAGAAAGGGCTATCTGCGCAAACATCTGCTTGCGGTAGTTGTGGTGACGTGAGAATATGTCGCGACGCTTCTCCCTCAGCTGGTTAGGGTCTGTCTCAAGGTCGAGCATTGTGAGGTCGACGGCGAAGTCTTCAAGGCGATTGCTCATTTCCTCAAGGTCGAGAGTGTAATTGCCCTTGACATCACGGTCAAGCTGCATGAAGAAAGGGTTGGAGAGTCGCAGGCCGAACATCTCCACTTGGTCGAGAAGTCTGTCGGCACGATCACAGAGTTTCGCATAGACTTTCTGCATGTCAGGATCGTAGTTTCCGGATGCAAAGAAATCCGTCATGCGCTGGAAGTCTTCCTCTATCTGAGTGACTTCGTCGCCAGGGTAACTGTATTTCTCGGCTGTCCTCTTTATTTTGAGAATTGTAGAGGAGAGAGAGGCGTTATTTGTGAATGGTTTCATATTTGGATGTAAGACGAAAACGAAAGACGAAAACGAAAATTCCTTAGAACTTCACTTTCAGTTCCTTCTCAAACTGCGGAGAACATTTGCATCGTTTGGCAATGAGGGCCGTGTAATGGCTGATGCCATTCTTTCGTATTCTGTTAAGAGCTTCGTTGATGGCTTTGTTGAAGTTCCCCAACTGATCGGCAGGAAGGTCGTGCCTTGAGATGAGAAGAGCGTCTGTATGGCCAGAATATAGAGGTTTGTGACCCATGACTTTTCCAAGCGAGATGTAAGGCTCTGGCACGAAAGCGGCATCGAGTTCGTTGTTGTGGAGCATGAGCATGGCCACATTCGGATTGTTGATTTGCACGACATAAACGCTGTCCTTATGGAGCTTCACGCTGTCGAGACAATGCTGAAGAGAAGCTGAATATGTGGAGTTTCGCGTGCTGCCAACGAGCTTGTTCTTGAGTTGCGAGATGCTGTTGATTCGGGCATTGTGAGAAGCTACCATGGCGTAAGGCATAGGAAACGTCATGACTTCGCTGTAGGTCAGCTTCTTCGCTGTCTTTAGCCAGTCGGCACGCTTCGGCTCCGTGATGCAGAGGTTTGTCTTGCCAGAAGAAAATGCCACATCGCAGTCCATCGGATCCGTGAAATCCTTGACAGTGATGTCCACACGGAGGGAGTCAAACAAGCTGTCTTCTTCGGCTACCCAAACAGGTAAGCTTGCTATGTTGTTAGGCACGCCAATGTTCAGGGCGGTCTTCTTTACGGCGGCAGCGTTATCGTCTTCACTACCGAAACCGTGCGGGAAGAATATGTCGATGCAGATGTAGGCGGTAAGGCCGACAACAACAGCAATGGCTACAATGTATTTTAGTTTTCGCAAAAACATTTCATTTATGATTTATGATGTATGAATTCTCCCTCCCTAACAGGGAGGGTTGGGGTGGGTCTTTATCCAAACAAGGCTCTGAGAGCTTCCTCAACTTTTCTTACAGGTATGATTTCTATCTTGAACTTCGAGAGGTTGTTGCCTTTCGTGTTGAGTTTCGGTATGATGATTGTTGAAAATCCGAGTTTCTCTGCTTCTGCAATGCGCTGCTCGATGTGTGACACGGGACGAACTTCACCGCTCAAACCAACTTCTCCACACATGGCAACGCCAGTTTCTATCGGCGTGTCGACATTGCTTGAGAGAACGGCAGCGATGATGCTGAGGTCCATGGCGAGGTCGTTGATCTTCATTCCACCGGCAATGTTCACGAAGACATCCTTCTGTATGAGCTTGAAGCCGACACGCTTCTCGAGTACGGCGAGGAGCATGTTCAAGCGACGCTGGTCGAAGCCAGTTGCCGAACGCTGAGGAGTGCCATAAGCAGCTGTGGAAACGAGTGCCTGAGTCTCTACGAGGAATGGTCTGCCACCTTCCATGGCTGCTGCTATGGCGATGCCTGAAAGTCCTTCGTGGTCTTCGTTGAGGAGGAGTTCGGAAGGGTTTGATACTTGTCGCAATCCGTTGTGCTGCATCTCGTAAATGCCTAATTCAGAGGTACTTCCAAAGCGGTTCTTTATGTTGCGAAGAATGCGGTAGATATGATTCTGGTCGCCTTCAAACTGAATGACGGTATCTACGATGTGTTCAAGAATCTTCGGACCGGCAAGCGTGCCTTCCTTCGTGATGTGACCGATGAGAAGAACAGGAGTGCCGCTGGTCTTTGCATAGCGAAGGAGCATGGAAGCACACTCGCGAACCTGAACGATGCTACCAGGAGAGGAGTCTTGGGTTTCTGTGGCTATGGTCTGAATTGAGTCGATGACAAGAATGTCCGGCTCAACCTCCTTGATACTCTCGAAAATCTTCTCGAGATTCGTTTCGCAAAGAATGCTTACGCCCTTCTCGTCAATGTCAGAGTCAAGGTTAGCGTTAAAGTTAGCGTTATTGTTAGAGTTAACGCCTATTCTGTCCGCACGCATCTTGATTTGCGCAGCACTTTCCTCACCACTGACATAGAGAATGTTGTGGTCTTTTATGTTAAGGATGGTCTGAAGCGTAAGGGTACTCTTACCGATGCCCGGCTCTCCGCCAAGAAGAATAATGCTTCCTGGCACCATACCACCACCGAGAACGCGGTTGAGCTCTTCGTCGCCAAGGTCTATGCGAGGCTCCTTGTCGGCAGAAATGTCCTTGAGTCTCTGAACCTTGTTTCCCATCAACGGAGATGCCTTGCTGAAATCGCGAGCCACGGTCTGCTGCGTGGCACTTTCCAGCTTCACTTCCTTGAATGTGTTCCACTGTCCGCAAGCAGGACATTTGCCCAGCCATTTCACGGAGTCGTAGCCGCATTCAGAACATACGTATGCAGTCTTTGTCTTCTTCATTTTGATGTGCAAAGTTAAAAAAAATACTCATTATATGTAATATTAACACGAAAAATTTCGTTTTGTGCATTATTATTTTTAATTTTGCACACGATAATAACATTATGTGCAAGCAATAATATTATGAATAGCATATCTTCTTTCAATCGTCTTATTGAAAACACAATAGTCGATCACTGGGACCTTGACGCCCTTACAGACTATAAAGGCGTGACATACCAATACAAGGATGTTGCCCGCAAGATAGAAAAACTCCATATCCTTTTTGAAGAATCTGGAATTGAGAACGGCGACAAGATTGCTCTTTGTGGCCGTAACTGCACTCACTGGGCTGTGGCATTCCTCGCTACACTCACTTACGGTGCCATCGCAGTGCCTATTCTCCACGAATTTACTCCTGAGCAGGTTCACACAATCGTCAACCACTCTGATGCTAAACTTCTCTTCGTGGGTGATGTTGTAGGTCCTACGCTCAAGGCTGAAGAGATGCCTAATCTTGAAGGCATTATCAATATCAATGACTTTTCTGTTGCTGAAGCTCGCAACGAGAAGATAACCTTCGCTCGTGAACACCTGAACGAACTCTTCGGCAAGCGTTATCCGAAGAATTTCCGTCGTGAACATGTGCAGTATTACATTGAGCAGGAACCAGATGAACTTGCCCTTATCAACTACACAAGCGGTACTACAGGATTCTCGAAGGGTGTGATGATTCCTTATCGTGCTCTCTGGAGCAACATGGACTTCGCTCATCATGTTCTGAATCATGCTGTCCACGCTGGAGATCATGTGGTGAGCATTCTTCCTATGGCTCACATGTATGGAATGGCATTCGAGTTCCTCTATGAGTTCATGGCTGGTTGCCATATCTTCTATCTTTCACGCGTGCCATCGCCAGCTATCATTGCACAGGCATTCCGAGAGGTTAAACCGGTTGTTATCATTGCCGTACCTCTCGTCATAGAGAAGATTATCCGCAAGCGCGTGTTCCCTAAGCTTACGCCAAACATCAAGTTCATGATGAAACTACCTATTGTGGGCGCTAAGATCAGGAAGAAATTGCTTGATGCTCTCATGGATTCTTTCGGCGGAAACCTCTACGAAATCATTGTCGGAGGTGCAGCTTTCAGCTATGAGATTGAGGCTTTCCTCCGTGACATAAACTTCCCTATAACAGTAGGTTATGGTGCTACGGAATGTGCTCCTATCATCACTTACGAAGACTATAAGACAGCTCGCACGGGTTCTTGCGGAAGGAAGGTTATTCACATGGATGTGAAGATTGATTCTCCTGACCCTCAGAATGTTGAAGGCGAAATCCTTACTCGTGGCTACAATGTGATGCTCGGCTACTTCAAGAATGAAGCTGCTACGCGCGATACCATCGACGCTGACGGCTGGTATCACACTGGTGACCTCGCCACAATGGATGCCGACGGATTCGTTTATATCCGCGGTCGTTCGAAGAATATGCTTCTCACTCCTAACGGCCAGAACGTTTATCCAGAAGAAATCGAGGACAAGCTGAACTCTATGCCATACGTAGTGGAATCTGTCATGGTGCAGCGCGACAACAAGTTTGTGGCTCTTGTTTATCCTGACTATGCTGAAGCTGAGAAGGCTGGAATAAGCAAGGAACAGCTCACGGAAATCATGGAGCAGAACCGTGTAGAGGTGAACAAGGTCATCGCATCTTACTCGAAGTTGCAGTCTATAGAAATTCGCGAAACAGAGTTTGAGAAGACTCCAAAGAAGTCCATCAAGCGTTTCCTCTATAAGTAATACCAAGATTGTTTCTCAAGAATTTATTTGTTTTGAACAATATCGTAAAACAAAAATCCCTATTCGCTCTCCCTTCTATAAAGTGGAGGGGCTGGATAGGGCTTTTTCTGTTGTTTGCCTCAGTTTCTTGCTTTGCCCAACGCAATGCAGACTACGACGCTTACATCAACAAGTATGCTTCCATAGCCGTAGAGCAGATGAAAAAGCACAAGATTCCTGCTTCCATAACACTTGCTCAAGGACTTCTTGAGAGTGGGGCAGGGAAGAGCCGGCTTGCTACGCATGGCAACAACCATTTTGGCATTAAATGTCATGGTTGGGATGGAAAGAAGCAATATCATGATGACGACGAGAACGGAGAGTGCTTCCGCGTTTATGACAGTGCGAGAGAGAGCTTTGAGGACCATAGTCTTTTTCTCATGAAGAAACGCTATGAGAGGCTTTTCTCATACAAGATAACAGACTATCGTTCTTGGGCTCACGGACTGAAGGCTTGTGGATACGCAACTTCTCCTACTTATGCTCAGAGTCTGATTTCCATCATTGAGCGTTATGAGCTTTACCGCTACGACAACGGCAAGTATCAGCCTTCCAAGGATGCCGCTTCCGGTGGCAAGAATGATAAGAAGACGGAAAAGAACGACAAGAAGCCGCAGCATAAGGAGTATGATGTTAAGTACAACAATGGCATTCCTTATGTAATTTCTCAAAATGGTGACACCTACAAGACTCTTGCTTGGAATCTGAACAAGTCGTGCCGTAAGTTGGCAAAATACAACGAGTGTGACGCTGATGATCCTTTGACAGCAGGAACAGTGGTCTATCTTGCAAAGAAGGCAAAGAAAGGCGCTAAGGAGTATAAGGGCAAGGTTTATGTCGTGAAACCCGGTGACACAATGTATAGGATCTCCCAGTACTTTGCCATCCGGCTGAAATATCTTTATCGCATCAATGGTCTTGCTCCTGACGCTACAATATCTGTTGGCCAAAGGATTTATGTAAGGTAATTCCTTAATATGTTAAGTTGATTATTCAGATTCCTCTATCAAACAAGTTGATTCAGATAACTCTATCAAACAAGCTAACAATAAGAGGTGTTTAGAAGGCAAGACTGTGAATAACGAAAAATAGCCCCACCAAGGATGTTCCTTTGATGGGGCTAACTTTTTGTATATAGTAATTATTGTGATGGCTTGAAGAGTGGAGATTATCTTGAAGATTATCTGCCAACCTTTGCTTCTTCCTGAACGACATTGAGACAATAGTCGCCTGCCTTTTCACATTCAGAAATGAGTTCGTTGTAGAATGTTCCGAGGCGATAGCTGTAGTCACCATGGCTTACGGCATCGAGATTCTCTGTACGACACTGGTTGCGGAGCGTATTGATCTTCTCTTCGTTCTTGTAGTTCTTAGCAATGCTGAGAGATTCGTGCTCAGGACCTGTAAGAACGGCGTGCATGTCGTCAAGAGCATCGCTAGTGTAGTTGAGCATAGTCTCAATGTTTGCCTGCTGATTGAGAGTGAACTCTGATGGCTCGTTCTGACGCTTGCGCGAGAGTGTGCGAGCAAGGTGGAACATTGAGTCACCGATGGATTCAAGTTCGTCAACCTGACGAAGCATGCAAGCGATGTGGTTCTTTGAGTAAGCGGAAAGTCGGCCTTCGCTGACCTTACGGAGATAACCGGCAATTTCTTCCTCCATGTTGTCGGTGATCTTTTCGTATTTTTCAACCTTCTTATAGAGTTTCTCGAAGTCTGCCTCCTTGTTTATGCCGATGAGTTCGCGTACCATGTCGAGCATCTTGATGCAGCGTTCAGCCATAACGCCAATCTCCTTGCGTGCTTGGAAGATGGAAAGCTCTGCTGTAGAGAGAAGACCGCCGGAGATGTACTTGAGGCGAGAATCTTCCTGATCTTCCTTCATTGGGAGCATCTTGCAAACAAATGTCTCAATCTGCTTAACGAAACCGATGAGGAGGAGTGTGTTGAAGATGTTGAATGCGGTGTGGAATGTAGAAAGCTTGAAGAGATCGTTGCTCTCAGAGCCCATCATGTTATCTACCAACCAGTTTACTCCGTTGCAGAATGGGTAGAAGAGCACGAGTACCACGATAACGCCGAAGACGTTGAAGAACATGTGGGCAAGTGCTGCTCTACGAGCCTGTGTGTTGGCGGTGAGAGAAGCTATGAATGCTGTGATTGTGGTACCGATGTTCTGACCCATGGCAAGTGCTGCTGCCTGCTCAAGGCCGAAGCCTGGAATGTGCATGTCGAAGAGCATGAGCGTGATAGCCATTGTTGCTGCAGAAGCCTGAACAAGCATTGTGACTATAGCGCCGACGATGACGAAAAGTATTACTGTGAAGAAACCACCGTCAGCAACACCGGCAAGCATATTGGCTACAATAGTACCGATGTCAAGGGATTTAGCAGCTTCTTGAAGGAAGTTCAAGCCCATGAAGAGGAATGCAAAGCCGAAGATGAATTCACCGATGGACTTGCGCTTTGAGTTGCTTCCGAATATGAGTGGCATACCGATGGCTAGAAGTGGTATGGCGAAAGCGGCAATGTTTACCTTGAATCCTACGGCAGAGATAATCCAAGCGGTAACTGTTGTACCGACATTGGCACCCATGATTACGCCGATGGCTTGGGCAAGGTTCATGAGACCTGCATTAACAAAAGATACAACCATCACGGTAGTTGCCGATGAAGATTGTATCAAAGCGGTGACAGTGATACCTGTCACAACACCCATAAAACGGTTTTTAGTCATCGCTGCGAGGATGTTGCGCAAGCGATCACCAGCAAATTTTTCCAAACCTTCACTCATGGTCTTCATACCAAAGAGGAAGAGTGCGAGCGAACCCAGGAGTGAAAGGATGTTGATTAATGTGTCCATAACTATTATTTGATAGTCAATTTGTGTTGTTAGGGATATAAACAACCCTTTTTAGTATTTGAAATTCTGTGCAAATATACACAGAAATCATCATTTTGCAAAATATTTATGATACAAATGTAAACAAATCTTAACAATTGTAACATCTTTGTAATAAGATGCAATATTTTTATCTAAAAAAACCTTCTACTTTGTAAACCTGACTATTATGGCAGAATACCATTACGCGGTCGCCAGCTTTGATCTGGGTATTACCAAAAACGATTTCGCTTTTGCCGTCGCGAACGAGTCCACCAATGTTGCAGCCGCGTGGAAGTCCAAGTTCGTAAATGCATTTCTTCGTAATCTTGGAATCCTCCCTTGCAATGAACTCTGCTATGTCGGCATCTGCTGTCATAAGATAACGGATGTCCGCAACATTTCCATGGTCGAGAAGCTGCTGGTAGATGTGGGATGCTGCGAGGGCTTTCTTGTTGACAATAGTTCCGATGTCAAGACTGACAGCCATCTTTGCGTAGTCCATATTTTCAATGACGGCAACAGTCTTTCTCACTCCAAACTTCTTTGCCGTGAGACAAGCTAGGATATTTGCTTCTGCATTTCCGGTACATGCTACGAAAGCGTGTGAACTGGCAAGGCCTTCGTCAACAAGAGTCTGAATGTCACGACCGTCAGCATCAATCATGAGAATGCGGTTGTTTGTGATGTTTTCTACAACTTTGTTGCATCGACTTGCGTTTTTCTCTATCACAGTGACATCCATATATGACGGAATTTCCTTCAATGCCATCATGCCTGTCTCGCCAGCTCCGAGGAACATTACCTTCTTTACATCAACGTAATGTTCTTTTCCTACAACTTTACGGATGTACGGGATGTATTGCTTTGTAGTCATAAAATAGGCAAGGTCCAACTGCTTCAGAGAATCGTTACCACCAGGAATTATGGTTTCTTCACCACGCTTGATGGCTACGATACGATAGGGCGTTGTGGCGTCGCAAAGTTCCTTGAGAGGGGTGTCAAGAATCTTTGCGTCCTCACGTAGCTTTATACCGAGAAGAACGAGTTCGCAGTCTTCAAAATCAACGCGTTGACGTACCCAAGAAAGTTTTAGACCGGAAGCTATCTGCTTTGCGGCAAGGCGTTCAGGATGAATTACAGAGTCAATTCCAAGATAGCGAAACATCTGCTGGTTGTCAACTTCTGCAAATTCGGATCTGTTCACTTTTGCAATGCATTTCCTTGCTCCCATATACTTGGCAATATAACAAGCATTGAGGTTCATGTCTTCATCCAAAGTGACGGCAATGAAGAGGTCTGCCTCCTTTGCTTCAACAGCTTGAAGGGTGCTTATGGACGAAGGAATACCGCAATATGTAAGCAAATCATAATCGCCAAAACGGTCAAGCAATTCTTCGTCTTGGTCAATCAGCTTCACTTCGTGGTTAAGACGAGAGAGAAGTTTGGCGAGGTGTGTGCCAATTTCGTGGGCACCAGCAATTATAATCTTCATTTGCGGTTATGCGGTTTTAAGTTTTTTCCGTTATGCGTTTTTGCGGTTATACGTTTTTGCGGTTTTCGGTTGTGTCGTTGAATACTTTCTTTATTGACTCTACATCAATGCCGCAGATTTGCTGAAGCTGTGAAACTGTGCCATGGTTGATGAACCTGTCTGGAATACCAAGAATAGTAACAGATGGCATAGAAGATTGTTCGCTATAGCACACCTCGCAGATGCTTTCAAGAACTGCTGAACCGAATCCACCATTCTTGCAACCGTCTTCGATTGTTATTATGTGCTTGTATTTTCTCACCACCTCTTTTATAATAGATATGTCGAGAGGTTTGAGGAAGCGCATGTCATAATGTGCGATATGAGCATCTGTATGTTCTTTTTCATACTCCTTGATGGCCTTCGCTACATTGTTTCCTATATTCCCAAGAGAGAGAACGGCAACTTCATCGCCATCCTTCAGTTTCTGGCCTTTACCAATGGCGATTTTCTCGAAAGGCTTGTGCCAGTCGGCAATGGCGCCGCATCCACGTGGATAACGGATGACGTAAACTCCATTGTAATCTATACTGGTAAACATCATGTTGCGAAGTTCTACTTCGTTCATAGGGGCGCATATAACGAGATTCGGCACAGCACGAAGGAATGCAAGATCGTATGCTCCGTGGTGTGTGGAACCGTCTTCTCCAACAAGTCCGGCGCGGTCAAGGCAAATGACTACAGGAAGATTAAGGATTGCTACGTCGTGGATTATGTTGTCGTAGGCTCTTTGAGAGAAACTGCTGTAGATGTTGCAGAAAGGTTTCAGGCCTTCTTTTGCGAGTCCGGCAGAGAATGTTACTGCATGCCCTTCAGCTATTCCGACATCAAAGACTCTGTCTGGCATTTCCTTCTGCATTATGCACATTGAGCAACCTGTAGGCATGGCAGGAGTAACTCCAACAATCTTTTGATTTTCCTTTGCCAGCTCAAGGAGTGTATAGCCGAAAACGTCTTGATACTTAGTGAGTTCCTGCTTCCCTTTAATGCGTTCTCCAGTTTCAGCATCAAACTTGCCAGGGGCGTGCCAAACACATGGATTCTCTTCGGCTGGTTCGTAGCCATGGCCTTTCTTTGTGTGAAGATGAAGAAGTTTCGGACCTTCCATCTTCTTTATCTGACGGAGAATGCGCACAAGTTCTATGACATTATGTCCGTCAAAAGGCCCGAAATATCGTATGTTGAATCCTTCGAATATGTTTTGCTGTCCGCTGATGGCAGATTTTATTGCATTACTGAAACGAAGGAGCTTGTTCTTTCTCTGCAAATCAAGGTGACCTTTGGTCTTCATCCAATTTGAGACCTTGAATTTCACCTTGTTGTAAGTCTCATTGGTGTTGAGATTCTTCAGATACTTCTTCATGCCTCCCACGCTGTTGTCTATACTCATGTCGTTGTCGTTGAGTATGATGAGGAGATTGTTTGGAGTGGAAGAAACATTATTCAAACCTTCAAAAGCAAGACCGCCACTCATAGCGCCGTCACCGATAAAGGCTACGACATTGCGATGATTTCCCATCCTTTCGTCAGCTACAGCCATTCCGAGAGCTGCGGAAATGGAATTGGAAGCGTGGCCACAAGTGAAAGTGTCGTATTCGCTTTCCTTTGGAGAAGGAAAAGGACGAATGCCACCGAGTTTTCTGTTTGTGTTAAATTTCTCTCTTCTTCCTGTAAGAATTTTATGTCCGTATGCCTGATGTCCAACATCCCAAACAATACGATCTTCAGGAGTGTTGAAAACATAATGCATGGCCACCGTAATTTCCACTGCTCCAAGACTAGAAGCAAGATGACCAGGATTTACGGAAAGTTCCTTCACGATATCTTCGCGAAGTTCTGTACATAGCTGCGGCAGGTCTTCGACTTTCAACTGTCGAAGATCTGCCGGATAATTTATTTTTTCAAGTAAATTCATTTCGAGATTCCGAGATTCCGAAGTTTTCTATATTCTGTAATACGAATATTTGATTGTTCGAGATTTCGAATCAGTTATTTAGAGAAGAGACATTGTGTCAGTAGCAATCATAAGTTCCTCGTCAGTAGGGATTACGACTACCTTGACCTTTGAATCAGGAGTAGAGATTACAGCCTCTTCACCACGGATTGTAGCATTCTTTTCTGCGTCAATCTTGATGCCCATGAATTCAAGTCCCTTGCATACTTCCTCTCGCATAGGTGTCTGGTTCTCACCAACACCAGCAGTGAACACGAGAATATCAATGCCACCCATTGCAGCAGCGTATGCACCAACATACTTCTTGATGCGATAGAAGTAAGAATCCTGAGCAGTTACAGCCTTAGGCTCGCCAGCAGCTGCAGCGTTCTCAACATCACGCATATCTGTGAAACCGCAAAGGCCATAAACACCAGACTTCTTGTTCAAGAGGTTAGACATGCCGTCAGCGTCAAGGCCGAGCTTCTTCTGGATGAAAGTGATTGCACCACCGTCAATATCACCAGAACGAGTACCCATCATTACTCCCTCAAGTGGAGTAAGACCCATTGTTGTATCGATACACTTGCCGTCAACAACAGCAGCAAGAGAACCACCGTTACCAATGTGAGCTGTTACCATCTTTGTACCTTCTGCCTGCATACCGAGGAATTCAAGTGCACGAGCAGAAACATAACGATGAGATGTTCCGTGGAAACCGTAACGACGAACGCCGTACTTCTCGTAGAGCTCGTAAGGAACAGCATAAAGATAAGCCTTAGCTGGCATTGTCTGGTGGAAAGCTGTGTCGAACACACCTACCTGAGGAAGACCAGGCATGAGTTCCTTAACAGCATTTACACCCTTGAGGTTTGCCGGGTTATGGAGAGGAGCGAGGTCGTTGCAAGCTTCAAAAGCAGCAAGAACTTCGTCTGTAAGAACAACACTCTGGTTGAACTTCTCACCACCGTGTACCATACGATGACCAACAGCGTCAATCTCTGAGAGGTCCTTGATAACACCGATTTCTGGGTCTGTCAGAAGAGAGAAGATGAACTTGACACCCTCTGTATGCTCAGGGATGTCGTGCATGATCTGCTTCTTCTCGCCGTTAGCGAGCTTAACCTTAACGAAAGCGTTGTCCAAGCCTACGCGCTCAGCACCACCACTTGTCATCACGCTCTTGTCGTCCATGTTGTAAAGAGCGTACTTTATTGAAGAACTACCACAATTTAATACTAATATCTTCATTTTTCTTTGGTTTTATGTTTTATTTTTGGGATTTCGATAATTCGAGTTTCGATTTCTATTGATTTATAGCCCTCCCTTGTGGGGATGATTTGGTGGGTGCTTTTACTTCGCATCCATTGCCTGGCAAGCTGTGATAGCTACGAGCTTGTAGATATCATCAACAGAACAGCCACGAGAAAGGTCGTTTACAGGACGAGCGATACCCTGAAGGATAGGACCGAGAGCTTCTGCACCAGCGAGACGCTGAACGAGCTTGTAGCCGATGTTACCAACTTCAAGACATGGGAATACGAGAGTGTTTGCGTGACCAGCAATAGCAGAACCTGGAGCCTTCTTTTCACCTACAGATGGAACGAGAGCAGCATCTGCCTGAAGTTCACCGTCAACCTTAAGGTCTGGAGCAAGTTCCTTCGCAATCTTTGTTGCCTCAACAACCTTGTCAACTACCTCATGCTTTGCAGAACCCTTTGTAGAGAAGCTGAGCATAGCTACGCGTGGATCCTCGAAACCAGCAACGCTCTTTGCTGTCTGTGCTGTACAAACGGCAATTTGCGCAAGCTGAGAAGCGTCTGGCATAGGAGTGACAGCAACGTCACCAACAACGAGAACACCATTCTCGCCATATTCAGGCTTGTCTGTAATGAGAAGCATAGCACCTGAAACGCAAGTGATGCCAGGAGCACACTTGATGATCTGAAGAGCAGGGCGAAGAGTCTCGCCAGTAGTAGAGAGAGCACCTGAGATCTGTCCGTCAGCGTCACCCATCTTGATGATCATACATCCGTAGTAGAGAGGATCCTTAACAAGTTCGCGAGCCTGTTCGATAGTCATGCCCTTCTTCTTGCGAAGTTCTGCGAGAGCTGCAGCATATTCTTCTGCCTTATCGCTGTTTTCTGGGTTGATAAGAGTTGCCTTGTCAATATTCTTGAGACCGAGTTTGTCGGCAAGAGCATGAATCTTGTCGATATTTCCAAGCAGGATAAGGTTTGCAATGTCGTCCGCAAGAACCTTGTCAGCTGCTGTGAGAGTACGTTCTTCCAAAGCTTCCGGAAGTACGATGCGCTGCTTGTTAGCCTTTGCACGCGCAATGATTTGTTCTACTAATCCCATAGTAATCTTTGTTTATAGTTAGTTATTTTTGTTTATGTTATATATGTAGAGAGACCCAAAATGCAAAGCAAGGTTTACAAAAACGATCTCTATAACGCAGCAAATTTAACAATTATATATTAAACAGCAAAGAAATTCAATGTTTTTTTCCTCTATTAATGATTATTATTCAAAATACATTAAATTATATGCTGAATAACAAATTAGTTGGATAGCAATTTTTTCTCACGTTCAAGAGCAGGCTGAACCCATTTTTCTGGCACGAATTTCCAGTTGTTGAGAGCTTTTGGCTTGATGGTCTTGGCCTTTTCTATATGCTTCATTATGTAGTAGCGGAGGTCTTTTTCCGTTGATGTGAGCACGCGTTTCTGCAACTCTTCCTTAGGAATGCCAGCGCCTAAGGTAAGATGGTTGCCGCCACCATTGCCACGATATGAGTTTATGGCACATTTATAAGTCTTGGTAAGAGAGAATTTGCTTCCATTTGCCATGGAAATTATCTCGATTTTTTCGCCCTTTGGCTTTGTTACATCAACATTGTAGATGATGCCGGCGGCAGAGTCGAAGTTGAATGTTGGATTTGTGAAACGAGCACGAGTGTCATTTTTAGGATCACGTTCTATCTTTAGAAGCACACTGCCCTCAAAAAGCATCTGGTTTGTCCAAAGGTCGTATGACATTTCAAGATAATCCTTTATCTCTTGTCCCGTGAGGCTCATTGTATAGAGAGTATTCTCGTAATTGTATAGGTTGAACATGTCAGAGACGTGTATTTCGCCTTCTGCTATCCTTGCGTTCTGGGAAAGTGGTGAACAGAACGACACGTCAGCTTTTGTCACCTCAAGTTGGATTTGGTGCAGGAAATCCACGAAGTCTGAACTACCAAAGAATGCGTCAGAGCTGTAGATGGTATGGTCTATGGTGCCTATTTCTTGGTTTACAAAGTCGTTGACAGCTTGAAACTGATCGCTGAATTTTTCCTGAAACTCTTCGCTGACGGGATATTTTTCCAAGTCAACAATTTGTGCTTCTATCTCTTTTGTGCCAATTTTTCCTTCACGTTTCCTGACTGTAATAACTACACTTGCCACAGACATGGCATTATCACCAGGGTTGATCAGGAGCACATCTTCGTCCTCATTGTTTGTGATAACCTTGCAATAGCGTTTATGGTCGTGGCCATAAAGAATGGCATCAAAGCCGTCAACGTTTTCTGCAATGGTTTGAGTGGCATTTTCAATTGTGCCACCAATCTTATGGCCGTTTCTTCCTGAATGGAAAACTCCAATGATGACGTCCGGATGTTCCTCAGTCTTGAGTATCTTGATGTATTTCTTGGCACATTCTTCCATGTTCTCAAACTTCAGACCACTCCAAAGTCCTTCAGGAAGCCAGTTAGGCACTGTTTCTGTAATCATGCCAAGAACAGCTATCTTCACGCCATCACGCTCAAAGATTTCGTATGGCTTGAAATATGGCTTTCCGGTCTTGGTGTCGATGATGTTGGCCCCGAGAACAGGGAACTTGCATTGTGAAACCCAACGGTCGTAAACTTGATGACCGGCTTCTATATCATGGTTTCCGATATTTCCAATATCGCATCCAAGGAAATTCAAGACCTCTGCGGCCAGATGTGGCTTGCCTGTTTCCACGTAATTGTAATAGTAAGCTGTAGGCTGACCTTGAAGGATGTCACCATTATCGATGTACAGAAAGTTGTCTCCGTAAATTTGGCGTTGTTCTTTTAAAAAAGAATGTACGCGCGCAAGACTTCCTTTCCATGGTCGTCGTTCTATGAAGTTGTAAGGAAAGAAATTGCCGTGGACATCACTTGTTTCCACAATATTGAAAACAATTTCACGCCATTTCTTTGGGCCCTCCTCCTGGGCTTTCATGCTTGCATGGCTTAACAAAAGCAATGATAAGGTGATAAGAATGTGAGATGTTTTCATAGTTTGATAGTTTTTTTGATTAGATTCTTTGTAGATATGTTATTTGTTTTTATGAAGATTTGATTACAGGTAAATGCGGAAGGACGACAGGGTATGAGAATCACTCTTTGAGTTCGATCCTAAATGTAGTGCCTTTGCCGAGCTCAGAATTCTTTACGAAGATTTTTCCTTTGTGATATTCCTCCACAATGCGTTTTGCAAGTGAAAGTCCCAGTCCCCAACCGCGTTTCTTTGTGGTGAAACCTGGGCGGAAAACGTTCTTGATGTTCTTTTTCGCAATTCCCTTGCCAGTGTCGGAAACCTCGGTTACTACTTTTTCGCCTTCTCTGAATACGACAAGCTTGATGCTTCCTTCACCCTCCATGGCGTCAACGGCATTCTTGCAAAGGTTTTCTATTACCCATTCATATAGTTGGGCATTGAGCTTCACTATGATGTCTTCTTTTGGAATTTCCATCGTGATCTTAACCTTATTTGAAACGCGCCTTTTCATGTATTCCACAACATGCTGCATGACGTCATGCAAACTGGAAGGAACCGGCTCCGGTAGCGAACCGATTTTCGAGAATCTGTCAGCTATGAGTTGCAGTCGTTTCACATCCTTGTCCATCTCTGGAATGAGCTCGTCGTCGGGATATGTTTCCTTTAGCATCTCAGTCCATGCCATCAACGAGGATATTGGAGTTCCAAGTTGATGAGCAGTTTCCTTGGACAGTCCCACCCAAACCTTGTTCTGTTCGGCCTTCTTTGACGTCATCAAGGCAAAGATGGCTATCACTACGAATATCAGAACCACTCCAAGCTGTACGTAAGGATGAATGGCAAGGCGCTTCAGCATCACAGAGTCGTCGTAACAGACATCGTTGTATTCGCCATTCCCAAGGCCTATCCTGATGAATCTTCCCTCTGAATGGAGTTGCTGCGCTTTGACATTGATGTAACGTATGCTGTCCTTTTCCGTGTATCCCTTTACGGCAATGTTTCTGCTTTGCAATACTTCGCCAGCCTTGTCAACCACGATGACGGGTATCGTGTTGTTCTCGTTAAGGACTTTCAGCACTAGTTCCAGGTCGGTGTTCTCGTCTGCCATGTTCAGTGAGCGCATGGCAGAAGCCCAGACCTCCATCTTTCCGTGTTCTTCGTCTGCAAGGTCACGAACAAGGAAATGCGAGACGACAAGCGACGCAACGGCGATTACAACAGCCGCTGCAACGAGCAATATCTTGACTTGTCTTATTCTGTCCGTCCAATACATTCCTCTTTGTCTATTTTACACCCATTTGCCTGTCAATAACATCTGTATTTTAGTTAAATAAGGTAAAATAAGCGTAATTTTCGCTACAAAATTAAAAAAAAATAAGAAAACAAACATTATTCTTAAAACTTTTCTTTACTTTTGCGGTCATAAAGCAAAAATATAAACCAAAATTATAACTAACAAAATGAAAAAAATCAAATTTTTCTCGTTCTTCGCTCTTGCGGTTCTTCTCATGACTACAAGTTGTGTTAGCAAGAAGCAACTTCTCGCTTGCCAGGATGAAAACAAGCAGCTCAACAAGGATTATCAGTCTTCACGCGAACAGCTCTCTGCTGCCAATGCACGTGTTTATGCTCTTGAGCAGCAGCTTAAGGATTGCCAGAGCAGCAAGGCTGACCTTCAGGCATCGCTCAACTCTTCTCTTACTAACACAAATCAGTATAATGTGAATATTGAAAAGCTCGTTGACCAGATTAATGAGTCTAACCAGTATATCCGTCATCTCCAGTCTGTAAAGAGCAAGAGCGACTCTCTCAACCTCGTTCTCACAAACAACCTTACAAAGTCTCTCTCTAAGGAAGAGCTCAAGGAAGTTGATGTTCAGGTTATGAAGGGCGTTGTTTACATCTCACTTGCTGACAACATGCTCTACAAGTCTGGTTCTTACGAAATCAACAACCGTGCTGCTGAGACTCTCTCTAAGATTGCAAAGATCATCCAGGATTACCCAACTTATGATGTTATAGTAGAAGGTAATACTGACGATGTGCCAATCTCAAAGACAAACATCCGCAACAACTGGGATCTCTCTGCTCTCCGTGCTTCTTCTGTAGTACAGTGCCTCCAGCAGCAGTATGGCATCGATCCTAAGCGTATGACAGCAGGTGGTCGTGGTGAGTTCAACCCAATCGCAGACAACAGCACAGAAGTTGGTCGCCAGCGCAACCGTCGCACTCAGATCATCATCACTCCTCAGCTCTCTGAGTTCCTTGAGCTCATTGGCAAGGATGTTCCAGGAAGCAAGTAATTGTTCTCAAGAAAACTACGTTTCATAACGCAACATAATCAGGGGTGTGTCAGAACAGTATCTGGCACACCTCTTTCTTTACATACATATCCAAGTTTATGTTCGTTAGTTCGTTCGTTTTTTGCAGTCATTCGTGGGAGTTTCTTTACCTTAGGGAAACGAAGCATAAGTCTAACGAGCACGAAGCATAAGTCTAACGAATACAATGTGGAAGTCTAACGAACACGAAGCATAAGTCTAACGAATACGATGTGGAAGTCTAACGAATACGAAAATAAGTCTAAGGGAAGTGACGAAATTCTTGTGGAGTGGCGTATTAGAGATTGAAAAGCAACAAACTAACTAACGAACAGAAACTTGGATACATGGTATGACTAAAGCGTGGAAAAGAAGAAAGGCTGCAACCCAAATGATTGCAGCCTTTGTTTTATGCGCTTGAATAATGATTATTCTGCGTTTGACCAGTCTTCGTTAGCCTTACGAACGTAAGAGTTGTAACGGATCTGTGCCATCTTCTTAGCCTCTGCGAAGAGTTCAGCAGCCTCTGTTGGGTATGCCTTCTTCACTGAGAGGTAACGAACCTCACCGTCGAGGAAGTCCTGGAACTTATCCCACTGTGGCTCCTTAGAGTC
>JAZLHI010000008.1:0-8992 GCA_045616725.1 Prevotella sp. | reverse complement strand
TGAAGTGACCCCCAAAAGTTAGACTGTTTATAACTATTGATTAACTCTTTGAAATTGTTCTCTATAAGTCACAGGACTCGTTTTCAACCTAAGTTTAATACGTTTATTATTGTAATATTCTATATATTCCTTTAATGCTGTCTTAAACGATTCGATACTTTCAAAAGTGTTTATGTAGAGCAGTTCGTTCTTCATCAGTCCGAAGAAGTTCTCCATCATTGAGTTGTCGAGACAGTTTCCTTTGCGCGACATGCTCTGCCTTATGTCATGAGACTTGAGCATAGCTTGAAACTCCGAGTGCTGATAGTGCCATCCTTGGTCGGAGTGCATTATAAGTCCTTTAAGGTTGCATACCTTGGAGAAAGCCTTACGCAGCATTTCCGTTACCATCCTCAGGTTCGGACTGTCGGAGATGGTGTAGCTTATAATCTCTCCGTTCCACATATCCAGAATTGGTGACAGATAGCATTTCTGATCCTTGATATTGATCTGAGTAACATCCGTTGCCCACTTCTGGCAAGGTCCACTAGCAGAAAAGTCACGCTCCAGTATATTTGGTGCAGTTTTCCCTACCGCACCTTTATACGAGTGGTACTTGCGTGCTTTGCGCTCTCCCTTGAGTCCCATTTCGGACATCAGGCGTGCCACCGTCTTATGGTTGATGAGCCAGCCTTCTGCACGCAATGCCATATGTACCCTTCTGTAGCCGTAGCGTCCCTTATGCTCTTCGTAGAGTTCCGCTATTCGACAGCGTACATTCTCGTACTTGTCCTTGCGGCACTTTACATGGTAGAAGTAAGTGGAGCGAGCCATCCTCTTTGCCCTTAGCAGGTGCTTGAGAGCGTGTTCGGGCTTTAACGACTGGATGGCTTGCGCCCATTCTTTAGCTGACGTGCGCGCTTTTCGTCCATTAAAGCCTTGACTTTTTTTAGCAGAGCATTCTCTGCTCGAAGGTAGGCCAGTTCCTCCAGGAGCTCATCCTGGCTGAGATGCTTATATTCTTCGGGGATTGGAGGCTTCATTTCTGGTAGTATGCTTGATGATTGTGATACATGCTTGCTGTAATAGTCTGCTCCTGTATAAGCCTTGCACCACTTCCTGAATTGAGTGTGGGATATTCGGCGTTCTATACAAAAGCGCAACAAAGGTACATCTTTATTTTGAAATTCCAAAACAAAAGCCTCTTTTTCTGCATCAGAATACGATTTGCGACCATGGCTGCGGAGCTCAGACTCTCCATGTATTTGATACTTGAGATACCACTCCTTCAGCAATGTCTGGTTTACACCGGACACCTTCTCAACCATTACCATTGATGCACCATCGGCCAACATCTGACATATTGCCAATCGCTCTTTAAATGATCGTTTCTTATACTTCATACCCTTTAAGTTGTGTCCAACTTTTTGGGGGCAGATCAGATTTGACACTGGATTTATGTAAGATTTAAATCATACAATAAAATCTTTCCTTAAATCTCGCAGAAAACTGATGAGGGAGCATTTCTTGAGAGGCGTCACTACGTTCTTTGAATCTTAGAATAAATCTCGCAGAAAATCCATAATTAAAAAATTGTCTTTTAATTGTTGAATAATTTTCATCCTTTGATTAATGCGTAAGCATGAATCTTTGACTGAAAGGAAATGGAGCGGAAAAGCTTGCTTTTACGGTACAGTTCATTTAAGGCAATAAGTCCCTAAAAGGGACAAAGGATGATAGATAATTGTTCGGAAAGAAAAAATCATTCAGGCGATTATGCTCTGCGAGAGATTACAAAGGATTCGACAAACTCATATCCGTACAATCCGTAAAATCCGTTGTCAACAAAAACTATCCACCATCAACTTTCAATTCTCCGCTCAGCTTTGCCACTTGTCAGAGCAAGACTTAGGAGGAACTTGATGGGTCTGTTGTTCCCAATCTGTCGGAGAAAAACTACTTGTGATAGAGGTATGTGTTATGGTGTAAAAATGGTATCGGACTACAAGAAACAATCTTTATTTGTGTAAAAAAACTTAAAAAACATACATCACACGTAGTATATATTTTAATATGTGACACAAAATGTGTATATTTGTGCTATGTTTGTAAAACCGAATAATACGACCATAGTGTAATTCCCTCGCTAGCGTGTCACGTATTTGAGCTTTTGCACTCCAAAAGAAAAGTGCGTGGTTTTGCGTCGTAAAATGGTTGTTTCAAACCATGATACCATCATTTCAAGCCATGATACGACCATTTCATGTCGCGTTACACTTGCGGGAATGCCCGGAAAAATTATAAAACATACTTGAAAACATTGTAAAACCTAAACAACGACATCATCCACCTAAAGTTATGGCAGAATACATCAAACGTGAAATGCCCGATATGAACGGCAACGGAGAAAAGAGATGCTACTATAAGGTGCGTACCTACAGCAATCTCAACTCCGAGGACTTTGTCAAGAAGATATGTTACCCAGGTTCCGGATTGAATCAGGGTGATGTGGCGAAGGTCATGTGCCGTATGGTTGACGAGATGAAGCATTGGCTTGCCGAAGGTCATACCATAACCATTGATGATCTTGGCACTTTCAGCCTGTCCATTGGCGTGATAGATGATGACGAAGTAGAGGACTTTGATGGCAACGGAAAGAAAGTGACAGCAAAGCGCATAGGTGTCCGTAGCGTCAATTTCCGTCCCGACAAACAACTCGTCAAGGACATAGGTCTCAAATGCAAACTGCATAAAGGATATGATTCCCCCAACAATCGCTCACCTTACACCCGTGACCAGCGCCTGAAGATGGCACAGGATTACATCGCCGAACACCACTTCATGCGTGTCCATGACTATGAGCAGATGACCCACCTCCCACATTCCACAGCCGCCAACGAGCTCCGCGACTTCTGCGTACAGCCCACAGGCATCACCTCCGAAGGGCGAGGTAATACGAAGGTTTATGTGAAACGGCACCCCCAATAAATGAATAATGAATGTATTTTTTAAATTTATACGTATAAAAAATTGTTTAGAATAAAAAATAAGCAGTAAATTTGCAAAACCAATGATAAACTTATAAAAATATGAATTACGAAATCCACAACACTTATCCTTTCGTTGCAGAAGGCATCATAGAGGGGAAAAATGAAAAAAAGTACATCAAACTTCGTCGACCTGGTGAAGAAAAGGTATCGCAATTTGTGCCCGCTTACGACTTTCAGACAGAGTGGGTTGACAAATTCCCATGTAAAATGTGGTGCGAGATCATGGCCTGTGATATCGATAGAGATGTCTATGTGTTGCGACAATGCTACCACGATGTTCTTCAAAGTTTATATTTGGGACTTCCGCAAACCTATAAATTCAAGGTCGTAAACTCAAAAGTTGACGATAAAACCAACAATAGTTTCTATGTCCTAAAAGATGCCTATGGCTTAGTCCATCGTTTTTACTCAATGCATGGCGAAACCTTCAATATAGGTGACGAGGTAGAGATGCTTGTTGAATCCATAGTTGAGCGTGACAATCGTAATGCTTTCCTGTCTTTGTCTTTGCCTAAACCAGAATCCCTTCCTGACGACTTTGCTAATGTAACAAATGATGCTGATACAAGCGAAGACCCATACGTAACAACCACATTTGGTCATGAAAATGACAATGTAGAGTTTAAATCGTCAATTGTCTTTACACCTGCTGATATTAAACCAAAGATAGATGAGCAGATAAAGACCATTATGAAGACTATTGCAGGATTTATGAATAAGAATGGTGGTACCCTGTATCTGGGTGTTAATGATGCTGGTGTGGTATGCGGTATCGAAAATGATTTTAAGTATCTTAACACCAGCGAAACAGATTGCTATACCTACCAGCAGAATAAGGATGGTTATGAAATCAAGATTCGTGAATCAATCAAACAACATCTGACAAATGCCTGTCTTGGCAATCTGGTAACACTTGAATTCAAACAGGTCGGTGACAAGACTTATTGCATAATTACCATTAAGCAATCTAAGCATCCTGTATTCTACAATGGCACCAAGCTTTACCAGCGTATGGGTAACCAAACTAACATGCTCAAGGACTTTGAAATTTACCTTTTCATAAATGAGCGTATTTCCCAGTTTAACATGCAAATACAACCTGTTGACACAGAAGACGATACCGCCAACGAGTATGATGCTTCTGCCGATAATTCTGGTACAGAGGCGACAACCGAACAAGCTGAAGAAGAAAAGAAAGCAGATGAAGCCACAAAGTTCAAGTTTACTCGTCCTGTTCTCACTCCATGGCGCTATGTTCGTCTGTATGCAGATGGCGGTTGGTCATACGACACAAAAGATACTCCTGCTGAACCAAATCCTGTATATGAGATTGTAATTCCCCAGGAGAAGAAGGCTGCTAACGACAATCGGCTTATCATGGTCTATAAGAATGGCTGTGTCGATGCGGTTGTGCTCGGAGATCTTCGTCCAAAGCAGTACGACCACAAATATGCTAACGGCTGGTTACCATCAGAAGGACTGCTCACTGCCTTCGTTGTCAACAACCATGAGGCTCTGGCATTCCGCAGTCACACCCAGGATGGCGAACAGTGGAATAAGATTCATTATTCAACTGCCATTCGTAATCATCAAAGAATGGGAAATCAGGGAAATGTCGTTGTTAATGGACGATTTAGTGCAACAATAGATAGTGTTGCCATTGTACCAAAGGAATTGGAAGACCGCCTTTCAAGTTACTGTTTGACAGATAACCAAACCTCACAATACTTAGGTTTCAAACGCAGCGACCCTTCATTCCGTGACTCACTCCATTTGCTTGATGCAATATTTGAATAAATAGAAAAAGAAATATGTCAGTAACTCATTTTTTCAACAATCAAAATGGCAAATCGCTATTTGAAAAACTGCAAGGTATAACTCAAGATATGCCCAATTTCGACCGTTTTCTGGCAGTCGTTGGTTTCTTTCGCTCATCTGGCTATTTTAAACTTCGCCAGGAGCTGAAGGTTAATGAAGATAATGATGTCAAGGAAATAAAAATTCTTATTGGCATCAATATCGATGACATCTTTCGTAAGCATAATCAAGCGTTGGAGTTCTTGGGTGATGCGAGTAAGGCCAAAACCATATTCGAGCAAGATTTCATCGATGATATTCTCAACGCAAAGTATTCAAAAGAAATAGAAGAAGGCATTGTGCAAATGCTTGAAGACATGAAGAATGGCATTCTTGAGATGCGTATTCACAAGTCAAAGAATCTTCATGCCAAGTTCTATCTTTGCCTGCCCGAGAACCATACGCCTAACAGCGGAGGCAATGTCATCATGGGGTCTTCAAATATTTCAGAGTCAGGTCTTGGCATTACCCAGCCACCTCGCTATGAGTTGAATGTCTCAATGTCTGAATACGATGACGTAAACTTCTGCCACGAAGAATTCAAGAAACTATGGGAAGAAAGCGTAGCTCTTACCGTTGACGATATAGTCAAAGCCAAGCAGAAGACTTACCTTGGCTATCAACCTACACCATACGAAATCTACATGAAGATGCTCATTGAGTCGCTTGGTGAACTTGCAGAGGACACGCTCGACATGAAGATGCCTCCAGGAGTTATGCAGCTCAAATATCAGACTGATGCTGTTATTCAGGGCTACCAGATGCTACTTCAGCATAATGGATTTATCCTTGCTGACGTTGTGGGTCTTGGAAAAACGATGGTTGCAACAATGATTGCCAAACGCTACATTGAAGCAAACGGCAAATACACCAAGATATTGGTTGTCTCGCCCCCAGCCATCAAGGATAATTGGCTTGAGACTTTTGAGCAGTTTGACATTTCTGATTATATGTATCATGTAACTAACGGAAGTCTTGACAAGATTCTTGATCGCAACAGCAATTACCTGCCAAAGGAAGAGTTTGACCTCGTCATTGTGGACGAGGCTCATGGTTTCCGTAACGACCAAGCCGCTCGTTACGATGAGTTGCAGAAAATATGCAAGTCAAAGTGCAAGAATCGTGGATTGCTCAATAGTTCCGACAAACGTATTATGCTTCTTTCGGCTACTCCTCTCAATAACCGTCCGGAAGACTTGATGAATCTGTTGTTGTTATTCCAAAATAGTAATGGTTGCACTATTGAAGGAATACCTAACCTCAAAAACTACTTTGCGCCTATCAATCATGAGTATAAGGTGTTGATACGTGAGATGAAAGAAGGTACAAGACCTTTGCGTGAGATTCGTAAGGATGTTGACGAACTATATGGTCGTTTGCGTGTTGAAGTTCTCGACAAGATAACTGTTCGTCGCACCCGTCACAATATACAGCACAACCCTGATTATGCCGCAGATATTACAACACAAGGCATAAAGTTCCCTGACATCAAGAAACCAAAGGCCGTGATGTATAATCTCGACTTTGCTACAGCAGCATTGCTCTACGAGACTCTGGACATCATCTCTGAGAAGACAAGCAAAAATAAGATTTCTTATGCACGTTATCGCGCTATCGAGTTCATTCGCGAAGATATTCAGAAGGAGAAATTCGGTAACGCCGTACACAAAGCCCAGAACCTTGCCGACATCTACCGTACTCACATGGTAAAGCGCTTGGAAAGTTCATTCTCTGCGTTCAAGAAGTCACTCAACACATTGCTCACCATTACAAAAGACATGGTCAAGATGTTCAATGAGGACAAAGTGCTTATAGCTCCTGACTTCAATGTCAAAGACATGATGATGGATGACATGGAACTCGATGATATTATCGATCGTATCATGAGTAAAGGCGTGGATAAAGACGACTTTGTATTCAAGGCTTCCGACTTTAATCCTGTCTTTATTAATATGCTCAAGGATGATGTAGAAAAACTTGAAGTTCTCAATGCTAAGTGGAATAATGTAACAACAGATCCTAAGTTCGATAAATTCGTTGAGTGTTTGGACAAAGAGTTGCTCAAGCAGAAGATTAATCCTGAAGGCAAACTCGTCCTCTTCTCTGAAAGTGTAGACACCCTGAACTACCTCTACAAAAGGCTTACCGAGGAGTTGGGTAGAACAGATGTCCTGAAGGTTTCTGCAGCAAATCGCAACAGCGTGAAAGGCATTATTCGTGAGAACTTCGATGCTAATCTCAAGACTGGTAGAAAGGATGACTATAAGATTATCATCACCAGTGATGTTCTTGCTGAAGGTGTCAATCTGCACCGTTCTAATGTGATTGTCAACTACGACTCTCCTTGGAATGCTACCCGCTTGATGCAGCGTATCGGTCGTGTTAATCGTATCGGCTCTGTTGCTGACTACATCTACAACTATATGTTCTATCCTTCCAAGCAAGGTGAGAATATTATTGATATCTATTCTCGCACTCTGCTCAAGCTTCAAGGCTTCCACTCTGCCTTCGGCGAAGACTCCCAGATATACACTGAAGAGGAAGTGGTCAAGCAGTTTGAGATGTTCAACAAGGACATCACAGATGACATTGACAAGAGCATCGAGTTGCTGCGCGAAGTGCGAGATCTTTTCAACAACGATAACGAATGGTATAATAGAATCAAGTCTTTACCTTTGAAGAGTCGTGTTCTGCGCGAAATAGGCGAGCACTCAGGAAAAACCATCGTATTCGTCTCTTCTAATGTGAAACGTGACTATTATCTCAGCGATGGCACTAACATTGAAGAAATTGGCTTTATCAAGGCTGCCGAGATGATGAAGGCAGATAAGGACGAGCCTGCAGTGGTTCCTTTCCGCAACGAGGAACTGCATTTCAAGAGTGTGAATGCTGTCACCAAGCGCTTTATTGAAAGCTACACAGAGACAGCCAATCAGGTACGCGCTATTCGTACGGATGTTACTAACAAAGAGCAACAGGCCATAAACTTCCTTAATCGTATAGCACGTTATTGTGCTGATGATATGATGGACAAGTATTGTGACACCCTTACACGCCTTATCGGAGAAGGACGATACACTCTTCTTTCCCGCGAGGTCAACAAACTACAAAGCAAGTACAGGGACAATCGTTCTATGATCATGAGCAATCAGCAGAGTATTCTTGAGCGTCTGGCTGTACTTGTAGCCGACTATCACGATGCCGATATTGCTGAAACAGATGAAGACATCGATCCAGGCACACCACAAATTGTTATTTCCGAATCTTTTATCTAACACATTATGGATTTACTCAATATATTCCGTCAAAACATAGACCTTGACACCTACAAGAAGATACTTCGCGAGGTTTTCAAGGCAGATGTATTGCTTGACAACTCCCACATTGAACAGCTGCCTGTCATTTCTGATGATGACAAGGGCTACTACATTGGTAACAAGCGTACCTCCGATCGTTACAACATTGGTTTCTTCTACTACGAGATTGGCCGTAGCAATGTAGCGCGCAAGAAGGTTGGCTTACGCAACCTTGTCCACAAGTTCATCAATAGTCGTGATGGACAGTTCGATGCTGCTCTTGTAGCCTTCAAGGGTGCAAACCACTGGCGTTTGTCCTTCATCTGCGACATTCAGGATGAGGCAACAGCACCGAAGCGATTCACCTTCGTCTTTGGCGATGCAGACTCCCTGTATCGCACGGCGATAGAGCGTTTCGGCAAATTGCAGCAGAAGGGTTTGAACAAGAAGAACATTCAGGATGCTTTCTCCGTTGAGGCCCTCAACGACCAGTTCTTTGCCGACTACAAGGCGCACTACGAGAAATTCTGCAATTTCCTCTACGAACATGCAGATGATCCAAATTACTTTGGAGAAGAATTTGCTCACTGGAATAGCGATGAGAAAACCCAGAAATATCTACGTGACTATGTGAAGAACTTGCTTGGTCGTATTGTGTTCCTGCATTTCCTTCAGAAGAAGGGTTGGATGGGTGTGCCTGTCGATAGCACAGAGTGGAAAGGCGGAAGCCAGAACTTCATGTACGAGTTGTTCAAGAACTCTACTCAGTCACAAAAAGAGAATTTCTTGGATGAGGTGTTGGAGAGCCTG
>JAZLHI010000007.1:0-9033 GCA_045616725.1 Prevotella sp. | reverse complement strand
TTGCTGACATCATGTGATGCTCATCAGGATTTTCCTGACACGGGCATCAAGACAGGTCAGGTGTTGTGTACTGATGGACATACCTATACGCTTGAGGATATGCATAAGGCAGGAAAGCAACCGATTGCCATCGTGTTCCATGTGAACAATAACCCGGACATTGAGGGTAACGGCTATGCAGTATATCTGCATGAACTGCCTTCTACGCTGTTTGCGGACTCACTCGGTGTGACACAAGGTACTTCATGCGACCTGTCTGCAATGGATGGCAATGTCAATACCTACGCCATGTATGCCACCCGTGACTGTGGTTCTCCGTTGGCTGATGCCGTGTTTGACTTGTGGCGGTATGGTCAGAGTGCCTATATTCCTTCGGTAGCCCAGATGCGTCTGATGTATGCAGCTCGCGACATCATCAATCCGCTGATCAAGGAATGTGGCGGTGATCCTCTTCCTGTTACGGATGACTATGACTGGTTCTGGACATCGACGGAGGTAAAGGAGATGAATGCAGCGAAGGCTTGGCTATTCTCACTCTCCAGTGGCGCAATCCAGGAAACGCCGAAGCTACAGGCTCATCCAGCAAGACCGATAATTACTCTCAACAACTGATTTTCTTACCCTTTAACCAATCTATTATGTGCTATAATCTGAAAAAGATGAAACGACTGTTCATGGCTCGCTTTAACCGTAAACCTGTAACAAAACGTATCTCCTGCATTCTGTGCTGGTCTATAGGTCTGATCACCACCGCACTTTTGCTCAGCGGTCAGTTTCTCTGTGCATTTGCTTTCGTGACACTTATTGCTCTTGCATATCTTGCCATCGTTCTTGCTTGCAAGAAGATTGAGGAGCTGAATATCCACAGCATGGTGAACAACTGCACCTATGCAGCTCACCGTACCGTGGACATCATGCTCTCGCGTATCAAGGACATGGCAGAGTCTGATGTTGCCAGGAATGAGATGGAGAAGGACAACTGCTGTAGGGCTGCCATCATGAACACCATGAATGCCGTCGATGACATGCAGGACACCATGGATAATCTGTATGGACGTGTCGATGAGATGAACAGCATTCTGAAAGACCATGTCCTTCCTGAGCTTGGTATCTATATCTCTGATGCAGATGAGGACTGGGTACGATGTGATGTGCTCGGAAGAGAGATTCCCTACGGTCTTATCTCTCTGCGTATCTCCAACCGCCTGAGTGACGAGGACATCATCACCTTTGCAGACCTTGTACGTTGCTCGGAAAATGAGATTCTGTACATTCCTGATTTCGGTCCTTCTTCCTTGGAGCGTATCAAGCAACTGCTGTCGCTGATGGGATTGCATCTGAAGATGACCATCAAGAAGGAAGATGACGTCTGGTACTACAAGCGTGAGGAGCCTTCTGTGGATAGTGTTGCTGACAAGGAATCTATCACGGCAGAGGATGAACTTTTGAAAGAGGAATCTGATAAAGAAGATCGTGTATGACCAGGGACATTCTTCCTATCAGCGGTGTTCCTGATGAAGTGAAGGCACAGTATGACCGACTCACATCAGAGTTGGCTATTGTGCTCAACACGATGGAGACAGTAAGAGAGTTTCATGAGACCATGAAGGCTTGTGTCCGTGACAACAAACGCTATCAGGATTTCCTGCAGCAGGAGCATGACCGCATCATCGGTGAGATCCGAAAGATTTGGAGCGGTCCGATATTCACTTATGAAAAAGACTTAATCGACGATTAGCCTATGGCAATGGAAGAAAGCAAGGAATTGCAGACTGCCTATAAGATTTTCCGCACGCTTATCTATGTGTCCGTAGTGGTGGAGTTCTTCATGTACGCCATCCGACCTGAGATACTGGATGAATGGAACGGTATTCTCTGCAATATCCACAGCCGCATGAAGGCTTGGATGATTTACAACGACGGTAACCTGGTCTATAGCAAGCTGGCTACGGTACTCATTGTATGCATCACCTGCATCGGTACACGCAACAAGAAACATCTGGAGTTCGACGCTCGCCGTCAAGTGCTCTATCCACTGGTAGCTGGCATCCTGGTCCTTATGGCTTCGATATGGATGTATGGGCAAGGGCATGGCGATGGTTTCCTCACGACACCTGTCTATACCATTCCACTTGCTTGGTGGTTCTATATGATCCTATCCATCATCGGCGTCATCTGCATCCATGTGGCTCTGGACAATATCTCGAAGTTCCTGAAGGAAGGACTTCTCAAGGACAGATTCAATTTCGAGAATGAGTCATTCGAGCAATGCACGGAACTGCGAGATAACAAGTACTCTGTGAATATCCCTATGAGGTTCTATTATCGTGGTCGCTTCCGTAAGGGATGGATCAACTTGGAGAACTGCTTTCGCGGCTCATTTGTGGTGGGCACACCAGGTTCAGGTAAGACGTTTTCTGTGTTGGAGCCGTTTATACGTCAACATTCCGCCAAGGGCTTCTCGATGGTTGTGTACGACTATAAGTTTCCGACACTTGCTCAGAAACTGTACTATCACTACTGCAAGAACAAGGGGACTTCTAAGCTACACAAGGGCAAGAAGGATTTTGCCTTCAACATGATCAACTTTGTGGATGTAGAGTACAGCCGACGCATCAATCCTATTCAGTTGCGCTACATTCCTTCCCTTGCAGCTGCATCAGAGACGGCCGAGACGCTTTTGGAGTCATTGCAGAAGGGAAAGAAGGAAGGTGGTGGCGGTAGCGACCAGTTCTTCCAGACTTCTGCTGTCAACTTCCTGGCTGCTTGTATCTTCTTTTTCTGCAACTACAACAAGAAACCATACGATGCTGACGGCAATGAACTCGTTGCCGAGATGGAGGAAGAGCCGAAAACGGGACGTTTGAAACCTTCGGGACGTGTGTTTGACAAAAACGGAAATGAGACAGAAGCTGCCTATTGGTTAGGTGAATACAGTGATATGCCACATATCTTGTCTTTCCTGAACGAGAGTTATCAGACTATCTTTGATGTACTGCAGACCGACAACGAGGTGGCTCCTCTGCTCGGTCCTTTCCAGTCAGCGTTTCAGCAGAAGGCTTTCGAACAGTTGGAAGGTATGATTGGTACACTGCGTGTCTATACCTCGCGTCTTGCTACCAAAGAGGCATACTGGGTGTTCCATAAGGAGGGTGATGACTTCGATCTGAAGGTGTCTGATCCCGAGAATCCTTCCTATCTGCTTATCGCCAATGACCCTGAGATGGAATCCATCATCGGAGCTTTGAACGCTCTTATCCTGAACCGTCTTGTCACTCGTGTGAACAGCGGTCAGGGCAAGAACATTCCTGTGAGCATCATCGTGGATGAGTTGCCTACGCTCTATTTCCATAAGATAGACCGACTCATCGGTACTGCCCGAAGCAACAAGGTTAGTGTAGCCCTCGGTTTCCAGGAACTGCCACAGCTTGAAGCTGACTACGGCAAGGTGGGTATGCAGAAGATTATCACTACTGTTGGCAATGTGGTCAGTGGTTCTGCCCGTAGCAAGGAAACACTTGAATGGCTCTCAAACGACATCTTCGGTAAGGTGGTACAGCTCAAGAAGGGTGTGACCATCGACCGTGACAAGACTTCCATCAATCTCAATGAGAACATGGATAGTCTTGTTCCTGCCAGTAAGATCTCAGACCTGCCTACTGGTTGGTTATGCGGTCAGACGGCAAGAGATTTTGTTAGGACGAAGACCGGTCGAGGTGATTCCATGGATGTGCAGAAGGCAGAGGAGTTCCAGACAACGAAGTTCTTCTGTAAAACGGATATGGACATGAAGGCGATTCAGGAAGAGGAAGCCGACTATGCGAATTATCCTATCCCTAAGTTCTATCACTTCAAGTCACGCGATGCACGTGAACGCATCCTGTATGCCAACTTCAATCAGGTAGAGCGTGATGTCAAGAACATGGTTGCGGCTATCTTTGAGAAGGAGAAGGCAAGGAATCCACAGGATAGTGTGAAACCTGTAAAATAAGATTGTTGAGTGTAGCTACGATGTCTATCAAAAACGCATCGTAGCTGCTTTTTTTGTTGTGTTCTGCCGTTAAGAATCAATTTATTTCTAGCTTTCCATTGTGTTTTAACGGAAATTTACCATAAAATATACAAAAATTTCCGCTAAACTCTGTTTGTCTCGATAATTAAATAGTGAAACCTGTTGGAACTGGCAAATAAAAAATGGCGCTAAGCGATCTCATAAGGACTGTCTTAACGCCATCTTTGTATTATTATCAGCAGGCAATTATAAAGTTCAGGAGAGAATGCCCCGCTGAAAGGTACCAATAATTATGTGTCGTGCTTATACATTCATTAGCGATCTCAGTTTCAGACCCAACTCCAACGTTGGCACTTCACCTAACTCATATCTGTAAAAGGTTCCGTTCTCCACCCCAAGCAGATCATCCATGTCATCCAACGTATAATGATAACGATGCCGATATTCCTTTAGCTCTGATGTCGAAGGAATGTTATGCTCCTGTCGGTATTGGTCGTAGATTTGTCTTGTATTTATATCCCCCAAAACCTCGTTCGTGAACTCGATGCCAGACTCATCACATACATAGAAGTAGTTTGTGTATTGATACTTCATTCCACGAAACTCAGCTTCCGATGGTTCCTTCTTCAGGTGTGCCATACAGTTTCTAAAGGGGCTTCTAATCACTTCTTCCATATGCTAATTAGATAGGATCATCTTCATTGTGAGGATTACGTGGTAACGGCTTGAAATGATTATCAGCATCAAAACAAGAAGAACAAGTTCCAGCGAAATCGGAGATTAGGCGTGATAGTATTGCATCAATACCTTCAAAAGCTGCAAACCAGATAGACCAATGACCATTGTCCTTTGCTTTTCCAATAACATCGTCCTCATTCCACTTGCCATTTTCATATCTTTCCCTAGCATTCTTCGCTTTATTCCAGACTTCGAACCTTCTCTTCCAACGAAAATCCTTTGGGGTAGCATCTGCATCATCACGACCTAAACGAACGAGGTTGTAAAGGTTTTCTGCTCTTGCTTTTGACAATTCTGGCAATTCCGAATTAACCTTAACGCGTCCATCCTCCTCGTAAACGAAGTCGAGAAGGGTATTGTTCAGATGTGGCCAATGAAAATCAACTCCTACGTCTTGGGTTGACTTTACGGTATTGCATACCTTACAACAGAGCAGGAAGTTATCCCACGCCGTTTCTGATCCACCATTATTTCTTGCAACCCTATGTTCAATCTCAAGAGCATCAATCTCTCGCAAGCTCTCACAATATGAACAATAGCGGTCAATATTGCCAACCAATGGTAATTTGGCATCACCATATTCTTCGTAGTTTGCCAATACAACGTGGTCAACGACATTACCTCTCGAATCTGTATATTGCACAGACTCTCCTGGCTGTTTCTTTACTATTGGTCTCATAATTTATTGGCGTGCTTTGCATTCAAGTTTTACAGCAGCGACATAAGCAGGGTCATCGCTAAAGTCTGCTTCAATCTGGTCTAGTCGCGCTTTGATTTCATCTTTGTTTTCTGATCCGCTATCCACAGCATCAAACAATTGCTTGGCTGTATCAACCATTTCATTGAAACGCTTACTACGAATATTCTGCTTCAAGCCCATACGTTCAGAGGTAATGTCTTCAAGACCTTCACGGAACGGTTCTCCTTCCAGTCGGACATTCTCATCAAAACTAATTAGTTGACCTTCCTGAAGGCTCTGAACGATGAATGGACTATGGGTAGAAACAATGAACTGAATCTTAGGGAATGCAGAGACCAGGTCCTGCAATACATGCTTCTGCCAGCGAGGGTGCAGGAACACATCAACTTCATCAATCATAATGACACCAGGGGTCTGACGGATGGCATCCTTGCCGAGGCAGCCATTGAGTTCTATACAGCGATGAGCAATTTCTGAGACGAGGTTTATCATTGCCTGCAAGCCATCACTCATGTATGAGAAATGGTGACGCTCTGGCTTATGACCTGTAACGGTTACTACTGCCTCCAATTCTCCGTTATCAAAATCTATCTCTGACAAAGCTGGGATAGCTTTTTGAAGGGCTTCGTAAAAAGCTTCTCTGGTTCCTTCAAACTCCTTCTTATCTTTGATGTTCTTATCATACCGCTTCAACCAATCCATTGCGCCCTCAAAATCAACCTTATCATGAAGAGCAAACTTATAGGCTTTCTCTATTCTTGATGCACGTTCCTTTGTTTGGTTTGTTGTTCTTGCCTGAGCATCACTGGTTCGTTTTGCGCCAAAGGACAAGACCAAAGGATAAATAGAACATAGCTTGTCATCATTACGGCGACTCTCCATGAGATTAACCTGTTCCATCAGTTGACCTACGCACTCCTTGGTATGAGTTGTATAGTTACCAGCAAACTCTCTATACCATGTAATAGGTTCGTCCTTGATTTCATAATCACCTCCGTCTACTGAAACAGACTTTGGGAAATCAGCTCACATGGTAATTCTTTGTTTGTCAGGATTTGAAATATAGTCACGTTGTACTGGGTCAAATGCCTTGTATCGATCCAAAGAACTGAAATTTCTACGATACATTTGCCCTCCTGGCAATTGGCTCAAGGACTGAAGATAGGCACCTAATCCCACTTGAAGAGCCTTTAACAAAGTGGTCTTACCAGCAGTATTATTGCCGATGACAACAGTGAGGTTATCTTGGAAATTTATCGTTTCCTGCTGAAAACCCTTGAAGTTTTTTATTTCGATTTTTTTTATTCTCATAGCTTTTGTTCTTTTGAGGATGTGTTTAATCTGCAATCAAATCACTACGTTTTACACCCAGAAGGCTTGCAATTTGATCTATTGTCTGCAAGTCTGGCTGTGACTTCTGTGAGCACCATTTACTCACAGTACAAGTAGATTTTCCTAACTGTTCCGCAAGCCATTTGCTCGTAAGATGCTTTTCTACGAGAACAACTTTTATTCTATTGAGGTCATTTCTTTCTGCCATATCATATAAATTAAACTTTGGCGCAAATATAGTAAATTATTTCGACACTTAAACATATTTAATATAAAAATTAGAGTTTTTTAATGATCTTAGTTGACATAAAGCACTTTTTGTTTCCCTCAGTTAGGAAAATAAGGAACTATGGAAATCCGAGCTTGATCGAATTTCCCAACTTGTTGATTTTAGTCGTAATGGATTCTTGTAAGTCGTAATTTAGTCGTAATTTAGTCGTAATTATAACTAGAATAGTCATGGGTGGGCAGTCACACTGCCAGACAAAACAAGAAAAAGAGGGCTTGCCAAACAGCGACTCAAAGGTTCACGCTCAGCGTTCCTTTCAGTTCCTGCTTGACAAGCCTTCTTCGTTTTGTCCTTTGCGATTCCGACTCTTTGATGGCAATAATCAATGTGTCGGAGCAAACAGTGTGGCCAAGGGTGGGCAACGGGTTATAACAGGGTACTTTTTGAGGGTTCCTGACCCATTACAATCGAGTGCATTCTGACCTATAATCCCATAGCTTACATTTTCGTCTTAAATAAACTAAAAATCAGTCTTTTAGTCCAAAGAAATGCACTCAAAAGTTTGGTTAATTCGCAGAAAATCAGTATATTTGCATATAGAAATCAAACTATATTCACGACTATGGAGATACTGTTGATACTCGGCTTTTGTTGGCTTCTGAAGAAGCTCTACCAGCCTAAAGATCGCAAGAAAGACGCAAAGAAAAACAAGCGTCGCAGGAAGAGCAGCAGTTGGTGGTCTGGTCCAAGCTACAGCGAATATGAGCAGTGGTGCCGCGATCACGGACAGCAGCCCTAAGCATCATTGTGCCCTAAACGCAAACGAGCGACCTGGAATCAAATCCAAGCCGCTCGTTTTGCGTTTCATCAGGATGTCGCCAACCCACCATGTTCCCGGATCAGCTCAAGTACTGTCTTGCGTGTCTTGTCAACCAAGTCCAGCAATATCTTCGGATTACACCACTTGCCGTTCTTATCGCGCAGGCCGTAATGCAAATGGCTACCAGTGCTGCAACCTGTATTGCCCGACAAACTTGTGGTCTGTCCTGCCCTTACGTGTTCACCGATTTTCACCAGGATCTTGGACAAATGGCAGTAGCTGACCTGATAGTCACCATGATCGATGACGACGAAGTTACCGCTGCGACCATCATAGCCTGTTCGTTTCACAACACCATCCATCATTGCATAGACCTTCGTTCCTACAGGCACACTGAGGTCGATGCCGTTATGCGCCATCTTCTTATGGTAGATGGGGTGGTGTCGCATACCATACTGCGAGGTCACCTTCATCTTGTCCAAAGGCATGGAGACGCTCATCCACATATCCACCATCTGCTGTCTGAAGTCCGTTACGGGATTACAGATAACAGATGGTGTCTCTGTCTGTGGTATGGAATCCAATTGTTCAGTTTGTGGGTTAGTCACTAAGACCACACTGGGTCTTTTCTGTTCTCCACCGATGGAGAAAAACTGTGCATGGCATGACAACGCGATGCCCATTGCACATAGAATAAAGCACGTTCGTTTCATAAGCAGGTGCAAAGTTAGCTGTTTAAAACGACATTCCAAAAATTGCCTTCTCAGCCGTCTCTTCATAATCGTTGCCAAATACACATCTTTCCCTCTGATTCCGCTCATTTTTTGTAATTATTCTGTATGTTTTGCCTATTGGTTTTGAGCATAAAATAGCAAGAAATAATCGTAGGTTAAACTAATATAAAGTCATGATTGATAGTCGCTTTGTAACGGCTAACTAACAAAAACTCTGACGTATCTTTGCATCTGCAAATCTCAAACCAAACAATCGATTTTATGACAAAAACCAAGTTTAACGAATCACAGATACCTTATTCCGTGCTAGAGCATTACGGTCTCACAGAGCAGATGATCACAGACCTTCCAACGGACATCATGACCGATATTCTCAACGGTCGCCGCTCACCAGTTCTCCCTGTTACCATTGAGGATGCTGATGGCAATCAGATTAGCTCACGAACTCGTTTCTCTCTTATCCCACAG
>JAZLHI010000006.1:0-111160 GCA_045616725.1 Prevotella sp. | reverse complement strand
GGATGATGTCCTGACGGTGGCAGCCTATGAGTTCGATGATTTCATCCTCCACCTGATCAGGCATTGCCGACGACATATCTATCTTGTTGATGACAGGGATAATCTCAAGGTCGTGGTCGATGGCCATATAGAGGTTTGAGATTGTCTGTGCCTGAACGCCCTGTGAGGCATCCACGATAAGCAGAGCGCCTTCGCAGGCAGCAATGGAACGGCTCACCTCGTACGAGAAATCGACGTGTCCCGGAGTATCGATAAGGTTCAGTATGAACTGCTGGTTGCCGTCCTTCGTCTTTATGCCCTCGGCCTTATCGCCGTCGTAGGTATATTCCATCTGGATGGCATGACTCTTTATGGTGATTCCACGTTCCTGCTCGAGATCCATGTCATCCAGCATCTGACCCTGGGTAACCTCTATGGTTTTAGTGTACTCAAGCAGACGGTCTGCCAGAGTACTCTTGCCGTGGTCGATATGTGCGATAATACAGAAATTTCTAATGTGATCCATCTGACTCATAAAGAGATTTTTTTCGCGAATTGGCGGCTTTACCTTATTGTCATTCAGGCACAATCCCTGCCTGAGTTTCGCCACCTTGATTTATTATAACTATTTGAAATTTTCTTGATTTTTGTTATGCAAAGTTACAACTTTTTCTTTTATCTGCAACAAAAAAGGCAAAAAAAATAAACAAAAGTCAAATAATTTATGAAAAAAGCCTTGATTTTGGCTAAATCTGCATATAATTTATGTCAATTATCGGCTATTTTGCTGTTAAGTTTGTTAAAACTTGTCTGCGTATTTTCTTAATTTTGCACGCGGAAAATTAACCGAAATAATACATTATATTATATAATAGATGGCAAGATCAAAGAAACCGCTTCCGCTTTTGGAAGGAATAGAAATAACAGATTACGCTGCTGAAGGCAAATCACTCGCTCGTATAATGTACGGAAACAGCAATGTGGACGAGAATGGTGTTCAGCATCCGCTAGTGCTTTTCGTGCCATGGACAGTTCCCGGCGATATCGTGGACGTACAGATTCGCAGAAAGAAGAACTCTTTCCTTGAAGGAGAAGCTGTGCGCTTTGTGAAATACAGCGAACGAAGAAGAGATCCGAAATGCCCGCATTTTGGAATATGCGGAGGATGTAAGTGGCAAATGATTCCTTACGATGAGCAACTACGCATGAAGCACAAGCAGGTTTCGGACCAGCTTCATCGCATTGGTAAGATTGAACTCCCGGAGATTCAGCCGGTTCTCGGCAGCGTGAAAGAGTTTGAATACCGAAACAAGGTGGAGTTCAGCTGTTCGAACAAGCGCTGGCTGACTCTTGATGAGGTGAAGTCGGGTGTGAAATATGACAACATGAACGCCGTAGGTTTCCACATAACAGGTGCTTTCGACAAGATTTATCCAATAGAGAAATGCCACTTGATGGACAATCTGCAGAACCGTCTTCGCAACTTCATCCGCGACTATGCCAACGAGAATGGCTTCAGTTTCTTCGACGTTCGCGGTCAGCATGGTTTGCTTCGCGACATGATGATACGCAACTCAAACTCTGGCGAATGGATGCTACTCGTTCAGTTTAAACTTGACCATGAGAATGACTACGACGGAGACAAGGGTAGGGCGATGGCTATGTTGGAGGCTATTCATCAGAATTTCCCGAAAATAACCTCGCTGCTATGGACTGACAACCAGAAATGTAACGACACTTTCGGCGATCTTCCTGTAAATGTTTATTACGGCAACGACCATATCTTTGAACTGATGGAAGACCTGCGCTTCAAAGTTGGTCCTAAGAGTTTCTATCAGACAAATACTGAGCAGGCGCTTGAGCTATACAAGGTGGCACGAAACTTCGCCGAACTGACTGGTGAGGAATTCGTCTATGACCTTTATACTGGAACCGGAACAATAGCAAACTTCGTGGCTGGAAAGGCTAAGCATGTTATCGGAATTGAGTATGTGCCAGAGGCTATTGAAGACGCGAAGATAAACTCAGAAATAAACAATGTAAAGAATACTGAGTTCTACGCAGGCGACATGAAGGACATCCTGACCGATGAATTCGTTAAGAAGCACGGTCAGCCAGACGTCATAATCACCGACCCACCTCGTGCCGGAATGCATACGGATGTCATAAATGTGATACTCGGCGCAAAGCCAAAGCGCATAGTTTATGTAAGTTGTAATCCTGCCACCCAGGCACGCGACCTGCAGCTTCTTGACTGCGATTATAAGGTTACGAAGGTGCAACCGGTGGATATGTTCCCTCATACTCCTCATGTGGAGAATGTTGTACAGTTAGTAAGACGCGATGCTTAAGTTCATAAAAACATTCACATTACCAGTTTCCATTGCACTAGGCATAATTATCTACCTGATTTTCTACTATGTGCCATTCCTTGACGAACCGGGTGACATTCTTTATCCGCTTATAAAGGACATGCTGCCATGGGCGATGTCGCTCATTCTCTTCGTAACCTTCCTGAAGCTGAACTATCATGAGGTAGGAGTCAGGAAGTGGCATGTGGCAATTCTCGTTGCGCAGCTGCTTATGTCAATAGCTTGCGTGGCTGTGATAAACGGCTTCGGACTTGAGAACGAGATGAAGATTCTGGTTGAGGGCGTACTTATCTGCATAATCTGTCCGTCGGCAATTGCGGCTTCGGTAGTGGCGGCAAAGCTTGGAGGCAACCTTACGGAAATGACCACCTACACGGTGCTGAGTAACATCGTAGCCGTATTCTCAATGCCGTTGCTCTTCCCGATGATAGAAAAGTCTGCCGACCTGACCTTCATCTCCGCGGCTCTCATCATCCTTAACAAGACGATAAAGATTCTACTTCTTCCGCTTCTGTTTGCGGCTTTAGTAAAGAAGTTTCTGCCAAAGTTGTATGAGTTTATCACGGGCATTAACGACCTGAATTTCTATCTTTGGGCAATAATGCTTGCTGTAGTTACTGGCGTTACAGTACAGAATATCTATCATACCGACATCTCAAAACTGTTCCTCTTCTGGATAGCTCTCTCGGCGGCTATGGTTACGATAGTGCAATTCGTGATTGGCAAAACGCTCGGAGGAATGTTCGGCAACAGAATAGACGGCGGACAAGGACTCGGACAAAAGAATACGACATTCGCCATCTGGTGTGCCTTCACTTATCTGAATCCGATTTCATCTCTTGCTCCTGGCTGCTATATCCTATGGCAAAACATATTTAATTCATGGCAACTTTGGAGGAACGAACAGAAGGCAAAGTTCAAGATTTGGTAGAATTACAATTAGTTTCTTAGCTAAATTTGACAATAAATAGCAAAAAATATGCTGATTTCTTTGAATAAATTTGCTATTTATAAAGCATTTGTGTAACTTTGCACGCGATTTGTGGATGTAATTTGAACTTTCTGCGAAAAAGAAAGCGAAAGCTGACAAACATCCGCTGCATTAAAAAGGAAAATAAAACGAATTAAATAAAATGGCAAAACAAAATCAAACACAGACACCTGACGAAATGCAGGTAATGCTCAACAAGAGCGAAGCTTTCATTACAAAGTATAAGAAGCAGATGATTGCTGCTGTAGTAGCTATCGTTGCCGTTGCCGGCGGCTTGTTCTTCTACAACAACTATAGCAAGACTGCTCAGGAAGAGGCTAGCGACGCTATGTTCTCTGCTCAGGAGTATTTCGCAAACCAGAAGTTTGCTGAGGCTCTCAATGGCGACAAGAAGGCTTGCAAGGGCTTCAAGTATGTAGCAGAAAACTATTCTTCAACAAAGGCTGGTAACCTCGCTAAGCTTTACGCAGGTCTTTGCTCTGCTAACCTTGAGAAGTGGCAGGATGCCGTAAACTATCTTGAGGATTACTCTTCAAAGGGCGACGCAGTAATTTCTCCAGCTGCTCTCTTCGCTCTCGGAAACGCGTATGCTAACACAAAGAATCTTGATAAGGCTGTAGAGACTATGAAGAAGGCAGCTTCTCAGGCTGACTCTGAGGCTAAGGACGGCGTAAGCAACAGCTTCTCTCCTACATATCTTCTTCGTGCTGCTGACATTCTTCTCTCTCAGAACAAGAATGACGAAGCTCTCGCAATCTATCAGGACATCAAGAAGAAATATGTTAACAGCATGGCTTATCAGGAAATTGACAAGTACATCGAACGAGCTTCACAGAAATAACACATTATATTATAATATAAGGCGGCTCTAAAAGGTCGCCTTTTTCGTTATTATAATCTTTTACTTTTTCCTAATTTAATTTAAACAAATAAACATAACTTGTTATGGCTACAGAACTTCGAACTTTAGAAGAAGCCCAACAAGTACCAGACGCCTCGAATATGTGTTTTGGTATTGTTGTGGCAGAATGGAATCCGGAAATCACAGACGCTCTTCTTGAGGGCTGTGTAAGCACTCTTAAGAAATATGGTACAGATCCAGACAACATCCACGTAAAGACAGTACCAGGCAGCTTCGAACTTATCTACGGCGCTCGCCAGCTCACAAAGAACGACTTCTACGACGCTGTAATCGTACTCGGAAGCGTTATACGTGGCGAAACTCCTCACTTTGACTACATCTGCGAAGGCGTTACTTACGGTATCTCTCGCCTTAATGCAACTCAGGACATTCCTGTTGTTTACGGTCTTCTTACTACCGAAGATTTCCAGCAGGCAAAAGAACGCTCTGGCGGTAAACTTGGCAACAAGGGCTCTGAGTGTGCCATCGTAGCAATCAAAATGGCAAAATTCTAATCTCTATGCAGATTATAAAATTCATCGTTCTGACTGGTGGACCTTGCGCGGGAAAATCCACGGCCATGAGCTGGATTCAAAACGCGTTCACCGAGCGAGGATATAAAGTACTCTTCGTTCCGGAAACGGCTACCGAACTTATAAATGGAGGTGTGGCACCTTGGACATGCGGAACAAACGCAGACTACCAATGTCTGCAATTTCATCTGCAGGAAGTGAAGGAGGACATCTTCATAAAAGCGGCTAAGACAATGAAGGACCAGAAGATTCTTATTGTCTGCGACCGTGGTATGATGGACAACAAAGTCTATATGAACGATGAAGAGTATGCTGATGTTGTAAAGCGAATAAACCTTGACGAAGAAAAACAGCGTAACAAATACGACGCTGTTTTCCATCTTGTTACAGCGGCAAAGGGCGAAGAAGAAATCTATCTGAAAAACAAGGAGGGTAATGCAGCCAGAATTGAAACCGTAGAACAGGCTTGCACTCTGGACGATAAACTTATTGCAGCTTGGACGGGGCATCCGCATCTTCGCGTCATAGACAATTCTTCAAACTTCGAGAACAAGATGAAGCGACTTGTCTCTGAGATTGCGTCTTTCCTTGGCGAACCGGCTCCTTATGAGGAAGAGCGTAAGTTCCTGATAGAATATCCGGATATTGAAGAACTTGAGAAACGACCTGATTGTCAGAAGATTGAGATAATACAATCTTACTACAATAACATGAAAGGCGATGAGATTCGTGTTCGTGAGCTAAATGATAACGACAATAAGGTGTTCTACAAGATGGTTAAGAAGAGCGTTTCTTCTACAACAAGAATTATCACAGAGAAGCGCCTGACGGAAAGGGAGTACGCTGCGCTACTTGAAGAAGCCAATACTTCCGTACATCAGATTCACAAGACGCGCTATTGCCTAACGCACGAGAATCAGTACCTTGAGATAGACATCTATCCTTTCTGGAGCGACAAAGCTATCGTAGAAATTGAACTCATGCAGAAGGACGAGGAGGTAAGAATGCCTGATTTCCTGAAGGTTATCAAGGAGGTTACCGACAGTATTGAATATAAGAATTTTTCGCTTGCGAAGAATTTTGAGAAATAATAACATCACTATGAAATTCATATCTTGGAATGTTAACGGCATCAGAGCTTGTGTGGGCAAAGGGTTTGCTGACGCTTTCACAAGCCTTGACGCCGATTTTTTTTGCCTTCAGGAAACAAAGATGCAGGCTGGACAGCTTAATCTGGAGTTTGAAGGATATGAGTCTTACTGGAACTATGCCGAGAAAAAAGGCTATTCCGGAACGGCTATTTTCACAAAACATCATCCGCTGAACGTTACTTACGGACTGGGCATTGAGGAGCATGACCATGAAGGTAGAGTGATAACGCTGGAGTATGAGAACTTCTACTTCATAACAGTCTATGTGCCAAACTCTCAGGACGAACTGCAGCGACTTGACTATCGCATGACTTGGGAAGATGCTTTCCGAGCTTACATCTGCGAGCTTGACAAGAAAAAGCCGGTTATTTTCTGTGGCGACCTTAATGTGGCACACAAGGAAATAGACCTGAAGAATCCAAAGACAAACCGAAGAAGCGCAGGTTTTACCGACGAAGAGCGCGGTAAGTTCACAGAACTTCTCGAAGCTGGTTTTACAGATACCTTCCGCTATTTCTATCCTGATCAGGAACATATCTACTCTTGGTGGTCATATCGCTTTAAGAGCAGAGAAAGAAACACGGGCTGGCGTATTGATTATTTCGTGACATCTGAGCGACTTAACGAGAAGCTTCAGGACGCAAAAATTCATAATGAAATCTACGGCTCTGACCATTGTCCCGTGGAAGTTGAGATTAATTTCTAAAGATTCTTTGGCAATATAGTTCGGCTTCTTAAAGAAAGAATCAGATCTTCCTAAGGATTGTGGTTGCTCTTCCTAAGGATTACTATTGCTTTTCCTAAGGATTGCGGTTGCTTTTCTTGAAAGAAAAAAAATATTTTCTTATAAGAAAAATAAAATTCTCTTATAAGAAATCAATGTAAAACCCTAAAGTTTATATAACTCAATGACAGACAATCAAGAAGAACTTTTCCCAATTTGCGATGAAGAGGGTAGGGTAGTAGGCAAGATTTCTCGTGGAGAAGCTCATTGCGGTACTAAGATTCTTCACCCTGTCGTGCATCTTCATGTCTTTAATTCAAAAGGCGAACTGTACTTACAGCATCGTCCGAAATGGAAAGATATTCAACCTGACAAATGGGATACTGCTTGCGGTGGACATGTTGACTACGGAGAAACTGTGGAGGAAGCCCTAAAGCGTGAAGTGCGAGAGGAACTCGGAATGACGGATTACGAACCGAAATTCCTTACACGATATGTTTTCGAAGGTCCTCGTGAAAGGGAACTGGTTAATGTCTATACCACAATCTATGACGGAGAAGTCTGTCCAAGTGAGGAACTTGAAGGTGGCAGATTCTTCTCTCGTCAGGAAATTATGGACAATCTCTCAACAGGTTTGTTTACTCCAAACTTCGTTGATGAATACCAGAAACTCTTCTAAAAAAAATCATAAAATATCACTTATTTAGGCAATAATAAGCTATTTATATATTAAAATGTGTCAAAAAGTATATTTTTTGATACTTTTTACTACTTGATACAGATTAAATGATTATATTTGCAGAAATTTTTAACTTACCAAACTAACATTTAAATACAATAAAATAAAATGAGTCAATATCTTCTTGGTTTTGATGTCGGCACATCTTCAGTAAAGGCTTCACTCGTTGATGTAGAAACTGGTCAGATGGCTGCCACTGCTTTTTATCCAGAAAAAGAAGCAACAATTATCGCAGTTCAACCTGGTTTTGCTGAGCAGGAACCTCACACTTGGTGGGAATATGCTAAGCAGTCTGTAAAGAAAATAATGGCTGATGCCAATGTTACTGGCGAGGATATCAAGGCTATTGGTATCTCTTATCAGATGCACGGCCTTGTTTGTATTGATAAGGACAAGAACGTTCTTCGTCCATCTATCATCTGGTGCGACTCTCGCGCAGTACCTTACGGCGAGAAGGCATTCAACGAACTCGGCGCTGAGCAGTGTCTTTCACACCTCCTTAACTCTCCTGGTAACTTCACAGCAGCTAAACTTGCATGGGTAAAGGCTAATGAACCAAATGTATTCGCAGAAGTTGACAAGTTCATGCTTCCTGGCGACTACCTTGCAATGATGCTTTCTGGCGAGGTTAACACCACTATCTCCGGACTTTCAGAAGGCATGTTCTGGGACTTCAAGGAGAAAGCTCCAGCCAAGTTCCTTATGGATTACTACGGATTCGACGAGAGTATGGTGCCTACAATCGTACCTACCTTCTCTGAACAATGCTATGTTAACGCTGAAGCTGCAGCAGAACTTGGCCTTAAGGAAGGTACTCCAATCTCTTATCGTGCTGGTGACCAGCCAAATAACGCTCTCTCTCTCAATGTATTCAACCCTGGTGAAATCGCAGCTACTGCTGGAACTTCTGGTGTTGTTTACGGTGTACTCGGCGAGGTAAACTACGACAAGAAGTCACGAGTAAATACTTTCGCACATGTTAACTACACTAAGGAACTCGAGCGCCTTGGCGTTCTTCTTTGCATCAACGGTACAGGTATTCTCAATGCTTGGATTCGTCGCAACGTTGCTCCAGAGGGAATCTCTTATCCTGAGATGAACGACATGATGGCTAATGTAGCTATCGGTTCAGAGGGAGTTTCTATTATTCCATTCGGAAACGGCGCAGAGCGTGTTCTTGAGAACAAGGAAATCGGTTGCCAGATTCATGGCATCAACTTCAACAAACACTCTAAGGCTCACATCATGCGTGCTGCTCAGGAAGGTATCGTGTTCTCATTCTGCTACGGTATGGAAATCATGCAGCAGATGGGTATGGACATTTCAAAGATCCACGCTGGTAAGGCTAACATGTTCCTTTCAGACATCTTCCGCAACACTCTCGCTTCTGTTTCAGGTGCAACTATCGAACTCATGGAAACAGACGGTTCCGTAGGTGCTGCCAAGGGTGCTGGTATCGGTGCTGGTATCTACAAGGACAACAACGAAGCATTCGCTACTCTCAAGAAGCTTGGCACTATCGAACCTGATACTGCTAAGGAAGCTGAGTACAAGGCTGCTTACGAGAACTGGAAGTCTGTGCTTGAGAAGAACATTTAAGTTCGCTCTTGAGCGAGGCTAATGGATAAAAGCTAAAGGCTAACGGCTAAAGGCTAAAAGCTAAAGGCTAATGGCCTTAATAACAAACAAATGTAGGGCGAAGTTTACTGAGCCGCCGCAATCATAACGGCTCGGGAATCCTCGCCCTACAATTATATATTACGGCAATCATGAAGAGAATATTATTTATTTCCACATTACTCCTCCTTGCACTTTGCGCTAATGCACAGATACTTTACAAGATCAGCGGCAAGGAATTGAAGGAACCATCGTATCTTCTTGGTACATACCATCTTATAAGTTTCAAGTTCATAGACAAGATTCCTGGCTACCAAGAGGCTTGGAACAATTCGAAGCAGGTTTGTGGTGAGCTCGTTATGGAACAAATGTTCCAACCAGAGAACATGGCTAAGTTACAGAAAGCCATGTCAATACCTGGCGATTCCACGATACAGCAAGTGATGACCGCAGAACAATTTGCGAAGTACAACGCTGGCATCAAGTCTCTTCTCGGCATGGACATCACAAACCCATTGCTCGCTAAGCAACTTGGCAAGATGCGTCCTTCATTGATTTTTGACCAGTTCATGTCCATCGCCCTACTTCAAGGCAGAGAATTATTCACCATTAACCAGCAGTCACTCATTGACAATGCCATACAGTTACAGGCAAAGAAGGACAACAAACCTGTAGGCGGCTTTGAGACACTCGAAGAGCAGATAGGTATTCTCTATGAAGGCGTGACCATACAAGAGGAAATTGACGAACTGATGGAAGTTCTTGACGACATGGAGAAAGTGAAAAAAGAGACTGTGGAACTCTTCGAAGCTTACGTAAACCAAGACATCAATGCCATCGCTAATTGCTTCACATCGGCAGGACTAACCGCCGAGCAAGAGGCGAAACTCATCAACGAACGCAACGCTAACTGGCTGAAGGTCATGCCTACAGTAATGCAAAAGCAATCAACATTCTTCCATGTCGGTGTCGGTCATCTGGTAAACGAAAAGGGATTGATAAACCAACTCCGCCAGATGGGCTACACGGTGGAAGCAATGGAATAACATATCTTTTACCCAATCCGCAGAATTTTTCACAGAAAAGTTTTGCGGATTGATTTTTTATACGTAATTTTGCACGCAAGAAAAGTAAACTATGGGCAAGATATTTGAATACTTCGGTTTTATCTTTTATTTCTTTTCCAATGAACACGAGCCGGTACATGTTCATGTGAAGCATGGAAGTGAGGAATGCATCTTCGATTTAATCATAGAGGATGGTGAACTTGTTCGCTTGATACGAAGAGAAAAGACTGGAGCAGATGCTATGAACTCTCAAGATGCATCAAATGCGATAGAGTTTATAAATCACTACTGGAAGGAAATAGTTGATAAATGGGTGGAATGTTTTGTTTACCACAAAGCAGTAAAGAACACGAAAATCAACAAAAGAATCCGTAAAAAATAGGAGGCAAAAACTATGGCACGATTAATGATTATAGAGGCTCATCCTGTTGGAAACTTAACAATGCAAATGACATTCAATGACGATACCACACAGCGCGTCAACATAGGAGATTTTATCCTTCGTCATCCACATCCTCAGTACAACAAATACCTTGATGAGCAAGAATTTCTCAGATACACTCTCGACGATGGCAACATCGTATGGGGGGAAGATTGGGATTTAATATTCCCAATCGAACAACTCCATGCAGGAGTAATTGCATAACAGACCGAATATATAAATAAACTTTAACCAAGAAAGGAACCAATAAAAGTCTTTGCCTTCCTTTAATCACTTAGGAAAGTAACAGAGACAACACGAAACAGAAACATTCAATAAAAAAAGAAGAACGGTGCACAATAGTGCAGCCACTTCACTGACTCGTATTAATCAACTTTAATTATTAACACGAAGGGTGATGCGGAATCCGTTGGCTTATAGCCTACAATTTCTCGCCATGGCAGAGTTTAAGCGAGCTTATCTCTGCACATTTGGCTTAACGAAATTGTTCTGACACTTAACATATACTTGAGCAAACTGCTCTTGTTCTCTCCTTAACGAAACCGCCAATTTCAAAACACATGAGAACAGGTTGCGGTCAGTTCACGTTCCCCAAGGAGCGTGAGCTTTCCGTGCTTTTCCATGTGTGAAGGCGCTTGGCGGTGCCTGTTGAGGAGGATAAGCGTCGGGAAGTTCGCGTTCCTTCATTTTATCAATTAAATCAAAATGAAAAAATTATTTTACTCTCTTGCTGTTCTTTTTGCATTCACATTGTCAGCTAATGCACAGAAGGTAATAAACGGCGATATCATGACCGTTCCTTCATTCTTCACCTTCAATCACAGTCCATATTTCCTCGGTGTAGATGGCGACTATGATAAATATGATGCTCAAATAAATAGTATTGATATCCTCGATATGAGTTTCAACAAGATTGAGTCCGTAAATATTAACGACGTGGTAGCAGAGCTTAGCGTGCGTTGTATTGATCAAAACGGAATAGGCCATGATGTCAAGTATGCTTATCCATATCTGACACAGACATTATTCAACGACGATGCAGATTGGGAATATATGGTACCTGTAAAAGGTGAGATAACAGATAAGTGGGGTTATACATACGAAGAAACCGTGTCATACACCATCAAAAAAACTAATGGCTCTGTTGTTGGTTCTATTCCAGCAGAGAAGTGGAATGGGACTGTTTATATTATTAACGATGTAGTTTACGCAGTAACTGCAGAAGAGTCGAGTAAATCCGTAGAGGCATACTATTTCTACACCTTGCCTGAATTCCGCAAACTCATTTCAAGCAATTCTAATGGCGTAAAGGCCGTTCCTGCAATGGTAAAAACTCTCAGCAAGGCAACTCTGGATATCTCAGGAAGACAAGTGTCTGAGAACCACAAAGGCATCGTCATCAAAGAAGGCATGAAGATGATTACAAAGTAATCTATCAACTAGAAATATCCAGGATAGTGGAGCACTTTCTTCCCACAGAGATACACTATCCACCATGTATTACCCAGCAGACATTGGCGAAAACAACTTCGTCCAATGTCTGCTTTTTTTGTTTTCCACATTGATTATTCGTCAATAAATTCACTTAAAACTAAACAAATTCACTCATAAGTGTAGTTTTTGCAATAAAAAGCAGTATCTTTGCAGCATCAAATACAATAGAATCCAACAAATGGCAAAGCAAGCAAAGATAAAAACTATAGAACAAAACGATAATGTAAGCTTGTATTCAATCTGTTTCAATGGCGATGAACTGAGCGAATATGAGAAGTTTCTAACCTTGTTCAAAGACAACGCTCGTCTAAACCATGATTTCCAGACAATAATCTTGGCTTTGGCAAAGATTGTGGAACGTGGTGCTCTGGAGCGTTTCTTTCGCAACGAAGGTCGTATGAATGATAATCTTTGCGCATTGTCCATTGACTCCCGTCGCTTAAGATTATACTGCTTGCGAATCTCCGATCAAATACTTATCGTTGGCAATGGAGGAGAAAAGACTACGAGAACATACCAAGAAGATGAAACGCTAAGTGGTTATGTTATGGATCTACAGAAGTTTGACGAGCTACTTAAAAATGCACAGAAAACAGGTGCTATAAGCATAGAAAACAACGTTATAACTGGTATTGACACTGCAACTTTTGAACTATGATACAGAATCCTTTATTCCGTGAATGCCTTGCCGCAGTTCCAGAGGAACGAAAGGCTGAATTTGAGCTATCGTTTGCCATTGCCGACCGCATAGAGGAAGTGCTGAAACGCAAGGGCATGACGCAGCGTGAACTTGCAAAGAGATTGGGGAAACGAGAATCCGAAGTAAGCAAGTGGTTGACTGGTCGCCACAATTTCACGACTAACACCATTGCACGCATCTCACTTGCTTTGGGTGCTCAAATCATCAATGTGCCAACATACAAGTACAAAAGCTTTGATGAAGATGCCATAATGGTTGCAGAAGAATAAAACCAAATCCATACACTGTAAGCGAAACCCAAGTTTTTGCTTACAAAGTGTAAGTTGAAGTTTTGCAGAAATTTTGGCTCAGAAAAGTTATTTTTGAGGGTTATTGAGTGCAATTTCAAGGGTTACGGAGCATATTCGTAAGACTTTCGACCAATAACTCTGATGAAAAAGATAAATACTCCCACGAAAACGATACGTTTTCGTGGGAGTTTTTTGTGTATTTTCGGGCATTTTTGGGCAAAAATAGGCACAATTTCAAGCTTTTCCAACAGCCATAAACATGCAACAATTTGACACTCAACATGTTATGAAAACGCGAAAATTAGACGTTTTTTACGAGCATCTGACAGTTTGCTGATTTTCAACGCACTCTAGAGGGGATATCATTTTCGTGATTGTAAGCAAAAAGCCATATTTTGCTTACAGTTCGTAAGTTTCAACTTATCTACAATACGTCATTTCCGACAAATACGTTTTTGAAACAAATCCTAATTCATGTTAATAATTCTGCTAATAATTTGCGGGAGAGAGATTTTTTTCCTAACTTTGCAACGATATACGCGTATTATATAGAACACGCGCACAAAAGAACATGGCAGAAAATAAAGATATACTCAACAACCAGAATGAAGAAATCGTCTCTTACGAAGACGACAACATACGACATCTCTCCGACATGGAGCACGTTCGTCTGCGTCCAGGTATGTACATCGGACGTCTTGGCGACGGTTCGCTACAGGAGGATGGCATATATGTGCTGCTGAAGGAAGTCATCGACAACTCTATCGACGAGTTCAAGATGAAGGCCGGCAAGCGCATTGAGGTGGATATGGAAGAGAACCTCCGCGTATCCATCCGTGACTACGGACGTGGTATTCCTCAAGGCAAGCTCGTGGAAGCCGTAAGTATGCTGAACACCGGTGGAAAGTACGACTCTAAGGCGTTCAAGAAGAGCGTCGGATTGAACGGTGTCGGCCTCAAGGCTGTCAACGCTTTGAGTTCAAGTTTTGAGGTTCGCTCATATCGTGAAGGCAAGGTCCGCACGCTGACTTTCGAGAAGGGAAAACTCCTAACCGACGACACGCAGGACACAGAGGAAGAGAACGGCACAATGGTGAAGTTCACACCAGACGACACACTCTTCAAGAACTACAAGTTCGTGCCAGCGTTCGTGGGCGACATGCTTCGCAACTACACTTACCTGAACACAGGTCTCGCCATCATCTACAACGGCAAGAGAATAGCCTCTCGTAATGGCCTAGCCGACCTTCTCACAGACCGCATGACAGCAGAGGCGATGTACCCGATAATCCACCTCGTAGGCGAAGACATCGAGATTGCTTTCACCCATGTTGACAAGCAGAACAGCGACGAATACTACTCGTTCGTAAACGGTCAATATACCACTCAGGGCGGTACCCATCAGTCGGCTTTCAAGGAACATATCGCAAAGACCATCAAGGAGTTCTCGGGCAAGAACTACGAGCCAATCGACATCCGTACAGGACTTTGTGCAGCGATAGCAGTCAACGTGGAAGAACCTGTCTTCGAATCGCAGACAAAGATCAAACTCGGTTCGCTGACAATGGCACCGGAAGGCGTGAGCATAAACAAGTATGTAGGCGACTTCATCAAGGAGAAGGTGGACAATTTCCTCCACAAGAACCCGGACATTGCCGAGGTCATCCTGCAGAAAGTTGCCCAGAGCGAACAGGCACGAAAGGCTATGGCTGGCGTTGCTAAGATAGCAAAGGAGCGTGCAAAGAAGGCGAATCTCCACAACCGCAAACTTCGCGACTGCCGAATCCACTTCTCAGACGCAAAGAACGACCGCAAGGAAGAAAGCGCAATATTCATCACTGAGGGTGACTCTGCATCAGGAAGTATCACGAAGAGCCGTGACCCGAACACTCAGGCTGTGTTCTCTCTCCGTGGCAAGCCGCTCAACTGCTTCGGATTGACAAAGAAGGTGGTTTACGAAAACGAGGAGTTCAACTTGCTTCAGGCTGCCCTGGACATTGAGCAAGGTCTCGACACGCTGAGATACAACAAGGTGATTGTGGCAACCGATGCCGATGTCGATGGCATGCACATCCGACTTCTCATCATCACATTCTTCCTTCAGTTCTTCCCAGAGCTCATCAAGAAGGGCCATGTCTATGTACTCCAGACCCCACTTTTCCGCGTTCGCAACAAGCGCACAAGGGTGAAGGACAAGACTAAGCTCACAGAAAAAGAGCGTGCAGCAAAGACAGACTTCATCACACGCTACTGCTATTCTGACGAAGAACGCGAAACAGCGATGGAAGTGCTTCAAGGAAAGGACATGGAGATAACACGATTCAAGGGTCTCGGTGAGATTTCGCCTGACGAGTTCCGCGGATTCATCGGCGAAGACATGCGTCTTGAACAGGTTACTCTCAACAAGTCTGACGACCTTGCGAAAATCCTTGAATACTACATGGGCAAGAACACTCAGGAACGCCAGAACTTCATCATCGACAACATCGTGATAGAAGAGGACAAGCCAGAGGATTTCTTCGTGGAATAGACCCCCTCTTCCCCCACAAGGGGAGAACCAAAACTACCAAACGACTAAACATCCAAACGACTAACAATGAAAGCAAAGTTTTTTTCTATAGTAACCATAGCCCTTGCACTTTTCTGCACGACAGCCTCTGCGCAGTTCAAGATAAACACCGGCAAGCAGTCGCCATTGCAGAAGCTCCAATGGGCAGAAGTGGCAATAACAAACCTTTATGTTGACTCCGTAAAAGAGGAAAAGCTCGTTGAAGATGCCATCCGCGGCATGCTTGAAAAGCTTGACCCCCACTCCACTTACTCCACTCCAGAGGAAGTAAAGGAACTCAACGAACCGCTCCAAGGCAACTTCGACGGCATCGGAGTGCAGTTCAACATGGTAGAAGACACGCTGATGGTCATACAGACTATCAACGACGGTCCTTCGGAAAAGGTTGGCATTCTTGCTGGCGACCGCATCATCTCGGTAAACGACACTGCCATTGCCGGCGTGAAGATGGACAAGAACAAGATCATGAAGAAGCTCCGTGGTCCAAGAGGCACAAAGGTTAATGTCGGCGTTATCCGCCGTGGCATTGACGGAGTTCTCAATTTCACCATAACACGTGCAAAGATTCCGGTAAAGACTATCGATGCCTACTATATGATTCGTCCGGGCGTTGGCTATATCAGAATAGGAAGTTTCGGCGCTACGACTTACAAGGAATTCCTTGAAGCACTGATGGATATGTCGCAGACAAAGGACGGCAAGCACAAGCTTCTCAAGGATCAGTTCAAGAGTATCATCATAGACCTTCAGGACAATGGTGGCGGTTATCTCAACACTGCCGTAAACCTCGCAGAGATGTTCCTCGAAAAGGATGACTTGATCGTATATACGGAAGGCCGTGCACAGAAGCGTCAGGACTTCAAGGCATCGAAGACAGGAGAACTTGCAAAGACTAAGGTCATTGTTCTCACCAACGAATATTCGGCTTCAGCTTCGGAAATCCTCTCTGGCGCTATCCAGGACCATGACCGCGGCACGATAGTTGGTCGCAGAACATTCGGAAAAGGTCTCGTTCAGCGTCCTGTCGCATTGCCAGACGAGTCTATGATTCGCCTCACCGTGGCACATTATTACACTCCTTCAGGTCGCTGCATCCAGAAACCTTACACAAAGGGCGACAAGAAGTCGTACGAAAAGGACCTCATGGACCGCTACAACAATGGTGAGTTTACCAATGCCGACAGCATCCATTTCAACGATTCCTTGAAGTACGAGACGCTCAAGAAGCATCGCATTGTCTATGGTGGCGGTGGCATCATGCCAGATGTTTTCGTTCCGCTCGACACTACTCAGTACACAAAATACCATCGTTCGCTTTCGGCAAAGAGTATCGTGCTCAACGCAAATCTGAAGTACATAGATGCAGAGCGCAAGAATCTTGTAAGCACCTACAAGTCGTTCGACGAGTTCAACGACAAGTTCGAGATCCCAATGTCCGTAATCGAAAACATCTATGCTGAAGGCGAAAAGCAGAAGATCACGCCGAAGGATGACGCCGAAAAGGCACAGACCACTGAAAGACTCAAGATACAGTTGAAGGCTCTCGTGGCTCGCGACCTTTGGACAATGACGGAATATTTCCGCATCATGAACGAGCAGAACGACATTGTTCAGGCGGCTTTGAAGGTTAAATAGAATATTTTCAAACTAAGGATATAGCCATTGGCACACTAATTGTAAAGTAGAGATTCCACATATATCTATTATTAATGGCACAGAAATTCTCAGAAGAAACATCAAGAATGCTCTCGTTCTCAAGACAGGAAGCTCAGCGTCTGCACTGCAACAGTGTGGAACCTGAGCATTTGCTCCTTGGCTTCTTGCGCTTGGATTCAGACATCAATCTCAGGATATTCACCGATAACAACATCGACATCAATGAGATGAAGGATGTCATGGAGGCAAATACGAAGACTGATTCTCAGGTAACGGAAAACATTCTCAACATCGATCTCTCCACTTCTGCCAACCATCTTATCCGTATGGCAGTAGTTGAGTCGGCGAAGGCTGGAAGCCAGAGCGTCGAGCCTATACATGTTCTTATGGCAATGATCAACAATCGCACAAAGAACAATGTAAAGGATTTCCTCGAAGAGCGTCACTTGAACTATAACTTGCTGAAGGACATTGTACTTCCTTCTTCAAAGAACAATAGCGAAAAGGCAGATTCCGCAAACAATCTGTCGGATTCAAACGAGACAAAGACCAACGCTGACCATCAGCAGACTTCGGCTCCTACGAGAAGAAGTTTCAATAGCGACATGCCTTTCTCAAACAGTTTCGGCGACGAAGGCAACGAAGACGATTTCGAAAGCGAAATCATGGGCGATAGTTCTGCCTCAGTAAAGAATGGAAAGAAAGGAAACAAGGAATCCAAGACTCCTATCCTTGACAATTTCTCTACAGACCTCACTCTCGCTGCACGCCAGTCAAAGCTTGATCCGATGGTGGGCAGACAGCGCGAAATAGAACGCGTAGAGGAAATACTCTGTCGCAGAAAGAAGAATAATCCGGTGCTCATCGGTGAACCTGGCGTTGGCAAGAGTGCCATCGTGGAAGGGCTTGCACAGATGATTGCCGACAAGACCACTTCGCCTGTCCTTCATGGCAAGCGTCTGCTTAACCTGGACCTGACAGCCGTTGTTGCCGGAACAAAGTATCGCGGACAGTTTGAAGAGCGAATGAAGGGCATTATCCAGGAGCTTGAAGAGAATCCTGACATCATCATCTTCCTTGATGAAATCCACACCCTCATCGGTTCCGGTTCTGCAGCAGGAAGCATGGATGGCGCAAACATACTGAAGCCTGCCCTTGCCCGTGGCACAATACAATGTATCGGTGCTACTACTCTCGACGAATACCGCAAGTCGATTGAGAAGGATGGAGCTATGGAACGCCGTTTCCAGAAGGTCATCGTTGAACCTACAACAAAGGAGGAGACTCTTGAAATCCTTCATAACCTCCGTGACCGTTACGAGAAGCATCACCATGTTTGCTACTCTGACGAAGCTCTCAAGGCTTGCGTTGACTTGACAGAACGATATGTCTCCGACCGTCATTTCCCAGACAAGGCTATCGACGCTATGGATGAGGTTGGCTCTCGCATTCATTTGAAGAACTCTTCCATCCCACAGCCAATCCTTGACAAGGAGAACGAGATAAAGGATGTTCGCGCACAGAAGATGGAAGCTGTTGACAATCAAGACTTTGAAGCGGCAGCAAGTCTTCGTGACAAACAGACAATGCTTGAAAAGGAACTCCAGCAACTCAAGGACGATTACGAGAGCGACAACCGCGACAACTACTCTCCAGTGGATGAAGAGAACGTGGCAGACGTCGTTTCCATGATGAGCGGCGTGCCTGTAAATCGCGTGAAGGAAGCTGAAGGCAAGCGACTCAAGGAAATGGCTGACGTGCTGAAGTCGAAGGTCATTGCACAGGATGATGCGATTACAAAGATGGTAAAGGCTATACAGCGCAACCGCATCGGACTTCGTTCAAAGAATCATCCTATCGGCGCGTTCATGTTCCTCGGTCCTACAGGTGTCGGTAAGACTCATCTTGCAAAGAAACTTGCCGAGGAAATGTTCGGCTCTTCTGACGCAATAATCCGCGTTGACATGAGCGAATATTCTGAGAGTTTCAACACTTCACGCCTTGTTGGTGCGCCTCCAGGATATGTTGGTTACGACGAGGGCGGTCAACTTACGGAACGAGTTCGCCGCAAGCCTTATTCCATTGTGCTCCTTGACGAGATTGAGAAGGCTCACAGCAATGTCTTCAACATGCTTCTTCAGGTGCTTGACGAAGGACGAATGACAGACGGTAACGGTCGTCTGATAGACTTCTCGAACACCATTATAATAATGACAAGTAATGCTGGAACCCGACAACTCAAGGACTTCGGACTTGGTATCGGTTTTGAGCGCATTCATTCTCGCGACCTTCAGGACGAGAAGAATAAGGAATACGCTCGCAGCATTATCCAGAAAAGTCTTTCAAAGCAATTCGCACCAGAGTTCCTGAACCGTCTTGACGAGATTATCATGTTCGACCAACTCTCGAAAGATGCTATCAAGAAGATCATTGACCTTGAGCTCAAGGATCTCATTTTCCGCGTTGAAGAACTCGGTTATCATATTGAGATAGAGGCAGATGCAAAGGATTTCATTGCAGAAAAAGGCTATGACATTCAGTATGGTGCAAGACCTTTGAAGCGAGCTATACAGACTTACATTGAAGATAATGTCTGCGAACTTCTTCTCTCAGACACTCTTTCCGAAGGCGATACTATTCTTATCCGAAAGGAAGACGAAAAGATATTCGCTGAGAAGAAAGAAAGCGTTTCTGAAAGCCAAGAAGAAAGCGTTTCTAATGAGATAGAAATCCAATCATAAGGACTGTCACTGTGCCCTCGCATTTCGTGCGAGGGTTTGTCCGTTTATAAAAACAAAACTCGAAAATAAACAAAACCCAATACAAACCCAACCCTCAAAACTATAAAACTATGACTTTATCAGTAATCGGATGCGGTGCAATGGGCGGCTCTATGGTAGAAGGCTGGCTCAACACTCCAGAACTCATTTCTGCTTCAGATATCACAGCAGCAGACCTCTACGAATCTTCTCTCAAGCGTTTTGCTGATGCTGGTGCAAATATCACTACAGACAACAATGCTGCAGCTGCTGGCAAGGATGTTGTTTGCGTAGTTGTTAAGCCTTGGCTCGTAGAGCAGGTTCTTGGCGGTATCAAGGATTCGCTCAAGAAAGACCAGATTCTCATCGTCGTTGCTGCAGGCGTTTCGCTCGAAAAGGTTAAGGCTGTCGTTGGCAATGAGATTACCGTTATTCTCTGCATTCCAAACACAGCTATTGCTGTTAAGGCAAGTATGACTTTCATCGTGCCAGACAACAATGCTACAGCAGAGCAGATTGAACTTGTTGAGAAGCTTTTCAACGCTACTGGTTCTTGCATGAAGGTAGAGGAAAAGCAGCTTTCAGCAGGCACAGTCCTCGCTTCTTGCGGCATCGCTTATGCTATGCGTTATGTTCGTGCAGCATCAGAAGGTGGCGTTCAGCTCGGTTTCAAGGCTGACATGGCAAAGGATATCGTTCTCCAAACAATGAAGGGTGCTGTTGAACTTCTCCAGGCAAGTGGCAATCATCCAGAAGCAGAAATCGATAAGGTCACAACTCCTGGCGGCCTCACTATCCGCGGTCTTAACGCAATGGAAAAGAACGGCTTCACTAATGCCGTAATACAAGGACTCTTGGCTTAATGTTCGCAACGTTGCGAGGCTAATGGCTAATGGCTATTGGCTAATGGCAACACCCAAACGGCAAAATTGTAAATTGTAAATCTGTAAATTGTAAATTATTCTGGTGAAACAAAGATTAGTAATAAAGGTCGGAAGCAATGTTCTCACTCGCGCTGACGGCACACTGAATATCACTCGCATCTCTGCCATCGTTGATCAGATAGCAGAGCTTCGCAAGCTGCGTCACGAGGTAATTCTCGTATCCTCAGGTGCCGTGGCAAGTGGTAGAAGCGAACTTCGTGTTGAGTCTCATCTAGACAGCGTTGAGCAGCGACAGTTGTTCTCGGCTATCGGTCAGGTGCGACTCATAAACCACTACTACGATCTCTTCCGTGAGCACAACATCCACATCGGACAAGTTCTCACAATGAAGGAGAACTTCCAGGCTGGAGAGCAGTACCAAAACCAGAAAGCTTGCATGCAACTCATGCTCGACATGGGTGTTCTGCCTATTGTTAACGAGAACGACACCGTTGCTCTTTCCGAGCTTATGTTCACTGACAACGATGAACTCTCCGGACTCATTGCCAAGATGCTTAAGGCAGACAAGCTCATTCTGCTTTCAAACATCGACGGCATCTACGATGGCGACCCAAAGAATCCGGAGTCGAAAGTCATAGAGGAAGTTGCTCCTGGCACAGATCTCAGCGAATATATCCATCGCGAGAAGAGCAGTTTCGGTCGCGGAGGCATGGAATCAAAATACCACACAGCTTCTTCCGTTGCTCAGGAAGGCATCAATGTAATCATTGCCAATGGTACTCGCGACAATATCCTCGTTGACCTTATCACAGCTCCAGAAACTGTGTTGCATACGGAGTTCCAAGCACCTTAAAGCCCCCTAGCCCCCAAAGGGGGAAACTTTAAATTGTCTTGTGGAAAGAAGAATTGTAAATTGTAAATCCATAAATTGTAAATCAACTCGATGAACCCAATATTCAAAGCAGCAAAAGACGCTGCTCGCTCAGTAGCTCTCCTCACTGACGAACAGCGCAACCAGATACTCCACGCAGTAGCAGATGCTATCGTGGCAAATACAGGTAAACTTCTCGCAGCCAACGCAGAAGACCTGGCAAAGATGGACAAGTCAAATCCGCTTTACGATCGTCTTCAGCTTACAGAAGAACGCCTTGCAGGCATCGCTTCCGACATGCGTAACGTAGCTACCCTCCCATCTCCTCTCGGCATCACACTCGAGGACAGAACACTTCCAAACGGCTTGCGTTTAAGAAAGAAGTCTGTGCCTTTCGGAGTTATCGGAGTAATCTACGAGGCCCGTCCTAATGTAACTTTCGATGTATTCTCACTCTGCCTCAAGAGCGGAAATGCTTGTATCCTAAAGGGCGGTCGCGATGCAGATTGCTCAAACCGCGCTGCCATTGCCCTCATCCATGAGGTTCTAAGCAATATTGGCACAGCTCCTGTTGACTGCGTTTCCCTTCTTGAGGCTACTCACGAAGCAACAGCAGAACTTCTTGGTGCTGTCGGTTATGTTGACATCTGCATTCCTCGTGGCGGTCGTCGTCTCATTGATTTCGTTCGCGACAATGCAAAGGTGCCAGTCATTGAGACAGGTGCCGGCGTTGTTCATGCTTATATCGACAAAGCTGCTAACATGCAGATGGCGGCAGACATAGTTCTCAATGCAAAGACTCGTCGCGTAAGTGTCTGCAACGCTCTTGACACCCTCCTTGTTCATAAGGATAAGGTGGCAGAACTTACAGACATCATCAATAAGCTTCAGGCAAAGAATGTTGACATCCACGACAATGATTGCGACTTCAGCAAGGAATTCATGGCATACGCAATGAACCTTCGCATTGTTGACTCTCTCGATGAAGCAATAAATCACATCGCTCAGTTCGGTTCAGGCCATAGCGAGTGCATCATCACTGACGACGAAGCTGCAGCAGAACGCTTCCAGACAGAGGTTGATGCCGCTTGCGTCTATGTCAATGCACCAACAAGTTTCACCGATGGAGCGCAGTTCGGACTTGGAGCAGAAATCGGAATCTCAACACAGAAACTCGGTCCTCGCGGTCCTATGGGCTTGATGGAAATGACCACTTACAAGTGGCTTATCAACGGAAACGGACAAACTCGCGCGTAATAAATAATATGAAGAAACTAAAATGGGGCTTCATCGGATGTGGCGATGTCACTGAAACAAAGTCTGGTCCAGCCTTCTCAATGATACCAAACTCTGAGGTTGTAGCAGTGGTGAGTCGTAATGCCGACAAGGCAAAAGACTACGCTCGTCGCCACAACATACCTCACTGGTACACTGACCCACAGGAACTCATCGACGATGTTGATGTCAACGCAATCTACATCGCCACGCCACCTTCGTCACACGCCACATTTGCCGTTATGGCAATGCAGGCAGGAAAGCCTTGCTACATCGAGAAGCCTCTCGCTGCCAACTACGACGAATGTGTTCGCATAAACCGTGTCAGCGAACGTACCGGCGTACCTTGTTTCGTGGCATACTATCGTCGCGAGCTCCCTTATTTCAACAAGGTAAAGGAACTCATCAGCAATGGTGCCGTGGGCAATGTCTTGAACATTCAGATTCGCTTCGCTTGTCCACCAAATGAGGTTGACTACAATGTGCCGAGCAAACTCCCTTGGCGACTCCAGCCAGACATTGCCGGTGGCGGATATTTCTACGATCTCGCTGCCCATCAGCTTGATTTCCTTCAGCAGATGTTCGGTGTTATCACTGAGGCAAAGGGAATGTCGGCCAATCGTCGCGGCATATATGATAACGTGGAAGATTCCGTCAGCGCTTGTTTTCTCTTTGAGAATGGCTTGCCAGGTTCCGGTTCATGGACATTCGTCAGCCATCCTTCAGCAAAGGAAGACCGCATCTATGTCATTGGCGACAAGGGAACTCTAAAGTTCTCGACCTTTACATACGAACCTATACTCCTTCTTACTACTGAAGGCGAAAAGGAAATCGTGATTGACCCACCAGCAGTAGTCCAGCTTCCGCTCATCACTAAGGTTGCAAACACCCTACTCGGACTTGACACTTGCGACTGCACAAGCGTCTCTGCCACACCTACAAACTGGGTAATGGACCGAATCCTCAATAAGTTCTAAACTAATTGTAAATTGTAAATCTGAAAATTGTAAATCCCTATAATGCTCCCACTCGCAGAAAGACTTCGTCCAAAGACTCTCGACGACTACATCGGTCAGCAGCATCTCATCGGTGAAGGTTGCATGTTGCGCTCCATGATTGAGCAGCAGCACATCCCTTCCATGATACTTTGGGGGCCTCCTGGCGTAGGAAAGACTACACTCGCGGAAATCATTGCACACTCAGCGAAGGTACCGTTCTACACCCTTTCTGCCGTAACAAGTGGAGTGAAGGATGTACGCGAGGTCATTGATAAGGCGAAACAAACCACGCTCTTCTCACAGCAAGGTCGCCCTATACTTTTCATTGATGAAATCCACCGTTTCTCGAAGTCGCAGCAGGACAGTCTGCTCGGTGCTGTGGAGCGTGGCACTTTCACCCTTATCGGCGCCACTACCGAAAATCCGTCCTTTGAGGTTATCCGTCCTCTGCTCTCTCGCTGCCAAGTTTATGTTCTGAAGCAGTTTGAGAAGGAAGACTTGCTACAGCTTCTTGACCGAGCCATAACGAAAGACACGGAGCTTTCAAAAATCAACATAGAGGTAAAGGAAACTGGTGCTCTGCTGCGTTTCAGCGGTGGCGATGCACGTCGTATGCTCGGCATACTTGAACTCCTTCAGGAGGCTGCCGTTGACGGAAAACTCATCATCGACGACGCCCTCGTAGAGAAGCAGCTTGAGGCCACTCCCCTCGCCTACGACAAGCTTGGCGACATGCACTACGACATTATCTCGGCGTACATAAAGAGCATTCGTGGCAGCGACCCGCAGGCTGCACTCTATTACCTTGCCCGCATGATAGAAGGTGGAGAAGACCCTGTGTTTATTGCACGCCGACTCATCATCAGCAGCACTGAGGACATCGGACTTGCCAATCCCAACGCACTCCTTCTTGCCAACGCAGCCTTCGATGCCGTCAACAAGATCGGTTGGCCGGAAGCACGTATTCCTCTCGCAGAAGCCACGGTTTATCTCGCACTTTCGCCAAAGAGCAATTCCGCTTATCTCGGTATAGACGCAGCACTTGCCATGGTCAAGCAGACAGGAAATCTACCGGTGCCAATGCATATCCGCAACGCACCAACAAACCTCATGAAGGATCTCGGCTATCACGATGGCTACAAATACCCTCACGACTATCCAGGCAATTATGTTGCGCAAGAATATCTGCCTAAAGAACTCCTTGACGCTCAATTCTATAACCCTCAGTTCTCATCCCCATCAGAGTCACGTCTCGTCGCCGCATGGCAGGAAAAGACGAAGAAATAAAACCGCAAACCGCATAACCGCATAAACCGTAATGAAGCCATACCTACTCATTCTCTCACTCCTCGTTTCCATAGCCTCGTTTGCTGACAGCACAGCAGATGCCATAACCTGCGGCAATGGCTCAAGCACAGTAGAAGCCGTAACCTCAGGTAAGCCACAACTCACCGTAGGCTACAAGAACATCTTCAATGCCTTCACCCTCTCTCTTCCCGATGCAAAAACAGACGAAATCACGGAAAACGAAGAGACAGGCGAAATCATCATGAAGGCCACGACAGGCAAGAGCAAGTTCACACAGAAGGTCATCGCGTCAAGGAAAGACAATGCCATAATCATCCTTCTCAACGCGGAATCCGTGCCTTTTACACAGAAGATGAAATTCTCTTTTGCGAGAAAGAGCAATGTTACCGCACGAACAAATTTCACTGCCAACGGCAACAACATGGAGGTTCATTCCGCCTTCACAAGCCCTATCACAGACGGTGAGCAGCAGCTATACGGCTACGAGTCGGTTGCCACAATCGTAACAGACAATGGCAAGGAAACTATCAAGGCTGAGGAGATATCCTTCAACAAGTGTAGCCAGGCAATGATCGTCATATCGTCAATGCCAATGACAACCCTCGTAACCCCTCTCTTCGGACAACTGGCAAAACAAAACAGCGACCTCCTTTCCACAGCCAACACAAACGGCACCAAGGGCAACTGCAACAAGATATACAACACTATTCTCCAGCGACATCTCGAGAAATACACAGCCGTGTGTGAGAGCGTTTCACTCAATCTCAACACAGGCACGGAAATAGACCACGACATCGCAACGCTCTACAACAACCTCTACTTCAAGAGCATACGCAGCGGAGAAAGTCTCTCCATAGACACAGACAATTACACTGCACTTCCAAAGCTCAGTAATCTACAGAAGTCGCAGATTCGCTCTTCATTCCTCTTCGACTACTACCTCTACACGCTCGACACAGAGTTCCTTGAAACCAAGGCACTTCCGCTCATGCTCAGCACATACGAGGAACTGGAGAAGACACTCAAGGCGACAGACGACTTCGGATTCTACATCATAAACAAGGACGACCCTACATTTGACGTAGCAATTTCAATCTTCTTCCTCCGCGACTTCGTGACAACATGCAACATTCTTGCCCAGCAAGGCCGTGAAGCCGGTTTTGAACAGCAGGAGAAGGTGCCACGCCTACAGCAGATTCTTGCCATGCTTCCACCTTACAAGATTGACATTAACGAGGAGTTCCGCCGTCATCTTTACGGAGAATCAGCAAACGAAAACAAGTATTCCGACGTACCTCAACTCTACGGACTCTACTATCGCAACGATCCAATCATCACGCGCAACTACGACATACTTGAAGCCTGCAAGACCACCATACAGACCTGTCTTGACTATCGTTCGGCAAACAACATTAAGGGCATCGACCAAGGATTCCTCCAGCTCGCACTCTCCTCGGCAGCCCTCGGCGAAGGCAACACATCTTACAGGCTCATCAAGGAAGCCCGCGCACATTGGGACAAGGCAAGCGGTCGCGAGCTCGTGCCAATCATCAAGAAGATGCTCGCACAGTCATACTATTCTCCTGAGTCCAGCCGTTGCTACCTCAACATACTCCCTGCCATTCCTGACGAATGGCATGCCGGAGAACTTGCCGGCATGCCTATCCGTGGAGGCATCACAATGACCGAACTCAAATGGACGAAGGATGGCAATGTCACAGCCTCAATGCTATCAAAGACAGACATTTCCGTTGACATATATATCCGCGGACAGTTCATCAAGACCATTGACCTCACTGCCAATGAGCCGTACAACCTCCACGCAAGGAAGAAGGAGTAATCACCCCCACACTTTTTGACTGAAGTATGTGCAAAAAAAAGTGAGGATTTTCCTCACCTTTTCTTGTATCTGCATAAGACAGTGTGCTATAGTAAGTGGAGAGTAATTACACTTCCTTGTTCTTCACGACAGACTCGTAGTAAGCGAGGTAGTCGTCTTTCTGTGGACTTGCCATCCATGCCATTGCCGAACGTGGGTGGTCGTTCTGCGAACCAGTAATCATGTAAGGGATGAAATAGCCCCAGTCGATTTCCTTCTTGAGAGGGTTGACCTGCTCCTGGATGCACTTGATGATTGGTTCAATCTTGTACTTAGGATTCTTGAGGAATGAGATGAGGAGTTCCAAAGGACAGTTACCTGCGCCACGACCGATGCCGAGCATTGTGGCATCGAGCATGTTCGCTCCGCAGCGAATGCACTCGATAGTGTTGGCAAAGGCAAGCTGCGTGTTGTTATGGCCATGGAAGCCGATTGTCTTGTTTGGAAGAGCTGAAGAGTACTTCTCCATGAGGTTGTGGATATCCTCTGAATAGAGGCTTCCGAAGCTGTCAACGAGGTAGAATGTTCCTACGCGCGACTCAGCGACATCAGCGAGAACCTGGTCAAGGGCACGGTTTGAGACCTTTGACACTGCCATGAGATTGATTGTTGCCTCGTAGCCCTTGTCCATAACATGATGAGCGAGTTCGATAGCCTTGTCAATCTGATAGTCGTAGCAAGCAACGCGGAAGAGGTCGATTACGCTCTCGTCCTTTGGACGGATGTCGTCAAAGTTGATACGGCCGATGTCTGCCATTACGGAGAGTTTTGTGTTGGTGTTGTTCTCGCCAACGATCTCGCGGATTTCGTCTTCTGCACAGAACTTCCATGGTCCGAACTCTGGACGTGGGAACTGGTCTGCGCTACTGATATAGCCAATTTCCATGTAATCGACTCCTGCCTGAACACACGAGTCATAAACACTCTTTACGAAGTCCTTGCTGAACTGCCATTTGTTCATCAGACCACCGTCACGGACGGTGCAGTCAAGAACCTTTATTTCTTTTCTGAACATAGTATTATTCAATTTTTCGATTTAATGATTGGTTGAATTTTCGATTATTCGATTATTCGATGTTTCGAACTTTCAATTTTGTCAAGGTCAAAGTCAAAGGTTTGCGATTTTCTTTTCCTCTTCAATGAAGTATGTCACGAGAGTGTCATAGATATTCTCAATGACATCGGCGCTGAGACCGTTCTGCTCAGCCCATTCGCGGCGGTGTGAGAGCATTTGCTGACGGCGATCGGAGGCTTCTATGCTGGCAGAGTCCTTGCTCTTGTACTTCACGACCTCCTTGACATACTCAAAGCGCTGGCTGATAAGACTGATGATGACCTTGTCAATATTGTCTATTTCGTTGCGAACTTCTGCTATATTGCTGCACTCCTGCGGAGCCTTTTCATTGATAGTCTGTAACATTAAGGGTTGCTGATAATGGTTTGAGCGCACAAAGTTAACACTTTTTTTCCGAATATCATACTATTTCTTACATTTTGTTACCCGAAATGACAAATCTCAATCATTTTGTTCCGGAAAGCACAAATTAGGTTACATTTATCAACTCATCAATCATGGTTTACGCCATAACCGAAGAGGGCGAAGTCGGCCTTGAGAGGATCGTCGGGAAAGACCTCTGCGACGGCGCGTGTGAGCTTAAGGGCTGTGGACATGGAAGTGGTCTTTGTGGAGATGAGTCCAAGCCTGTTTGCCTGCTGCATGACGTGGGTGTCAAGCGGCATAATGAGCGTGCGGCGGTCGATGATGTCTGCCCACAATCCAAGGTCAACAGGTGAATCCGTGCGCACCATCCAACGAAGAAACATGCAAAGTCGCTTGCATGAAGAAGAGGTGTTCTTCGGAACTATCTTTCCACCGAAGCAGGTTGTGAGAACGGTAAGGGCATCGAAGGTATTTTTCACGCCACCAGCAACGAGAAGTTGCTTGAGACTTCCGTGAGAGTCAAGGCATGAGGCAAGTCTATCGAGGAGGTCTAGGACCATCCTATTGGTATAAAGGCGATAGAAACAGCTATCGTCGTCAGGGATGAGTTCTCTGTATTTCCTGCTCTCCACCCATTGGTACAACTCTCCCCCACTATGGTCAAGCAGTGCCTGAATCCTTGGCATGAACTGCTTTCGCGAGCCGTAACTAAAGCAGGAGGCGATGAAAGCGAGAGTCTCCTGATTGAGATTGCCACTGACCTGATGCATGAACCACGATGGGTCGCCATTGATGAAGTCAGCGGTTTCGTAACGGGATGCGAGGGAAGTCAAAGTTAAAGTCATCATCTGCTTCTTCCTATTAGCTTCGCTATCTGGTTGTGGATGGACTTGAGTTCCTGGTATTTCTTCATGGCCTCAACGGCATCCTCGCCTTTTGCTGAGGTGAGCTGCTGCTTAGCGACGGCAAGTTGGTCTGTGATCATCTGCAAGCGTAGTTCTATGAAGAGATGCTGGATGCTTTGGAACACAAAACGGAGTTTCTTCTCTTCTTCCATCTCTTCCGGAGCGATGTTGGCATTGTCCATGATGAACTGCATGGCAACACTGCTGATTTCCAGATTCTCATGCTTCGAGAAATAAGACTCTGCAACGAATCCTTCCTCACCCGACTTCTCTGCCGCCTCGTTCATTATTGTATTATAAATAGGCAACGAGAACTGCAATTCATCTTCTGCAAGATTGTATTTCACGAGTTGGGCAAGAGTGAGCTTCGGTTCCGTAGGCATGAGCATCTCGCCATTGCGGACAATGAGTTTCACGATTGTGGATTCAATCTCCTGGAGCTTGGTGAGCATCTTTGGGATTGGCGACTGCGAAACCTCCTGCTTAGGAGTGCCTTCCATCTCAGCACGGTCGCGCTCCATCCGCTCAAGTTCTTTCTCTCGCTCCTCTTGCTTGCGGCGCTGCTCTATCATGTCGTGGATGAACTTGTTGACACGACGAATGATGACATCCTCCTTAAGGCTAAGTTTGTTGACACACATGGTGACATACATTGAGCGCTTTATCGGGTCCTTGATGAGTGACACGCTATGAAGAACGCTGTCTATGGCCTCAGCGCGCTTTATCGGGTCAGTAACGCCATTGAGCATTACCCCACACTTGAAGTCTATGAAGTCCGTCTGATGCTTCTCCACATAGTCGCGAAACTCCTCTGCCGAATGCTTGCGGGCGAAACTGTCTGGGTCGTCGCCGTCAGGAAGAATGAGCACCTTGATATTCATTCCATCAGAAAGGAGCATGTCAGTTCCTCTCATAGCAGCATGAATGCCGGCATCGTCACCATCGTAGAGAAGCGTGATGTTTGACGTGAGGCGATGGAGAATCCCTATCTGCTTGTTGGACAGCGCTGTACCGGAGTTTGCCACGACATTCTCTATACCACACTGATGCATGGAAAGCACATCGGTATAGCCTTCCACCATATAGACGCGGTCTTCCTTTGCAATGGCTTTCTTTGCTTGGTAAAGTCCGTAGAGTTCAGAATCCTTATGATAGATCTCGCTGTCAGGAGAGTTGACATATTTCTGTGCAACACCCTTTGTGCGGGAATCTAGCACTCGGCCACCGAAACCGACAATCTTTCCACTTATTCCAAACCAAGGGAAAATGACACGACCAGCAAAACGGTCTATGAGTTCAGCGCGATCGTTCTTGTAGCAAATGCCTGTCTTCTCAAGATATTCAGCCTTATAGCCAAGGCTCGTAGCCTTCTGTCCAAGAGCCTTGCGGTCGGAAGGGTCAAAGCCGAGCTTGAACTTCTCGATGATGTCGTCGCGGAAACCACGGCTGCGGAAGTAAGGCATACCGATGGAAGCGCCGTCAACAGAGCTATGGAGCTGATCTGCAAAGTATTTTGCAGCCCACTCATTGACGATGAAAAGGCTCTCTCGCTCTGTCTGCGCCTTCTTCTCTTCGTCTGTCATCTCGCGCTCTTGAATCTCGATGTTGTACTTTCTCGCGAGATACTTCAGTGCCTCAGGATAGGTCATCTGTTCGTGCTCCATGATGAAGCCAACAGGATTGCCCCCTTTTCCGCAAGAGAAGCATTTGCAATAGTTCTTTGCACGCGAAACGAAGAACGATGGAGTGCGGTCATTATGGAAAGGGCAAAGACCCTTATAGTTCACACCAGCCTTCTTCAACACGACGAAATCAGACACCACATCCACGATGTCTGCGGCATCCATTATCTTTGCTATGGTTATTCTGTCTATCACAGGGATTTACGGATTTACAGATTTACGGATTAAGCATTTCCTAGAACTCCTTGATAGCCTTGAGGAATACGCTGTCATACTTATAGCGGCTCTTGGCACCTTCAGCCATGCCATTTGCACCGGTCTGTATGTAGAACTCAAGGAGAGCCTGGATATCCTTTTTGTGGAATTCGAGGTCGTGGTCAAGATTGTGCTTCAGCTTCTTCTCCAAAGCCTCAAACTCCGACTGGCTATCGTCATAATAGCCTTCTACCTTTGCCATCTCCTTCAGTTGCGAGAGAATCTTATCCGTGAACGGATCGTACTTAAAATCTGCTGCAATTACGCGATTCTTGAACTCAGAATAGTCGGCATCTGAGAACGAGAATGAGTCAAAAGCCGGAATAGTCTTATATTTATTAATGTAATCACAAACGTAGTTGTGGACAAGTTCCGAAGAGTCGTTGGCATGGAGATAATAAGTGATGCGCGCCATCGTATCTGCCTTGAGCTCTACATCAGGAGCAATGCCGCTACCATCAATGACCTCCTTGCCCGAACGAGTATAGAATGTATGTTTCAAACTGTCGGCAACCTGCTCCACCTCGCCCTTATTGTAATTACGAGCCTGGATGCAACGACCACTTGGCAGGTAATAACGGCTTACAGTGACCTTCATCTCTGCATCGTTCTGCAAAGGAACCGTCTGCTGCACGATGCCTTTTCCATAGGTCTTCTCGCCGATAATCTTCGCACGGTCAAGATCCTGAAGGCTACCGGCAAGAATCTCCGAAGCCGAAGCGCTCTCGTCATCCACGAGAACAATGAGCGGAATATGCTGATCGACAGGATCCTTTGTTGCCTTGTACTGGCGATCAGACTGAGAGTTTCTGCCACGAGTCTGCACAATGAGCTCACCTCGCGCAATAAACATATTGATAATGTCAACGGCTTCCTGCACACTGCCACCACCATTACCACGGATGTCAATGACGAGCTTCTCAATTCCGTTGCGCTTCAAGTCAAGGAAAGCGTCCTTGAAGTGGTCGTAACAGCCTTGTGTAAAGTCACTTATGGCTATAACACCGATTTTCTTACCCTCATCTTCAAAGATGAAGGAGCAAGGAATCTCTGGCAATTGAATTGTCTCACGAACGATGGTCGTGGTGACCACCTTTCCCGTAGAACGCTTCTTGAGTTTCACTTTGATGGAAGTGCCTGCCTCACCACGAAGATGACTGCTAACGAAAGCCGTAGATTTGCCTACCATGGAAGTGTCGTCAATGGCAAGAATCTGGTCGCCCATCTCAAAGCCGCCCTTCTTGGCAGGACTGTCCTCGTAAGGATAATCCACGGCAACCTGCTGCTTATCCAGACAATATTTAATGATAGCACCAACACCAGCATATTTACCAGTAAGCATCTGCTGCAGTTTATCCTTATCCTTTGCCGAATAGAACTCTGTGTAAGGGTCCATACGCTTGGTCATGCCGCGAACAGCATCCGAAATCATCTGTTCAGGATTCAGCGTGTCAACATACATAGCCTGCAAGCGACGACAGACTTCATTGAACAGCACTACCTGCTCACCAATTTTATAGTAATCCTGAGCCTTGACAGCTCCTGTAACCATGCTGAGCAACAATGCCAGCAACATGTATCTTGATTTTCTCATTTTCTATATTTATATTTATTGTCTTTTTGTCTTCTGCTTTTACCCTTGCTTAGAGAGCGAATAAAGTTCTGCAAATTTAAGAAAAGTTTACTTCATAGCAATCACAAAAGCCAATATTCTTATCCTATTTCACCTTATCAGCAATATTTTTATATTTTTTTTGATTTTATTTGGTCAATTCACAAAAACATTCTACCTTTGCACCCGCAAACAAGCAAACGAGGCTTGGATGCAAAAACAAAATTGCTTCAGTAGCTCAGTTGGTTAGAGCACATGACTGTTAATCATGGGGTCGTTGGTTCAAGCCCATCCTGGAGCGCAAAAAGAGACATCTTCGGATGTCTCTTTTTTGTTTCAATATATTATCTCGTCAAGAACTCTATATATTCGCGGATCTTTTTGTCACATACAGGGCAGAATAGGTCCTGCGTGTGCATCCAGTTCATCATGCAGTTTGGCATAGGGCGGTAGATGCCTTTCTCGAGATAGCCGCCACCCTCGTAAGCACCTAATTTCCAGCCCTTCATGTCGTATGAGTTCGAGCGGTCGTACCCCTTTGGATGAGGCGTAGGGAGAGGAGTCTTTGCGTCCATCATGTCCTGCCATTTGCACTTGCCGTCAACGAGAGCCGTGAGGTTTGCCTCCCATGGTTCTGTGCCTGGAGCATACAATTCAGTTTCGCTACCGTCATCATATTCATCGCCAAGACCGAGAAGCAGATGACCGAACTCGTGGGCGTACGTCTTGCGATTGGATTCCGGGTTAGAGTATATATGTGCCGCACTGATGCCATACCAGTTGTAGATGGCACCGCCGCCGTACTTCTGCGAGTTTGAGATGATGTAGATATAGTCGTAAGGCACATGGGCTGCAATGTTGCGAAGGTTCTGCATATCGTCAGTCATCTGATAGCGATCGGTATCGAAAGTGTAGTACATAGCCTTGCAAGCCGTGTTCTTCCAGATGTTTTCGCCCGGAATGCTAACGCCAGAATCCTGCGAAGCTGCCCATACGGCACGGATGTTGAAACGGTGCTTGTTGTCGCCGTAAGGAGCGTACGAGAAGAGAGATTCAGCAAACTTGTTGCAGTCCTTCATGAACTCCGCCTTGTCAGCCTCAGTATAACCTTCCGGAATGAGGACTACATCGACTGCTTTCTCTGCATTGCCTTGGTAAGCGATGTCCATGGTCTCCAGCGTTGGCGTGAACTTGCGGATGAAATAGCTCTCAGGATCTATGTCTTGCGAATAGAGCTTATGGAAAGCGTTCTTCTTGTCGCGCACCTCAATGGTCAGCGTAACAGACTTGCGAGGGTATGGGAAGGTAATGCTTTCTGGCATCGCACGACTCATAGTCTTTGCCTCCGGTGTGGTCATCCATTCCTGCATCAATGTGCAGTAGCCACGCTGATAGAGCAATGTGCCCGAAGCCTTGTCAGTGATGCTGAAACGATAGGCACCATAGCCGAAATCGTCAATGAGAGAAGTCTTGGAACCAGCAAAGTGCGGCTCTTCGATAATCTCGTCAAAGTAGATGGTTTCGGTCGTTGCAGAGCCAGCGTGGTAATAGTCAAAACGCATCGTCTTGTTCAGGAACCACTGGTTGAAATCAATCATTAATGATTTTTGATTTGATTTGGAATGCGCGAGCAAAACATTGCAAAGGAGCAAGAGAGAAAGTATTGTCTTGGTTTTCATAGGATTATCTGTTTGTTTTTGTGAAAGAGAGTTAGGGTTTGGGGAATGTATTACGGTTTCTCGGCTGCAAAATTAATTATTTTTTTCCAACCTCGCAACCCCTTTCGTAGAATATTTAACCCAAATCGTCCATTAGCCTCATTGGCGTCATTTTTTTCTCTTTGGCATCCTTTGCAGCTCATTTCATTCACATAGGAACCCATACCGATTTACTCATTTCCTTGTAGGGCGAGGATTTCCGAGCTGCTCTCGCGATTCTTCGAAGAAACGGCTCGGAAATCCTCGCCCTACATCTTGCTCAAAATCTCCCTTAGTTTTAGTATAAAACTATAGCAGTTCTTGGAATATCTCTAACAGTTTTTGGGCAAAAGTCAAGGATGGAAAAAGGGCGAGAAAAAGGGCAATTTGCACGACAAGGTCATTTACGTCGCCTTAAGCACTTCAAAAACACTACTAAACAACTGATTTACAACATCTTACAAATTACCCTTTACATTATCCTTTTATTGCCCTTTCACCTCATTTTTCGCACAAAAGGGCGAGAAAAAAGGCAACGAAAAGGCAACATCGGAAGAAATATAATAAATAATAATAAAAAAATCTCTCTGACGGAGAGATAAAAAAAGAAAAAACAAAAAAAGCTACGAACACCCCTTGACACACATCACCATTCCACGTATCGCTGTTTGTATTTCCAAAAATAATCTTACCTTTGCACCAGAATTTCAACAATCAATCTCAACTATCAATTCATGGAAAATCCTATCCTCAACGATCATAACAAACAGGAGTTTGCTCCAGCACATACGGCATTATCTCACTTTCTAGGAAAAGTAGCTCTGCTGTTTCTCTCTACATTGTTGGCTACCAATCTGCTTGCCCAAGAAAAAATGACGCCTTCAAGAATCCATACAAGAGTCACAGGAGAATACGAGCCAACACTATTTGAACTGTTCAAAGTTAGTGACGCCAAAGATTTTGTGTATTTTGTAATACCTTCTTTTGACAGCGAATATTGCCTTTCATACGATAGAATGACAAAATCCCTGAAACTAAAAAGGGCGCAACAAAACATTTGGTTTGCAAAGAAGAGGTATAATAGCGATTCAAAGGATGTGCCATTGATGGATTATTCCTTGAACATTAGTGACAGCCTCTTAAACTCATTGGTAAAGATGTTCAACGCTACCGTACTCACTTCAAGTTTCATCAGCGAAATCCGAGGAAATGACGGTACAACATACAAGTTCATGATTGACCCGTGGTGGGCAGAATCAGCCGAATGTTGGTCGCCCACAGAAAACACAAATTGTGGTCAGGCGGTTTCTGTTATGGAAAAACTGTGTGAGGCTGTAAAAACTGGAGATAAAGACGCAGCAGAAGGTCTTATTGAAGAAATAGAAAGAGTTGTAAAACTCTTTGAACAGTACTACCCTGCTGGTTTTGATCCAAAGAAACGTTTATACTACTAACAACACAACAAACCTAAGAATACAATTCTCATGGAACAAGATATCATCCTCAACGAACATAACAAACAGGAGTTTGCTCCAGCCCATACGGCGGAGCATCTGCTGAACGGAATGGTAGCACAGAGATTCGGCTGCGGCAGGGCATTCTCGGCTCATGTGGAACGCAAGAAGTCGAAGCTCGACTACCACCTTGAGAAGCCTATGACAGACGAGGAAATCCGTTCGCTCGAAGAAGAAATAAACCGTATCATCAAGGAGGACGTGAAGGTCTGGACAGAGTTTGCATCGCAAGAGGACGTGAAAGAGCGCTTTGCCATGGACAGGCTTCCGGACAATGCTTCGGAAACAGTTCGCATCGTTCACGTCGGCGACTACGATGAATGTCTCTGCGTAGGCAATCATGTGGAAAGTACAGCGGAAATAATCGGTTTTCGCATTAGCAGCAGCCGTTGGCAAGACGGAGTGCAAAGGCTCGTGTTCAGAGTAGATGCAAAATAGGAACCATCAACAAACCAAATAATTATGAAAAACCTAATCTTCGCTCTCATGCTCGCGTTCGGCGCAAGCAGCATGTATGCAGCTCCTATCCAGTCTGCAAGCAACAGTATTGAACAGCAGAATCCTAAGAAAAAGAAGACTGCCAAAAAGAAAACTACTGCAAAGAAGACTGTGGCTAAGAAGTCTTTCATAGGCAACCACATGCTCTCTCTCCAGTGGATCTCTTGGGAAAAGTTTGGCAAGGCTGTGATAACACAGGGCGCTGAAGAAGGTGTTTACAACATCAGTGGTCTTCAGGGTTCAGAATGCTGCAAAGAAGCAGACGGCAGAAACAATGGTGATTTCGTTTCAATCGAAGGTACTATCCGTAAGGTTGATGACAAGACACTCATCTTCAACGGCAAGATCACCACAAGAGTTTACCACATAAACAATGGCGAGAATGTAGTTCGCGAAGGCGAGTTCACATTCCTCTCTACTGATGGCAGAAAGTACTGGCGCCTCCAGGACATGAAGAATCCTACAGGCGACGGTACTGACTATGTGGATATTTATTTCTAAGAGCAAGCAAAACTTACGAAGCTATCCCTTCTTCTCCAACATCTCCTGCAGGCGGGCCAGTTCATCACGATACTGTGCTGCCTGTAGGAAGTCAAGGTTCTTGGCACATTCAAGCATAAGAGCCTTCGTATTGTCGATGGACTTCTGAAGCTGTTCCTTCGACATGTACTTAACGATAGGATCTTCTGCCACCATCTGAGCCTCTTCTTCGATGTAGGCATCGTAGATCTTATGGTTGTATTCGCCGTTAAGCTTGCCGGTGATAGTAGGCTTCATGGCTGTAGTCTTGCCACCGATGACCTTCATGTCCTCAGGCAGTGTATTGGCAGAATGCTGAGCGAGAGTATTGCGACCGATATCCTTACGAATCTGTTGCGGAGTGATGCCGTTAGCCTCGTTGTAGGCAAGCTGCTTCATGCGACGACGGTTAGTCTCGTCAATGGTCAACTGCATTGAGTTTGTTATGCGGTCGGCATACATTATGGCAAGTCCGTTGACATTACGAGCAGCACGTCCAACAGTCTGAGTAAGAGAACGATGGCTACGCAAGAAACCTTCCTTGTCGGCATCAAGAATGGCTACAAGTGACACTTCCGGAAGGTCAAGGCCCTCACGAAGAAGATTCACGCCAACAAGCACGTCAAAGACTCCGGCACGAAGATCGTTCATAATCTTAACGCGGTCGAGCGTAGCGACGTCGGAATGGATATAGTTTGCACGTACTTCATGGTTGAGAAGGAACTCCGTAAGCTCCTCTGCCATGCGCTTCGTAAGGGTTGTTACAAGCACACGCTCATTCTTTTCAACTCGCTGCTGTATTTCTTCAAGAAGGTCGTCTATTTGGTTCTCGGAAGGTCTAACCTCAATCACAGGGTCAAGGAGTCCCGTTGGTCGTATAACTTGCTCAACAACAACGCCTTCCGCTTCCTGAAGTTCAAAATCAGCTGGCGTTGCACTGACATAAACAACCTGATTGACAAGGCTTTGGAACTCCTCGAATTTCAGCGGTCTGTTGTCGAAGGCTGCTGGCAAACGGAAGCCGTATTCCACGAGGTTTGTCTTTCTTGCACGATCACCGCCATACATAGCGGAAATCTGTGGCACGGAAACATGGCTCTCGTCTATTACGAGAAGGAAATCCTTTGGAAAGAAATCGAAGAGGCAGTAAGGTCTCTCGCCTGGCTGACGGCCATCGAAATAACGAGAGTAGTTCTCTATTCCAGAGCAATGTCCAAGCTCTTTCATCATCTCCATGTCATACTCCACACGCTCCTTTATTCGCTGAGCCTTTATTTGGTCGCCAACTTCCTCAAAGAAAGCTATTTGCTGCACAAGGTCATCCTGTATCATTCGGATAGCATTGTGCGTCTGCTCCTGGGTGGTAACGAAGAGATTTGCAGGATAAATGTGATACTCATCAAAGCTGCCAGTGCGGCGCATCGTGATGGAATCAAGTTCCTCAATGGCATCTATCTCATCGTCCCAGAAAGAGATGCGCAGGATAGACTCGGAATAAGCCATGGCAATATCAACGGTATCACCCTTGACGCGGAAGTTTCCACGCTTGAGTTCGACATCGTTTCTGATGTAAAGACCTGCCACAAGTTTCCTGAGCAGTTCGTTTCTGTCTATGCGTTGTCCGCGATGGATGGTGATGATGGAATCGTGCATCGCTGCAGGTCCACCCATACCGTAAATACAACTCACGGAAGACACTATCACAACATCCTTTCTTCCTGACAACAAAGCAGTTACGGCAGAAAGACGAAGGCGATCAATCTCCTCGTTTATGGCAAGGTCTTTCTCTATGTAAGTATCGGTATGAGGAATGTAAGCCTCCGGCTGATAATAGTCGTAATAAGACACATAATACTCCACGGCATTCTCAGGAAAGAATCCCTTCATCTCTTCGTATAGTTGGGCTGCGAGCGTCTTGTTGTGGCTAAGGATAAGGGTAGGCTTGTTGACCTCCGCAATGACATTCGCCATAGTGAAGGTTTTGCCTGAGCCAGTGACGCCCAAAAGCACCTGCGAACGCTCACCGGAATTGATGCCGTCCACAAGTTGACGAATAGCTTCCGGCTGGTCGCCTGTCGGCTTATATTTAGAAGTAATTTTGAACATGAGAGTGCAAAAGTAGGATATTTTCTTCAATATGCAATAAAAATAGGTTGATTTTTGTGAAAAAAAACTAAAATAACCGTCAAAAAAGGACTTTATTCACATATATTTTGCTAACTTTGCACCCTGCTATATGCACATTCATGCGGACGTGAGCAATTTTCGTCCCCAAAACCAACAAAAAACAATGAAAAGAAACATACTCCTACTCATGTTGACTGCGCTCATTTTCAGCAGTTGTGCAAAGACTTTCAATAACGTATTGAAGTCTGGCGACTATGAGTACAAATACGAATACGCCAAGGAAATGTATGCCCAGGGAAAATACACTAATGCGATAGCTGTTTTGCAGGATGTTGTAACAATCCTCAAGGGTACAGAAAACGGCGAAGAAAGTCTCTTCATGCTTGGCATGTGTGAGTTTCATAACAAGAACTATGAAACGTCAGCAGAATATTTCCGCAAATATTTCAAGTCATATCCTAAAGGTATCTACGCCGAGTCTGCTTGTTACTACATTGGCGAAAGCCTTTACTTCAGTACTCCAGAGCCTCGCCTTGACCAAAGCGAGACCATGACAGCAATCTCCGCATATCAGGAGTTTCTAGACATCTACACGGATTCAAAGCTCAAATACAAGGCTCAAGACAGAATGATGCAGCTGCAGGACAAGCTCGTAAGAAAAGAATACCTCTCTGCACAACTTTATTATAACCTCGGTTCATATTTCGGAAACTGCCTTGACGGCGGCAACAACTACGAAGCATGCATCATTACTGCGCAGAATGCCCTCAACGACTATCCTTACTGCCAAAACCGCGAGGAGTTTGCGCTGCTCATCATGAAGAGCAAGTATCACCTTGCTAAGCAGAGTGTGGAAGCAAAGCAGGAAGACAGATACCGTGATGCCGAAGACGAATGCTACGGCTTCATCAACGAATATCCAGATTCAAAAGACCGCAAGCTTGCAGAGGAATATATCAACGAATGCAAGAAGCATCTCGGCGAAAAGGTAGAAGTTGAAAGCTAAGAACGTAAAAAAACATAAAATCACAACCCCTGAAACAAAAAAAATAAAAATCAAAAAATATGGATTACAAGAAAGTAAAAGCACCTACAAACACAGTAACTCGTGACATCAACGAACTCGCTGCACCAACAGGCAACATCTACGAAAGCGTAGCAATCATGGCAAAGCGTGCAAACCAGATTTCCGTTGAGATGAAGAAGGAAATCAAGTCTAAGCTTGACGAGTTTGCTTCTTACAACGATTCACTTGACGAGATCTACGAAAACCGCGAGCAGATTGAGATTTCACGCTTCTACGAAAAGCTTCCTAAGCCATCACTCATCGCTTCACAGGAGTTCGTTGACAACCAGATTTACTGGCAGAACCGTGAGCGTGAGCAGCAGCAGAAGGACAGCATGAGCAGATACGACAGATAATTCACATTTCAACGGCAGAACAAAACTTACATTCCGCCTAGAACCAATTATGTGGCAAAGAATACAAACCGTTTATCTCGCACTAGCAGTTATTGCATGTGCAATATGCCTCTGCTTACCGGTAGCAAACATAATCCCTGAGGATATGGCAGCCAGCAGCATTGTCTATAACCTTTGGACAATCGCTCCTGACGGTACAAAGACACTCCCTGCATTGAACATCGTGAATTTCGTCATCCTGCTGTTCACTTGCACTATGGGATCATGCACCATCGGACTCTTCAAGAACAGAAAACTCCAGGCGAGTCTCTGCATGCTCTGCATCGTTGACATGATTGTCTGGATAGCACTCTTCTGCGTCAATGCATTCTCAGGACTCATTGACAACGGCGGCGAAATGAAACCAGCATTCGCCGCATGCCTTCCTATCGTGGCAATGATACTCTTCTTCCTCGCCCGCAAGGCCATCCTCAAGGATGAAGCCCTCGTTAGGTCTATGGACAGAATCAGATAATATGACTAAAGAGAAATCATTCATTGCAAGATACCTTGCTCCGCTGGCTATTTGCATCATTGCAATCATCGGAATCGTATATTTCTATTTCTTTGCAGCCATGTCAACACAAGACAAGGCTGTAAGTATTTTCATAGACAAAGACGACAACATTGACTCTGTGATGTGCAAACTCGAGCCGGTCGCCTCTGGGTCCAGCCGAACTGGATTCAAGACCGCTGCACGTTTTCTTGACTACCAGAACGGCATAAGGCCTGGTATGTACAAGTTGGACACATCAACAGGAGCATTGGCTTTCGTGCGCAAGTTGCGCAATGGACAGCAGGATTTCCTCATGCTCACCATTCCTACAGCACGAATCATGGAAGAACTGGCGCGCAAACTAGACGGAAAGATTCAGGCCGACAGCGCCGATTATATGGCAGTCTTCACCGACTCCGCAAAAATAGCAGCTCTCGGCTTCACAAAGGAAACGCTCCCTGCGATGTTCATCCCTGAGACTTACGACTTCTTCTGGACAGACGATGCAGAGAAGGTTCTCAGCCGTATGGAGAAGGAATACCAAAAGTTCTGGACTGAAGAACGAAAGAGCAAGGCTAAGGCTATCGGCCTTTCCCCAATAGAAGTCTCCATCATGGCAAGCATCGTTGACAGCGAGACAAATGTCAAGGAAGACAAGCCTGTCGTCGCGGGTGTGTACCTTAATAGAATAAAGAAAGGCATGAAGCTGCAGGCAGATCCGACAGTGAAATTCGCCGTTGGTGACTTTACACTCCGTCGCATTCTCAACAAGCATCTTGCGGTTGACAATCCTTACAACACCTACAAGTATGAAGGGCTCCCTCCTGGTCCTATCTGCATCCCTTCAAAAGACGGATTGGAAGCTGTGCTCAATGCCCAGAAGCATGATTACATCTTCTTCTGTGCAAGTCCGAAGTTCGATGGTTCACACATCTTCGCAAAGACAAACGAAGAGCACATGAAGAATGCACGTGCATACCAAGACGCTCTAAACAAGAGAAACATAAAGTAAACTCAATAAACAATAAACATGTCTATCTCAAAAACCCGAAGTCTAATTATTGATGTAGCCCGTCAAATCTTTGCAAAACAAGGAGTGGACAACACAACGATGAATGACATTGCCGTTGCTTCCGGCAAGGGTCGTCGTACGCTATATACCTATTTCAAGAACAAGGAAGAGGTCTATTACGCCGTCATAGAATCGGAGTTGGAAAGACTGACGGAAAGAATGGACGAGGTTGCAGAAATGCAGATCAGACCTCAAGATAAAATCATTGAACTCATCTACAGCCACCTAAACCAGATTAAGGAAACCGTGATTCGAAATGGAAACCTCCGCGCCGAATTCTTCCGAAACATTTGGATGGTGGAGAAAGTGCGCAAGAATTTCGACGAAGAGGAGAAGGAAATCTTCCGCAGGGTTTACAAGGAAGGTCGCGCACTCGGTGAGTTTGACATTGACAACATCGAACTCGTTGCCGACATCACCCACTACTGCATCAAGGGACTTGAGGTACCTTATATCCGCGGTCGTCTCGGCCATGGAATAACACCGGAAAACAGCAAGCCTGTCGTCAAGAAGGTTGTTTACGGTGCTCTCGGTAGAATCATTCATGGAAAATAATATTAACACATAAAATAAAGACTAATATGGCATTATTAGAAGGAAAGAATGCACTCATCACAGGTGCTGCACGCGGTATCGGTAAGGCTATCGCTATCAAGTTCGCTCAGGAAGGCGCCAACATCGCTTTCACTGACCTCAATCGTGACGAAAACATGGAAGCTACTGAGAAGGAGCTCGCTGCTCTCGGTGTAAAGGCTATCGGCTACGCTTCAAACGCTGCTGATTTCGCACAGACTGACGAGGTTGTAAAGCAAATCCACAAGGACTTCGGTTCTATCGATATTCTCGTAAACAACGCTGGTATCACTAAGGACGGTCTCATGATGCGTATGTCTGAGCAGCAGTGGGACGCAGTTATCGCAGTTAACCTCAAGTCAGCATTCAACTTCATCCACGCTTGTACTCCTATCATGATGCGTCAGCGCAAGGGTTCTATCATCAACATGGCTTCTGTTGTTGGTGTTCACGGCAACGCTGGTCAGTGCAACTACGCTGCTTCAAAGGCAGGTCTCATCGCACTCGCTAAGTCTATCGGTCAGGAAGTTGGTTCTCGTGGCATCCGTGCTAACGCTATTGCTCCTGGTTTCATCGAGACTGCCATGACAGCTGCTCTCTCTCAGGAAGTTCGCGACGAATGGGCTAAGCAGATTCCACTCCGCCGTGCAGGTCAGGTTGAAGATATCGCAAACTGCGCTGTATTCCTCGCTTCAGACATGTCAAGCTACATCACTGGTCAGGTTATCCAGGTTGATGGCGGTATGAATATGTAGTATCATTTGCTGATTTGATGATTTTTTGATTTATTGATTGAGAATCGCCTAATCGTCAAATCACCAAATCGTCAAATCATCAAATGAAAGTCGTTTACGAAGACAATCATATCATAGTTGTTTACAAGGAAAGTGGCGAGATTGTCCAAGGCGACAAGACTGGCGACAAGCCGCTGTCTGACATTGTAAAAGACTATATAAAAGAGAAATATGCAAAGCCCGGACAGGTTTTTCTCGGCGTAGTACATCGCCTTGACAGACCGGTCTCGGGACTTGTCGTTTTTGCACGAACAAGCAAAGCGCTCGCCCGTCTGAACGAAATGTTCCGCAAGGGAGATGTCCACAAGACCTACTGGGCTATTGTTCAGACTCCGTCTGAGGGTAAAGGCATTTCATCAGCCACCGTTCCCGAAGATTCATCTTCGGGCTCTCCCGAATGGAAGGAAATCTCCTCCTGGCTCGTCCGCAACGAGAAGCAGAACAAGAGCTACTCCTACAATCGCGAGGTGCCTAACTCCAAGAAGGCCATCCTCAAATACCGCCGCCTGAAGAAAGGCGACAACTACGATCTCCTTGAAGTCCAGCTCCTTACGGGCAGACACCACCAGATTCGCTGCCAGCTCGCAAGCATCGGCGCGGTTATAAAAGGCGACCTCAAATACGGAGCTAAGCGAAGCAATCCAGACGGAAGCATCTCCCTCCTTGCACGCCACATAGAGTTCGTACATCCCGTGTCAAAGCAGCTCATTTCTCTTGACTCTCCCCTACCCGACTTCTTCCAGAAGTTCTGACCCCCTCCTTCTCCCCAACAAAGGGGAGGGAAAAAGCAACTGTTCCCGAAGTGTCAACTTCGGTTTCAAATCTATTAATAATCCTTAACACCCTTATCTCACCCAGGGTAATAAAAAACTCCCTCCCATTATGGGGAGGGTCGGGGTGGGGCTTATATTATGAAAAGAGACTTTTCCATTTCCGCACTTATCAGTGAAGGTTGCAACCTCATGAACAAGAACTGGCTCATGTTCATCGCTATCATTCTCATCCAGAGCATTGTATCGTCTGTTCTTTCTCCAAAGATCAACATCGATGCCAACAGCTTCAGCGCAGACAATATTGACGCAATGATGAAACAAATGCAGGCTGACATGTATTCAAGTCCAATGCTCTACCTTGGCGGTATCGTTAGCATCCTCTTCTCTGGTGTAATGGCAAAGATGGCTTTCGACGCCATTGACGGCAAGAAAGTAAGCTTCGACGCATTCAAGATGCCAGTAATGACATACGTAAACTACCTCGCTACTACTATCGTTGTAGGTTTCCTCGCTGGTATCGGCATGCTCTTCTGCCTTCTCCCTGGTATCTATGTTGCTGTCCGTCTTGAGTTTGCAGCAAACTACGTTATCGACCGCGGCTATGGCGTTTCTGATGCCATCAAGGCTTCTTGGCACGACACAAAGGGCAACTTCTGGGGAATCCTCGGGGCAGTGATTGTCATCGGTCTCTTCATTTGTGTAGGTTACCTCGCTTGCTGCGTAGGTGCATTCTACACTTCTCCTGCCGGCACAATCGCACTTTGCGTCCTCGCACGACTCTTCGCACAGACTTCAGACTATATGCCTAAGGCATAACCCCCCATCCCCCCGAGGGGGAGCTTTTAATAGACACAGAGCAAAAGAATAGCCATTGGGCTAAGTGTACTTCGTGAATGCCCTTTGACTTTCCGCTTCGCGCCGCCAACCTTCGGTTCTGGGCGCATTTACATCGTTAATCATATAATCCTGCCCCCAAAACATTTAAAAGTTCCCCCTTGGGGGACTAGGGGGTCTTAATTATGAACAATCAAATTATTTCCGCTGCCCTCGCTGCCGTAAAAGAGCTTTACGGTGCTGAGGTGCCAGCAAAGATGATTCAGCTCCAGAAGACAAAGAAGGAGTTTGAAGGATCTCTCACTCTCGTCACTTTCCCACTCCTCAAGACTTCACACAAGAAGCCTGAGGAGACTGCTCAGGAGATAGGCGAATACCTCAAGGCAAACTGCCCTGTCGTTTCTGACTTCAACGTCGTAAAGGGCTTCCTCAACATCGTTATTGCTGAGGACGCTTGGCTCAACCTTCTCAACAGCATCAATGCCGACGAGCATTTCGGTGAGGTGAAGGCTACGGAAGAGTCGCCACTCGTCATGGTGGAATACTCTTCACCAAACACAAACAAGCCTCTCCACCTCGGCCATGTCCGCAACAACCTCCTCGGTTGGTCGCTCGCAAAGATTCAGGAAGCCAATGGCAACAAGGTCGTAAAGACAAACATCGTCAACGACCGTGGCATCCATATCTGCAAGTCCATGCTCGCTTGGCTCAAGTGGGGCAATGGCGTCACTCCTGAGACTGCCGGCAAGAAGGGCGATCACCTTATCGGTGACTTCTATGTTGCCTTCGACAAGCACTACCGCGCAGAGCTCAAGGAGCTCATGGAAAGCTACGCCACCGTTCCCGAAGTGTCCGCTTCGGGCGCTCCTCTCTCTGAAGACGAGAAGAAAGCTAAGGCAGAGGCCGAGTCTCCACTCATGAAGGAATGCCGCGATATGCTTGTTAAGTGGGAGAACAACGACCCTGAGGTTCGCGCTCTTTGGGAGAAGATGAACAACTGGGTTTACGCTGGTTTCGACGAGACCTACAAGGCTCTCGGCGTTGGCTTCGACAAGATCTACTACGAATCGCAGACATACCTCAAGGGTAAGGCAAAGGTTGAGGAAGGACTTGCAAAGGGACTCTTCGAGCGTCATGAGGACAATTCGGTTTGGGCTGACCTCACAAACGAAGGTCTCGACCAGAAGCTTCTCCTCCGTTCTGATGGCACTTCCGTCTATATGACTCAGGACATCGGTACTGCAGAGATGCGTTTCCAGGACTTCCCTATCGACAAGATGATCTACGTTGTGGGCAACGAGCAGAACTACCACTTCCAGGTTCTCTCTATCCTTCTCGACCGCCTCGGCTTCAAGTGGGGCAAGGAGCTCGTACACTTCTCTTACGGCATGGTGGAACTCCCTAACGGCAAGATGAAGTCGCGCGAAGGAACAGTCGTTGACGCTGACGACCTTGTAGCAGCAATGATAGAAGACGCTTACCAGACATCCGCAGAGCTTGGCAAGTTTGCTGACATGTCGGAGGAAGAACGTCGCGAAATAGCTCGCATCGTTGGTATGGGTGCATTGAAGTACTTCATCCTTAAGGTTGACGCTCGCAAGAACATGCTCTTCAATCCAGAGGAATCCATCGACTTCAACGGCAACACAGGTCCGTTCATCCAATACACTTACGCTCGTATCCGTTCTATTCTCCGCAAGGCAGAAGCACAGAACATCGCTATCCCTGAGAACATCTCGGGTGCTGCACCATGCCAGAAGGAGATCGAGCTCATCCAGAAGCTTAACGATTACGGCGCAGCCGTTGCTCAGGCTGGCAAGGACTACTCTCCAAGCGGCATAGCAAACTACTGCTACGAACTCACAAAGGAGTTCAACCAGTACTATCACGACTACACAATCCTCGGCGAAGCAGACGAGCAGACCAAGCTCCTCCGTCTCTTCCTCGTGAAGAACGTAGCCAAGACCATCAAGAACGCCATGGCACTCCTCGGTATCGAGGTTCCAGAGCGTATGTAAGCCCCTACCCTTTTCTGGGTTATACAACATCCTCATGCTCCAATAACGTCTGAAGCATGAGGATTTTTTGTTGATTCAAATCCCCTAATTCGGTACAAAAAACACTTATTTCCAGCGGGAAACACCATTTTTTCATATATTTCCGCTGATTATCCAACAATTAATTGTATATTTGCAGCGGAAAATAACAATAAAGATCTTGTCTTATGATTATTGGCAGAGAAATAGAACAGCAGACGCTCATGGAGTTGATGCAGAAAGAAGACTCGCAATTTTGCGTTGTCTATGGTAGAAGACGTGTTGGAAAGACATATCTGATACGTGAAACTTTCAACTACAAATTCACTTTCCAGCATACAGGAATGGCAAAGACTTCCAAGAAAGGGCAATTGGCTGCTTTCCGTGATTCCCTTAGAGCATCCGGTCTTACAGGATGCAATACTCCCAAAACATGGATTGAGGCTTTCTCCCAGCTGAAGCGGCTCATTGAACAGGCACCAAACGGAAAGAAAATTATCTTTATAGATGAGCTCCCATGGATGGATACGGCAAAGAGTGGCATGATTAGTGCATTGGAAAGCTTCTGGAATGGTTGGGCTACCGCAAGAGCAGAAAAGGACATTGTACTGATTGTGTGCGGCAGTGCTACTTCCTGGATTACCAATAAACTGTTGAAGAACAAAGGAGGATTGAGAGGACGCCTGACAGAAAAGATAAAATTGCTCCCTTTCACACTTCACGAATGCGAGAAATATGCTGATGTAGCAGGTTTAGGCATGACGAGGAAAGACATTCTTGACACCTATATGATATTAGGGGGCATACCATATTACTGGAGCTTCCTCCGTAAGGGATACAGCGTTGTTCAGAATATCGACGAACTCTTTTTCACCGAAGACGCCAAACTGGCAGATGAATTTGAGGCGCTGTACGCAATACTTTTCAATAGACCGGAGAAATATATTAAGGTCATAGAAGCCCTCAGCAAGAAGAAATGCGGACTGACAAGAAACGAGATCCTGAAAGCCACCAAGATACAAGACGGTGGCACATTCTCCCTGGTGCTTGAAGAACTGGAACAGTGTGGCTTCATAAGATATTATGTGTCGCTTAACAGAGCCGAGCAAGGAGGTCTGTATCAATTGATTGACAACTACACTCTATTCCATTATCACTGCATCAAGAAGAATGCTTTTGCCGACGAGCATTATTGGACCCACACATGCCTTAGCAATGAACATAACACATGGGCAGGACTGGCATTTGAGAGGATATGCCTGCAACATACGAGGCAGATAAAGGATGCCATGAGAATCTCAGGAATACTTTCCAATGTATGTTCATGGCGAACAGAAAAGACAGAAGAGCATAGCGGTGCCCAGATAGACCTTTTATTCTCCAGGGCAGACGGCATCATTAACATCTTCGAGATCAAATACACCAAGGACCCGTTCTCTATAGATGCAAAATATGCCAAAGAACTGGAAAACAAGCTTTCCGTCTTCAGGATAGTTTCCAAGACAAAGCTCGCTGTCCACCTCATCATGCTGACATCCAATGGCATCAACGCAAACAAATATAGCAACATGGTGATGCAGAGCCTTTCGGCAGACTGCCTGTTTACCGTCTAACAGCAAACTTTTGTACGACCTCGCTTGTAATTCCCTTCACACCGCCATAAACAAACGTTGGGCGAGGTTTAGCGATACAAACGTAGGGCGAGGATTGCCGAGCCGTATCCAGAATATTGAATTGTGGATGTGGCGGCTCGGAAATCCTCGCCCTACATTATGTGCCTGACATTTTGCGCCAGGAATTACGATCTAAAGGTAGTAGGGAATACTATGGGCAAACGGCGCGGATACATTTACCCATGCAGCGGATAGAAGTAGATACACCCATCTCACCGCCATAATCAAGTTCTGGAGAATAGTTGAAAGAAAGGTGATGAGCCTTCTCAGAGTCATCACTGCTAAGCGAAGAAGACCAATAGGTGCCACAAAGACTTATATACAATTCACCATCTTTCATTAACAGATTGGTCGTAAAAGATTCATAGGCTATATCTCCAGTAACAGGGAGGAGAATTGAGTTACCATTAATCTTGGAAGTAAGCTTGTAGCATACTACACCATTGACTTTTGTCCATTCCACAGTGCAGTTGGTTTTGAGTTCCTCCATTTCAGCCGCTGTTGGCATGCGCCATGCACCGCCCCAGTTAACGTAAGCAGCATCGTGCTCAGGCTTAAGCTTTGTTGCCTTGTCAGTTGCGTAAGTATCGAATGTAGTGCCACCGTCTTTTGTGTCAAAATATGAAGGCCAGTCGTAGCCTGCTTCCTTGCCTGTTACCCAACTTGTGCAAGGATGGTCATGAATATGGCCTTCTATGTAGTAAGGCTTTGCCTCGCCCCATGCAAAGTAGTCACCAGCTTCTTCTGGCTTGCTTGCACCGATGTTCATGCTTGACCACTTAACAGAGAGACCGAGGTCAACGACTCTTTCGTCTGGTACAACACCAATATTCTCAATCGCTGTCTTGATGGCTGCGAGGATTTCGCTGTAGTCCTGGAGACCGGCGATGGAGTCCTTGATGTCCTGGAGGAGGTCAGCGATGTCTGTGCCGAGAGTATCGTTGAGGCCGTTGAGGGCTGTCACGATGTCGTCGATGGAACCGTCGATATTGTCAAGGCTGCCCTTGAGAGATTCGATGGCTGTCTTGAGTTCGCCGAGGGCTGTCTTCTGGTCAGCAAGACCAGTCTCGATGGCAGCCTGAATGAGACCGAGCTTTGTCTCAAGGCTTGTTGTCTGGCTCTTGAGGGCTTCATCTATGGCGCCAAGCTTCTCGCCGGCAGTGCCGTTGAGAGTGCCAAGAGCCTCCTTGATAAGGTCGAGGGCAGCCTTGTCGTTAGCGAAGCCGCCGTTGATGGCAGCCTCAATGAGACCGAGCTTAGTCGAGAGGCTTGTTGTCTGGCTCGTGATAGCCTGCTCTATGGCAGCGAGCTTATCGCTGAGCGTGCCATTGATGTTCTTGATAGCCTGGATGAGGAGTTCCTGAGCATCATTGTCGCTGATACTGCCGTTCTTGATGGCTTCCTCTATCATGCCGAGCTTATCAGCAAGCGACTTGTTGGCATCGTTCATGGCAGCTGCCAATCCGCTATAGTCAGACTTGAGGGTGATGTTCACCACCTCTTGCTCGTTGTCGCAAGAGGTGAGGGCGAAAGGTGTTGCGGCGCCGAGGAGCAAGAGAGCTCCGATTATGCCGCGACGGAAGATATTAAGTTTTTTCATAGTTATCATCTATTTATCTTTCTATCAAGAATTTAAGAATTTAAGATTTTTATTAGGATTTTAGTTTAGATTTCGAGCCCGAAGGGCGATCCCCTTAAAAGGCCTCCTTAAAGCGAGGTATTCGAGCGCATTTTCCGTTGGGATTTTCGTTATGGATTTTCGTAAGGATGATTAAAATCTTAAACTAAAATCCTTACCAAAATACGCTCCAGTTCGTCGCTCTTAGGGACGATTTTTTGAAGGATCGCATCATAGATGCTCGAAATCCTAACTAAAATCTTTATCCAAATTAAAATCTAATCATTACAAGAAATTCTTCAATTCTTAAATTCTTGATAATAAAACATTCTTGATAATTAAATCTTGATTACTTCTTGACCACGGTCTCTGCCCTGCGGGCGATGACGCTGAAGGCTTCCTTGCCCTCGATAGGGTATGTGCCCTTGCCGATGACGTCACCGATGCGTGAGGCGTCGATGCCCTGTGAGACGAGGTAGTCGCGGAGAGCTGCGGCGCGTGCCTGGGAGAGAGGCTCGTTGATGGCGTCCGTGCCGGTGTGGTCTGTCCAGCCTACGATGTCGAACTTGACGGATGCGTCTGCCTTGAGCACAGATACGAGAGTGGCGAGAGCAGAAGCGTTTGTCATCTCGTCGAGAACAGATGAGCCGCGCTCGAAGGTTACGTAAGGAAGCGTGATGTCCATGTTCTTCTTTACGGCAGGAGCCTGCACGATCTTCTCCACAACCTTCTCTACGACGATGGTGTCGTGGATGGCTGGAGCCTCGATGATGGTCTGCTTGCGGTACTTCTCGCGATACTTCTTGCCCGTGATGTTGAACACGAGGCCAGCCTTTGCGTAAGCCATCTCACGAGGAGCGAGGTCCTTCTTGCTTGGGAGGTAGTTGAGACCGCCGCCCACGCTGATGGCAACGTTAGGGAGCACGGCATATTCAAGCGAGAGAGTGACAGGGACGTAGAGAGCGTTGTAGCTGTGAGACTCGTTGTTGCCGCCGAAGTGCACGGTCTGTGTCCAGTTGTCGTTGCGCATCTCGTTCGAGATGTTCACCGACCATGTGTTACCCTTTGCGAACATGTAGCCCACGCCGGCGCCGAGCCAGATGCTGAAGCGTCCGCTGTTCTTCTTGCTGATGAGGTCCACGAGGTTGAACTCGCCTGTGAGTGAGGCTGTGTTGAAGTTTGTCTTGAAGTCGCGATAGACGGCTCCCGACTCACTTCCGGCAGTCATGTTCTCGCCAGCTATAGGCTGAAGCGCAGAGAACTGCTGCTCGCGAACCATTGTTGTGTAGGTATGGTCGGCACCTATGCGCACCCAAGGACGGATGTTGTAGATGAGTCCGGCACTGGTGAGCGGCTGGGTGAGGTTGCGCTCGTCGGCATGTATATTCTCTATTGGGGAGTCGAAAGACCATGAGGCACCGCCGTTGATGCGGATGCCGAGGGTGCGGTTGCGAGCATCACGGTATTCTCCCTGAGCCTGCATTCCTGTTGCCAAGAGAAGCAGCAGACAGGTTAGCATCATTGTAAGTTTGTTATTGTTCATAATATATATTATATAATGAGAAGAAATATTCAAAAGATGTTTGTTGTATCAATAAATTGTACTTATAGGACTTATTGATGGGGGATTTGGGGTGTTTGCCTGTTTGGGAAATGAGGTAATTCTAACCCTACTGGCAGACAGCGCGGACAGAAAGACCGTTGTAGCGATCGCCGTAGTACCAGTCAACGTAGCCCGAATAGAAGTAGAGGCCGTACGCGCTGTTCGAGACGCTCGTACCGAGCGACGACGACCAGTAGTAGCCGAAGGCGACATAGTCGAAAGAACTGCCGAAGCGACCGCCGCCGGCAGCAGGAAGGAAAATGGAATTACCATTAGGACCTGTTACCTTATAACCATTAACGCCATTCTGGGATTCCAAAGTCCAAGTGCACTTAGTCATGAGTTCATTTAGTTCATCCGTAGTAGGCATGCGCCATGAGCCACCCCAGTTTGCTGCAGCTGCATCGTGCTCTGGCTTAAGCTTGGTTTCCTTGTCTGCAGCGTACGTTTCAAATGTGCTGCCACCGTCCTTTGTATCAAAATATGAAGGCCAATCATAGCCTGCCTCCTTACCTTCTCTCCAGTCAGTGCAAGGATTGTCTTGAGCATGACCTGGTGTATAGTAAGGCTTTGTCTCGCCCCAAGCGAAGTAGTCGCCATACTCCTCTGGCTTGCTTGCGCCGATGTTATATGAAGCCCACTTCAAGCCACTTGGCAAGCCGAGGTCAACAGCTTCTGCAGGTTCACCAGCGTTATAGGCATCTTCGTCTGCAGGAGTACCAGCATTAATCTCAATATTCTCAATCGCTGTCTTGATGGCTGCGAGGATTTCGCTGTAGTCCTGGAGACCGGCGATGGACTCCTTGATGTCCTTGAGGAGGGCGGCGATGTCGATGCCGAGGGTTGTGTCGATGTCGTTGAGGGAAGTCACGATGCTGTCGATGGTTCTCTTGAGGTCGTCTGTGCTACCCTTGAGGGATTCGATGGCTGTCTTGATTTCGCCGAGGGCTGTCTTCTGGTCAGCGAGGCCAGTCTCGATGGCAGCCTCGATGAGACCGAGCTTTGTCTCAAGGCTTGTTGTCTGGCTCTTGATAGCCTCTTCTATGGCAGCGAGCTTCTGCTCGAGCGTGCCGTTGAGAGTGCCAAGAGCCTCCTTGATGAGGTCAAGGGCAGTCTTGTCGTTAGCGAAGCCGCCGTTGATGGCAGCCTCGATGAGGTTGAGCTTGGTCTCGAGGGTCGTTGTCTGGCTCTTGATAGCCTCTTCTATGGCAGCAAGCTTCTGTTCGAGCGTGCCGTTGATGGCGTTGATAGCCTGGAGGAGGAGTTCCTGAGCAGACTTGTCGCTGATATTGCCATTCTTGATAGCCTGCTCTATCATGCCAAGCTTCTCAAGGAGCGTCTTGTTGTTGTCCTTCATGGCATTGATCAGGGTACTGTAGTCTGAAGTGAGTGTGATGTTCAGCTCTGGATGCGCATTGTCGCATGAAGTGAGAGCGAACGGTGCTGCGGTGCCTAAGAGCAGAAGAGCTCCTATTATGCCGCGACGGAAGGATTTAAGTTTATTCATAGTTATCATATATTTATCTTATTATCAAGAATTTAAGATTTTAAGATTGTAGTTGAAGATTTTTGTTGAAGATTTTTGTTTGGATTTCGAGGAGCTTGCGACGATCCATGATCAAATCGTTCTTAAGAGCGACGTACTGGAGCGTATTTTGGTAAGGATTTTAGTTTAAGATTTTAATCATCCTTACGAAAATCCCAACTGAAAATGCGCTCGAATTCCTCGCTTTAAGGAGTATTTTATTATGGATCGCCCTACGGGCTCGACATCCAAACTAAAATCTTTATTAAAATCCTAAATCTTTCTGAAAATCAGATTATTACATAAATTCCTTAATTCCTAAATTCTTGATATTTAATTTTTTTTGAACGCGAAGCTAAATATCGTGTTCGTTATTGAAAATCATTGTGGGCACTAAAAATTACGGGCAGACCGCGCGGATAGATTCACCGATGATGCGGCTGTCGTAGTCCCCCTTAACAACGTCCTTATCGAAGTGAAAGTAGAACGAGCCGACCGATGCGTACGTATAGAGCGTTGACAATGCGTAGAAGCCTTTCAAACCTGCGTCATAGAAGGTACTAAAGCCGCGATAGCCAGCAGCAGGGAGGAAAATGTATTTACTGCTATTGCTCTTTGAAGAAACCTTGTAACCATTTACGCCATTTACTTCTGTCCATTCCCAATCACATTCTGTGACAAGTTCTCTCTCCTCATCCCACGTTGGCATGCGCCATGAGCCCCCCCAGTTAGCTGTTGCGGCATCATGCTCTGGCAAAAGCGTGGTTTCCTTGTCAGTGGCGTAGATATCAAATGTTGTGCTACCGCCGTCTGTTGAATCAAAGTATGAAGGCCAATAATAACCTACTTCCTTGCCTTCTCTCCAGTTCGTGCAAGGATTGTCATAAGCATGTCCAGGTGTGTAGTAAGGCTTAGTCTCGCCCCATGCGAAATAGTCGCCATACTCCTCTGGCTTGCTTGCGCCGATGTTATATGAAGCCCACTTCAAGCCACTTGGCAAGCCGAGGTCAACAGCTTCTGCTGGTTCACCAGCGTTATAGGCATCTTCGTCTGCAGGAGTACCAGGATTAATCTCAATATTCTCAATCGCTGTCTTGATGGCTGTGAGGATTTCGCTGTAGTCCTGGATGCCGGCGATGGACTCCTTGATGCCTGTGAGGAGGTCGGCGATGTCTGTGCCGAGAGTTCCCTTGATGCCGTTGAGGGCTGTCACGACGTCGTCAACAGATGCGTCGATGCCTTCCACGCTGCCCTTGAGGGATTCGATGGCTGTCTTGAGTTCGCCGAGGGCTGTCTTATTGTCAGCGAGACCAGTCTTGATGGCAGCCTCGATGAGGTTGAGCTTTGTCTCAAGGCTTGTTGTCTGGTTCTTGAGGGCTTCCTCTATGGCAGCGAGCTTCTGATCTACGGTAAGGTTGAGGGAGTTGAGAGCCTCCTTGATGAGGTCGAGGACAGCCTTGTCGTTAGCGAAGCCGCCGTTGATGGCAGCCTCGATGAGGTTGAGCTTGGTCTCGAAGGTTGTTGTCTGGCTCTTGATAGCCTGCTCTATGGCAGCGAGCTTATCGCTGAGCGTGCCGTTGAGGGCGTTGATAGCCTCGAGGAGGAGGTCCTGAGCATCCTTGTTGTTGACATTGCCGTTCTTGATCGCCTGCTCAATCATGCCGAGCTTCTCAAGAAGCGTTTTGTTGCCATCGTTCATGGCAGCTACCAAGGCGCTGTAGTCGGAGTTGAGGGTGACGTTTACCTGCGCATGTTCAGCCTCACACGACGTGAACGTGAAAGGCGCAGCGGAGCCTAAGAGGAGGAGAGCTCCTATCAGCCCGCGTCTGAAAGTTTTCAAGTGTTTCATAGTTGTTATAGTGTTGAATTATTTGATATTGGAAGAATATACATTGTGCAAATATACGATTTTTTAACGATAATTAACAATGGTTATCGTAAAAAACAATGGGGGGGGGGTGACATACATCAAGAAAGAGATAAAGAATGGCGATCTTTATCTGCTACAAAGCTACGCGAACCTTTTGCAAGAAAAAAAGGTTCGCGTAGCGTTGTACAATCAAAGAGCCAGCGCCTTTCTGGCTGTTTCGATGATAGTATCGATGCCTCGCTGGAAGTCCTCGGAGGTAATGTCAACCTTTATGTCGGGATCGATGCCGAACTCTGTCTGCTGCTTGTTGCGATCGAACATAGGACATGCGGAGAAGCGCACGGACCAGCCGTTGGGGAGTTCGCTTGAGAACGGCATACCACCACCGCCACCTGTTCTGTCGCCAACGACAATGGCATTAGGACAGCACTTCATGTACTTGACAAACTCGTTGGCAGCGCTGAAGACGGAACGGTTGGTGAGCACGGCAACCTTCTTCTGCCAACGGAAACCTGCCGATGGCTTGAGCGTCTGACTCTGCATCTCAGAGAAATCGTTGTGGCCAGGTCCTGTCTTATGCTGCATATAGCCTACGAGAGTCTCCTCGTTGAAGAAGCGTGCAGCGAGTTTCTCGGCATTGGTGATCTCGCCGCCACCATTGTTACGAACATCAATGATGAGGGCATTGCATGTGGCGAGTTCCATGAGGACGGCATCAAGGTTTCCGTCGCCAATGCCGCCATTGAAAGAGCCGTAATAGACGTAGCCGATGTTGTCGGGAAGAATCTTGTATTTGAGCGAGGAGGCTATGTGATAGTCGGTGCCGAGATAGTTGCGCTGGAGGGTGTCGGAGAAGTTCTGCGGATAGTCTTCATGCCATGCCCAATAGCGTCCGTTATCAAAAGCGGTGATGAGGTTCACATGACCATCACGGAGTTCGCCGAGCATGGAGGCAAGGAGCTCGAAAGTCTGGTGGGAGTTCAGGTTATTGTTGCTGAACTGCTTCTCGTATTTCCTGTAAACGGCGTCCCAGTCAAGGCCGTACTCCTTCTGCTTATAGTCGAAGAAACAGTAGTGCTCATCGACAATCTTCCACAACGACTCGAAGCAGCCTTGCGGATTCGTAGGGTGCTGGTCCTCGGTGATGCAGGAGGAAATAGAAGTATAAAGTATGAAGTATAAAGTATAAAGTATGATTACCTTTAAGAATTTCATGTAAGAGCTAATGAAACTATCTATTTATTTTGAACTTGAATCTGAATAAGTCTTATAAGTTCAATTTATTGAACAAATATACATTTAGGATTATCAATGAAATCTGACTTATTTACTTATCTTCCTCATCACGCGTCACGTACCTCTTATAGTAAGCCATGAGGATTGTGGTGAGAGGGAGGGCTATGATGAGTCCGATGAAGCCGAGGAGGCTGCCCCATACGGAGAGGGCGAGAAGGAGGATGGCTGGGTTCATGCCCATAGCCTTTCCCATGATCTTCGGCGTCACGACCATGTCGATGATGACCTGCACGACGCAGAAGACAAGGACGGCGAGTCCGAAGACGACGAAGAAGTTCTGGCCTGTGTCGGCAGCCTTCATGAGTGCGAGGAATGCCGTAGGTATGAGCGCGAAGGTGTGGAGATAAGGCACGAGGTCCATGAGTCCGATGAGGATGCCAAGACCGATAGCCATAGGGAAGTCTATTATCGTGAAGCCGATGCAGAAGAGTATGCCCATGGTAAGTGCAACGAGGCTCTGTCCGCGGACGTAGCTGTTCATAGCCTTCTCCACATCAGTAGCCACATTCTGCCAGAACGGACGGACGCTCTTCGGGAAGATCTTTATCCAGTTGTTGGTGAGGTACTCGTAGTCGAGGAGGATGAAGAACATGTAGAGCATAGCCATGAGCACAACGCCGAAGCCGATGATGATGTTGTAGGTCTCACTGACAACGACCCACAGCTTAGGGAGTGCTGACTTGAGGGCGCCGGCAACGTCCTGCTCCGTGATGAACTGCTCTATCTCGCTCTGGTTGTTGGCAAGCCACTCCTGGATATAGAGCGAAATGCTGTCGCTCTCGGTATGGAGGCGGACGAAATTGTTGATGTATGTGCCGAGCTGCTTGAGCTGCGAGATCATCTCACCGCTTAGCAGGGCGACGAATCCGCCGACGATGGCGATGATGAAGACGAGAGTGATGATGATGGACACGGCACGATTGCCAACCTTCATCCTGTACTGCACGAACTTTACCAGCGGATAGATGAGATATGCCAGTGCCCAAGCGACGAAGAACGGCATAAGAACATTGCTGAGATAGTTCAAGAGGACTATCACAGCAATGACTATGGCGGCTATTGTCGATACGTGGACAACGCGTGCGAGGGTTATGGGTTTGGTCATTATTTAACTTGAATAACAAGGTACTTGCTTGAAGACCAGAAGCGCTGTGGGTCTGTGATCTTCAGCACATACTGATTGTTCATATCCTTCTGTAGAGAGTAGCTTCCAGATGGGTGAGCAGTGAGGAGTTCTGCCGACTTAGAGTAGAGCTTGATTTCCTTGACATTGCGGATATCTATCTGCTTGAAGTAGTTCTTGTTGTAGTTGCCCTGAAGAACCTTACCCTTCACGAGGATGTTCTGCTCCTTGAGTTCAGACTTCGTGCCGAAGACGTAGAAAGCAGTGTTGATAGCCTTGTCCTGAGAAGCGATGGTTTCCTCCTTGCGTGAGTTCTCAGCCTTCTGCTCATCAACCTGATTGTTGAGGTTGGTGATGTTCTGGTTCTGCTCGGCAATGGTGTTCTGCTGCTTGGAGATATGCTCGCTCTGCTCAATGATCCTTTCGTCCTGAGCCGCAATGGTCATATCTTTCTCCTTGATCTTCTGTGCGAGAGCGGCAAGTTCCTTGTCCTTCTTCTCAAGCTGATCGATGAGGGAATTGAGCGAACGCTTCATCTCGTCACCCTTGAACGTGCTCTCGCGAAGCTGCTTCTGGAGCTGCTCGATGAGCTCGCGATTCTGGCGGAGCTTATCCTGGATGAAGTTGAAGTTCTCCTTTATGGCACTGGAGTTGCCCTTCTCGTCAGTCTGTGCAAGCATGATGCGGTCTTCAGCGGCATTGATTTCGTTGAAGCCTTCCTGCACATCGTTGAAAGTGGTGAGGAGGTCGTTGATCTCTGCATCGCGAAGGTCGAGAAGATGCTGGAGGGAATCGCTGATTTCCATGTCCTTGAGTTTTTCTGTGGTCTTGCTGTTGCATGAGCCGAGGAAGCAGATTGCTACGGCAAAAAGAAAATAAAAGAGTCTTTTCATATCTTTAATTTACGGATTTACGGATTTTTCGGGTTATCGAGGTTTCGTTTTTTCGAATTATTGAGGTTTCGAGGCTTCGGATTATCGAGATTTCGAGGGTTCGAGGTTACGCATTCTTATCGTAAGCGTGAAGTTTGTAGTCTATTGTGAAATGCAGGCCGCGGCACTCCTTGCGCTCGATGGCGAAGCGGGTGATGAGATAAGCGGTGTTGATCATATTGCGGAGTTCGCAGATGTCTTTCGTAGCATGAACGCGCTTGAAAAGTGCTTCCGTCTCTTCGTAGAGAACGTCGAGACGAGTCCAAGCTCTCTTGAGACGAAGGTCGGAACGTACGATGCCAACATAGTTTGCCATGATCTCGCCAACCTCCTTGACACTCTGGGTGATGAGGACTTTCTCCTCGTTTGTCATGGTGCCTTCGTCGTTCCACTTTGGCACATCGTGGTTGAACTCATACTCATCAATGTGTGCCATGGAATGGTTTGCTGCCGTCTCAGCATATACGACAGCCTCGATGAGGGAGTTTGAAGCGAGACGATTGCCGCCATGGAGTCCTGTGCAGGAACATTCGCCAAGAGCATAGAGACGCTTGATGGAAGAGCAGCCGTCGGTATCCACGAGGATTCCGCCACACATGTAGTGGGCTGCAGGACGAACAGGGATGTACTCCTTCGTGATGTCGATGCCTATTGAAAGACACTTCTTGTAGATATTTGGGAAATGGTGCTTTGTCTCTTCAGGGTCCTTGTGGGTAACATCAAGGCATACGTGGTCGAGACCGTGCTTTTTCATCTCCTTATCGATAGCTCGGGCTACGATATCACGAGGTGCAAGAGAAAGGCGCTCGTCGTAATTTTCCATGAACGAAGAGCCATCAGGCAAACGAAGGATGCCGCCATATCCGCGCATTGCCTCTGTGATAAGGTATGCAGGGTGAGTCTCGCCCTGATGATAGAGTGCCGTTGGGTGGAACTGTACGAATTCCATATCCTTAACGGTTCCCTTGGCACGATAGACCATAGCCTCGCCATCGCCAGTGGCAATGATTGGGTTGGTAGTTGTTTCATAGACAGCACCGCAACCACCGGTACACATGACAGTAACCTTGCTCAGGTAAGTATCAACCTTCTGGGTCTTTGGGTTGAGAACGTATGCTCCGTAGCATTCGATGTCTGGAGTGCGGCGTGTAACCTCCACGCCCAGGTGGTGCTGAGTGATGATTTCAACAGCGAAATGATTCTCCTTAATGTCGATGTAAGGATTATTGCGAACAGCTTCCATAAGTCCGCGCTGAATCTCGCGACCTGTATCGTCAGCATGGTGAAGGATTCGGAACTCCGAATGTCCACCCTCACGATGAAGGTCAAACTGACCGGAAGGCTTTTTGTCAAACTTAACGCCCCACTCCACGAGTTCCTTGATCTGCGAAGGAGCCATTTCCACGACTTGCTTCACAGCAGCAGGATCGCTGATGTAGTCACCGGCAATCATCGTGTCCTCAATATGCTTTTCAAAGTTATCGACAACACGGTCTGTAACGCTTGCAATACCTCCCTGGGCAAACTTTGTATTTGCTTCGTCAAGAGTAGTCTTGCAGATAATGCATATCTTACCCGTATGCTTTCGGGCCACCTTCAGTGCGTAGCTCATTCCTGCCACACCACTACCTATGATGAGATAATCGTATTCGAATACCATTTTTTTGTTTATTTATCGGTGCAAATTTACTTTAAAACAAACAAACTCCAAAACATTTCATGGAAAATCATCATTTATTAAGTTTTTTTACATGTTTTAGGCAATAAAATCGCTGAAAGTCAGCAGAAAACGAGGCAGAAACAGAGCATATTCACGGCAGAAAGTGGGCATAATCACGGCAGAAGGTGGGTTGATATAAACCGAAAAGGGTTGGCTCTACGAAAGAGCCAACCCTTTTTGCTTATATTACGATATACTAGTTGTCTATATTTTATAATCCATCGTTATTTATGTGGACAACAGATACATCATTGCCAAAAAACTTACTTGTAAAGATACTTCTTGCCACCCTTAACAACAACGCCCTTGTAGTCAGCAGAAACTTTCTGACCTGCGAGGTTGAAGATGACAGCCTTGCTTGAATCTGCATTGATGTTGCCGATAGAAGATGTCTGGCCGTTGAGCTCTACGATATAGCCGTAAGAAAGCTCTGGAGTCATCACGCCTTCCTTCACATACTTCTGGAGCTTGCCGCGAACCTTAACCTTGTCGCCAGCCTTGATCTTGCCTTCGTCAGTGAAGTTCTTGTTGTCGAAATCCTTGCAGCGGAACACAGTAAGACCATCCATTACGAATGTAGCATTACCATACTGAGCAGAGATTTCTGTTACCGAAGAAACTGTACCAGAAACGATGTACTCGTCTTCTGTTGTCTTGCCGTCTTCAAGAGCATCGATGATAGTAAGTGCCTCAGCAGCAGTGATTTCCTTGATTGTTGGGACATCTGGAGTGCCGTTCTGAACATGCTTTGTGATGTAACCGTTGCAGATTTCAGGAATCACTTCACCTTCCTTAACATACTTCTGGAGCTTTCCCTGAATTGTAACTTCGTCAGTTACAGCGAGGAGAGCTTTGTCTGTTACCTTCTTGTTGTCAAGATAGTTGAGGCGGAAAGCTCTAAGTCCACCTTCCAAAGCGAATGTTGCTGTACCATAAGTAGTGCCGAAGTTCTGCTCAATCTCAGAGATCTTGCCTGTTACGATGTACTCTTCTTCTGTTGTTGCACCGTCTTCAAGACCGTTGATGATGCTGATAGCTTCTGCTACAGTTACAGTCTTAATTTCTGGAGTAGGAGGAACATCACCACCATCGCCAGTAGTCACTGTAATAGAATTGATCTTCAATGTACCTGTCACAGCAAATTCAACTTCGGTTTTGCCTTCGCCTGAATAGTTCAGAGCTGTGGTACCAACGGCTTTGATTCCGCAAATCTTTGAGCCATCAGCCATTGAAATTGTTACAGTGTGGTTGTTGTAAGCACGGTACTGGTAAATGCTTTCGCCAGTCTTAGAATCGGTGTAATACCAGATCTTGTCTTCGTTAGCATCTTTACTGGCAGCAACATCCTTGATTACGATTTTTCCATTGCTGATGGTACCAGAAAGATTCTCCTTTGTGGTAATGTTATAGAAAATCTCAGTACCACTTTTAGTTTCTTTTTCAGTAAAGTCAGCGGCAGACAAGCCGTATGACGCGAGGTCATTGAAGTCGAAGGTGAAATCTTCGGCGTTAACACCAATCGCAAAAATCATTGCGACGATAGAGAGTAAAAGTTTTTTCATAAGCTGAATGTTATTTATGTTAATTATTATTGTTTCATAACATGGAAATCAAGTGTACCTTGACATATATCGGGTGCAAAGTTAATCATTATAAATAACACAGCCAAACTTTTCCGCATTTATTTTACTTTCTACAACAAAAAAATCCCACCTGATACAGATAATCAGATGGGACGAAAAGAATAACTACAAATATTATTTCAAAGCGTTTAAGCCTTTACTTCAATGAAAATGACTTCTCAATATCCTTCAGGCGGTTTGCAAAATCAGCATCGCTACCAAGCTTCTTCTCTACCTGAGAGCAGCTATGAAGGATTGTGGAATGATTGCGGTTGCCAAGGAGTTTTCCGATGCGCTTAGCCGGCATCTTTGTGTGCTTCTGTGCAAGATATACGACGGTTTGACGAGCCTCAGCAATGTTCTTCTGACGATTCTTGCCAATGATTGCCTCTTCTGTCACGCCATAGTTTTCTGCCACCTTAGCAAGAATATCATCCATGGTAAGTGGCGTATCGTCAACCTTTACACTTCGCTTCACTACTCGTTCTGCAAGCGACATGTTGATATTGGTGTGGTTGAAGGCAATGGCGTATGCCATGAGTGAATTGATTATTCCTTCAAGATGACGGACGCTGCCATTAGCCGTACTTGCTATGAACTCAACAACATCTTCCGGAATATCCAGTCCGTCACGCTTTATTTTTGCATAAAGGATATTGCGGCAGAGCTGCTGGTCAGGCTTGCCAATCTCAAGCGTTGGTCCCCAAGAGAAACGCGTGATGAGTCGGTCTGTAAGCCAAGTGAGTTCCACTGGAGGACGGTCGGAAGCGAGTACGATACGCTTGCCGTTACGATGCAGGCTATTGAAGATATGATAGAAAGCATCAACGGTCTTTGGCGTTGTTTCCCACTCTTGGATATCATCCACGATGAGAAGGTCTATGCGCTGATAGAAAGCGATGAAGTCGTTTATCTCATTCTTAAGACGGGCATCGACAAACTGTGCCTGAAAGAGTCTTGCGCTCACGTAGAGCACTCGCTTCTCTGGGTAGAGCTCCTTGGTACGCACACCGATGGCATTTATGAGGTGAGTCTTACCACAGCCGGAAGGACCATAAATAAATAATGGATTAAACTGACGGCTGTTTGGATTCTGTGCTACGGTATAACCAATGGCGCGAGCTGCTCTGTTGGCATCACCTTCTATAAAATTGTCAAAGGTATATTCGCGTGAAAGCTGTGAGTCAATCTCGTCGTCTGTATGGGTTTCGATTATTGTAGGTACTTCATTTGGCCTTCTCTTATAATTGGATGTAGGAATTGATGGCGCTTTATCTGGCTGCTGCACACCAGCATCAGTCTTTTCGCCAAGTTTCACTCTGTACTTGAGAATAACGTCTGTTTGGAATACACGGCGCAAAACGAGATTCATGAGTTTTGCATAGTGTTCCTCTATATATTCGTAGTAAAATTGAGAAGGCAATTGGATAAGGAGCGTGCGTCCGGCTTCGCTATACTGCTCAAAAACCATCTTTGCAAAGAAGGCATTATAAGCCTCCTCCGCAACATTATTACGGATGATTTTGAGACATTGCTCCCATTTCAATCTATATGTATTCTCTATTTTCACGACTGCAAAATTCGCATTTTTTTCTCAAATACGCAAATCTCGGATTTTGTTGCGTATAGGTATAGGAAGTGCTAATTCCTTTGTTTATCAGCACTTAAGCCAATATTGTTTTTGTGTAGGCAAACAATCTATTTGCTTTCTTTTAAGTCTTTAATTATCAAATCGTTAGCTTTTGCACATCAAATGAACTACCAACCCGTGAAACAAAGAGCAGAATTATCTATTTAACTGAAATTGTGTAAGTTAAAAGTTTGACGTGGTACATTGTTTCAAGAGCTTCCTATTTGTAGTTTTTCAAAATAAGCAAACATTAGGGCTTTTGTTGAAAAAATAGTAAATGGTCAATGCATTGACAACAATTCCTGATTACTTATCCTTCTTTCCGAAGATTGAAAAATGGACATAACGCTTCGGATGTGACTTAAGGTCAATGAGGAGCGAATCTGCAGAACGAGCTGTGTTGGTTAGGTTATTGTAGAGGTTAGGGTCGTTCATAAGCTTGCCGAGAGAGCCCTTCTGGCTGTTGAGGTCAGCAGTAAGTTTGTTTATATCGCCCATCGATTTGTTGAGCTTATCCATGGCGTCCTTTGTTGTAGCAAGAGTAGTGTTAACAAGTTCCACCGTTGGAGCGACATCAACTTTGGAAAGATTGCTTGTGAGCACATTTGCATTTGCCATTGCGCCGTCTGCCTTTCCAAGGATGCCGTCTGCCTTTGCAGTCAAACCAGGAACGGAATTTCCAAGAGCAGACATGAGAGCATTTGCCTCGCGAGAAGTCTGTTCAAGATTTGCCGTCACGACCTCTATGTTCTCAAGCGAACGCTGAAGGGCAGGATTTGCAAGAAGGTTATTGACCGACATAAGGATGGAATCAAGCTTTGGAAGCAATTTCTGAACATCAGGCACCATTGCAGAAGCTTTGTCAAGAGCTCCTGAATAGATATGTCCTTCCATTCTGTCGCCAGGATGGAGAAGAGCGGTCTGCACCTCTGGCATGATGAGTTTCACCTGCATGTTGCCCATGAGGTCCTTGTCTATCTCTGCCTGAGTACCCTTTGGCACACGAAGCTTCTTGTTGAGCTCAGCCTCAACGATAATGCTGTTGCCTGTCTCATAATCATACTCTATGGCACCTACATTTCCCACCTTCACACCATTTGCATAGATAGGAGTAGAAGTTCCAAGACCATCTACATTACTGAAAACCATGGTGTATGTATAGGTATCTGAGAAGAGGTTCAACCCTTTTAGGAATTGTAAGCCGAAAAACAATATCACGATGCCCAAAATGGCAGTAAGGGCTATCTTTACTTCTTTTGTAAATCCTTTCATATTTAGTCGTTTGGAAGATTAGTCGTTTAATTATTTCACTCTTACGCCATTTTGCAAAGTTATGACGAAAGCCTGTGGAAAGTCTTTTGCCATTTCAGCACGTTTGTTGTATGCTTCCTGACGGTCTGACGTATCAAGAATAGTGTATCTATGCATACCATTATCCAGGAAATGCTTGGCATCCTTGCGTCCTTTGAAACGAGCATCACCAGCAGGTATTGGCGACGAAGAGGAAACAATGACCACCTTATAAGTAGATTTCACGTTTGGATCAAATGCTGGCTTCTGGACAGGAGTAGCAGGCTTGGTTTCTGTTTTTTTCTTCTCGGTAGGCTTCTTCGATTGATCAGTAGGCTTCTTCGACTGATCTACCGGCTTTTGTGCTGGCTTAGTCTCTGTTTTCTTAGGTTGTGCAGCTGGCTTTTGAGTGCTTTGTGCCGCTGGCTTCTGAGTGTTTTGAGAAACCGATTTCTGTGAACCAGCAACTACTCCCGAAGAAGCCACATTGGCGCCGCCCTGCTTGGAGAACTTCGCAAAACCATTGTAAATGCCACGAGCAAGTTTGTCAACACCTTCTTTTGAATTAAGGAACTGTTCTTCTTCAGGCGTTGAGATGAAGCCAAGTTCCACGAGACAAGCTGGCATTGAGGTTTCACGAAGCACGAGGAAAACATCCTGCTTCACACCTTTACTCTGTCTGCCAGTCTCTGAACAGACGCTACCCTGTATATATTTCGCCAAAGAGACACTTTCCGACATATTGTTGTCGTGCATGAGTTCAAACATTATCAGGCTTTCAGGCGACTTTGGATCGTAGCCATCATACTTCTCCTTGTAATTTTTCTCGTATGTGATCACATTGTTTTCACGCAAGGCAGCAGAGAATTTCTCATTGCTACGACGGAGTCCCATAGCGTATGTTTCTATGCCGTATGCCAAACGACCTTCCGGAACAGAGTTAGTATGGATGGAAACAAATGCATTGGCATGGTTCTTGTTTGCAATATTTGCACGCTCAATCAGCGGAACAAAGACATCTGTCTTGCGAGTGTAAATCACTTTAACATTCGGCATATTGTTTTCCACATATTTGCCAAACGCCAAAGCGACACGCAGGTTAATGTCCTTTTCCTTTGAAAATTCACCTACGGCTCCAGCGTCGTGCCCCCCATGACCAGCATCGATGACCAAGATGAACGGCCTTGCATGAATTACCAAAGCAAAAGCGAGAAATATAAATATATGAATGAGTCTTTTTAAATACATAGTTCAATTTTTGCGTTTATGTTTGCGCCTGCAATCGGAGGATGCTTCTTCGTAAGTATTATCCTAACCTGACTGACAAGCGGAAACTCATCCCTTACTCTTCGTGCTATCCTTCCTGCCACATGCTCTATGAGCTTTGAAGGGATTGCCATCTCCTCTTTTACCACCTCATAGACCTCAGCATAATTAACGGTATGTTCAAGACTGTCGGTTTCTGTTGATTGTTCATCCAGAACGGTCATTGAAATCTCCACGACATACATTCCTCCCACCTGACGCTCCTGCGGGAGTACGCCATGAAAGGCATGGATTTCTATGTTCTCAAGGGTTATTATCATTTATATAATAGTGTGTCCACACTCTGTGCAGACAAGGTTTCCATCCTTATAAATAAGTGACTCGTTACCACAACTTGGACACAGCTGTCCCTTTGCTTCCGTGCCATCTTTCACGTATTTATTCAACGCACGCACAACACCATTCTTCCATGTATTGATGCCGTCGCCGTCAAGCTGTAGCGAACGTACCATCTTTATCACATTCTGGATTGGCATACGATAGCGGAGCACACCGGAAATCAGCTTGGCATAGTTCCAATATTCCGGGTTGAACTTCTCGGAGAGTCCCTCTACGGTGGTGATGAATCCACGCTTGTTGCGGAACTTGAAGTCATAGCGCGAAGGCTTATTTTCAAACTTGTGTTTGATAATCTCGCCTGAAACAACCGACTTCGGAAGCACTATACCCTCATCGTCATCCTGCAGACCGGTGAAGATCTCGTATGGATAACCGTTGAGCAGACCGACAAGTGCCACCCACTTATCCTTCTTGTTCTGGAATCTTACCACATCACACTCCAAGACTTCAGGGCGCACTTCGCTGACCTCAGGATTGTACGACACACTATTCTTCTGTTCTGCGCTTTCAGTAATGACATCTACAATCTCATCACGCGAAAGAACAGAGCCTTTTTCTGCCTCCTTTTTCAGGAGAGCGTCGGCTATATGTCCATATAATTCTTCTGTCAGTTGGGTCATTTTGAGAGTTGTTTTAGGGTAAACAGATGCTTATTTGTGCGCAAAATTAAATAAATAAAAGTAATTTTCACTCCATTTTGAAAACTTTTTTTACTTTTGCAGTGCAAAACATAGCAAATTACAATAATTATGGAATATATCAAATCACATAGAAGCATCAGAAAATACGCAAAAAAGGACATCTCAGACGAACTTCTCAGAGAGATTCTTTCCGTTGCCGAGCATACTCAGACAATGGGGAACCTTCAGCTTTACAGCGTTGTTGTAACACGCTCGGAAGAGATGAAGCAGACCATCGCACCGGCACATTTCTGCCAACCAATGGTAACTTCTGCGCCTGTCGTACTTACTATCTGCGCTGATTTCCATCGCACAACTCGCTGGGCAGAGGAGCGCAAGGCTAATCCTGGCTACGACAACATTCTATCTTTCCTCAATGCTGCCACAGACGCTCTGCTCTACACTCAGAATGTCTGCAACATCGCAGAAGAGAAAGGTCTCGGCTATTGTTTCCTTGGCACTACCGTCTATCAGCCTAAGGCTATCATCGAGGCGTTGAAGTTGCCGAAACTCGTCTTCCCTGTTGCCACCATCACTCTCGGTTGGCCAGACGAAGACCCAGCAATTTCCGACCGTCTGCCTGTGGAAGCTATCATGCACAGCGAAACTTACCACGACTATTCGGCAGAAGACATCGACAAGCATTACACGGAAAAGGAGAATCTTGAAGAGAACAAGCATTTCTGCGAAATAAACAACAAGGAGACTCTCGCGCAGATCTTCACTGATATCCGCTATACGAAGAAGGATAATGAGGCGATGTCAGAAGGTCTTCTGGAGGCTCTTAAGCAGCAAGGATTCCTTGATTAAAAAGGGTAAAGTAGAGGACGCAAAAAAAACTCCCACGGAAATTTTCAAAACTCCCACGAATTTTACCAAAAACTCCCACGAATTTTACCAAAACTCCCACGATTTTTTTCATGGAAATAACCGAACAGACAGGACTCGTACTTGAAGGCGGTGGAATGCGCGGCATTTTCACCTGCGGTGTACTTGATGCTCTGATGAAGCATGAGGTATGGTTCAATTATGTCATCGGCGTTTCTGCCGGTGCTGGAAACGGCGCTTCATACATCAGCAAGCAGATACGTCGCGCTAGATATTCAAACATAGATCTCCTGCAGAAATACGATTTCATCGGACTGAAAACGCTGTTCACACGAGGAACAATCTTCGACATGCAGCTCCTCTACGACAAGTTTCCAAAGGAGATTTTCCCTTACGATTTTGAGACTTACCAGAAGAATCCTGCTGTGTTTGAAGCTGTTACGACAAACTGTCTTACTGGTCGCGCAGAATATTTCGCAGAGAAGAACGACCATGAGCGACTGCTCAAGATCCTACGCGCCAGCGGAAGTCTTCCTTACATCAGCAAGATGGTAGAGGTTGATGGGGTACCAATGCTTGATGGTGGACTCGTTGACTCCATACCTTTAGAACGTTCCATGGCTACAGGCCATCAGACAAACATCGTCATTCTTACACGAAACGTAGGTTATCGCAAGAAGGAGAAAGACCATAAAATACCGGCTTTCATTTATAAGAAGTACCCGCGCCTACGCGTTGCTTTGTCCAACCGCGCCAAGATATACAACGCCCAACTGGAACTGGTTGAGAAGATGGAAGCAGAAGGAAAGGTCATCTGTATCCGTCCGGAAAAGCCTATTGAGGTTGACCGCATAGAGAAGAATGTGGAAAAGCTCGAAGCCCTCTATCAGGAAGGCTACCAGCTGGGCGAAAGATTCTGCTTGCAGCACTTCAAAACTGAATAAACGAAACATCGAATCTTCGAAACATTGAGATACCGAATTATCGAAGAATCGAAGAATCGATTAAAAGAAAAAAACTTCCCCTTGAACTCTCTATCAGAAATACAACGCCAAGCCGTAGAATATGTTGACGGACCGTCGCTGGTGATTGCCGGTGCTGGTTCGGGAAAGACTCGTGTGCTGACATTCAAGATTGCACATCTCCTACAGAATGACTACAAGCCTTGGAACATCCTTGCGCTTACCTTCACGAATAAGGCGGCAAAGGAGATGAAGGATCGTATTGCAAAGATTGTCGGTGGCAACACGGCGCAATATCTTGTCATGGGCACTTTCCATAGCATTTTCTCCAGAATATTGCGACAGGAAGCCGACCGCATTGGCTACGACCGCAACTTCACCATTTACGATGATGCTGATTCCCGCGCCGTGATAAAGGCCGCCACAAAGGAACTCTTCGAACCACTATTCCCGAACAAGGAAGACAAGGAAAAACTGGAAAATGCTCTCAAGACATACAAACCACAGAACATAGCTTCACGCATCGGACTTGCAAAGAACAGCATGATAGATGCCAAGACTTATGGCGAGACAAGGCGACTCGTGGAAAGTGACACTCGCAACCGCATTCCCGAAACTTACAAGGTTTACAAGGTTTACGAGCGTCTTCTCCGTGAGAACAACGCCATGGACTTCGACGATCTTCTGCTCAACACCTATATGCTTCTCAAGAACAACGAGGACATCAGACAGAAGTATGCACAGCAGTTTCAGTTCATTCTCGTCGATGAGTATCAGGACACGAATGTCGTGCAGCAGAAAATTCTCGAACTCCTTGCCCGCGAGCATCACCGTCTTTGCGTTGTTGGCGACGACGCACAAAGCATCTACGCCTTCCGTGGCGCCAACATAGACAATATTCTCAACTTCGAGAAGGTCTATCCGGAGTTCCGTCAGTTCAAGCTTGAAGAGAACTACCGTTCTACGAAAAGCATCGTTGCCGTGGCAAATGACCTCATAAGCCATAACCAGCGACAGATTCAGAAGAATGTCTTCTCAAACAACGGCAATGGCGAAAAGCCCCAGCTCATAAAGGCAGCTAGCGACGAAGTGGAAGCATCAATCATTGGAAAGAAGATGATTCGCATAAACTCCGTTGAGCACATTCCTTTCGACGAGATGGTCATCCTCTATCGTGCCAATGCCCAAAGCCGCAAGTTTGAAGATGTTTTCCGCAAGGAACGCATTCCATATAAGATTTACGGCGGCATGAGTTTCTATCAGCGTACGGAGATAAAGAACATTCTTGCGTACTTCCGTTTCGTGGTAAACCCAAGCGACAACGAGGCTCTTCGTCGCATCATCAACTATCCTAAGCGTGGTATCGGCACGACTACCATCGACAAGATTGAGAGCCAAGCCGTCGTTTACGGAAAGAGCATGTGGGATTTGCTCACGAACCCTGTGGCTTATCCCGTAGATATTAATAAAGGAACACGAGCAAAGCTTGACGCTTTTGTTGCCTTGATAGAAGGCTTCCGCACAAAGATCTATGATGTTGACGCAGCTACTCTCGGCCGTCACATCATCCAAGAGTCAAAGATTGGCGAAGACCTCTACAGCGACAAATCGCCGGAAGGAGAAGCTCGCGTGGAGAACCTCCAGGAGTTCTACAGCAGTTTGCAGGAGTTTGTCGACACACAGACGGAAGAAGGCAAGCAGGAAGAGATTACCATTGCCGATTTCCTCCAGCAGGCAGCCTTGCAAACAGACCAGGAATCCGTAGATGCAAAGGACGACCAGTCGCCAAAGGTGACCATGATGACAATGCACGCGGCAAAGGGACTTGAGTTTGACTGCGTGTTCATCGTCGGCCTGGAAGAAGAGATTTTCCCTTCTCCTCGCAGCGTGGAAAGCCAGCGAGCATTGGAAGAAGAGCGCCGATTGCTCTATGTAGCCATCACTCGTGCAAAGAAGATGTGCTTCCTCTCATACGCCGAAAGTCGCTATCTCTACGGACAATGGCAGAGCAACCCTAGCAGCCGCTTCCTCAAGGACATAAACCCAAGCCTCCTGCAGTTGCCAACACCCTCCATCTCAGGGAGGGCTGGGGTGGGTCTGTCATCATCAATGCCAAGACAAGGCTCACTCTTCGGCAGCCAACCAGGCTACGGCAGCTATTCCGCTCGTGCAGGCAGAACAAGCTTCGCTTCTTCCCTCACAAGAGAGTCGGAAAGGTCTAGCGTTCGCCCTACTCCACCGCCTTCAAACTTCCGCCGCATCAGCTCTGCACCTTCAGCGCCTAAACCCGCCCTTTCCTCACCTCCTTCACAATCCAAAACCACAAGTTCACGTGGCAACCTTTCCATCGGCACCATCATCGACCACGCTCGTTTCGGCCGTGGCAAGGTGATAAACATCGAAGGCACTGGCGACAACGAGAAAGCAACCGTTGAGTTCGACCAAGTAGGCCGCAAACAGCTCCTCCTCAAGTTCGCTCTCCAAAGCATCACTGTGCTATCGTAACGAAACAAAGCTAAAATCCATATTACAAACCTTATAAACCTTTATCCCACCAAAGGCTTTTTCCTTCTCCACCCTATCTAACGGGAGGGGATTGAGGGGTGGGTCTTTATGAAAAAGATACTATTAACCGTTTCCATTCTTTTCGCAGCCCTTTGGGTCTCTCCCCTTGTGGGGGAGTCGGAGGGGGTCTTCGCCCAGAACACCTCCAAGCGAGACAAGTTCATTGACAAGCTCATGCAGAAGATGACGCTCGAGGAAAAGCTCGGGCAGATGAACCTTGATGTTGCCGGCGATATCGTCACTGGTGGCACACAGGCTTCTGCCGTTGCCGAGCGCATAGCGAAAGGCGAACTCGGTGGCGTCTTCAATATCAAGGGCGCTAAGGAGATTCGCGAACTTCAGGAAATAGCAGTCAAGAAGAGTCGTCTCGGCATTCCGCTCATCGTCGGCATGGACGTCATCCACGGCTATGAGACAATCTTCCCTATCCCTCTCGCTCTCTCTTGCTCTTGGGACCTTGAGGCAATAGAGAACAGCGCTCGCATCGCTGCCAAGGAAGCTTCTGCCGACGGCATCATGTGGACATACTCACCAATGGTTGACATCTCCGTTGAACCACGTTGGGGACGCGTGTCGGAAGGCAACGGCGAAGACCCATATCTCGGCAGTGAGATTGCTCGTGCCATGGTTCGCGGCTATCAGGGCGACTACTCAAAGCCAGAGAACATCATGGCTTGCCTGAAGCATTACGCACTCTACGGAGCTGCAGAAGCCGGTCGCGACTACAACACTGTCGATATGTCTCGCGTCCGCATGTACAACCAGTATTTCCCACCTTACCGCGCTGCCGTTGAGGAAGGTGTCGGCTCCGTAATGACTTCCTTCAACATCGTTGACGGCATTCCTGCCACAGCCAACAAATGGCTCGTTGACGATGTTCTCCGCAAGCAGTGGGGATTCGACAAGTTTGTTGTCACTGACTACGCCTCAATCTTCGAGATGCAGGCTCATGGCGCAGGCGATCTCAAGACGGCTTCCGTACGCGCATTGAAGGCTGGCACGGATATGGACATGTGTGCCCACGGTTTCATCGGCACCCTCAAGCAGTCGCTCGACGAAGGAAAGATTTCCATGGCGGAGATTGACCAGGCTGTTCGTCGCATTCTCGAGGCGAAACACACTCTCGGACTTTTCGACAATCCATACAAATACTGCAACGAGAAGCGCCGCGCCACTGATGTCTTCACCGCAGAAAACCGCAAGGCGGCACGCGATCTCGCAGCAGAGACTTTCGTCCTTCTGAAGAATGAAGGCAATCTTCTCCCATTGAAAAAAGAAGGCAAGATAGCGCTCATCGGTCCTCTTGCAGACACGAAGAGCAACATGTCCGGCACATGGGTTGTTGCAGCCGTTCACGAGCGCTACAACACTCTCCGCGAAAGTATGACGGAGGCTCTCAATGGCACTGGCGCTACCCTACTCTATGCCCAGGGCTCAAACATCTGTGCCGACGAGAAGACGCAGACGGCCGCTGAGTTCGGCAAGAACATTCCTCGCGTGGATTACGCCAAGGCAAAGGCAGAAGCTATTGATATTGCAAAGCAAGCTGACGTCATTGTTTGCGCCATGGGCGAGACTGCCGACATGAGTGGCGAGAGTTCTTCGCGTGCGACACTTGAACTCATGGACGAACAGATGGAACTTCTCAAGGAACTTTCCACTCTCGGCAAACCAATCGTCCTGCTCAATTTCGCCGGTCGCCCAACGATCCTCACTTGGGAGCAGCAGAACATCCCTGCCATAATGAATGTTTGGTTCGGTGGTTCTGAGGCTGCCGACGCCATCTGTGATGTTGTCTTCGGCGACAAGAACCCTTCCGGCCGACTCACGATGACCATGCCGCAGAGCCTCGGACAGGTGCCTCTCTATTACAACCACATGAACACAGGTCGCCCAGTGCCAGACGATGCCGACGGCTACCGCAAATACCAGAGCAACTATTTTGAGGTTCGCAACGGCGCTCTCTATCCTTTCGGCTACGGCTTGAGCTACACAACCGTTGAATACGGCAAGCCACAGCTCGGTCTCGCTAAGGGACGCACGGCAGACGACCTTGCAACCGTTTCAGTAACAGTGAAGAACACTGGCTCTCGTGCCACTGACGAAGTTGTCCAGCTCTACATAAACGATCCTGTTGCAACAATCGTTCGCCCTGTCAAAGAGCTCAAAGGCTTCCAGCGCATCCATCTTGAAGCAGGCGAAAGCAAGACCATCAGCTTTGACATCACAAAGTCCATGCTCTCATACTTTGATGGCGAAGGCAACACCATCTTCGAACCAGGCGACTTCAACATAATGACTGGTCCTAACAGCCGCGATGTGCAGAGCGTAAGCTTGAAATGTGCCGAATAATATAATGCTCCAATGAACTTCAATCCTATACCTTGCCACGAAGCGTTGCAGCCGTTCATCAGGAACTATTGGATACTGAGTGCGCAATGCACTGCTACAGGCACGCAACAGATATTCTCAAACGGTGCGGCAAGCCTGCACTTCTATCTCTCGCAAGCAGTGAGACTTGTGGATATACCTCATAACCGCAAAACCGCAGAACCGCAAAACCGTATGTATCGCACAGCCCTCAACCGCCACGACATCGGTTGCATGGGAGTTGTGACGGAAGAAGGTCCGTTAGAAATCTTCGGCGTGGAATTCGTGCCTTTCTGCGCACGAATGTTCTTCCACTTTGATGCCACATCGCCGCATATCATGCCGGAAGATACTGACGATGAGGAGTTTCTAGCAGTGAGCAACGCCATACATTCTACCGCCAACAACGAGGAGCGCAAGACATTGCTCGACGATTTCTTCTGCAAGCGACTCTCCGAGATTCCTGCCGACAACATCAACCTGGAGCGAATGAGTGATGTGTTCCAGCAGATTGTTCCCACTGACGGCAGCGTAGCGCACCCGCCTGTCGGACACGAGGAGTTCTCGCCAAACGATCTTGCATCAACGGCTTGTCTCAGCCAGAAGCAGTTCACTCGCGTATTCAACAAATATGTGGGCATGAATCCGAAGACCTATCTCCGTCTGCTGCGATTCAACAAGGCGCTGATGGAACTGAGGAAGAACGCTGCCAATTCAAAAGAGGACAGTGCGTCAATGACAGAAGTTGCCTGGAGTTGCGGCTACTACGACCTTGCCCACATGACGAGCGATTTCCGCAGCCTTAGCGGCTATTCTCCATCAGAAATGCTTGCTGCGGGAGCTAAGCTTACAGAGACATTCGGTCCACAGTTCAGCGGATTGATGAAAAAGAAAATTAAGATAGAAAACGTGATATAACATCGCACAAAATGGATATTCTTACATGAAAGGCAGGAATGTCCATTTTTTACATATCCGTTTGTCAATAATGTGGTACCTTTGCACTCAGAAAATCAGAGACGGGCACCGAGCAAAGCTCGACAAGCCCTATTTCCTGAGCACGAAGCGCTTCGCTATTTTGCAGCCGGAAACAGGAAACAAGGAGATTAGTCGTTTGGGATTTTCATGAAGATTTTTGTTAGGATGTCGAGCCCGAAGGGCGATCCTTCAAATCAATCGTTCCTTAAAGCGACGTACTGAAGCGTATTTTTGTGAGGATTTTATTTAAGGATTTTCCTCACTAAAATCACAAACGAAAATCTCAACTGAAAAAGCGCTCAACTGACGAACGAAGCAAGGCCAGAGTGAAGCTAGCTTCAACTATGGCTTGCAAGGAGGAAGAAGACGATAGTCAAGTTCTTCGCTTCTTGGAGGCCTTTAAAGGGATCGCATCAAAGATGCTCGAAATCCAAACTAAAATCCTAATAAACATCTTGAAACAAATCTTTCCCAAACGACTAAACATAAATTCGCATGATGAAAACAAAAATCAGCAAAATAATAATTGTAGCAGCCTTGATTCTTGGAACGGCGCTCAATGTACAGGCACAGAGCTCACAGTTGATGCAGCTGCAACAAGATTCGGAGCGACTCTACGGAGAGTTTCGCGAACTCGCTGCCAACAAGAACTACGCAGAAGCCATAGCGCCGATAAAGGAACTCATAAACTACCTCGATACGACAACCGTCTATAACGACAAGTCAATCAACATCCCGAAGCAAGCTCTGGATGCGCAGAAGGCCATGTACCAGTATGATTTGGCTTGCTGCTATGCCATTATGGGCAAAAAGAAGATGGCGCTTGAGACTTTGACGGCTTCTGTCGACAACGGATACGAGAACTACAACAACATGTATTGGGACAATGATCTCGCTTCGCTGAAGAAGGACAAGAAATTCCAGGCATTGCTCGACATCGTGAAGGAGCGTCAGCCGCTGGAGAAGCTGAAGAAATCGAATGCCTACAAGGCAGAGGCAAAGGATGTGATTCCGAAGTTCGAGTATCAGCCAAAAGAGCATCCCAACCTTCAGCGTGTACGCGAATATTTCCAACTCGACACCATCCCGGACAAGGACAACGAACTGGAGCACATAAAGAACCTTCTCCACTTTGTTCATGACAACATCCGTCACGACGGAAGCCGTATGACCATCTGCGAGTTTGATGCCATAGACCTCTACAACTACTACAAGGCTACGGGCAATGGCGTAAACTGCCGAATGCTGGCAATCACACTCTGCGATGTCTATCTCGCCATGGGCTACAAGGCTCGCGTGGTAACTTGTCTTGCTGCTGACCCTAACGATCCTGACTGCCATGTGATAAACTCCGTATGGTCGGAGACATTGCAGAAATGGCTATACATAGACCCAACGATGGACGCTTGGGTAATGGACGAGAACGGCACTATGCTCAGCATTGCTGAGGTGAGGGAGCGACTCATTGACGGTCGCGAACTGGTACTCTGCCCTACAGCAAACTGGAACCACGAAAGTCCACAGACAAAGGAATACTATCTGGAAACTTACATGGCAAAGAACCTCTACTATCAGGTGTGCAAGAAAAGGAGTTTCTTCAATCAGGAGAGCGTTTATCGCAACACCGACAACGAAGACATCCGACTCATACCGGCTGGTTTCGAGAATGGCAGTTACGCAAGTGCAAAGACAACAACCGACCCAGAGCGCTTCTGGGCAAAACCAGAATAAGATACAAATTGTAAATGGCAACACAGATAGCTATACTCGCTGTTATGGCGGTATTTTACATAGCATATTTCACGAAAGCATTGCAACAACGCAAGCAAGGCGTGAGCACGATGGTTCTCGGTGAAGGAGACAAACCACAGGGCGAGAAGAAGATTGAGAGCTGCCTTAAGATTCTTTCGTTCACATTGCCTGTTGTTGAGATAATGAGCATCTACTGGAATCTCATGGAGCTTCCTTTGTGGTGGCAATGGATAGGCATTGGCGTGGCAGCCTTGGGCGTAGTATTCTTCTGCGCAGGAATGCTCACGATGAAGGACAGTTGGAGAGCAGGAATACCAGAAAAGAAAGAGACAGCGCTAGTCACCAACGGCATCTACCGAATCAGTCGCAATCCTGCATTCGTAGGTTTCGACCTGCTCTACTTAGGCGTCCTTGCAGCCTTCCCTAATGCATGGCATGCCTGCTTCGTGGCAGCAGCGATATATACCTTCCACCGCCAGATACTCAACGAGGAAAACTATCTCATCCGCACCTTCGGAGAGGAATATATTCAGTACAAGAACCGCGTAAGACGATATTTATAATAAGCCTCGCTACATTATCAACGGGAAAATCGCAAAAAATGGACATTCATGCCGATTCTGGTGTTGATGTCCATTTTTTACATATCCGTTCGTCCAGAATATAATAATTTTGCACCCGAAATCATACATCATACATCAAAAATCATAAATGATAAATATGGAACAGAAATTTTGCGAGAGCTGCGGAATGCCGCTCACAGATCCTTCGACAGGCTCAGGACAAGCGAAGATTCTCGGCACTAACGCCGACGGAAGTAAGAACGAAGATTACTGCATCTATTGTTATAAGGACGGAGCCTTCACTGGCGACTTCACGATGGAGCAGATGGCAGAATATTGCTCAATGTTCGTTGAGGAATACAACAAGAACACAGGTAAGAATCTTACCGCGTGTGAATATAAAGAGGAGTTGCTGAAGTTCTTCCCTACACTGAAAAGATGGAAGGGCGATGACGCGAACCTCCCTCACGCTGATCATCCAATGAAGAAGCAGTATATTGAAGAGGTTAACGCCCTCGGCATCCCAGGACTTCATGTAGATAACCTCTATGTGCTTCAAGGTTCCTTCATCAATCAGCCATACAACATCAACGGCAATGAGGTGAAGCTTCTTGACGATAATGCAACATATTGGGGAAACCAGATAATGAAGGATGATGAAAAATGCTACGGCATCGCCTGCTGCGAGAAGTTCATTCTCGTCAGCGAATACGGCAAGGATGGCGCTGATGCAGAAGTAGTGATACTCAAAAAGAGATGGTAATGATATATCTGTTGTCCATAGAATAATAATTTATCAAGAATTAGTGAATTAGCGAATTTATCAGCTTATTGAGTTCTCATAATTCTTTACTAGTGATGCGATAATTTTATCCACAGAATACATATCTCTTTGATTATTAGTAAGATACACTGATTCTACCATTAAACGATTTGATTTATCGCTCCGCGGAACATGAATTTCTCATAAATTAACCACGAATTTTTCATAAATTTATTTTTCTGTTAATCAATGAGGTACTATATTAATTCGTGATAAAATTCGTGGTAAATTCGTGGTCATTCGTGTTAAAGATAAAATATCGCAACAGTATTAATAATTCTTTTTGAATTCATAAGAAGAAGAGAACAATCCGGAAGGGGAAATTCTTTAATTCTCTAATTCTTGATAACAAAAACATGGGCAATCTGTACATTACTGCAAAAAGAGAAAGCAACAATGAGAAGATTCAAGTTCAACACCATTGCACTCTTCACCACTGACAATCAGAAGGTTGTAGATTTCTACTGCGACATCTTTGGTTTCAAGACCTCATGGAATGGCATCGACGTTGATGTAGAAATGCACCTCGACGACATGCGCATCTTGCTCTTCCCACGAGAGTCTATTGAGAAGATGACGCGGCAGAAATTCATCTATCCTTCAGGCATCAACGGCACAATGGAAATATCCTTCGATGTTCCCACTTTCGCTGATGTGGATAAGGAATACAATCGTGCAGTAAACATGGGTGCAAAGCCAATCTTTGAGCCAACAACTGAACCTTGGGGGCAACGCACCTGTTACGTTGCTGATCCCGAAGGCAATCTGATAGAGATCAGTTCGTTCGTAAAATAGTTTATGATATATGACATTAGTAATTAACACGTTAAAGGATAACGTATGCGACAAGCAGATACAATCTTTGCTTGGTAATGATATCAGATGGTTTGATGTTATCAATACTGCCAACATGAATATTCAGCATTGTATCGGTTGCAATCAGTGTTGGCTAAAGACTCCTGGTGTGTGTGCCATCAAGGATGATTACGAAAAGATCGTCAGGAAACTTGTAGAAGCACAGAACATCTGGGTCGTTACGGATATCCGATTTGGTTTCCTCGACTATCGTGGCAAGCAAATCATGGATAGAATCATGCCAATGCTCAACATGAACATTGAGTTTCGCGATGGTTGGATGCGCCATCAACTACGCTATCATACGCTGAATGTGGGTGTTATCTACCAAGGCGATGGCGATCAAGAACTGTTGCAGGAATGGAGTGAACGTTGTGCAATGAACCTCGGAGGCAAATCGCTCGGCGTAAAATCTCTGGATAAAGCGGGAAAGGAGGCATCATCATGCATGTAGTCATTATCAACGGAAGTCCTCGTACACGCCAGTATAGCAATACCGACAAGATTCTTCAAGCCTTCGTCAAGGGATTGGAGAAAGAGAACGTCACCTTCGAACTATACTCTTTGTCAAGTCGCAAAGAATGGGAGCCAGCTCGTGAGGCTTATCTCTCAAACGAAAAAATCATCTTCGCTCTGCCGATGTATGTGGAGAGCATTCCGAGTCTTATGCTTGAGTTCCTTGACACATTACCTTCAGAACGACAGATTCCCGCCGAACTCTCTTTCGTCCTGCATGGAGGCTTTGATGAAGGCTATCAGTTCCGTCTTTGCGAAAAGTTGCTGAAGTCTATCACGATACAATTAGGCTGCGACTATGGTGGTTGCCTAATAAAAGGAGGCAGTTTCATGTTGAGATTGTTCAAGAGTGATCAGGTGGAAAAAATGACCAAGCAATACACAAAGATGGGACGTTCATACGCAAGTTACGGCGATTTCCTTACTCCAGAAGCAAAGAAGTTTACCGGTCCTGAGCGCTATCCATGGCTCGTTCGCCAAATCGCAAGCCTCTTCCTCAAGCTGATGGTCAACAAGAAATTCAAGCAGTTCGCCACGGATTGGGGATGTTATAAACCACTTGATCACAAACCTTACAACATATTGGAGGAATGATGAAACTAAGCAGACAAAACATCACAAAAGCCTTGTCCATAGGCATAATGCTTATGGGCGTGGTACACATAGCAGCTACATTTACTCCCCTTATAGCAGATAAACTCGCTCTACTACCAGAGGGAGCGCAAGACGCATTCACTTACTTTAGCCTCATGTGTGGTGCATTGCTCATATTGGGAGGTAGCGTAACATTCTCATTGTCAGGAAAGATTGCAGAATACAACTTCGTCCAAAAGCCATACATGTTGGCTCTCGCCATCTTGAACATTGACGGAATACTCGCCGTCTGCTATATGCAAGGCAATCCGTTTGCGTGGATAATTTTTGCACTGACAATGGGATTGTTACTTGCAAATGTGACGAGAGTTCGTGACAATTAGTATTTCAAGCACTTACTTTGAAATAAAGAATGAACATTCGATTAGAACAACCATCAGACTACCGCGAGGTTGAGAACCTCACTCGCGAAGCATTCTGGAATGTATATGCACCAGGATGCCTGGAGCATTATGTGCTCAATCAATACAGAAACAATCCTGATTTCATCCCTGAACTGGATTTTGTGCTGGAAGTGGATTCGACAAGTTCACCAACAGGAAAGAAAATCATTGGTCATGTGATGTTCTCTCGTGCAAAAATCATTTTAGATTCTCCCCTTTCTATGGAGGCGTCGTGCCCTCACGACACCAAAATTGTTGAGCTCTCGTGCGCTACTTTCGGACCTATCAGTATTCATCCCGACTACAAGCGCAAGGGCTATGGATTGAAACTCTTGCAGTATGCCCTTGAGAAAGCTAAGGCAATGGGAATCGGTGTCATCTGCATGGAAGGAAACATCGAATTCTACAAACATGCCGGATTTGTTGTCGCAAGCACTCTTGGCATTCACTATCATGCAGAGCCGAAGGAAAACGTAGTGCCATATTTCCTCGCCCAAGAACTTATCCCAGGCTATCTCAATGGCATAGAAGGAACCTACTACACTCCGAAGGGCTATTATGTTGCTTTCGAGAACAAGGATGCCTTCGACGCTTACGAGGCAACCTTCCCAAAGAAGGAAAAGAAGCAGCAAGCAGGTCAGCTAGTAGATGATTGTACAAAGAATCCTAACGATCAGCAATAAACAACGAGAAAATTGTAAAAAATGGACATTCATGCCGATTCTGGTGTTGATGTCCATTTTTTACATAACGAAAAGGCGCAGACATCGTACTTTTGCAGTCGAATTATAAAAGGAAAAAAGATTATGATGAAGAAAATGACGACTTTCGTGCTTGCAATGATGGCGGCACAGACACTCTCGGCACAAGAGGTGCTGACGACGGAACAAGATTCACTTCTACAGGTAATGAACGACACTGCATATTGGAAAAGCTTCGAACTGGGCGAGGTCGTGGTGAAGAGCAATCTGCCAAAGACTCGCGTAAAGGGCGACGCGATGAGAACGCTGATTAGCGGTTCTATATTGGAAAAGGCTGGCTCGGCAACTGATGCGCTGGCGAAGATTCCTTCTCTCAAGGCAGAGAAGGGCAGCGGCGTGGAAGTGTTCGGCAGAGGAGCGGCAGAGATCTACATTAACGGCCGTAAGGTTCAGGACGTGAACGAGCTTGACCGCCTTCGTTCGGAAGACATTCTCCATGTTGACGTGGTGCAGAACCCGGGTGCTCGCTATGCTGCTTCCACAAAGGCTGTGGTACGCATTGCAACGAAGAAACGTCAGGGCGAAGGTTTCTCTTTCGTGGAAAATGCGGGCGGAATTTACCGTTACGGATGGGCTGGAACGAACAATCTCGACGTGAACTATCGCACTGGTGGCCTTGACATCACGGCTTCCGTCTGGGGTGGCATCTACGGCCATAACCGTGGCAACCAGTCGAACGACATCACCTACATCATCGGCAACGACCATTACCTCGGCAGCAGTACGCAGGACGCAAAGAATCGTTGGTCGGGTTATTCGCCACAGATTCAGCTGAACTATATGCTGAACGAGAACCATTCCTTTGGTGCTTACTACAAATGGGATCACAGCACCCACAACAAGCGCAAGGGTTGGTTCCTGATGCAGAACTTCAAGAACTGCAATCCTACGGAGGACATGCTGAGCAATCTTGACGGCGACGGCAACAGCAGGAAGAACATCTTCAACGCTTACTACAACGGAAAACTTGGCAATCTGTCCATCGACTGGAATATTGACGGTCTTTTCATGAACGGAAACGACTTCCAGACAACCGTTGAGAAGACTACATACCACGACGGAAGACCTCAAACGCAGAACTTCGTCTCTTACTCCACTCCAAGCAGCAACGACCTTTGGGCAACGAAGCTCATCTTCTCCTACCCTATCTGGCAAGGCAACCTCTCTGCGGGAACGGAATATTCGCACACAAGTCGCAACAGCCGCTACAACCTTGACAGCGAGAGCGCAGTGGCAGTAACAAGCAGCGACACCGACATCAAGGAGTCGTCAACAAGTGCTTTCATCGAATACGGCAGAAGCTTCGGCAGACTGTTCGCACAGGCAGGTCTTCGCTATGAGTATCTCTCGAACGACTACTACAATTTCGGCAAGCACGACAACGAGGTTTCGCAGTCATACGGCGACTGGTTCCCAACACTTACGCTGAGCTATCGCACAAAGAGCAATGTGCAGCTTTCGCTCTCTTATCGCAAGGATATTGACCGCCCGAACTACGACAACCTCTCAAGTTCCATCATCTACATCAACAAGTACAGTTACCAGAGCGGCAATCCTTACTTAAAGCCTATCTATACTGACAACATCGTGCTGAACGCAGCCTACAGATGGATGAATGCTTCGGTTACTCTCCAGCACATAAAGAACGACATCGTTTTGCAGACACAGCCTTATCCGGGAAGCACTGATCCGATGGTTAGCCTTATACGTCCGGAGAACAGCAAGGATTCATACAATCGTCTGATGTTCGTCCTTTCTGGTCGTCCTCAGATTGGTATTTGGCACCCAATGTGGCAGGCATCCCTTGTTTTGCAAAACTACAAGTCGCTCACTCTCGACGGCTCAATGATAACGCTCAACCGTCCTTATGTTTGGGCTGGTTGGAACAACGACTTCGTGCTTCCTCACGACTGGCGCTTAAATGCGAATGTGAACATCACAACAAAGGGCGACTACATGACATACCGCATGACACGTAACACCGTGAACACGAACCTCGGCATACAGAAGGACGTCAACACTCGTTCTTTCGGCAAGTTCACCTTCGACTTCCGCTGCTACGACCCTTTCAACATCCAGAAGACATCAAACATCGTCTTTGGCATCCGTCAGATAGAAGGTTGCAGCAAGGCTATGCGCACCTTCACTCTCGACATCACTTGGCGCTTCAACGAGGCACAGAAGAAATATCGTGGTACTGGTGCGGGAGAAAGCCAGAAGAAGAGAATGTAGAAGAGAAAAAGGGAAAAATGAAAAATGAAAAGTGAAAAACGGTCTTAGGGATTTTCCTTCTGAAAAAAGGCATATTCCTATTGCGTGAATGTAAAAATCTTCTTACTTTTGCAGCAAGAAAAAACATTAAACCCATAAAACCTACGACTATGAAGAAGATTTTACTCGCACTCGCAATGATCGCAACAATGACTGCAAATGCTCAGTCAACTTGGCGTGACACCAATAATCAGCAGAACAACCATCCTGGAGTTGCTGCCGGATACAACAATGGTTACAACAACGGCTATGGCAATGGCTATTACATCGACGAACGCGACTACATGAATCCGCAGAAGCGCGACTATATCCGTCATGCCGAGAACAAGGAGGTAACCATGATCGTCAATCTGCTGAAGAAGCTTAGCTTCGACGACCAGCGCCTTGAGGCTGCAAAGGTTTGCATCTCTCTCCGTCCGATGATGGCAGAAGATATCCAAAAGATGGCAAAGACCTTCACTTTCGACGATGGCCGCATGAAGTTCCTCGAGTTCGCTTTCGCTTACTGCGTTGACCGCGAGAGGTATTACATCATGAACGAGGTATTCACTTTCCGCTCTAACACGGACAAGTTATTCAGGAACCTAAAGTACGATCGCAACAACCGCTACGGTCACTACGACAATGGTCATGGCCACAACAATAGATATGGCAATGGGCGCAAGTAAAAAGGACATTGTTTTGTCATTTCCATAGTTGGGAGAATAATAAAACACATAGAAATTTGCATAGAAACTGGAGTTTTTATTCCTTTTTCTATGCATTTTTTATAATTTTGCACTCAGCTACGATATATTGCACCGTAAAAAAAAACGAATATGAGGAAAGAATCATCCCTTATCCAGAAGCAGCTGTTTGAACTGCAAGACAAGGAGTATGCCGCGTTTCAGGCAAAGCTTACGCCGGGCATTCCGCAGGAAAGTTTCATCGGAGTGCGAGTGCCGTTGGCAAGAAAATTGGCGAAGGAAATCTTCAAGGATCCTGCTCACAAGGCGTTCTTGGAGGTATTGCCTCACAAGTATTACGACGAGAACATGCTCCACGGCCTGCTCATCTCGCAGATGAAGGACTACGGCGAATGTATCGAAGCGACCGACAAATTCCTGCCTTTCGTTGACAATTGGGCTGTGTGCGACATTATGTCTCCAAAGATTTTCGCCAAGCACAAGGCTGAACTGATGGCGAAGATCCGAGAGTGGAGCGCATCTTCCCACACCTACACCTGCCGCTTCGGATTGGAGATGCTGATGAGTCATTTTCTCGATGCCGATTTCAAGCCGGAATATCTCGAGATACCTGCCGCTGCCCGCAGTGAGGAATATTATGTCAAGATGATGGTTGCGTGGTTCTTTGCAACGGCTTTGGCTAAGCAATGGGATGCCACGATACCTTATCTGCAGAACAGGGTGCTTGCCACTTGGACGCATAACAAGACAATCCAGAAAGCTATTGAGAGCTATCGTATCACGGCTGAGCAGAAGGATTATCTGAGAACTTTGAAAGGGAAAGGGAACGAGACGAAAACGATGGGGAAAGACGACATGATCCGTGAGAGTTCTGCTTTTTAATGCGTAATTCGTAATGCGTAATTATGCGTTCAAGAACGCTGGAAGAGGGAAAAATCTTGCGGAGTGGCAAGGTTACGGTTTGTAAGGGGGAGAGTTAGTTAGTAAATGTGTATGCCACAGTGCCTATTCATAGTATTAATTTAATTCATTAATTAATATATATAATAGATGTGTAGGGGCTTAAAAGGTACTAACTAACTAACCGCGCAGAGGGGGGAAAGAGTTAGTTAGTTAGTTAGTTAGTTACTTTTTATGTGAATATATTTGCTAATTTGCTTACTTATTCGTAATTTCGCAGCGCGAAAATGAACGAAAAACGAAATAAGTTTTAAGTTTATGGTTTTAAGTTTTTAGTTATTTGCGCGTAATGCTCTTAACTATTTGCTAACAACCAAAACAAAAAATGAAAATGAGATACGATTACCTGATTGTTGGTTCCGGCCTCTTCGGCGCCACTTTCGCCCATCAGGCGCGGAAGGCGGGGAGGAGTTGTCTGGTCATTGACAAGCGTCCGTGGCTGGGGGGCAATGTGTATTGCAGCCCCTTCCTCGTTCCTTCCCCTAAAGGGCAGGAGGACATAACGATCAAACTACACGAGCCACGACGAGCCTTTCACCCGCGTCATCGAGCACAAGCACTTCGAGATGTTCGGCCAGAAGGTTTACGACTGTCCGAAGACCGTCATCAGCGAGGAGTATTCCACGGAATACGCACCTGGCATGGAGCCTTACTATCCTGTGAACGACGAGCGCAACAACCGTCTTGCCGAGGAATACCGCAAACTAGCGGAACAGGAAGAAAATGTGATCTTCGGCGGCCGCCTCGCCCAATACCGCTATTACGACATGGCGCCGGTGATAGAGCAAGCGCTGATAGCAGCGCGCTCAGTTTAAGGAGTCAAAGTTAAAGTCAAAGTTAAAGTTAAAGTCGACCCAATGTCCTTCATAAAGAAATCTCCGATTACGGCACTGATAGCCAACCTGCTGCTGGTCTTCGCGCTGTTCACCGTGACACGACTGATATTCGTGGCATGCAACATGTCATTGTATGCTGACCATCTCGACGCTGCTTACCTCGCATCGCTCCTCGCGGCTGGTCTTCGCTTCGACTGCTCTGCCATCCTTTACCTGAACTGTTGGCTGATAGTGGGTTTCCTCCTGCCGCTGCACAAGAAGGAGTGGTCGGCGCGCTATTACAATGTGCTGCGAGTGCTCTTTGTGGCAGTGAACTTCATAGCCCTTGCCGCCAACCTTTGCGACTGCGCATATTTCCCTTTCACTGGCCGACGCACCACTTGGTCCGTAATAAGCGAGTTCAGCAACGAGGGGAACTTTCTCGCCATCATCATGCACGAATGCCGGCCTTACTGGTATCTGTTCTTTGTGGCAATGGCACTCGTCTGGATTCTCTGGAAAGGCTTTGTCATGCCAAAGACGACAAAGAAGGAAAACACGAATTGGGCTATGGGATCGTCAAAGCCAAAGGTTTCATTAAGAAGATACTACATCTGCATGCCGCTGGCACTGATAATTGCAGCAGCCTTGACCGTGGCAGGAATGCGCGGCGGCTTCACGAAGGCTGTGCGCCCAATAACCATGTCGAACGCCAACCAATATGTGGAACATGCCATAGATGCCGGTATCGTGCTGAACACTCCTTTCTGCATATTCCGCTCCATGGGACATTCAGACTTCGCAGAACCGAAATATATGTCGATGGAAGAGGCGGAGAAGCTCTATACCCCACTCCACCAACCTTCCGACAGCACCGAGTTCAAGAACATGAATGTGGTGATTCTTATCCTTGAAAGCTTCGGCAAGCAGACCATGGCAAGAGGCTACATGCCTTTCGTGGAAGAATTGTCAAAGAAAGCATTGTCGTTTGAATACAGTTATGCCACAGGCAGAAAGAGCATCGACGGAATGCCTTCCGTGCTTGCTTCCATCCCGAGCTTCGTAGAGCCGTTCTTCCTTACGTCGGCATCGCTCAACGACTTGTCGGGAATAGCGGGAGAACTATCACGCAACAAGGGCTACACATCAGCCTTCTTCCACGGTGCGGAAAACGGAAGCATGGGCTTCCAGGCTTTCGCAAAGTCGTCTGGCTTCCAGAAGTATTACGGCAGAACGGAATACAATCAGGATCCCCGCTATCATGGCGACGACGACTTTGACGGCACTTGGGCGATATGGGACGAGGAATTCCTGCAGTACTATTGCGACAAGATGACGGAAATGAAGCAGCCTTTCGTGACTTCCGTCTTCACGGCGTCGTCACATTCGCCTTACGATGTGCCAAAGAGATACGAGAAGAGGTTCCCTCCTACGGATCCTGGTATCTTTGCAGTTACGGCATATTCCGACAATGCCGTGAAGCTCTTCTTCGAGAAGGCGGAGAAGCAGCCTTGGTATGAGAACACTCTGTTTGTACTGACTGCTGACCACGCACAGCCTTACCCTGTTGACCCTACCTTCAAGAGCGACATTGGCAGATATAAGGTGCCAGTGGTCTTCTTCGCTCCTGGACATCCGGAACTGATGACTGGCGTGAACAAGGACAAGATCATCTGCCAGGCAGACATCATGCCTACGGTTCTTGGATTCTTGGGTTACGACCGTCCTTACATAGCCTTCGGAGAAGACGTGATACACACCGATGCAGAGAAGACTTGTGCGTTCAACTATCTGAACGAGGGTTCGTGCTACCAGTATCTGCAAGGCGACTGGATGCTTCAGTTTGACGGAGAGAAGGTGGTACATTCGTACAAGTTCAAGGAAGACAGCCTACTTGTGCACGACATGAAGGACAAATATCCGAAGGAATACGAGAAGCGGATGAAGAGTATCATTCAGCAGTATATGTTCAGAATGAATCATAATCAGTTGATAGTCAATGAGAAAAAGTAAAAGAAACAAGATAATAGCCCTCTTCGCGCTGATTGTAGCAGTGGGTTTGGGCATCTGGATAAGCATAAGATGGGAAGCTTGGTTCTACAATCCTGACGAAGAACCTTACACCGTAAGCGACTCCCCACAGCGACTGCTGCTCACCTTCGGCAACGACGGCGAGATGTCGCGCTACGTCTCGTGGATGTGCGACACGGTTGTCCACGAGGATGCCTGTTTGCTTCTTGCCAATGATGATGACACATTGAACATAAAAGCGACTGGCGAGGTCTTCGTTTCCCGTGCCGGAAAAGCGGCTTATTACCGCGCAGAGATGAAGAACCTCAAACCAAACACGGAGTATCATTATGCCGTAAAGACAAACGGAAAGACGTCCGCTTGGCATCAGTTCAAGACATACAATCCGAAGTCAGATTCCTTCGCCTTCCTTTTCATGGGAGATGTTCAGGACACCATTGGCGGCGTAGCAAACCGTCTGCTGCGAGAAGCCGTAAAGAGACATCCGGGAGTGGAGTTCGTAGCCTTCGGAGGTGACCTTACGGAACGTCCTACAGACGCTTATTGGGCAGAGACCTTCCGCAGCATAGACAGCATCTGCACGGCAATGCCAGTTGTGAACATCACCGGAAACCACGACTATCTGAAGTATCTTATCCGCAAATGTGAGCGCCGCTTTGCACTCGTCTTCCCTTATTACCTGAAAGGCATGGCAGAGCGTGACGACAAGAACCATCTCTTCACTTTGCACTATCACAATACAGACATCTTCATGCTCGACTCCGACCGAGGCATTCCTTCGCTCTACAAGCAGAGCTGCTGGCTTGAGGACGAGATGAAAAAGAGCAATGCAAGGAATCAGATTGTGATGCTCCATCATCCGCTCTATTCCGTAAAGCGTCCGAACAACAACCTCACCCAGCGATGGATGTTCAATGACATCGTGGTGGAAAATGGCGCAGAGCTCGTTCTTCAAGGTCATGAGCACGCCTACGCACGCTGCACGAACTCCGACAAACCGATGGAAGGAAGCAGCTGCAAGATTACGGAGAAACCGCTGTACACCATCAGCCATTGCTCGCCGAAGAACTACAATATCCATCCTCACAAGCGCTTCAAGCCAGTGATCTCCGACAGCCGTTATTACCAAGTCATAAAGGTAAGCAAGAACTGCATCACAATGCTCGCCTTCGACGCAAACACAAACGAGCGCGTAGATAGCGCAGATGTATTCAGCAAATAATAATTGTATAACTATAACAATAAAATATCAAGCTATGACATTCACAGAAAAAGCAATCAAGATTTTCAATCAGGCAATAGCCGATTACCACATCAAGGACGACGTGGATACACCTATCAACAACCCTTACAAGGAAGGTGAAATCGAGAACCGTCTTTACCTGAAGTGCTGGATCGACACCGTTCAGTGGCATTTTGAGGACATCATCCGTGACCCGAACATTGACCCTGCGGAAGCCCTTGTATTAAAGCGCAGAATAGACAAGTCCAACCAGGACAGAACAGACCTCGTTGAGCAGATTGACACTTATTTCCGCGAGTTCTACAAGGATGTGGCAGTAGCCGAAGATGCCCAGATCAACACAGAGTCTCCTGCTTGGGCTATCGACCGTCTTTCCATCCTTCAGCTGAAGATCTACCACATGCAGGAACAGGTAAATCGTGAAGACGCATCGGCAGAACACAAGGCAAAATGCAATGCAAAACTTGCCGTTCTTCTTGAGCAGAACATCGACCTCCCTACTGCCATCGACCAGTTGCTTGACGACATTTCAAAAGGCAAAAAGTACATGAAGGTTTATCGTCAGATGAAGATGTATAACGACGCAGATACAAATCCTGTTCTCTACGGCAAGAAATAATCCCGACAATCCCCGATATGGAGAAGAAAACCGTACTCCTTGATATTTGCGAGATAAGCAATCCTACCAGTGGCTTCGGACAGATTTGCCAAAACTATGCAAATATATACAAAGAAATGGACGACGAAGAACTCAAGTTCCACCTTCTGCTTCCAGAAGGCTATGACGTGGACTTGGGCGACAAGGTCCTGACTTCCAATATAAGAAGGAAATTCCACAAGCATTTCAGCAAAGGACTTCCATCCGCAGACATCTGGCACTCTACAAACCAGCAGCAGATAAAGCGCTGCAAGGGACAGCACTATAAGTTCATCCTTACCATTCATGACCTCAACTACCTTACCGAGAAGAACTGGATTCGCCAGCAGAAGCACCATTTCTTCCTCCAAAGGGCAATAAACAAGGCTGATGCCGTGACTTGCATCTCCAAGTTTGTTGCCGCTCAGATTGAAGAACAGTTTGACATGAAGGGTAAGCCTGTAAGGGTAATCTACAATGGTGTAGAAGACATCTCTGGACAAGAAGACTGCAAGCCGAAGTTCGTTTCCGGCAATCGCCCCTTCTTCTTTGCCCTTGGCCAGATTCGCAAGAAGAAGAACTTCCATGTTCTTGTTGACATGATGAAACGCTTCCCTGACCACGACCTCTACATCTGTGGCGACGACCATTTTGACTATTCAAAAGTGGTGAGGGAACATATTGCAGCCCTGCCAACGAACAACGCTTTTCTCACAGGAAAGATCTCTCAGCAAGAGAAGGTCTGGCTATACCGCAACTGCGAGGCTTTCCTCTTTGCCAGCATGGGAGAAGGTTTCGGACTTCCTGCCATAGAAGCCATGCAGTTTGGCAAGCCTGTGTTCATAGCAAACTACACTTGCTTGCCGGAAATATGCGGCGACTGTGCCTTCATCTGGAAATCTTTCGAAACTGGCTACATGGCAGACACAGTCAAGAAATGTCTTGAGGAGTTCCAGAAAGACTGCACCTTGGCAGAGAAGGTCAAGGCGCATGCCGCAGAATTCAGTTACGACAAGCACATTGCTGCATACGTAGAACTATACAAGGAGTTAACTCTTTCAAATTAAAAAAATCCGTAAATCCGTAAATATATCAATGAGACTTATTAACGAAGCAAACTACGACCTAAAGACGCTACAGGCAAGGCTTCTGCACATCATGAAAGGAATAGACAAGGTTTGCACTGAGCATAATCTGACATATTTCCTTTGGGCAGGAACCCTGCTCGGAGCTGTTCGCCATAAGGGCTTTATCCCATGGGATGACGACATGGACATCGCCATGCCGCTCAAGGACTATGAGACTCTTCTCGCACATAGCGAAGAATGGATGCCTGAGCCATTTGAGATAATCGGTCCCCACAATCGTCCTGATTACCCATACACTTTTGCAAAGGTGGTGGATGCCAGCACTACCGTGATAGAAAGACCGGACTTCCCTCACCCAGAAGGCATTTACATAGACATATTCCCTATATACGGAATGACAAGCGACGAAAAGGAAGGCAAGCGATTCATGAGAAAGTACAATTTCTACCGCAAGATGCTTTTCTTCAGAGGTCGTGATCCTTTCAAACATGGAAAAGGACCAAGATCATGGTTCCCACTGCTCCTGCACAAGTTGTTCAGCCTGGAAGGCATACAGAAGAAAATGAGGGAAATAATGACAACGTATGACTATGACACCAGCGATTATATCATAGACTTTGACTTCTATGAAAAGGGTATCATGAAGAAATCCATGATTGAAGGTGTGCAGGACTTCCAGTTTGAGGATGCTGTATTCAAAGGACCGGCAAACTACGACGCTTACCTTTCACACACATACGGAGACTACATGACTCCTCCACCAAAGGACAAGCAGATTCAGCACAACTTCTACATCATAGACTTTGACTTGCCTTACCGCGAGTTTGTCAAGAACGGAGGAATGAAAAAGTAAGATACTTCTTGAGTTTCCTACTTATTGACTTGTGTCTTTCGAACTTCCTCACCTCCTCAAAAACGTCATTTGTAACCTTAGCCTCATCCCATCCTCTATGCCTTGCGTAGGTCTGGGCAATTATAATGAGAATGCTCTTAATATGGGAAATGCGTCTGAGGTTACAAATGCATTCCTTATATGTGGCAGGGCGGTCAAGAATCCTTGACCTGTTGATGTCTATTACAGAGAGATCATATCCGCTACCTGTTTTACGGCAAATGAAATTGCACAGATTGGAGTCGCCATGCAAGAAGCCTTTCTCGTGAAGGTGCATGAGCAACTTGGATATGCAACTTGCAAGTTCCATCATGCCTTCTTTGTCATTCTTCGCGTCCATCTCCAGCATAGGAACTTCACTCTCCACTCCCTTCACTTCGCTTGTTGCAAGATAATACTCACTGACAAGTCCATGCTTCCTATAGGTAACGTGGGCTATAGGCAATGGAGTGTCAACTCCCATTCCAAGAAGAACATTGGCAAACAGGAATGATTTCTTTGCCTTATTCTTCCAGAATGTACTGTAACAAATCTTCTGAAAGAAATTAGGGCGTTTGTATTTCTTTACAATCACAACAGTACCGTCAGCAAGGACAAAACGGCGCAGTTTGTTTCTTAGGTCATAGATAAGTTCTCCCTCCCCATTTGCAAAAGCAACTGGGAGTCTGGACATCAGCGAACAGACTTCGCTGTTTCCTTGAAATTCCTTATTTACAACTATCTCAGGCATCATTTGGATATTAGAGAGAAGAACTCTTCAAGCTGTTGGCTGACAGCAACTTGATCAATTGCGTCATACTGTTGTTCACGAGACATGGAAGCCATCTGCTCTTCTGAAAGGAAATCTCTTGGAGAGATACCTTTAGCAGGAACAGAGTTCTGAGGAATCCAAGTGGACTTTCTGTTCTCCGGCGCACAAATAACCAATGAAGGAGCTCCTGCTGCCTGAGCAATATGACGAGCACCACCTTCATTACCGAAGAAGATGGATATGCAGCCGGACAAGGCCACCAACTGACGCGCAGAACGAGCCTTCACATCAATAAAGACTTGTTGCGGTTTGCCCAACTTCTCATATACCCTTCTTGCATTCTCCTCTTCTTTTCCAGGAGCATAGTTGAATATCATTTGGACATCAGGATGGGCTGCAATGAACTTGTCCAACACGTAAACCATCTTGTCCTCATTCCAAACCTTGTTTGCCAACTTCGCGGTAACATTCGCAAGCATCACAGGTTTGCTCATGTCAATTCCTTCTTTCTGGAGATATTCACGATACTCTTGCTTCTCGGAATCGGTTATCGACAACGTAAAGTCTTTGGTATAGTTGACAATTCCCTCAGCCTCAAGAGGAGAAGCAAGCTGAGAGTTATGCTCTACCATACTCGTCGCTCCCCATTTTGGCTTCAGATAGTTGAAGGCAAGTCTTGTATAGGCTTTCTCTATTCCAATCCTGTATTTGGTGGTTGGCGAGAAAAGGGCGAAAAGCATCGTATTAATCGTAGAACGCATGTCAACGATAACATCATAATGCTCCTTGCGGACAATGCTCCACACCTTCTTTACATATTTGAAGAACGAATGACGCTCATCTTCCGTAAACGTGATTATTCGGTCGATGGAAGGATGACCATCAAAAAGAGGAGCAATTTTATCGTTGAGCACAAAATGAATCTTCGCATCAGGAAATGACTGACGTAGAGTGTTAAGCAATGCTGTAGCAAGAATGGCATCACCCATCTGTCTAAAGCGTACGACTAATATTTTCTTTATATTGCCCATTTGTATGCAATGTATGAGAGTTTTATTGTTTGGAATCCTTGTAAGTTTTTTAGGAATCCAATATGTCTATGTAATATTGTATATATTCATCAACAGCCCTTTCCCATGAGAAAGAACGTGCATGCCTGATCGTTGCTTCCGTGTTCTGCTTTTCGTTGCTGTAGAAGTCCATGATGCTGTTCTTTGTCTTTGTTGCCATGGCCTCAGGATCCAAATCGTCAAAGTAATAAGCAATGTTACCGCCTACTTCTGGAAGTGATGTCAGGTTGGAGATGACAACAGGTTTTCCAAAGCACATGGCTTCTACGACTGGCAAGCCAAAGCCCTCGCTGCGCGAAGGAAAGAGGAATCCTTTGCATTTGCTTAGCAGGTGTGCTTTCTCTTCATCGCTAACCCTGCCAAGAATGGTGACATTCTTTAGGGAATACTTATCGATGATGTCAGTGAGACGCTGCTTGTTTTCTGCCTTTGACGCTCCTGCAACTATCAGATGCTCATTGGGAAGATTCTTCATCATCTCTACAAGAAGATGAGTGTTCTTCTTCTCACTGGCATCGGAAATGTGGAAAAGGAAAGTATCCGGGAGAGCTTTTATCTCTTTCTTTCCAAACTTCGTCCAATCACGTGAACCGTTTACGATTACCTTTGAAGGCTTGCTGAACGGGAATTGCTCCATAACATCCCTGTAGGTAAATTCCGAAATGAAAGATATGTGGCTTGCTATACCTTGTATCCTTGTTATGCGATGACTCTTCCTTCGCATAGAATTGGCAGAACAGTTGCCATTGTGAACGAAGTTGATGTCGTGTATGGTAACCAAGGTTTTGCTTGCAATGGAACGGTGGAACTTGGAATATTGATGCGTAAGATGGAGAAGGTCAAAATGCGGAAGAAACAATTTTCTCACGATTCCAAAAACATCATAATTGACAAGGAACTTTGTTGTGTTGTTCATCTCCATATATTCTACCACGTCACCATACATGCCTATTTTGTTTTTAGGCACAATGAATGTAAAAGTGATGGAATGCTTCTCCTTTAATTCCGCAGCCCTTTTGGCTATTCCCGAAGCAAGGCACCGTTCCACTTCTCCTACACCATGGAAGCCATTAATGTCTGCAAGATATATAGCGATATTTCTCATTGTCTGATGTTTCGATTGTCAATTATCAGTCAGCATGCATCATGGAGTATAATTACAGCTAAAAGAGTTCTGCTGGAATATTCGCCTTTGCATTCTCAAAGTCCTCCACCGTATCAAGCTCCATTGAAAAGATTTCCGTAGTGTCAATGACCTTGTATGTTTTGCCCTGCTTTATGAGTCGCTCGAAAGCAAGTTCGTAGAAGGTGTTTTCAAGATGCTCCTGATTCATCATCTTGTCGAGTTCAGGGAAGAGTGCAGAGGTGTATTCAGCAGTCATCTTCTCGAAGCCTACACTCTCGCCAACAGCTTCCTCACAAGAGCAAGTCTTGCTGATGTCGGTGATGTTGTCTTCTGCATCTATGCAAATCTTCATCTCCTCTTCAGCACACTCATGACGGTTAAGTGCTATGGCATTGCCTGGCTGAGAGAGCATTACGCCAACAATCTTCGGGTCGCAAAGGATGTCGCTGTCCATGAGAAGAATCTCCTTGCCTTCACAATAAGGACGAGTAAGCCAAAGGGAATAGATGTTGTTAGTTGTCTGATAGACATCGTTGTTGATGAAATGTATTGTCAGTTCAGGATACTGCTTCTTGAGAAAATCCTCAATCATCTCATGCAGATAGCCGGTTACGACTACAAGTTCCCCTATTCCATTGGCAACGAGAGCATCCACTGTACGCTGAAGCAGACAACGCTCGCCAACCTTTAGCAGGCATTTTGGAGAATGGTCAGTGAGAGGGCGAAGGCGAGATGCCATGCCGGCAGCAAGAATGACTCCTATCATTGCTGAGCCTCCCAAACCTTCTTTATTGTATCTACGACAACCTGAATCTGCTCACGACGGCCGAGAGTGATGCGGAGGCAGTCCTCGAGTCCCTTGTCGCCCATGAACTTGATCTTGTAGTTCTGGTCTGCCATAGCCTTCTGGAGAGCTTCCTTGATGGCTGTAGGATACTTAATGAGGATGAAGTTTGCCACACTCTTGTAAACCTTGAAGCCAGGGAGTGAGCCGAGTTCCTTGGTGAAGAGTTGGCGGTCCCACTCCATATCGTCGGCAACTTTGCGGTAGTGCTCATCACTGTCGAGGGCAGCAAGAGCTACTGCTTCGCTGAAGCGGTTGTAGCCAAGATACTTGTTGGCGTAAGAGAGGAAGCTCTCGTGCCCCTTACCCATGAAGCCGAAGCCCATACGGAGACCAGGGAGTCCGTAGAACTTGCTTAACGTACGAGAGATTATGAGATTGCTGTACTTGCCAACAAGTGGAGCAATGTAAGCTGTATCAGTAGAGATGAACGAAGCGTAAGCCTCGTCAATAAGTACCATTGTGTCAGAAGGTATGTTCTCCATGATGCGTCCAATCTCCTCCGGTGTGAGACAGTTGCCAGTAGGATTGTTTGGAGAAGCAAGAAGGAGCATTCGTGGATGAATACGATTTGTATATTCGATTACTTCTTCTACATCGTAAGCGAAGGTATCACCAGTCTCATGAAGTGGATACATCTCAAAACTGCCGCCACATTCTCCGGCTATACGATTGTAGTACCACCAAGAAAATTCTGGAATGAGAATAGTCTTGTTATCGCCCTTCATCAGGTAATAATGAACGGCATTCTTCAAGATGTCCTCACCACCATAGCCAAGGAGGACCTGCTCTTCTGGCACTCCGTAGATTTCAGAAAGACGAACGCTGACAACGCTTTTCTTTCCTTCATCGTAAATGCGGGTATAGAAGCACAAAGTACTGGCATCAAAATTATTAACCGCATCCACTACTTTCTGTGATGGTTCAAAGTTAAACTCGTTTCTATCAAGATAGTTCATATTTTCTTTATGTCGAATTCTATATATTCTTTTATTGATTACTTTGTATTTACTTCTTAGGCGGCCAGCCAAATGTCTTTATGCTTGTATATTTTCGCCAAAGGTTGAGTTTTCTCTTTTCTGGCACACCATGTCGTGCTATGAAATCTTCTGCTTCCGCAATCATTCTTTCGCAACACTTTCCGTCGAGGTGCGGATCATAGTTGTCGTAAATCCACTTGCGCTTGGCGATACTTTCCGGATCTGTCAGGGCGTGGTCATAAGCCTCAACAAGCTGCGACGCATCTGTTATGTTCTCCCAGTAGATGTCCTTGGCTACGGCACCGAGGGTTACAACAGGACGGTTGAGCAAAAGGAATTCATAGAGTGCCGACGAAGTGTCGCTTATCATCAGGTCGCTCATCATCTGATAGCGAGTGACATTCTCGCTTGCCTCCACATAGATGGCGTTCTCCAGTGTCTTAGCCCACTCGCGATATTCGTCGCACCACTCTTTCTTCGTCAACGGATGGAACTTCATGATGAGCAGCACGTCACGCTCCTTGAGAAGTTTCTCCAGTCCAGGCTTCATGAAAGGCAGCGAGGTGAGCGAAGGAGAGAATGTAGGAGCATAGATTACGATCTGCTTCTTTCCATGCTTCTTGAGCAGCTGCGCCTTCTCCTCGTCGTAGTCGTGCATGTGCTGGAAAATCCAGTCCTGCTTTGGCCAGCCTGTTTCACGAACCTCAAAGTCCTTGTATTTCAGTGCAAGCTTCTCGAAGCCGGCAGTGAAGAATGGTCCCTGCGTGAAGTAAGTATCGAAGTATCGGCGTATCACCCAATGGTCTTTCTTCTCTGCAGCATATCCGTGGAAGACCTGAATCTTCACACCGGGAAGGTAGTATGGGACAATGTTTCCTGGTACAAAGATAGCCTCAGGCTCAAAGTCCAATATTCCCTCTATGGAATCAGTCCATTTCGCATCCTCCGGGAGCGTGTACGTCTTGATTTTTTTCGTATGGATATACCACAGCACATCGTGCCTTCCCTGCCTCATGCTTTCGTCATGAAGAGGTTGGAGGATGTCTATGGCGTATCTATTTTCGCAAAAGAGAACTATTCTCATAAGTTTTGCTTATTCTATTTGGAAGAAATGATTATGAGTGGGACATAAAATTAGCGGGCGCAAAGTTACAAAAAAAAGATATTCCACAAAAATTTTATCAAGAAAAACAGTTGTTTTCATTATGTATCATAATGTAGGTGCATCGAAAGGAGTGAATGCAATGTGAATATTCGTAAATTTGCGACAACCAACTAACGAAATATAACCCAAAACAATAATAGAAATGAAGAAAACTATCCTCGCTGCCATGGCGGCATTATCCTTGACAAACTGCGTAGCGCAAGACATCAAGCTTCCTGCGCCTGACATGAACCAGAAATCCATGACTGTTGTTGAAGCTTTGGCAACAAGACATTCTGTACGCGAATATTCCAGCCGCGAACTAACAAACCAGGAACTCAGCAACCTCTGTTGGGCTGCTTGTGGCGTTAGCCGTGATGCTGACCATCGTACTGCTCCTACGGCTATGAACCGCAAGGAAATCCGACTCTTTGCCTTCACTGCAAAAAGCGTTTACGAGTATATCGCCGAGAAGAACCTGCTCAAGGAAGTGGCTAAGGGCGACTACCGCAGCATCCACGCAAGCAATGGCGTTGACCCAAAGACAGGCAAAAAGGGTTTCAGCCAGGACTTCGTAAGCCAGGCTCCTGTCGTGCTCATGATGGTTATCGACTACGACCTCTTCCAGTCACAGGGCGAGAAGGCTCTTATGATGGGCTGCGTTGATGCAGGAAATGTATCTGAGAACATCAACCTCTACTGCCAGGCTGTAGGACTTGTTACTGTTCCTCGCGCCACAATGGATGTGAAGGCTATCCGCGAGCTCCTCGACTTCACTGACAAGCAGCTTCCTATCATGAACAACCCTGTCGGTTTCCCTAAATAAATTATGGAGGTGCGGTGCCCCCACCGCACCATCGGGGAATAATCAAACACTTACTTATTGGTGCGGTGAGGGCACCGCACCTCCATATTCCCAATGACCCGAAAAGACCTACTTGGCTCTTACGGTGAGCGTGAAGCGCTTGCCATATACAATAAACTGAAGCCATCTGGTAACTTCATCGGTTTTGCGCAAAGTTTCATGCACGATGAGGATTACCAGGTGGCTCGCAATGCGCTGTGGACCTTGACAAAAGCCACCGACGAGGAATTGTCAAGTCTTCAGCCTATCCTCAACGAACTCATTGACCTTGCCATAACAACCGATAACTCCTCTGTCAGACGACTGAGCATGAATGTCATAGAGCGACTCAAGATTACCGAGGACAACCTTCGCACGGACTTCCTCGACTTCTGCTTCAACCATGCCATAGATCCCGCAGAATATCCGGGCATCCAGTCGCTTGCCATAAAGCTCGCTTACAAGATGTGCTCGTTCTATCCGGAACTGAAAGCTGAGCTTATCCTCACTCTCGAAAACATGCAGATGGAATACTACAAGCCTGCTGTGAAGAGTATCAGAAACAGAATATTGAAAGGGGAATATAGGAGTAAGTGATAGAGTGAGAAATGAAATATTTCAAAAAAATATTGTTTTTCCTGTAGTGAATCGGAATTTCTTGCGTCTAACGGTCAGAATGATTCAAAAAACAAAACAAAAATGGAATTAACTGAACAAGAATTCGCAAAGATGGTGAGAACCCACAAGAGCACTATCTACACCGTATGCTACATGTTCTCAAACGACGAGAATGAGGTAGCCGACCTGTTTCAGGAGGTGATGATAAAGATCTGGCGAGGACTGCCATCCTTCGACGGACGCAGCGACATCAAGACATGGATCTATCGCATTGCGCTGAACACCTGCATCAGCATTGACCGCAAGAAGAAACGCCATCCCGAGGCACGACTTACGATGGACATCAACCTCTTCTCCGACGACGACAAGGAGACCGAGCAAGTCAACATGCTGCACAAGAGAATCAGCCGACTGCACCCCTTCGACCGCGCTATCGTACTCCTGTGGCTGGAAAACATCAGCTACGACGAGATTGGAGCCATCGTAGGCATCTCGGCAAAGAATGTCTCAGTGCGACTAGTACGCATTCGCGAACAACTAAAGGCAATGTCTAACGATTAAAAAACAGGAAAAACAATGGAAAACAATACAATAAACAACGAACTTGAGCAGATGCGCCAACAGTTGCAGATGCTTCACGATAAGCTTGACAAGCAGGAGATTATCAGCGACAAGATGGTGCGCAACGCCGTCAATGCCAAGATGTCGTGGATAAAGAAATACACTTACATGCAGATGTATCTGCTGGTGCCTTTCTGTGCAGCGATATGGCTGGGGCTCAAATACATGGTAAATCTCTCTTGGTATTGCTACGCCTTTATGGTCATCATGACCATTGTAGATTCCGTTTGGGATTACCGCATAAACATTGCTTCACTCAAAGCCGAGGAAGTGGAAAAGAATAGCCTTAAAGGCACAATGCAGAAACTCATCGACATGAAGCAGATGCGCAAGAAGTCATTCGCCATAATGTTGCCTCTCGTCATCGTCTGGCTCGCATGGGTTGGCATTGAGATGTGGCAGAACTTAGGCGATCTCTCCGGCCTTGACGATGCTTTGAAGGGAGCTGCCCACGGAGGTTTCATCGGACTCCTCATCGGCCTTCCTGTTGGCATCTTCGCCGCATGGCGCATCTACAGCAAGATGCAGCGCACAAACGATGAAGCCATAGCACAAATCAAGGAACTCACGAACGAGGAATAATATAGACGCATTGGAAACGACGCCTCATATACAAATGTAGGGCGAGGATTCAAAAAATCCCCGCCCTATATTATATTCTCCCCTCAAAACTAATTACTCCCCCTCCCCATAATCGGGGAGGGGGCTGGGGGGAGAGGCTTATTTCCCCGCATTCGCCCAAGGCTGCGCCTCAACCTTGATAGGCTGTCCCATGCAAGAAGCGTCTTTGTCCTGAGCATCAAGCTTGAAGAGCATGATGTTGTTGTTCTTCTTTGTGCAAGGAGTCCATTCGCCCTTCTTCACATTGCCGTTAGGATTGCCATACTTCGCGAAGTTTGTCCAGGCAGTAAGCATGCGCTCTGAGAGTTCCCAGTCGCCCTTAGCCCATGGACGCCAGCAGTGCTTCAGCGACTTAAATACGTACCAAAGGTCTGCCGAGTGGAACGCACCCTTCAGCACATTCGGTCTGCCGTCTGTTGGCAATGGACGCGCAAACTCGTAAGCCCAAACAGGGTGATGGCCAACCTCCTCACGGTTGTAGCAGAACTCAGGAATACCATTTGCCACGAAGCCGAGGTCGTTCATCGTGAAGCCAATCATATAAGGAACATCAGCCAACGAACCGTCAACAGCAGCTTCGTCGAAGCTCTTCTTGCATACATAGCCGTCAACGATTGGAGAGAGAGGCATGCGAGCCTGTTCGCCAGTAACGGCAGAATAGTGCGTGCCTACGGTGTGGACAGTCTCAGTAGAAGCCCTGCGCATCTTCTCAAGCGTGTTGATGCCAGCCCAGTCAAGGATCTTCTTGTTCATCTGCTCAGCACCTTCAAGAGTCATGCCCATTCCTCTGCCAGCAGCCGCAGGAGCAAGACCACCGGCACTCATGATGATTGCCTTGTGGAAAAGACCGCGTGCAAGAGGCGACTCGCAAAGAGTTCTCACGCTACCGCCACCAGCACTCTGACCGAATATTGTTACGTTGTTCACGTCACCACCAAACTGCGCAATGTTCTTCTTTATCCATTTGAGCGATTCTATCTGGTCGAGAATACCGTAGTTTCCTGACACCTTCTGAGGACTTTCAGCAGAAAGCTCTGGATGAGAAAGGAAACCGAACACGCCGAGACGATAGTTTATGCTCACGAGAATAACGCCCTTTGCCGCCCATTCCTGAGCATCAAACTCAGGCTCAGAGCCCCAACCTTCGCGATAGCCGCCTCCGTGAATCCAGAGAGCCACTGGAAGTTTCTGACCAGCCTTTGCACCCGCAGGTGTCCAAACATTTAGGTAAAGGCAGTCCTCGCTGTAAGGCGATTCGTCGCCGTAGCCCCATTCTGTGGTATAACCGCCAGGATAATGCACCGATTGATAGCCTGGATGACCGAACTTATCAGCCACCTTCACGCCTTCCCAAGCCACTACCGGCTGTGGAGCCTTCCATCTCAGATTGCCAATAGGAGCGGCAGCGTAAGGAATGCCGCGATACACCGTAACGCCCTCGATGTCCGTACTAACGCCCTGAACCTTACCGCCTTCTATGGTAAGCACAGGTCCCGATTTCTCTTGTGCCGCTGCCAACAGGGCAAAAGCACAGGTCAACACAGAAAGAAACAACTTTTTCATAGTCTTGTATTTTAGGTTAATAGTTAATCTGCATTTAGTCTCTTACATCGTGCAAAATTAACATATTATTTTGACATACAAGCAAATAATCTAGAAAAAGATTACTTTTTAGCCTTCATGCACTTCGCTTTTGCAATCTTTATCATATATATACACTTGTTTAAAACTTGGAAAAGTGGAGATTTTTGGCAACAAAGTCTTGGAAAAGTGGAAAAATTTTTCGTTTTCTGCTTGGAAAAGTGGAAAATATTAGTAATTTTGCATTGGAAAAGTGGAATTTTTCCACTAAAAACATCCTAAATAAAGTTTCTATATGCTTAAAAGACAGGCAGATATTTTCATTCAAGACTTCTACAAATCGACAGACAAAGCCTTGCTTATTACTGGCGCAAGACAGATAGGCAAGACTTTCTCCATCAGAGAATTTGGGAAACAATGGGAAGTATTCGTAGAAATAAACTTCATTGAGAACCCTGATGCGGCAGAACTTTTCAGAAACACAAAAGGAGCAGACAACCTGCTTCTAAGACTTTCTGCCTTCTCAAAGAAGCAACTAAAAAAAGGGAAAACCCTCATATTCTTCGATGAAGTTCAGGCTTGCCCGGAAATAGTCACAGCCATAAAATTTCTGGTTGACGAAGGCTCGTACCGCTACATCATGAGCGGTTCGCTTTTGGGAGTGGAACTGAAGGATCTGCGCTCCGAACCAGTGGGCTACATGAGCGTTAAGGAAATGTACCCATTGAACATTGAAGAGTTTGTAAGGGCAATAGGCATCGGAGACAATATCATTGACCATCTCAAACAATCTTGGGAGGAACGCAAACCTGTTGATGACTTCATCCATTCAAAGATGATGGAACTGTTCCGACTGTATCTTATCGTAGGCGGAATGCCGGAAGCTGTTAGTAAGTATGTTGAGACAAACAATCTGCAGCATGTATTGCAAATCCAGAAAGATATCATCGCAATGTACAAGAGGGACATAGCAAAATATGACCCGAGCAACAAACTGGCTATCAACGAGATTTTCGACCTGATTCCACCTGAATTGGATTCCAAGAACAAGCGTTTTATCCTGAAAAATCTTAATGAAAACGCAAAATACAACCGTTATCATAACTCGTTCCTATGGCTGAAGAATGCTGGGGTAGCCGTTCCTGTATATAATATAGAAGAACCGAAACATCCGTTGCTGCTTTCACGCTCACGTAATCTATTGAAGCTCTTCCTTTGCGATGTAGGATTGTTGGCAGCAATGTATGCTGAAGGCATTCAGATGCGCATTCTGCGAGGTGACAAGGACATCAATCACGGCTCTATTTATGAGAATGCTATTGCCCAGGAACTTACCGCTCACGGCATAGAACTCTTTTACTATAACAACAAGAAAAGAGGTGAGGTTGACTTCGTTGTAACCATTGCTGGCGAAGTACTTCCTATAGAGGTTAAGTCTGGCAAAGACTACATCCAGCATCGTGCTTTGGCAAACATTATGGATTGTAAGGAATATACGCTACCGAGAGCAGTCATTTTGTGCAATGACAATCTAAGTTGCGACGGAAAACTCATTTATGCCCCTATTTATATGACAATGTTTTTCCACAAGAACGAGTCCGTCCCTTTGGAATATAAGGTGGATTTGAGTGGAATTGTTTAGTCGCAATAATACCAACAAATAAAATGAAACGCATCTCAATAACCCTTATCCTTGCACTTGCTGCCGTTCTTTCTGCCATGGCATACGACGCAGAGACAACTCTGCGCCATGACTCTATTCTCTCACTCATCACCGGTGCTCCTTCGCAATCGCCAATGGCTGCTCCACAACAGCAGAAGGTTATCACTACTTTCGGTGCAAAGGGCAACGGCACTACTGACTGTCTTCCGGCTTTCCGAAAGGCGATGAAGATGGCAGCCAAGACAAAGGGCGGGCTGCACATCGTTGTGCCTCAGGGAGATTGGTTCGTGAAAGGTCCCATCCATCTTGTAAGCAACATTACCCTCGAACTTCAGGAGGGTGCTACTCTGCGTTTCTCTGCCGATCCGAAAGATTATCTTCCAGCCGTTCGCACTTCGTGGGAAGGTTCTTTCTGTCAGAACTATTCTCCTTTAATATACGGCTACGGGCTGACCAATATTGCCATCATCGGAAAGGGAAAGATTGATGGCAACTGTATGGAGACTTTCCCTGAATGGAAGAAACTGCAGCGCAACGACCAGATGACTTCACGCGACTATAACCATCGTGAAGTACCTATAGCAGAGCGCAACTTCGGCAACGGCAATCTGCTGCGCCCTCACCTACTCCAACTCTTTGACTGCAAAGACATTACGCTCAGTGATATTTTCATTACAAACAGTCCTTTCTGGTGCGTTCATCTCTTGCGCTGTGAGAACATTATCTGTCGCGGTTTGCGTTATGATGCAAAGCTCGTGAACAACGACGGCATCGACCCTGAGATGACACGCAACCTCCTCATAGAAGACATTGATTTCAACAACGGCGACGACAATGTAGCCATCAAGGCTGGACGCGACAACGATGGTTGGCGCAAGGATTCCCGACCATCGGAAAACATCATCATTCGCAACTGTCGTTTCAAGGGACTTCATGGCATTGTCATCGGTAGCGAGATGTCTGCTGGCGTACAGAACATCTTCGTGGAAGACTGCACTTACGCTGGCTACACCAAGCGCGGACTTTATGTCAAGACAAATCCTAACCGTGGCGGTTTCGTACGCAACATCTATTTCCAGAATGTTGAGTTCGGCGAAGTGGAAGACCTCTTCTATATCACGTCCATGTATGCTGGCGAGGGTGCCGACGATGTCCATTTCACTGATATTGAGGACATTCACGTCAGCAATGTCAGTTGCAAGAAGGCTTCAAATGCAGCCATCGTTCTTCAGGGAACAGAAGCCAAGCCACTGCGCAACATCACCTTCGACAATGTCCGCGTAGATGAATGCAAGATCGGATTCTCGTCCGTAAACACCCTTGACATCTCTCTCCGCAACTGCGCTCTCGGCGGTTTCGTTGGCACAGCACCATCACAGGTTACAGCCAAAGACAAACTCTTCGACAGATAGCACTTTTCATCATGCAGCTAACACCAAATCAGGGAATACCGCGACATATAATAATGTTGATGGCGGCAATGGCGGGACTTACCGTTGCCAATCTCTATTACAATCAACCATTACTGGAGATGATTCGTAGCGATCTGGCTACAACATCCTCTCTCGCCAATCTCATTACCGTCATCACGCAGGTGGGTTACGCTTTTGGATTGCTGTTTATTGTGCCCACTGGCGACCTCTTTTCGCGCCGCAAGAGCATCGTTGTCTGCATGGTAATCGCCGCACTCATGACTATGACGATAGGCATAGCAACCAACATCTATGTCATTTGGGCAGCATCACTTGTTATGGGAGCATGCTCCATCGTGCCACAGCTGTTCATCCCCATCGCGGGACAATTCTCAAAGCCCGAAAACAAATCCCGCAACATGGGTTATGTGCTCTCAGGACTGCTCATCGGCATCCTTGCGGCACGAGTAGTTAGCGGAATGATTGGCGAATGGTTCGGATGGAGAATGATGTATTACCTAGCAGGCATTATAATGATTGTCTGCCTTGTGCTGACACTCTGGATGCTACCACAGATGCAGCAGAATTTCTCTGGTTCATATGCAGAACTGATGAAGAGCGTGATGCGTATCTTCGCCGATTATCCTCGCATCCGACTCAACTCTATTCGGGCGGCCTTCGGTTTCGGCAGCATGCTGACTTTCTGGGCCTGCCTCGCCTTTCATCTTGCCGACAAACCGTTCCATGCTGGCAGTGATGTCGTTGGCTATCTTGGCATCTGTGGAGTGGCAGGAGCCGTTGTTGCAAGTGGTATAGGGAAATATATTCCACGTTACGGTGTAAGACGTTTCAGCATTACCGGCGCAACAATTCAGATGGTGTCATGGCTCACGGCATGGCTTTTCGGCAACACATACATAGGACTGATTCTCACCGTCATACTCATCGACATCGGCCTACAGTGCCTTCAGCTGAGCAATCAGGGCGCTTGCATACAAGCCGTTCCCGAAGCATCCAACAGAGCAAACACCATCTTCATGACCACATATTTCATCGGCGGCAGCCTCGGCACTTTCCTTGCCGGTATAGGCTGGACGATAGCCGGATGGCAAGGCGTCTGCCTCGTCGGCATCATCTTCGCAACGATAAGCCTAAGCATTTCCCTCTTTCAACGAAATTGATGGACACAATACTCTCCAGCGTGTAGAGTCATAACACTTGGGTATTTGGTTCTGCTACAAAAGTATGGAATTCCGCTGTACTATTCCGTATTTCAAATTTCTTCGCCATGATTTGCTGTGCCACACTATAAACGTATTATTCAAAACTATAATGTGGTGCTCATTTTTAATGAGTTTAATTATGTGATGCACCCTCCGTTAAAAGTAAATGTCAAGCATCTGTTTAGCTTTTTCAAAGTCTTGTGCAGCTGCTTTCTGATACCATTTCTTCGCTTCTGTCATATTTTTTTGTATTCCATTGCCTGTCCGATAACACTGTCCCAAACAGTATTGAGCTTCGGCATTACCATTTTCGGCAGCCTTACGGTAAAACTTAACAGCTGCATTCTGACTCTTTTGTACGCCATTACCATTTGCATACGAATAACCTAGCATCAGTTGTGCCCGAGCATCTTCTAATTCTGCTGCTTTACGAAACCACTTTACACCAGCTTCATAACTTTGTTGTACTCCATTGCCTAGGCAATAACAAACACCTAAATTGCATTGAGCATTCTCATTGCCTTGCTCAGCAGCTTTACGATACCATTTCACCGCCTCTACATAATTCTGCTGAATGCCCCTTCCATTCTCATAACAAAGACCTAAATTATTTTGCGCAGTGGGTTCTCCTTGTTCTGCTGCCTTACGATGCCATTTTACAGCCTCGGTATAATCCTGCAGAACTCCTTCTCCTTTTGCATAACGTACACCTAAATCATTTTGGGCCAAGGCATATCCCTGCTCTGCAGCTTTACGAAACCACTTAACAGCTTCGGCATAATCTTGAGAAACACCTTCTCCTTCATTGAAGCAAACAGCCAAATAATATTGAGAAAGAACATGCCCTTGTTCTGCTGACTTGCGCCACCACCTTACAGCGTCTTGAGGGGCTTTCTTTCCACTATCGCCATTCATATATATGATACCCAAACCATGTTGGGCTTGAGAATGACCTTGCTCTGCAGCCTTACTAAACCACATAATAGCTTCATTAACATCTTTACAAACTATCTCACCACTCATATAGAAGAAGCCCAAAACGCATTGGGCATCATCGAGTCCTTGTTCAGCAGCTTTACGATACCATTTTATTGCTTCTAATTTGTTTACAGCTATTCCTTCACCCATATCATAACAGTAACCCAGACTATATTGAGCCACGGCATCCCCTTGCTCTGCAGCCTTTCGCCACCACTTTACTGCTTCAAAGAAATCTTTGTCAACTCCTTTTCCTTCATAATAGCACAATCCCAGATTCATTTGTGAAGTAGCATCTCCTTGCTCAGCCGCTTTGCGCCACCATCTTACCGCTTCAGTTTTATTTTCTTCAACCCCTTGACCTTCATCGTAGCTATAACCAATCACTCTCCAAATATTGCACAAATAACATTTCGGAACAGATGGTTCTGCTATAGGTTCATTTGCATTTGCAAATTCCAATAGAGCAAGAAAAGCCTTAGAGTGATATTGTTTAGCAAGAATTTCATTCTTATCAGTGCAATTTCCTTTTTCAAAACAGTAGCCTAGTCTATATATAGAGAGAGGCTCGCCAAGATTTGCATATTTATTATACAAATCAAATGCTTTTAATGTGTCTTTTACCACACCATCTCCATTCTCATAGCAAACAGCCACTCTATAACCGGCTTCAGGAGATCCTTCTACGGCAAGTTTTGAAAAGCGCTCAAACGCCTCTGAATAGTCTTTAGGCGTTCCATTACCTTCATTGAGATATGATGCAGCTTCATCATAACGAGCAGACAAGTTTGTTACCTGTGCTTTAACTGTCACCACACAAAGTAACAGGATAAATGAGAGAAATAGCTTATTCATAATTACACAACATTATTTTGTAATAATTTCCCAATACCCACCATAATCCGCACCTATTCGCTTTAACAGTCCTTTTTCCTGAAGAGCTTTTAGATTATATTTGATACCATCTTCCGAGATACCTTTTATGTCTTCAAGCATCTTCTTGCGACTTGCCTTTGGTTTTTCTCTTAGATAATCCAAAATGGCGAGTTGCATTTCAGTTAGCTTTGGGAAAGTTTTCTGGGTAGTATCACCGTTTTTCTGGGTAGTATTTTCACTTTTCTGGGTAGTATTTCCGCTTTTCTGGGTAGTGCTTTTGCGTTTCTGGGTAGTTACAATTCTTCACAAATTACCCATCCGCCAGTTTTTTTTGAACCATCACGTTTAATAATTCCAAGTTCCTGCAGAATATTTGTATATTCTGTGACTGATCTTCTTGAATACTTTGTTAGCTCCATTAAATCCTTACTAGTAATCGTTGGCTTTGCGACAATCAATCCAACAATTTCTTCAAGTGTCTGCACTTTACCGCTTGAAAATCCACTATGGGTTTCAATACGTTTATGGGCAGATTCCAGTATTATTTGCACATTATTTTCCAGGACTTGCGCATTATTTTCTACCTCTTGCACATTATTTTCGAGATTCTGCGCATTATCCGCCAAAACTTGCGCATTATTTTCTCTCCAAATAGTAGCCACAAACTTATCGCGCTCTATGTCGTTGAGAAGTTCCACACGAGAACCGCTCTTCATAGCGCGAGTTATGCCAGATCCCAAACCACGATAAGGCATTGTCTTTGCACAGAATTGTGACATTTGTGGATTACGTATCTTTGCATTTCCAAGCTTTATCTTCTCCACTGTCAATTCCTGAGGCAAGCAGCCTGGACTTTCTATCTCGATGCGGTTATCAAATATAAGTATCTTTATAACGTCCTCACCAAGCATCTCTCTATGTACTAGAGCGTTCTGGATGAGTTCTTCCAAGGCTATGCGAGATACCTCAAGATGTCCTTCAGAATTGAATGACTGACCGTCTTGCAGATGACGGAGGTTGCCCTCACAGAATCGCATAGCTTGCTCATACATATCGGGCACAGTTCCCTCTATATCAACACTATCACGATATTGCGTTCCAGCCAAATCGTTGCCTACAAAACATACTGCCTTTATCTTAAACTGTGGACACCTCCATGTCGGCATAACACCAAAAAACAACAACCCTGCCAATGTAGCCTGACCTTTTTCATCAATCAAACATAAATTCTCATATAGGTTTTGTACAGGAACATCAAAATCCTCCTTCCCCTTGCCGAACTGTTTGTGAAAGAATCTGTCAATGAGAGACTCACTTAGATTTTTCACGGAAGTACCTTTTACACCCATCTGATCAGGATAATATTGTCCCGATTCATAGAACATACGGAGTATTTCCCTATTCTCATGAACCTGACGCTTATCCGCACCTTGCTTTACATAGATCTCACCGCCTTTCTTCGTCTTATATGGTTTATTGCTGCCAGATGGCACATCAACCACCAAAACAGTCTTACCGTCAATTTCCTCTGGATGAGAGTTGATGTACAGAGTCGGCACGATATTATTTTCAGCCATATTGGCTGCTAATGAAGAAATGCTTTGCACATCCTCGTATGTTAAACCATCAATGCGACCTGTTTTATCTTCGACACCAAACACAATGCTGCCACCTCTGCTATTGGCAAAGGCTACAAGTTCTTTAGTTATTTTATCGTTATCACTCCACTGCAACTTAAATTGCAATGTGGAAGATTCACCTTGTGCGATGCGTTCTTTCAGGTTTAACATAATGGTTAAGGAATCTTTGTGTTCACTAAATTTGTGGCAAAGTTAGCATTTTATTTTGACATACAAGCAAATTATTACAAAAAAGATTGCTGTGAGTAAGAAAATGGGGCTTTGGAGGAAGATTGCAGAAATTTTCCTACGAAGATTCTTGGCTGTTTCAATTATTTTTCGTAATTTTGCACTCAGAAAATCAGAGACGGGCACCGAGCAAGTTCGACAAGCCCTATTTCCTGAGCACGAAGCGCTACGCTATTTTGCACCCAGAAAAACGCTTACAACTCGCCACCTCACCGCAAGGAGCTCTGGAGTAGTTGATAATCAAACGATTACGATTGTGGTTAGTTCACAAAACTCGCCGCAACTCACCGCAAACTCACCGCAACAGGAGTTTCACTTTAACATGCACAACAACACCTAGAATTTCACACAACAAACCTAAGAAAGAGGAGTGGTTATCCTATCGAATACGATATATAAATGGGGCAGTTACGCCTCAAAAAATGCATTTTTTGAAGTGTATTCCTTAGAGTTATGTGGCGTATTCCTAAGGGAGAAGAAATGTAATCTATAACAAAAAAAACGCAAATCAACTATGTAAGAAATATAATCGCAAGTGACACAAGTAACACAAGCTCAAGTGCTGCCGTTTA
>JAZLHI010000005.1:0-24550 GCA_045616725.1 Prevotella sp. | reverse complement strand
TCACTGAAAGCAATTGTTATTCCGTTCTTCTGTAGTTCTGCAAGCTTTCGCAAGGATGATTCGTTTGGATTGAAAGCAAAACGTACCATTTGAGAGAACCCATAGTATGGATTCTCCCATTCGTCCTTGGTGTCAAGATTTTCCCTATCCCACTCTTCGCTTGCCTGTGCAATGTCAGAGAACTGGCAGTAGCAGATAACGTCCTCGTCCGTAAACTCATTACCCATCAGGATTCTGTAGGGTGTGCCAGACAAGTGTAATTGCATCTTGGCATTCAATTGCTTGATCTGAGCATCCAGATCATCAGCAGATTCTGCGTCATATTTATGCTCCTGCTTAGGTGTTGCACCTACAGAAGGAAGAACCTTTCCGTAATGTTCGGCACGAGCTCCAAAATGTGTTTCGTCAACAATCAGAAGGTCTATGCTCTGACGGAACAAATCCTTATGACGTGTTTTTACCTCCTTACCACTAAGGTCTTGGAGTGTCAGGCAGACAACGAGATTCTTTCGTTCCTTCTTGGCTTGCTTTATCAACGAGTCGTTGCGTGTCAAATCATCGCCGTCGGCAAACTTATAGCCTTCAAAGTTCTTGAAACTCTCTACCGTCTTCTTCCATTCTGTTCTGACATCTGCTTTGGCAGAAACCACAACTACAAGATGGGCATTCATAGCCTTAGCACAACTCATTGCCGTGATGGATTTCCCAAATCGCATAACGGCATACATGAGCAAATGGGTTCGACGATGATTCTTTGCTTCAATGAATCTTTTAACCACAGCTTTCTGGTTAGGGCGCAGTATTATAGGTTCTTCCCCTCTTTCGTAATGAAAGTCTACAGGCACTCTACCATCCTTCATTGAATAGAGTTTGTAACGTCCATCTTTATCAGATGCACTCCTTCTGATGTCTTGGATAGCTTCGTCCACATCACCTGTAGTAGCATTCTCAAAGAACTCGTTGGAGTAATAAGGGATGTTTGGCAAGGTAGTTCTTTCGAGACGATTGCGTCCTCTCTCACGGATGATGTATTCATGAACCGAGAGGTCACGAAAGTATTCATCACCAGCGGTTGCTGGTTCGTCATATTTCTTTTGTAGGTCAGCAAAGTAGCGACGCCACTCATTCAAGCGCGTTTCAACAGGACGATACGTGTCGCCAATCTTCAGGTAGTTTGGCACAGTGCCTGTCTCGAACGCATAGATGTGAGGCTCCACACGTCCCACGATGAATTTTTCTATGATAGCACTATTTGTCATTGTCCTTTTGGTTTAAGAATGTTATCGCATCAACAGCTTCATTTTTCGACCAATCCATCATCTTGGCATAAATTCCGTTGTGCTTGTGCTTCAAATCCTTTAGGCAGCCTTCGCATGGAATTTCCTTGCGAGTAATCTCACCGAAAATGTCAGATTCCTCGATAACTTTTGTCTTACAGCTCTTGGGTAGGACATACTTCAAGCCGTCCATCTGCCAGATATTCCATGAAATGATTTCTGCCATCTCAGCGACTAAATCCCAAGATGGTTGCTCGTTCCAAACCGCTTCGTAATAATCAAAGAACGTCATTAGCAGGTTTTGTCTTGCCAGAAGCAAGTTGTCGCCTTGCCATTCGTAGCCGAAAGAGCACTTATAGGCAATTTTTACCCAATGTATCCAGTCATTCTTTTCCATTACATTCTCTGAAACTACACGAAGCTTGCGGTCAAGGAATCCAATCCGTTGATTAACATTATCAAAAAAACGTCCTGTCACAGTATCGTAACGACTAACAATGAAAGGAGCTTCTCCGCAGGTGATTTCCATCACAGTCTTGGTTACATATTCTTTCCAAGTTAGTGTATCTGTTTCTTTGAATACAGGTTCTTCTGTTGGTTGCCATACCTTACCCATTTCGGTACATATATTGAATACATCCTTACGTCCGAACAACCGCTCATCAACATCGTTGAGCATCTGGTTGCACAACCAGGAAGGAGTGAATACCTCCGCCATCTTTCGTGCTCTGTTCTTTTGGCTATCCTTGTCCTTCAAGACTCTTGGCACAATCACACGGTTATCATTACAGCAGATTTTCTCTGCTGTAATCTGGTCATAGAAAGTATAACCTTCACCACGAGACGAATAGTCATCAGTTGCCCAAATGATATTTTCGCCAGTGGTATGGTCACTAAGTAGTATCTCTAGGATTCCGTGTCCCCAAGACATAATTTCTTCTTCCTCGATGTCAATTCCGAATACCATTCTTAATCTTTGTGTGTTTATTTAACTGCATATTTTTACTTTGAATTATTTTCTTCTTGCAATGCATCGAAACAAATCATATCATTGAGATAGCATTCGGGGGCATGCAATCAATCGCTTTGCTTGCTGCAAAATTACAATAAATTAATGAAATAAATACGGAAATGCTCAAAAAACTAAGAAAACAAGCAAAAAAAATGATTACAAGGAAAGTTCGTTGAAGTATCTGACACCGTATGTCTTTATCCATTCGTCAACTCTTTGCTGCGCTTCCTTAATAGTCATGGTTTATTCGTTGATGGTTAAACATTAATATATGAAAATACGGATTGTAAGCAAAAAGTACATTTCTGCTCACAATCCGAATATTGCGGTTCTGAACCGAAGGTCGGCACGAAGAGGAAGGTCGCCAACGATTACTACTGCATGAAACCGATATAGTAGATAGCCGCTAGGATCAATAGTATTGCTATTGTCAAAACAATGCGGATAAGACAGCCTGCCACCTTCTTGAGGGCAATGATACCGAGTATCACTATCGCCAACGCATAGATATAATAAGAATATTCTTCCATAAAAGAGTGAAGTATTAAGTAATAAGTATGATTACCTTTAGTGAAAACCTTAAGTTTTTAGCCTCTCTCAGGGAGCGAGCCTCTGATAGCATTCTTGAAATCACGTGGGAAAGGCGTTTCGAACTCCATTGGTTCACCTGTTCTTGGGTGATGGAAGCAGAGAAGGAAGGCGTGAAGGCAAAGACGGTGGATTGGATCGTCGCCATTTCCGTACTTGATGTCGCCGCATACAGGGTGGTTCATGTCGGCAGAATGTACACGAATCTGATTCTTTCTGCCTGTCTCAAGCTTGAATTCCACGAGAGAATGACTGTCACTGCACCTCAATGTGGTGAAATGAGTGACGGCAAACTTACCGCCGTTATCCACTGGCGAAGAGTATGTGAAGTACGCCTTATTGTCCTTTAGCCAAGAAGTTATCGTGCCATTGTCCTCTTCCATAACGCCACTTAGCAAGGCAACATAGCGACGGTCGTAAACGATGTCATGCCAGTTGTGCTCAAGAATCTGCTCCGTCTCAATGTCTTTCGCGTAAATCATCAGTCCACTTGTGTCGCGGTCGAGGCGATGAACTACATGAGCACGGCAGTTCTGACGACTCTTCACGAAGTAATCGTCAAGCACAGCCTTCACATTCAGCGACTTATGACCAGCTGCCATTGAAAGGATTCCCACGTTCTTCTCCACGACAACGAGCCAGCGGTCTTCATAAACAATCTTCACGTAGCGGGATTGCAGTATGTTCCTTGAACGCTTCTGCTTGCTTACGGCAACTGTCTGCCCAGGCTTCAGCGCAAGATCAAACTGCGTAGTGCACTTGCCGTTGACTGTTACGCCGCGACCTTGCAGAATGTCCTTCACCTTGTTGCGGGAAAGATGAGACAATGATTTTAGGAGAAACTCTAAGAGCGGAGTCTCTTCCTGCACCTTTATTATATAAGAGTCTTGTGCCATTTGGTAATAAAAAAAAGCGACGCCTTTTGAGAGCGTCGCCTTGATTTGTCTTTCTTTGAGCTTGCGCTCTTCGGGATTTTCTCCTTCGCCCCCGTTCGGGGGTTGGGGGGCTTGGGATGGGGAGGGTCTTACTCTGCAGCAGCTTCCTTCTCCTTGATAGCAAGGAGACCTGACTCCTTAGCCTGCTTCCAAGCGTCGAACTTAGTCTGTGCAGCAGCCTCGTCGAAAGCACCCTTCTTAACACCACCACGGAGGTGCTTCATCATGTAAACGCCTTCGCGAGAGAGGATGTTACGAACTGTGTCTGTTGGCTGTGCGCCACACTCTACCCAATAGAGAGCACGATCGAATTTCAAATCTACAGTGGCAGGATTGGTGTTAGGGTTGTAAGTACCAATCTTCTCAGTAAATTTACCATCACGTGGAGCTCTTGCGTCAGCGATAACGATGCTGTAGAAAGCGTAGCCCTTACGACCGCCGCGCTGAAGTCTGATTTTAGTTGCCATTTTGTTAAAATGTTTTAGTTGGACTATTCTAAGTCCGGTTAAAAATTAGGTTTGTGTGAGTCAGAGAACCGTCCCTTGACTCATGGAACTTGCGGGCAGTAGGGAGCTTCGATGCGAGGACGAGAGCGTAGAGACCAGACTCGTTGATGATGGTTGTCTTTGCCTTGTAGTTGGAACCTGCTCCGTAAATCACGGATGAGGTTTTGTCTTCCTCATCTACATGTGAATAGATAGCGTCGCTTGCATTCTTGTAACCCAGCGCTTCTGCCACATCCTTGCCTACGAAGCCGATCTGGCCGTCAGGGAGAACTACTGTTCGGAGAGAGCCGAACATCTCATGATTAAAGGTCTTGATTTCAGTATTCATATGATTAATGTTTAAAGGTTAAAGGTTAAAGTTTAAAGATTAAAGATTAAAGATTAAAGGTCAAAGATTAAAGATTAAAGTTGGAAATCTGCAAAATCGGTAAAATCTGCATGAGAACAAATATTATTAAGCACGCGGATTAATCAGATTGCGCAGATAATTTCTTGATAATTTTCGTGACATTCACGTTTGCCGAAGGCTTTATCTTTGTTCGTGATTTTCGTCTTCGTCTTGTTTTCGTTCACTGCCTCTATCAGGACTTGCTAAATATTTCGAAGATCGCTTGTCAAACAGTTTTGTTGAATCCCGCTGGATTTCGTTTTTTGACAGTGCAAAAGTAAGAAGTTTGTTTATGCTGTGCAATAGAAAAAACAACGCTCGGAACGCTGCTCGGAAAGTACGAACAACACTCGGAACGCCACTCGGAAAAAGGCACAAAAAAAGCCGCAATCCTTTTGCAGATTACGGCTTCTTGCTTACAAAATTTATGATTTAATTACTCTCGTTCATCAGATGAACAAAACGCTTGGCTATGTTCGTCCTGCGTATCTCTTCATTGTGGTCTGTGTAACACCAAGACCAGTTAGGGAATTTCCCGTTCATAAGAGAAAGCTTCTTGTTTATGCTGTCGGCAGAAGGCAGCTTGTGGGTTATGCCGTTGCTAAGGAGATAAGTGACAAACGACTGCCCGTTGTCAAATGGAACGGAATACTTCTCTTGCAGCACTTTCATGATGACATGATAGTCGTAAGCATATTTCATCATGTCTTCGTCGACAAGTGTCTTCAGAGCTTTGAGTATTCTCGTGTCGTTATCCATCTCCTCCGCCTCCTCCACGGCACCGGTCTGCGGTTTCTTCTCGTTGGCATGGATCGTGGCGTTGTTGCCGTTGATGGTGATCTCGTTGTAGATGCCGCCATCGTTGTAGAAATTAGTTACTGTCATGGTTGTCTTTCGTAGTTGTTGAATGTTCCTGCGTTGTTGAAATTCTGGATGTTGAACATCGCCATGGCTCTCTTCTTCTCCGCCATCTTGCGTTCCGTTTCCACGTTGTCACGGTGTATCATTTCCATGAGTCGGTAGTTTTTTTGCATCGTACGGGAATATTATGTTCTACGGTTTGATTTTCAAAAAGTTAAAGGGGAAATCGGCGAAATACGATTTTGATTTAGGGCAAAGAAAGACGGGAAGGCACACAAAAAAAAGGAAGGAAATATATTTTTCAAGAAACCCTAATTTGTACCATCTGCGTAATCTGCTTTATCTGCGTGCGTATATATTATCTCACGCTGATTTTACAGATTTAGCAGATTCTTGGTTATTGATATCATCTGCCTAATCTGTTTTATCTGCGAGCAAAAAAACACTCGTGTGAAATCCGTGAGGGAAACGATGTGAAAGCGTGAGGGAAACGATGTGAAAGCGAGGGGAAAAGCGGCATGAACCGTGAGAGTTCTGCTTTTTAATGCGAAATTCGCAGGGTGTAAGGCGGAATTGAGCCCAAGAAGCGGCGTTTCATGGCAAAAGAAGAGCACTGCGACTCCTGGTTGCCGAAAAATCTTGCGGAGTGGCTAACTTATGGTTTGAAAGAAGAAACCTATCAATCAATCTATCAATCAATCAAAAAACTTGTGCACGTATGAGCCTATTCATAGTATTAGCTTAGTTCATTAATTAAAATAAATATATAATAGATGTGTAGAGGTGTTGAAGTACTTGTTTTGATTGATAGATTGATTGATAGAATTTGCATGAAAACCTATCAGTCTTCACACACCCCATCAACCTATCAATCTATCAGCCTATCAATCAAAGACAGCAGAGTCCGAGACCTTCGAACAGCACCTTCTTGTACTTCTCGCCTATTCCCGAACGCACCAGCGCTCCGAAAGCACTACCGATGAGGATAGTTGTAGTATTGAGAATTGTTCCTAACATTGTTTTTAACAGGAGTTAAAGAAGTTAAAGGAAGTTAGAGGATCATTCTTTCATGCTCAGCGAGATACGGTTTCGCTGAAGGTCGACAGCTGTCACGGTGACTTCCACGGTCTGACCGACGTGAACAACGGTAAGCGGGTCTTTCACGTAATGGTTGGCAAGCAGCGAGACATGCACGAGACCCTTCTCATGAACACCGACATCAACGAATGCGCCGAAGTTGGTAACGTTGGTGACGATGCCCGGCAGTCGCATTCCGACCATGAGGTCTTCTGGTGAATGAACACGAGGATCGAACGAGAATGCTTTCAGCGGTTCACGAGGGTCACGCCCTGGCTTTTCAAGTTCCTTGAGTATATCTTTCAGCGTCTCCTGACCGACATCCTGGTATCTCTTCACGTCTATCTTGCTGCGAAGATTGGCGTCCTTCATGAGCGTGGCGACATCGGTGCTGAGGTCCTTTGCCATTCGCTCCACAACGGCGTAGCTTTCAGGGTGGACAGAAGAATTGTCAAGAGGGTTCTTGCCGCCAGAGACACGAAGAAAACCGGCACATTGCTCGAACGCCTTGTCGCCCATACGCTTCACCTTCATGAGTTCCTTTCGGGTCTTGAAGCCGCCATGCTCTGTGCGATAGTCTATGATGTTCTGCGCCAAAGTAGGACCAAGGCCGGAGATGTATGTGAGCAGATGCTTTGAAGCCGTATTGACATCCACGCCAACAAGGTTCACGCACGAGACGACTGTCTGGTCAAGTTGCTGCTTGAGGGCTGTCTGGTCAACGTCATGCTGATACTGACCGACGCCGATGCTCTTGCTGTCAATCTTCACGAGTTCGGCGAGAGGGTCCATGAGTCTGCGGGCAATGCTCACGGCTCCACGCACAGTGACATCCTCGTCAGGAAACTCCTCGCGTGCAATCTTCGAAGCGGAATAGACGGAAGCGCCATCTTCGTTCACGGAATAAACCTCCACAGGAGAGCCTTTTGCCGTAGCGAGATTCAAGCCACGGATGAAATCTTCTGTCTCACGACCAGCAGTTCCGTTACCAATGGAAATGGCTTCCACGGCGTATTTCTTGGCCAGAAGTTGAATCTTTGCTGCTGCGTCAGAGAGTTTGTTCACAGGAGGATGAGGGAAGATTACGTCATGACGGAGAAGCATTCCGTGCTCGTCAAGACAAACCACCTTGCAACCGGTGCGGAAACCAGGGTCAATGCCCATAACTCGCTTCTGTCCAAGCGGAGATGCCATGAGGAGTTGGCGAAGGCCATTTGCAAAAACAGCTATTGCTTCCGTATCGGCTTTCTCCTTGCTGAGTGCGGCATATTCATTCTCTATGGAAGGTTTCAAGAGGCGCTTGTAGGCATCAAGGCAAGCCTTCTCAATCTGATTGCTTGCTGCTCCCGAGCGTCGCACACGCAGACGGAGAATCTTGTCTTCTGCTAGTTCGTCGTCAGGACTGATTGTCACCTTGAGAAAGCCTTCGCGTTCGCCACGGCGCATGGCAAGAAGCCTATGGGAAGAGCAACGCTTGAGAGGTTCGGAGAAGTTGAAGTAGTCCTTGAACTTGTCGCCTTCCGCCTCCTTTCCCTTCACCACTTTCGAGGTTATCGTGGCTGTGTAGTTGAACTCACGGCGCACGGCATTACGGCACTTCTCGTCTTCGCTGACATTCTCCGCAATAATGTCTCGTGCACCTTGCAGAGCGTCTTCGAGCGACTTCACATTTCCCTTCACGAAGCGGTCGGCATTGCGCTCAAGTTCCGCTTCGCTACCAATGCGCTCCTGAAGAATGATCATCGCAAGAGGCTCTAGACCATTCTCACGAGCAACTTGTGCCTTCGTTCTGCGCTTTGGCTTGAAAGGAAGATAGATGTCCTCAAGTTCGGTTGCATCCCAACAGTCTTCTATGCGGCGTTTCAGTTCTGGAGTAAGCTTTTCCTGTTCGTCGATGGTCTTCAGAACGGTTTCCTTGCGCTTCTGAAGTTCCTTGAGTTTGTCAGACTGCTGCGCGATATTGCTTATGGCAACCTCATCAAGACTGCCCGTCATCTCCTTTCTGTAGCGGGCAATGAAAGGTATAGTGGCGCCTTCGTCAAGGAGTTGCAACACGGCTCCAACCTGCTTCTCCGCGATGCCAAGGCGAGTGGAAATTATCTTTATCATTTACAATTTACGGATTTACAATTTACAATTCAGAGTGCAAAAATAAACAAAAAATAGCATTCTGCAAAATCGGCAAGGCATTTTTCGGAGCGAAAGTCAAAGTCAAAGAAAAAATATTTGGAGAAAAGGATAAAAAGCACTACCTTTGCGCGGTAATATGGATGAAACAAACAGTTTGAATCTGCCTTCTTTTGATGTTCGCCTGAGAAAAGAAGCGAGCGGAAAAGTGAAAATCTACGACATTCTCCGTCGCAGATACATCTCGCTTACGCCAGAAGAATGGGTTCGGCAACACTTCATCCATTTCCTCATAAACGAAAAGGGGTATCCGAAATCGTTGCTTGTGAATGAGACGCAGTTGCAGATGGGCGAAAAGAAACTCCGATGCGACAGCGTGCTGCTCGGCAAAGACGGCAAGCCTTGCATGATAATAGAGTACAAGGCGCCAAGCATTACTCTCACGCAGAAGGTGTTCGACCAGATTTCAGTCTATAACATGCTGCTACACGTGGATTACCTAATCGTCTCAAACGGCATCCAACACATCTGCTGCCGCATGGATTACGAGAACAACTCTTATCAATTCCTAACAGAAATTCCTGATTATTCCGAAATATAATGGCAAAGAAAGCTGACAACTTCAACGAGATAATGGACGCTCTTCGCAGCGGCGACTACAAGCCAATCTATGTTCTGCATGGCGAAGAGCCGTATTACATTGACGTCATCTCAAACTATATAGAGAACAATGCTCTCAGCGAAGAGGAGCGCGACTTCAATCAGGTTGTGCTCTTCGGTGCCGATACCACGGCGGCTGTCATTGCCGACCAGGCTCGCCGCTTCCCGATGATGGCAGAACGTCAGGTAATAATCGTGAAAGAAGCGCAGGCAATAAAGAAATGGGAACAGCTTGAGGCTTATCTCGACAACCCCTCCCCTACTTCCGTCATCGTCATCTGCCACAAGAACGGAAAGGTTGACGGCAGGAAGAAGCTTGTCACGAAGGCACAGAAGGTAGGCGTTGTCTATGAGAGTGCAAAGAAATATCCAAACGAACTACCAGCATTCATTGGCTCTTACATCAACGAAAAGCACCCTGAAATAAGCATTGAACAGAAAGCTGTCATGATGATTGCCGAGCATATAGGCAATGACCTCTCTCGCATAACAACGGAAATAGACAAGGTAGCCGCCAACATGACTGACGGTGAGACGATTACGCCAGAACTTGTTGAGCAGAAGGTTGGCATCAGCAAGGAGTTCAATGCTTTTGAACTTCAGGACGCTCTTGCCACTCACGACGTGCCGAAGGCGATGCGCATCGCTGATTATTTCGCGAAAGATCCGAAGGTAAAGGACAGCGTTTTCTCCATGACTGGCGGACTCTTCAATTTCTTCCAGAATCTGATGATTTGCCACTACATGCCAGGACAGAAAAGCGACATCAACATTGCAGCGCATCTTGGTCTTCGCGGAGCTTGGTTTGCACGCAACTACGTCTCTGCTCTTCGCTTCTATTCTGCAATGAAAACCCTGAATATCATCTCAAAGATTCGCGAGACAGACCTCCGCATAAAGGGTGTTGACAATCGCAGCACACCACCGGGCGAACTCCTCCGCGAACTAGTCTTCTTCATCTTGAATTAATCCAAATAGTCCTTTTGGGATTAAGACAATATCACAATAAAAAAAAATGCGCAGCCCTACCCTATTACGGACTGCGCATTTCTCTTAATATCAAGTAGTTATGCTATAACTACAAGCCTAACTTGTATCCAAGCGTTATTTGGATGACACTATTCTTGTTATCGCCGATTTCCCACTCACTCTTGAAGCATTTCGTTAGACCTATGTTATAACGAGCGTCAAGAACAAAATTATTGTATTCGTAGGAAACACCTACTGGAATCGAGAAGTCAAACTTGTTATGAAGTTCCTCATCGTTGATGTCGCCACCACCAAGGAACTCAGAGTTTGCAACCCTTGAATTGATGAGAACTCCAGGTTGAACTCCTGCCTTCAATGCAAGTCCAGGAAGAACGTAATAGTTTGCCATAACAGGGATATTGAGGTAGTCGTTCTTTATGCCACCACCGCCAACTTCCTTATTGAAAAGCACTCCCTGAAGAGAATAAACCAATGCACCTGAAACTGCGAAATTCTCTGTCAGTTCATAGCCCGCCTCAATACCAAAAGCAGCACCAGTACGCATGTGGCTATACTCAGCCTCAGTCATTGTGGATAAGTTTACACCAATCTTTGGCATAACGTACATTGTACCTTCGCGACTTTGAGCAAGGGAACTCACCGTAGCAACAAAGGCCAACAAGAATGCGAGAAGATTTTTTTTCATATTTATTCTTTTTTGTAGGTTCATTTTTTATGCAGGTTCATTTTTTATGTATGTTGATCTATAGCTTTTCCAAAAATGCCTTGGTGGTTGTGAAAGACTTCTCTGCCATCGTTGCCCAGAAATCCTTGTAGGAAGCGGTGTTGTTTTCCTTCAATGGGATATCACTCACTACGCGGAAGCTGACAAACTGCACATTATAAATATAGCACGCGTGCGCGATAGCACAGCTTTCCATATCAACAGCCTTGGCATCAGGAATGGTAGCGTGAATGGCTGCCATCTTATCAACGGAATCAACAAACCAGTCGCCAGTGGCAATCTTACCGGCTACGACATGTCCACCGACCTCCCCCGGCCCCTCCACAAGGAGGGGAGAAGAGCCCATAGAGGATGAATTATTGATGGAAAGTGCTTTGTCAACGAGCGCCTGCGGAGTGACGAACTCTGATGGCATGCCTTGAATCTGACCAGCAAGGTTCTCAGGTCCGCAATAGACATCGTGGTACTGGCAACTGCTGCTGACAACAACATCACCAATCTCAAGGCTTACATCTGCCCCACCCGCGCAACCGGAGCTGACAACAACATCCGGCTTGAACTCATTAATGAGGTTCGTTGCGCCAATGGCTGCGTTGACCTTGCCGATGCCGCTATGCATAAGCAGAACTTCATTGCCTGCAAGAGTACCCAATGTGCAGTGGTTGCCAAGAATCTGCACTTCTGTCTTATTGGAAAGGAGCTGCTCAAGAGCGCAGAACTCCTTGTCCATTGCTACGATAATACCGATTTTCATGAGGGGGGCTTATTTCTGCCTAATAAACACATTAATTGGCGAACCTGTAAGTGTCCAGTTTTCGCGAATCTTGTTCTCGAGGAAGCGCTTGTAAGGTTCCTTTACATACTGCGGAAGGTTTGCGTAGAACACGAAAGATGGAATCTGTGTGTCCGGAAGCTGTGCGCAGTACTTGATCTTGATGAACTTACCCTTTATTGATGGTGGAGGAGTTGACTCAATGATAGGCAGCATCACTTCGTTGAGCTTTGTTGTTCCGATGCGTGCCTTGCGGTTGAGATAGACTTCCTTCGCAGTCTCAAGAACCTTGAAGATGCGCTGCTTTGTGAGTGCGGACGCGAAGATTATTGGGAAATCCTTAAACGGTGCCATGCGTTCGCGAATGGCATTTGTGAAGGTGTCGATTACAATCTGCGACTTCTCTTCCACGAGGTCCCACTTGTTCACTACGACAACGAGACTCTTGTGGTTCTTTTGGATAAGCTGGAAGATGTTCATGTCCTGTGCCTCGATACCACGAGTAGCATCAAGCATGAGGATGCAGACATCACTGTTCTCAATAGAACGGATAGAGCGCATCACGCTATAGAACTCAAGATCCTCAGTCACTTTGTTCTTACGACGGATACCGGCAGTGTCAACTAGGTAGAAATCGAAGCCGAACTTGTCGTAACGAGTATAGATACTGTCGCGAGTTGTACCGGCAATGTCTGTCACGATGTTACGGTCTTCGCCGATAAAGGCGTTGATGAGCGAACTCTTACCCGCATTTGGACGACCAACAACTGCAAAACGAGGAATACCTTCCTCAAGCGGAGTGTCGGTTTCCTTTGGCAGAGTCTCAAGGATGAGGTCAAGAAGGTCACCTGTACCAGAACCAGTAGCGGCAGAAATGCACTGTGGTTCGCCAAGTCCGAGCTTGTAGAATTCTGCACCAAGATAGATGCCTTCGTTGTTGTCGATCTTGTTGACAGCAAGTATCACAGGGAGCTTTGTGCGGCGAAGAATCATCGCCACATCCTCGTCCCAGTCAGTTACGCCATTGAGTCCATCGCACACGAAGAGAATCATCTGAGCCTCTTCAGTGGCGACAATAACCTGCTTACGAATCTCCTCTTCGAAGATGTCGTCTGAGTTTACTACCCATCCGCCGGTATCTACAACAGAGAATTCACGACCGCACCATTCACATTTTCCATACTGGCGGTCGCGTGTGGTGCCGGCTTCATCACTGACAATGGCACTACGGGTTTTAGTCAATCGATTGAAAAGAGTGGACTTACCCACGTTCGGGCGTCCCACAATAGCTACTAAATTTGACATAAATGTTTAATGGTTATTTTTATCGCACCTGTTCCTGAAGAGCAAAAGCACGCTGCTCAAGTTCATCAGCCCATTTCTTGTCAACAGACTTGGCCTTATCAGCACACATGCCGAGAACATAAACGTAGAGTGCTGGATTTACGGATGTGTTGGCACCAACAGGAAGCGACTGACAGTAAGCCAGATACTGATCACAGTACTTTACGTAATCGTTGAGAATAGCCTTTGCTTTCGCCTTGTCGCCAGTCTTTGCATAAACTTCTGCAAGACTGATCGCCTGATCCTGGAATGTGCGTGGTACGTTGTATGCAGGAATCTCCTTCTCGCAGATGTCTGCAATGACACGAGCCTTCTTCTTTTCGCCCTTTGCAAGGAGACGAGAGGCAAGAGTGGCAAGCATACGACGGTGAGTATAACACATACGCATAACTGTCTCATCAAGATAGATACCCTTTGTGCTGAGACCTCCGAACTTGAAGCGTTTTGTCACATTATTGAAAGCACGCTCCGTATCGAAGTTGCGGAGGTTTGGTCTGTCGAGAGCCTCGTCTTCCTCAGTATCCTTAGTATAGAAAGGAGTTATACGGTTTGCAAGACCTTCCTGGATGAAGTTGTCACCGAGGTTCATGAAGTTGTCTGCACCAACGGTTGTTGCCACATAGAGAGGACGAGTCCAATTATGGTTGGCAAGCATCTCAAGCATCATAAGGTCACTCTTGTAGAGAGCGCGTTTGCCAGTGAGAGAGATAACCATCTTCTCTGGAATCTCCATACCTTCAGGAATCATCATGCCAGACTTCTTGACAGCATTCTTATCCACTGTCAGGTAGAGAGTATCTGTAGGAATGACGTGATAGTCTTCGTTGTCGATATTCTTCACCCACTTGTCAAGAACGTTACGGAGTTCAAACGGATCTTCACCCCACTGTTTCCTTGCCTCCTCAGGATTAGTGCGATAGAGCTCACGGATCTGTTCTTTGAGAGCAGGCTCTACCTGAACATAATCGTTTGTGCCAGAGCAATACTCATAGCGCTTCCATTTGATAGGAAGTGAAGGAGAATCGTAGGCAGGACGAACCATCTGGTCAATGTACCAGTCAGTGGCAAGATATGAGAGGTTGCAGACACGAACGTCTGTGTTCTTTCCTTCTACATCCTGGGTGTACCAGAGAGGGAAAGTATCGTTGTCACCATTGGTAAAGATGACTGGATTTGTGCCTTCCTGAAGAGAGTTGAGGTAGTTCTGACCGAAGTCGCGACAAGTGTAACGTCCAGAACGATCGTGGTCGTCCCAAGTCTGTGAGGCCATCTGTACTGGCACAAGCAGGCAAGCAACTCCAGCAACGGCAGCAGCTACGGTTTCTTTGAGCTTCAGTTTCTTGAGACCTTCAATAACACCAAGTACGCCGAAACCAACCCATATTGCGTATGCATAGAACGAACCTGCGTAAGCATAGTCACGTTCACGAGGCTGCTGCGGAGTCTGGTTAAGGTAAAGCACGATGGCAAGACCCGTCATGAAGAAGAGGAAGCAGACAATCCAGAACTGCTGAATGCCTCGCTTGCCACGGTAAGCCTGGAAGAAGAGTCCGATGAGACCAAGAAGAAGAGGCAGAGCGTAGAACACGTTGTGTCCCTTGTTGTTGGCAAGTTCAACAGGAAGGTTCTCTAGACCGTCAGCCCATGGTAAAAGGCTGTCTATGAAAGGAATACCGGTAATCCAGTTTCCGTGTTCAATTTCGCCATTACCCTGAATGTCGTTCTGACGACCAGCGAAGTTCCACATGAAGTAACGCCAGTACATGAAGTTCACCTGGTAAGAGAGGAAGAAGCGGATATTCTCGCCGAATGTAGGCATCTTCACAGTAAGATATTCGCCACAACGTTCGTATGGAACCTCTGTGCCCTCAATACCTCCAAGCCAGCTTTCGTAAGCCTGGGCATGAGCGCTGCTGTGCATACGAGGGAAGAGGGTGTTCTGCGCATATACAAACTTACGCTTGCGGTCAACAATGAAGTATTCGTCCTTCTCGTCTTCAGACTTCTTTTCCTTCTTTGAATAGATTGGAGCACCTTCCGTGAAGTCTGCACGACAAGCACCAGAACCGTCATCTATATACTTAATGCCGCTTGAGAACTGCTGACCATAGAGCAATGGAGAATCGCCATACTGGTCACGGCTAAGGTAGTTGCCAAGGGTGAAGATATCCTCTGGAGAGTTCTGGTCCATAGGAGTATTGGCAGCCGAACGGATAACAATTACCGCATAGCTCGAGTAGCCAATCATGATCATCAGCAAACTGAGCAATACAGTATTCTTTACACGCGAATTGATAACAGTCGAAATCTTCTTAATAAACAGCAAGCCAAAAATGATGGCTGTAAGAACAATGCCCACAATACCTGCCATCCAACCGAATCCCATGCAAGGAATACCAAGCATAAGCACGGAAAGACAGAACGAGATGTTCTCACGAAGCTTATTCTTCTGGTTGTAGCTCTCGTAGATAGCCCAAAGTACAGTGCCGATGAGTGCTGCAATATAGATGACTTCACCCGTATTGAAAGGACATCCGAAGACGTTCACGAACAGAAGTTCAAACCATCCGCCGACCTTTACGATACCAGGAACAACGCCATAAAGGATAGCTGCAATGAGCACAAACGAGATTGCCAAAGCGATGCAAGAGCCCTTAAGGTCTGCATTAGGATTCCTCTTATAATAATATACAAGGACAATCGCTGGCAGACATAGAAGGTTGAGCAAATGCACACCGATACTGAGACCTGTGAGATAGAATATGAGCACAAGCCAACGGTCCGCATGAGGCTCGTCGGCATGGTCTTCCCACTTCAGGATAAGCCAGAAAACAACAGCGGTAAATGCCGATGAATAGGCATAAACCTCACCTTCCACGGCAGAGAACCAGAACGTATCGCTGAATGTATAGACGAGAGCGCCTACCATACCGGCAGCCTCAATGGCAATGAGCTTGCCGAGAGGCATGTCTGCTTCACCGAGTTTCATTGCAAGCTTGCAATCCTTGTCAAGGAGAAGCTTGCGGGCAAGGTTGGTGATAGTCCAGAAAAGGAACATGATACAAGCGGCACTCAAGAGCGCACTCATCGTATTCACCATTCTTGCAACATCAGAAGGATCGCTTGCAAACTGCGAGAAAAGATTAGCGGTAAGCATGAAGAATGGTGCGCCAGGTGGGTGACCAACCTCAAGCTTATAGCCTGTAGAAATGAATTCAGGACAGTCCCAGAAGCTGGCTGTCGGTTCAATGGTGCTGCAATACACGAAAGCTGCGATGAAGAAAGCCACCCAGCCACAGATATTGTCCACCAGTCGGAATTGTTTCATATTGTTATTTTTTGATTATACGATTTGATGATTTGTGCGATTTTGCTGCGAACAAAACGCAATAAAACGCGTGCAAAGTTACTAAAATGTTGGGGGGATAATGATAAACATTAATATTTTTTTGTGTTTTTAACTCATTTTTCACAAATTATTATTCTATTTCAAATGAAAATTTGTAATTTTGCACTCCGAATGTGCGCGTATGCACCATAATATGCTAAGAAAAGGCAAACAAAGATGTACGATTTATCACAGTTCATCCTCGACTTCCAAGCAATAAAAGAAAGCGAAGAAACCTTCTCCTTCAAGCTCAATGACGAGTATTTTGAGGCTGTTGAAGCCATGGAAATTCTCGGAGGTGAGATTGAATCCACCGTCAAGGTGAGTCGCAAAAACGGCTGTTTCGAAGTAACTTTCTTGTCCGAAGGAGAGGTGACAGTGGAATGCAGCAGATGCTTAGACCCCATCAATCTGCCTATCAAGACCACGGATAAACTGTATGTAAAACTAGGCGAAGACTATCTGGACGAAGGCGACGAGATTGTTTTCATTCCGGAAAGCACGCAGAAGTTTGATGCCTCATGGCATATCTATGAGTTCATAGCACTCTCTATCCCACCCCAGCACCACCATCCTGATGGCGAATGCAATCCGGAAATGATGCAAAGGCTGAACGGCGTTGGAACCACAAGAACCTCTGGAACTTCTGGAACCACTGAAACCCCTTCAGACAGCATTGACCCGCGATGGGCAAAGCTCGGTGATTTACTCAAGCAATGAGTGGGACACATTATATAAAGAATAATTAATAATAAAAACTTTAAAACAATATGGCACATCCTAAAAGACGTCAGTCAAAAACACGTACACTCAAGAGAAGAACTCATGACAAGGCAGTAGCTCCAACACTCGCAGTATGCCCTAACTGTGGCGCTTACCACATCTACCACACAGTTTGCCCAACTTGTGGTTATTACCGTGGCAAGATTGCTATCGTAATGGACGCAGCAGAGTAAGAGTTTTTTCACTAATTGGTGGGTACTCCACTATATTACTAATGTGGGGGCTTGAGATAATCAGCCCCTTCAATTTTTTATTATGAGCAAAATTAACGCTATAATCACTGGCATTGGTGGTTACGTTCCTGAATACATCCTCGACAACGAGGAGCTCTCCCGAATGGTAGATACCAATGACGAGTGGATTATGACGCGTGTAGGTATCAAAGAGCGCCGAATCCTTAAAGAAGAAGGACTCGGCACATCTTATATGGCACGTAAGGCTGCCAAGCAGCTTCTTCAGAAGACTGGCGTAGATCCAGATTCTATTGATGCGCTTATCGTAACAACCTCTACTGCCGACTACAAGTTCCCTTCAACAGCTTCCATCGTTATCGGTAAGCTCGGTCTCAAGAATGCCATGGCTTTCGACTTCTGGGCTGCTTGCTGCGGTTTCCTCTACACGCTCGACGTGGCTGCTTCTATGGTAAAGAGCGGCCAGTACAAGAAGGTCATCGTTATCGGTGCGGACAAGATGTCGTCTGTTGTTGACTACACAGACCGTGCTACATGTCCACTCTTCGGCGACGGCGCTGCCGCAGTGCTTGTTGAAGGTACAGAAGAAGAAAACATCGGTGTTCTCGACCACCACTTCCGCACAGACGGTTCTGGTCTTCCATTCCTCCACCTCAAGGCTGGCGGTTCTGTTTGCCCTGCAACCCACTTCACTGTTGACCACCGCATGCACTACCTCTATCAGGAAGGACGCACAGTTTATCGCTATGCTGTATCAACAATGAGCGAGGACTGCGCAATCATCGCAGAGCGCAACAACCTTGACGAGAATAACATCAAGTTCGTTGTTCCTCACCAGGCTAACATGCGTATCATTGAAGCCGTTGCAAAGCGTCTCAAGGTGAGCATGGATCATGTAATGGTAAACATCGAGCACTTCGGCAACACTTCTGCAGCAACAATTCCACTTGCACTCTGGGAGCACGAGAAGCAGCTCAAGAAGGGCGACAACCTCATCCTCACCGCATTCGGTGCCGGCTTCGTTCACGGAGCTTCATACCTCAAGTGGGCTTACGACGGAGACAAGTAAATTTCGTAACACGAAATCCCCATAAACGCCACATTCTGTTTAATCACGGAATGTGGCGTTTTTAATTACCAACTGCACTTTTTTTCGTCACAACTCACCACCTCACCGCAACACTACTGTAACAATCTGATTCACAATACATTACCACTGCGGCAAGTTACTCAAACTCTCCGCAACTCACCGCAAACTCTCCGCAACTTCATTCTAATCCATACCCCTTACACATATAGTTCATTGTCCATTGGATTACGGTCATAATCTTTAGGTTTACTGCCTGTAACTCAGGGACTTAGGCTTCTAAAAATGCATTTTTTGCGACGTATTCCTAAGTAATATGGACACTAAAAGCCGTTATTACTGAGAGTAACTACTAGTAAAGCACATCCAAATTAGTCGCATAAATCTTTACTTGGTGACAGTATCCTGAGGACATGACACATCCCCCAATCGTTTGCGGTGAGTTTGCGGAGAGTTGCGGAGAGTTTTAGCAACTTTCCGCATTCACAACCTCCTGATTATCAAGAGCTTCAGAAGGTCATGCGGAGAGGTGGCGAGTTGTAAGCGAAAAAATAATAATAATTTTTGAGATTGTATCTCTTTTCCTATTTCCACCAATCATCCCCCACCCCACTTATGATACGCGCCAGCTCGTTCATCACAAGACACATCTCCCGGCTGATGGAAGGCTGGTTAGCGTTAAGGTTAAGGTTAACATTAAGGTTAGCGTTAAGGTTAAGGTTTCCATAAACATACGTCCAACATGTCATCTGCACATGACGGTTCTCGGCTGTTGAATAGAACGCCTTGCCTACAGGTTTGTAACGATCGCTTAAACCGTTATCCATCAGCTCAATGAAAGGTAATTGCTCAAGCATCAGCTGTTTCATGATGTCGCGTTCCTTAGGGCTCACAAATGCACTCACCACCACTGCGCCCTCACGCGCAGCCTGCAACACGGCGGCTTTCTGCTGTTCAAAAAGACCAGCATCAGCACGATGACAGATGAGCGACACCTTACGGTCTGCTGCCAACAAATCACGATTGCCCACATAGTCAAGAGCAAGCACGTTTTCATCATCTGGTTGCCGTTTGAGACGCCGGTTTACGTTACTTTGCAACATGCGGCATTTCTCTACATCACGCCCAATCCATGGATCGGCAGCCACAGCAGCAAGCGCTCGTTCCAATGTCCAGTTTTCCGAATGTCCATTGCGCTTCACGCGGAAGCGATCAGGCTTAGAGCGTGTAATCAGGCGTTTGCGAGGGTTGTTGCGTATGTACAGCCGCTTCGTCTCAATCTCCTCTTCCGTCACCGCCTCTACATCGTTGTACCCCCGCACCATCAGTGCCGGCCCACGGTAAGACCGCGTGTGATCCCGGTCTTGCCATTCAGGCGCACGTGCGCCTTTTTCATATGTCATCTCGCGCCAAGGTATCCCTAACGTATCCCAATATCCATGAGTACAACCTACCATGAATCCATATACTATTTGGCCCAGGTGCTTCTTATTCTCAGCCTTCAGACGCACCAATCCGTGCACATGCTCTGGCATCACCTGAAACTCGATGTTTTCTATCCCCGGATATACAGAAGGATTGCGATTCCAACTCTCCTCTACCTTCCGTCCCAGTTCCGTCAGCACACACCTTGGCGCATTCTCGCTCCCATCCTCAGCGTCAGGATCTCCAACGATATACCCCAGCACTGGTGCCTCTCCCCTTGTATTCAAGGTCACATGAAACCACCCCTCAGTATAATCATTGAGAGGATTACGCTTCAAGGCATCCGGCGTTTCCGCTTCCTTCTTGCGTATCTTGGCTATCTGTTCAGGAGTTAGAGGCATCGTTGAAATCGGCTGCAAAGTTACTTGTTCTCAGTTACGTATCATATGCTACAACATCAATAATAATATTGATTTCTGGTGTCTCCCCACGCTTTATTTCTTCTCCTGCTGTTGTATGCAAGCAGAAGAAGAAACTCTACATGAATTGTAAGTCCTCAAGGATAATAGATGTCAATTAGACAGTTCTGTCATTCGGACTGTACCAAAGATATCCTTGAGTATTGCAAGTCTCTCCGACCTCAACTTTTCAATATTAGACACATCAGAATAAGTGTCCAATTTATCCTCGTCTATGCCTATATATTTTGCAATATTCTGTTTTAAGAAGGTATCCTTGATTTCATTTAGAGCCTTATCTTTCTTCTGAATGTTATCAGCTTTAGGCAGGAGTACCAAATTAAACAAAGCGTCCTTGTAACGAGCCTCTATCAAGGAGTTATTAGCCAACTTGGCCTGCGGTATAATATGGTCAACCTCAGAAGTCTCTTCAAGTTCATCCGCCGGCTTGCGCTTTTGTAAAGCATACTGGTAGCATAGAACAGGAGTTAAATGTTTGATATCAATCTGTTGTCCATTATATTGTCCGTTACATGCGTTTTCAATGAATGTCGTCCAAACTGATGCATCAAGAGGTTTTACTCGTTCCTCCCATTTTTTTATATGATTTGCCATCTTAGAATCTCCTGAACCCTTCCATGCACCTATTGCATATTCGAAAACTAGTCTGTCGAACAAACACTTAGCGTCTCTTATAAAATTGTTCAGTTCATTAGAAGATACTGTTGGGCATCCCTTGCTTTCCCAATCCTTAACCAAAATCGTTACATATTCAAGGACGGGAGCGCTGCCCATCAACTTGAACATCGATTTGTGCCACGATTTGAGATATTTAAAGAACTCTGTGTTTAATAGAATCTCGCAGATAGTATTTATGCTATCTATAAGTTCATCAATACTTTGTCCCCACTTGATCTTTTTGTCTTTATCTCTTTCAAGTTCGCTTACAACAATGGCAGACATTCCTCCTCTAAAATAAGCTCCCATCACCTTAAATCCTAAGGTTATTTGAGTCATATCTATGATCTTGACATTCTGTTTCTCGCGATAATCTTCAAAAAGCAAATGCTTATCCTTAATACGTGAGATTAGTGTTGCTCCATAATCCCATCGTACGACATCACCTTCTGCAGGAACTTCAACGCCAAGACGAGTATAAAGGTCTCTTACCAGTTCCAGCATCTTAGAATCGCCAATTATAACTTTCTCGTTCCAGAAAGGTTTTGCCGAGAGTAATTCCTCTGCTTTGAGTTGAGTTCCACCACTGTTGATACGTGAAAATATGTTTTGAGCGTCAAGTGGTGTCACGTTTTTGAGAAGTATTACACCTATACGGGCATCTATGTATATTTGTTCAGATTTGGCAATAACATTTATGATGTGCATCATGTCAGTCCATCTCTGTTCTACACATGTACGGAATGCAGTTTCCTTGTTATCCTTAATGCCGCATTGGTCGTCCATATATTCGATGAAATTCTCCTTTGTTATGTCTCCTTGTTTGTTCTTGTATGCTAGCAAAAACTCGCGAAGGTTAACTGGATTAACCTTGTTTCCATCTCTTTTGGGAGCATAAGGCATACGGGAGAGAAAATCTTTCAAGTCGAATATTCTTTCCCACCGTCCAACTTCACCTTTCTTTTGGTGAACCATTAGAATAATGTCCAACAATGTTCGTAGTCCTTCTCGTTGACGCCACTTGTCAATATCTGTATCTTCAGTTTCTTCGTATTGACTTTCTGGCTCAGCCACAGTATAATCGTCGTTCTCCTCCTCATCATGTTGGAGATATTCATTAACAGTCTCCCAAAACAAATCCTTTACTCTATCTTCTGATTCATTCTTTTTGAACTTAATATACTTTAGCGCCCAATCGTACACGAGGTCAGGATTAGCTCTAAGATCTCTTAGAGCAGTTCTTCTTTGACGTCCATCTAACAACCAAGATGTATGACCTTCATCATTGATAATTACAACACCTACAGGGTATTCCTGAAAGATACTAATAGCTAGCTCAAAATTCTGTTTTGCAGTCCATGTGGATTTACGCTGAAAACGAGGTAACTTTATCTTGCTGTCAGTAACAAATTCACTTACAGAACGTGTCTCTATATTGTAACTCATATCTAAAAAGTATTTTGTATTTGCTTTCGATTGACCTTAAAATTTATATCTTAAGCTTGATATCTTGTCAATTTATCAGTTCCTGCAGAAAATATGCAAAAATCAAGCTTCCTATAGACTTGAAGAGTGAGCAAAAAACGTTTTTTTGAATCTTACCAATGCTCAATCTGTTTAACGCTATGATGAATGTTGGGCTTATTTCGTGGGCAAAGTTAAGAAAATATTGTCAAATATTATCATTATCCTTGATAAATGTTTGATTTTCATTCAAAATAAGTGCTGTGTCCCGAGGAATGGTACTTATAATAAACACAAAAAGAGCCCAGCATTACTGCTGAGCCCTTTGTATAAAATTGGTACTAAACCGAAGTTTAGAATTCTGCTGTCTTTGGAGTACGTGGGAATGGAATCACATCGCGGATGTTCTGCATACCTGTAACGAAGAGTATGAGACGCTCGAAGCCGAGACCGAAACCACCGTGAGGACAAGAACCGAACTTACGAGTGTCGAGATACCACCACATATCCTTCATAGGGATGTTGCGCTCCTGAATTTCGTTTACGAGCTTGTCGTAGTTTTCTTCACGAACAGAACCGCCGATGATCTCACCAATTGCTGGGAAGAGTACGTCTGTACCCTGAACTGTTTCTTCCATTTCCTCGCCATTGAGAACAGGTTTCTCTGCATCAATCTTCATGTAGAATGCCTTGATCTTCTTAGGATAGTTTGTCATGATGACTGGCTTCTGGAAGTATTCTTCCACGAGATAACGCTCATGCTCAGAAGCGAGGTCGTCGCCCCAGTTGCAAGGGAACTCGAACTTCTTGCCCTTTGCGATAGCTTCCTGAAGGATTTTTATACCCTCTGTGTATGGAAGACGAACGAACTCGGTGTTAACCACTGAGTTAAGACGTTCAAGGAGAGTCTTGTCAATCATCTTGTTGAGGAACTCAAGGTCTTCCTTGCAGTTGTCGAGAGCCCAGCGTACGCAATACTTGATAAAGTCTTCCTCAAGGTCCATAAGGTCTGTGAGGTCGATGAAGCAAGCCTCTGGCTCAACCATCCAGAACTCAGCGAGGTGGCGTGGAGTGTTTGAATTCTCTGCGCGGAAAGTAGGGCCGAATGTGTAAATCTGACCGAGAGCAGTAGCACCGAGCTCACCTTCAAGCTGACCTGACACTGTAAGAGATGTCTGCTTGCCGAAGAAGTCATCATCGTAGATGATAGAGCCGTTCTCGTCCTTCTTGAGGTCGTAGAGGTTCTTTGTTGTTACCTGGAACATCTGACCAGCACCCTCACAGTCACTTGCAGTGATGAGTGGAGTGTGGAAGTAGAAGTAGCCATGCTCATGGAAGTAAGTGTGGATAGCCATTGCCATGTTATGGCGAATACGCATCACAGCACCGAAAGTGTTTGTACGCAGACGCATGTGAGCGTGCTGACGCATATACTCGAAGCTCTGGCCCTTCTTCTGCATTGGATAGTCGTTTCCACAACCGCCGAAGAGTTTGATGCTTTCGCCCTGAATCTCAACAGCCTGTCCAGAACCCTGGCTTGCCACGAGCTTACCTGTAGCAGAAATACAAGAACCAGTAGTGATCTGCTTGAGCATTTCTGCATCAAACTTCTGTGGTTCGATAACCACCTGAATGTTCTTTATAGTAGAACCGTCGTTAAGCTGAATGAAATCTACAGCCTTTGAACTACGGTGAGTACGAACCCATCCCATTACGGTGATGTCCTGTCCGCATCCTTCTGAAGCAAGAGCTTCAACAATCTTTGTTCTTTTCATGTGTTGGTTTTATTTTTATTCAAACGCACCCATGCGGAGC
>JAZLHI010000004.1:0-3426 GCA_045616725.1 Prevotella sp. | reverse complement strand
TCCGGGAGTCTATTCCATTGAGTCCGTCTATTGCCCAGGCATATACTTCACCGACGGTCCGGCATTCTAAACCTACGGGTAAAGTCTTCCGATGTGATATGACGTTACAGAAGGATCCTACACTGCCTTTTTGAGGGCATATTAGTTTTTCCTTAGTCAGGTTCATTTACGCCTTTTGATTAGTTATTTCTTGTTTCATCCAGATAGAACTGCCAGGCTTCTTCGTCGAATTTCTTACGTTGCTGGGTTCCAACAGCTCCGTACAAGTTGTCGAGTTCTGCACTTATATCTGTTATTATATTACCTCTCATTTTAAATGTCCATTTCCTCTTCTGCCAGATGATCCAGGAAGAGAGCTGCTGCATACTCGTCCCGTTGAAGCTCGTTCTTCTGGCAGTATTCGATGAACTCTTTTGAATGTTCCTCTGAGCGGTGCATCACCATATCAAGGCGTGTGATCTTACCCTCGGCCAGGAGGTTCAGAAGATCTGCATCGCTGTAATATCCGTTTAATTCAAATTTTGTCATGAATTTTACGCAAAGATACCCATGTCTTCAAGCATGGGAGGAATTGCGCCGTTTCCTTCTTTTGTTAGACTAATAGAATTAGTAAATCAGCGTTACCGCTGTGGATGCCCATCGCCAATGTTATCGCAGGGTTTGATGTAAGCGACACTGTCCCTACCTCTCAGGACTGTTTAATCGCTTAGCGCAGAGTCCGGAACTTGGGCAAACATTCCGGAGTGCCTATGTTATTTCTGGGTAACGTAGTGCCGAAGCACTGAGGCTAATCTGTCAAGGCTGTGTAAAGCCTACTCCTTCAGGGTCGGGTAGCTGACATTATTACTTTTGAGAAGCAGTTTTTCTCTGCTGTTTTCTGGCACGACGGATTGCTTTTTGTTCCCTTTTATCCGTTTTATATATTTGGCATACCATTTTGATGAAGTCCATTAGAACAGGATCCTCGCGTGCTGCCATGTTCATCATGGAAGCATCGAATATCTGATCACATTCTTCCATTGAGTAGGCACAAGCCAAAGGGAAAGGGTTAAAGCAATCATCTGGCGATTTTTCTACCAATGAAGCGAACAAGAAAGCAGTCCATCCTCCTTCTCGAAGCTTATCATGAACTGATTTAAGTAGCCTCATAGCTTCTTCTTGGGACATTTTACCTTCCATCCAGACGTCTTCTAATGCATTATAAGTTTCCTCCGGTTCATCATAGAGGTGGCTCCCAGAAGACTCTTCGGAGATCACATCTGCCATCTCCTTGAGGTGTCTGATGAACGCTACGGGATCAGAACTGCCTATGTCGAAGTTCCTGATCTCCTCGGCCATGCCCTCCAGGAAGGCAATACTTGCTTGTTGTTGTATTTTATTCATATAGTCTGTTGTAATTGTTACAGCCACAAGGGTATGATAGGAGCCAGCTGACGCTCCCTGAGGCGTTTTATGAGCTCTTGATTGCGCTCTCTGATACGCTTCATGTCCGTCTGGTGCTGCTTCAGGTCTTCCTGATGCCGCTGCTGCCATTCGGAATATTCCTTGTCGAACTGTTTTCTATATTCGTTCGCAAGAGTCTGGAACCGTTCCTGATCCTGAGAGGTTCTGATTCCTTTGGCTGCTCTGATGACCTCATCGAGGAGATCTGAAGATGTCTTCTGTTTCGTGGCCATGTTTTTTGTTAGTAAGTCTGTTCGGGAAGGTAATAAATGCAGGTGCGCTTCGCCAGAGATGCAGGGTGCATCTGGTAACCTTTCTCGCCTGGCTTGATTCTTCTCCCTGCGTCACGCGATTGAATTTCCGTGCGAAGATCCAGAGCTGTCTTTGAGGGTATGGGTAATCCGTCATATTCGCTTTTCTGGATAACTTCTATCCTGCCGACATGATCAGCGAGACGGTGCTTGAAATCCCCACAAGTCTCAGCGGCTGATATGTGCGGCCGGTAGCTTCGCTTTTGGCAATCTACATGGTGCTCTCCTATCATCACACCGCCACCGAAGACACACTGCCCACACGAAAAGGAACGTAAGATTCTACTTGCTTTCTTTTCGGGAAGGGGACTGTCAGTTCTTCGTTCAACACGCTCTGTTGTATCTACTGCATCTGGCCACTCTTCGGTATCTTCGAGAGTATAATAAAGAGTCGTTTCCTTACTACTCTCTCGCTGCTTCATCGCCACACCGGTTGCAGAAGACTTAACACGCCTGCTATAGCTGCGTGTTATATGTTCCCATTGAGATTTGGTGCGGTAATCAAGTCCGGTCAACGATCTTACTGGTATGCCGTCGGCTCCACAAACAAGTTGTTGTGGTTGGGAAGGCTTAAAATATCCACAATACTTTGCATCTGAGGTTTTGTCAGATCCGCAGTTACCATGATATTTGCATTTGTTACATCCTACTTGTCGAGGAATAAAGTACCCGTACTTATCTATTTCACCAAGATCCATAATGACTCCGTTAAATTCATTGATAGTCTCATAGTCTTTGTAATGTCGCATTATTCGACTTCTTCCTCTTCAGATATGAGATCATCGAGATATTCATCAGCTTCTTCCCAGGGATCATATACATAAACATCCTCACAAGGATCTTGATCATACTCTGCTTGGCTGATATATCCCTTTCCTTTTAGCTCCTCGATTCGTTGCTGGGCTTCCTCTGATGTGAAGAACTCGTTTCCCGTCACTGGATTTGTTTCACTGCCATTGTGCATACGATGGCCTATACCGTAGTATGTGGTATAAACCATCACGTGAGCGCCATGTTCTTTTGTTTCTTTGTACGTCATAAATAAAAAATGCCGCTCGGGCGATAGGTTGCAGGCTATCGTTGACCGAACGACAAGTATTTTGTTTTTTATTCTGATCCTCGAAGCTGCAACCCATCGAGAATATATAAACACAGAAAAGCCACAGTACGCCCTACCTGTTAAAGTAGAACATACTGTGGCTTTCCCCAGCATATAGCTGGTTCGACGAGGGCGATGACCGACGAAACGTGTAGCCAGTTACCATGCTACTGCCCTGTGCCATAGGTGACCAGCTGCCGCCCATTGCGGTTCAGCCTTATAGTGTCACTGACTATGTATTTTATATTTAAAAACTTGTTGGCTGTTGGTCAGCCAACAAGCGGCCTACCAAACGAGTATCGATGTGTCTCGTATTGATGGTGCAAAGGTACGCATTTTTTCTGACATTTCCAAATTTTTTGGTAACTTTTTTCCCGAAAAAAACGATTTTTTTCTGCTATCAGATAATATAATTATCAGATAACGGACGCCTGAAAATCCCTTGTTTTTGACCTGAAGAGTGGTTTTTGTTCTTGAATTGTATCAAAAACCTTTCCTTTGGGCCAGACCAACCCAAACCTTAAATCAAATCTATACCCTTGAAAACACCGGGGTTTGGGGCAGCGCCCCATT
>JAZLHI010000003.1:0-73910 GCA_045616725.1 Prevotella sp. | reverse complement strand
TCTGTTCAGCAGGACCATGTATTTGTTCCAGGTCTGCTCATAGCGTTCTTTTGCTGTCATAATACTTTTGGGTTAAGATTCGACGGCAAAGGTAATAAATCAGAGAGAGACACACAAGACGTCATCGCGGAGACGCTTACCGGGGGCTAAGCTTGGATACAGGGTTGGAGTGGCATACGCATCTCCTTATCTTCTGGATATAGATGACGCTCAAAGGTTTATCTCTGTACCATTAGGACTCAATTACCTTGCGGGAAAAGAAAACCACAGACTGGAGGTTGGTGCTGGTGCAAGTCCCGGCATATACCATAACTCAGACAACCATAAGTCAGAAAACAAATTCGGATGTATCGCATTCGCTACTGTAGGCTATCGCTACACCGCAGGTAACGGTATCCAGATAAGATGTGGTGTAAGCCCGTATATCACCTTTGGCAATAAATACGCAGACAAGAAAGGAAAGCCTCTATACCCATACCTTTCTGTTGGCTATGCTTTTTAAGCCAAAGGAAATTCCCTTTGGTTGTTTGCATAATATTGCTATCCCTAGGCGCACAATTACTCCCACATAGGAATAACATTACTCCCAAATAGGCGGGCAATTGCTCCCGCCTAGGCGGACGACTCATTTTCTTACTAGAAAACAAATATTTTCTTATAAGAAAAATAAAATTCTCTTATAAGAAACTGATCGATTTCTTATAAGAGAATGAATGCTCCCGATAGGGCGGACGAATCGTTAGCTTTGGAGAAAACTATCTTCCCCCTATGAATTCTTATAGAAATGACAAATCAAAGTTTTGCCTACACCCTACACAAAAACCGCTTAACCAACTGATTATATGCACATTACAAAGGTGTAGACAGGGTGTAGTTAGATGTAGGCAATTCATCATATTCGGGGTATATTGTTGCCTTTATTAAAGATTATAGTAATGAACTAAAATCCAGAACGAAAATCTCAACTGAAAATGCGCTCGAATACCTCGCTTTAATGAGGCTCTTTAAAGGGATCGTCGCAAGCTCCTCGAAATCTTAACTAACATCCTAATAAAAATCAACAAGCTTATTACGTTAATTTGTTTCAGTCACTACCTGAATCCGATAGACTGATTTTTAGCTTAGGTTTTCTTCTTTTGGGCTATTTTGATCAATAAGTGTAAAAATGCCCTTTATCTTGTTTTTTGTCAAAGAAATGCGAATATTTCACTAATTTTGTCCCAAATAGTATCTTTTAATAGAAAATATATGGTTAAGAAAAAAAAGTGGAAAAAGTATTGCTATGATACATACAATATTCTAAAAGAACATCTAAATTTGGCGCTTTTTTGATGAATTGTAACGCTTTTGGTGGATGTAAAACGCAGTAAGCCAGTACGTTAAGGTGTATTGAAACATGGAAAAATCTGCTGTGATACATTTTTTTATGATTTGCTTTATCCATGTATCATTTGCAAATGTTTTATGTATCACGAAAATTTGCGTAATATTTTTCGACTATATAATTTTGCAGCCGTTTTCAGACCGATTGTGATATAACCCTTCACACAAAAATCGTCAAAGAATAACCCTTACCGGATCTTTCCAAGATTTAAAATATTAACTGTACTATTAACTTTAATTGCTTTCGTCCCGTTCGGGATAACACGAGAACGGGCCAGACACAAAAGCACTAGACTTTTATCTTACCAAACAATGAAAAAATTATTTACTCTGATGCCATTGTTAGTGATGGCTTTGATGGTTCATGCTCAGACGGTATGGACAGGCAGCGAGAACTTTGCCAATGGCGGTAAAATCACTGTGAATGCTTCTGCTTTTGCAGGTGCCGAGGCTCGCAATGGAGTTGAGTACCCTTATCTCATTCTTAACACAACCTCTGAAGATTTGGTTAAGATTGTTGTGAACTTCCGCAATGGAGGTGAGAATGGCTCACTTGTTTCGAATGATCCAAACGCCCAGAAACATGGCGTTTATTACTATACTCTTCACCCAGACTACAGCAATCAGGCTTATGCGTGGTATCACCTTGATGCTACTACACTTCAGGATTTGAAGGAGGGTGGTCTCGTTATTGAAGGTACAGGAGATTTCGTTTGTACATCAGTTGTCCTTCAGGGATGGGAACCAAACGCAGATGTTAAGAGCAGCGATATAAACTTCTCTAATGATTCTTTCTGGTCCCATATATTTTACCCATGGGATCCTGAGGTTGCTAATTCAGAAATGGGATACATCCTTGGTGGTAAGGATGGTCACTATCAGGTTACTCAGCAGTATGTATCAATCAACTTCAAGGGTGACCCACGCGTAAAGGGAACTCCACAGGATCGCTATATCAGCTTGAAGAAGGGCGATAAGATCCGCGTATTCTGTCCAGACCGTCTTCCTGACCTCTATATGCTCAAGGAAGTGGAGATCTTTACGCGTTCAGGATGCTTCCTTAAGCTTGTTTATCCAGAGGGTGAGCGCTTCGATATTAACGGAAACACAGGACACTGGATGGCAAATAAAGACAGATACACTGAAGATATCTGGTTTGAGGCAACAGAAGATGTAGAGGTTGTTTGCGTAAAGTACACAACAATGGCTGCTTCTAAGTCGTACACAAATGATGTCCTCAAGGTCAGTGCAGCTGGTAAAGCTACATTCTGCCCAACATTCGATGTTATCGTACCAAATGGTGTCACTGCATATAAAGCTACAAAAGTATATAAGAAGAATAATGTAGCCTATGTTATTTTCTCAGAAATTGAAGCAGTAAACGGCGAGAAGACAATTCCTTATGGCGAAGGCGTATATGTTGAGGCTGAACCTGGCGACTATGTGTTTGAATGGCGCTCTGCTGGTGAACAGAAACTGAGTCGCTTTGAAGACAATCTTCTTGTTGGAAACAATAATGACAAATTTGCTCCTCAGGATGGAGAGGTTTATATCCTTGCTTCTGGCCCTAACGGTGTAGGCTTCTATCGTAACTATCAGGGTGGTAATCTCCGTCGCGGTGTCGCTTATCTTCCATGTAGCGTATTCGATGAGACTGTAGATGGCGATGGCAGCAAGGATCAGCACGATCATTTGGATGCTCCTGGATTTGCTGGAGTTATCATGGATGATGAGGCCGCTACCATGATTTGGGATGCTGTCTTTGAGACTGAGAAGGAAATCCGCACTGCAACAGGCATCTTTACTATTGATGGCAAGCGTGTGGAGAACATGAGCAAGCCAGGACTTTATATCGTAAACGGTAAGAAGTATCTTAAGAAGTAAACTAGACAGATTCAGGTAAAAAGAAGTAAGGAAAACGAAACGATGGAAAAGAAAACATATATAGCGCCACGATTGCATGTACACGAGATTGTTTTAGAGGCAATGATGAATCAAGTTTCATTGGGCAATCTTAATGATCCAAATGGGGGACCGCGTGTGGATTCTTCATCTGCAATGGCAAAAGGCATGGGTGGCTCAATCTTCTACGATGAAGACTACGATGACGACGATTTTGATTTTTAGAATAATTGTTTGTTTATTTATATGATAGTTGAGCCGCAGGCTTTCCGTGATGGAAATAGCCTGCGGCTTCTTTTATGAATAAAAAAGGAGTGATAAGGGAACTTGATAAAGTATTCATATTAATAAATGTGGAGATTCTTTGTGTAGTTGAAAAAAATGATTAATTTTGCAGCAGAAATAATATGAATAAAAATGGATACTATGAAAAATGTATTGCTATCTTTAGTTTTGTTTTTGCTTCCATTCGTCTTGGAAGCGAAGGTTTATGTGGAGTGGTACTCGCCAAACATCGTGCATATCGTGAAGACAGAAAAGGCTGATTATCAGTCGCCTAAGGATGTCATTCTTCCTTCTGGGAAGGAGTATGTCAAGCCTGCGTTCAAGGTTGAAGTGGAAGACGAACTTGTTTGTTTCTATTCTCCAACAGGCGAACTGCTTACAAAGGAAAGTGCCGCTGCCGACAAGAACGCTTGCGCATGGATACTTGAAGCAGACGAGGCGATTTACGGTCTTGGCATTCTGCAGAACGGAAAGATGTCGCAGCGTGGCATTGACCGTGACCTTTGCCCAGGAAATACTGAGGACGGTATTCCTTTCTTCCAGTCGGCAAAGGGTTATGGAATCTACTATAATAATTACTCTACTACTCGCGTCACAGACAAGAACGGCGTGATAATGTTCAAACCGGAAGTGGCTGAGGCTGTGGATTACTACTTCATCTATGGCGGTGATGCTGACGGTGTTGTTGCCGGTGTGCGTGAATTGACAGGCGATGCTCCGATGTTCCCTCTTTGGACATACGGTTTCCACCAGAGCAAGGAGCGCTACAAGAGTCAGGATGAGACTTGCGGCGTGCTTGACACCTATAGAAAGCAGCAGATTCCAATAGACGGTATTATCCAGGACTGGCAGTATTGGGGCAATAATTATATGTGGAACGCTATGGAGTTCATGAGTGAGCAGTTCCCTAATCCTGAGAAGATGATGAAGCATATTCATGATAGCAATGCCCACATCTCCATCTCTATCTGGCAGTCGTTCGGTCCTCATACAAAGGCTTACAAGGAACTCGACGAGAAGGGATTGCTCTTCAATATTTCCACTTGGCCACAGTCGGGCATCTCTCATATCTGGCCTCCACGCATGGATTATCCAAGCGGCGTGCGTGTCTATGATGCTTACAGCGACGAGGCTCGCGACATCTATTGGAATAACCTCAAGCGTCTCTATGACCTTGACCTCGATGCTTGGTGGATGGACTCAACAGAACCAGACCATTTTGACCATAAGGAAAGCGACTGGACGCACCAGACAGCCATGGGACCTTACCGCAATGTGCGCAATCTTTTCCCACACCGTTGTGTAAGTGGTGTCTATGAGCATCAGCGTGCTGAGGCAAATGGCAATGACAAGCGACTCTTCATCCTCACTCGTTCCGGTTTCTTCGGTCAGCAGCGATACGGCTGTAACGTGTGGAGTGGGGACGTGGTGTCAACATGGGACATGCTTCGCAAGCAGATTCCTGCCGGCTTGAACTTCTGCCTGACGGGAAATCCAAACTTCAACTCTGACCTTGGTGGTTTCTTTGCCGGTTCGTACAACGGCTCTTGGCAAGGACTTCCTGGCGAGAAGAATCCTGCTTACCATGAGCTTTATGTAAGATGGATGCAACAGGGCGTGTTCACTCCGATGATGAGAAGCCACGGTGCCGATGTGCCTCGCGAGATTTATCTCTACGGCAAGGCTGGCGAACCTGTTTATGATGCTCTTGTCGGTGCCGTTAAGCTCCGCTATCGCCTATTACCTTATATATATAGTACCTCTTGGCAGGTGACAAAGAAGCAGAGCCGCTCCACTATGATGCGTGCCCTCGTTATGGACTTCCGCGCCGACAAGAATGTTCACGACATGGCAACCGAGTACATGTTTGGCAAGCAAATCCTCGCTACTCCTATCCTCAAGGCTCACTATACTCCAGAGGTTATCCGCAAGGACAAGGATGCGAATGCCGGTTGGGACAAGAACACTGGCAAGACAGAAATGCAAGCCACCGTTGTCGATTTTTCTAAATCGACCGAGAACTCCTTCTACCTCCCTGCGGGATGCTCATGGTATGAATACAATACAAACAATAAATACGATGGCGGACAGACCATCTCTCTTACTACCAAGCTAACGGAGATTCCGTTCTTCGTAAAGGCTGGTGCTATCCTTCCTATCGGTCCTGACGTGCAGTATTCTACGGAAAAGAAGTGGGACAACCTTGATATCCATGTCTATCCGGGTGCAAACGGTGACTTTACTCTTTATGAGGATGAGTTTGACAACTACAACTATGAGCAGGGAAAGTACACCGAGATCCACTTCAGTTGGAACGACAAAAGCCGCACGTTGACCATCAATCCTCGCGTTGGCTCATACGATGGTATGCTCTTAACCCGCACTTTCAACATCATCACTCCCGACGGCAAGCAGCAGAGTGTAAGCTACAAGGGCAAGAAGGTTAGCGTGAAGATGTGAAAAATGAAAATTGAAAATTGAATAAATATAAAATAACATAACACAAAAAACCAAAACAGTCATGTCAAAAATTAAGGAATTTGCCGCAAGTCTGGCAAACAACAAGATCTTTGAATTATCCATTATTGGCATAATTCTCCTGAATTCAATCCTTATAGGTGTGGAAACCTATACGAGTAATCCTACGATAAAGCTGATACAGCAGTGCATCCTGTACATCTTTACCATTGAAATCACTATCCGATTCATTGCTGCAAAGAGCATAAAAGAGTTCTTTTGCGATGGATGGAACCTATTTGATTTGACGCTGGTATTGATAGGCTATATACCGGAAACATTGTTCACATCTGCATCTATGATGACAGCATTGCGAGTTCTGCGTGTGTTCAGAATACTCCGCCTTCTCCGCACTGCCAAGGAGATAAAGCTGATCGTAACGGTATTGGTGAAGTCAATGACATCAATGTTCTATAACCTGATACTATTCCTCATCTTCGTTTACCTGTATGCTATCGTAGGTGTATCAATGTTCCGCCTGCCAGACCCTGCTACTCTCTCGGGCGAGAAGCTTGCCAAATACGAGCAATACATGGAAGTAGCCCCAGCAGCTCCAGCCAATTCCCCTGATCCTTTCTGTGATCTTGGTGAAGCAGTCTTCACGCTCTTCCGTGAACTCACTGGTGAGGACTGGACAGATCTTCGATACAACCACATAACAGCTTCTGAATATGGCCTGATAAACGCTAATTCAGCAGTGATTACTACGTACCATGTGTCGTGGTTCTGCCTTGCCGCCTTCCTCCTTCTCAACCTGGTAACAGGTGCGGTAATCAATAACTACCAGCTTGCAATAGAAGAGGAAGAAAAGAAGAAAAAGGAGAAGAATGTTGAGAACCAAGCAGAGGAATAAGAGGTTGAATTGTTTGATGTAAGGTTACGCACGTTACGCAAATATTTGCAACGTGCTGACTATTAGTTTGATATGAAGCGTAACCTTGCCTTCTAACGTTACGCAAGGTTACGCAATCTCAAAAGCGTGGAGTTTTAGGTAAAAACTGCCACGCTTTTCTTCCCAAACCCTTACGGATCTTTCCAAAAGCCTCACGGAAATTTTCAAAAGTCTCACGGAAATTTAAAAAACTCCCACGGAAATTGTTTGCTTCCGTGGGAGTTTTGTGTTATATCTCAAAACTTTTGCGTAACGTTGCGTAATGTTTCGTAACGTTGGAACATAACGTTAAGCAGTGCATCTTCTTTATTTATAGGCGGTTACCAAAGTTTGCGTAACGTGCGTAACGTTGTAGGTGCAAATGTTACTTCTTGAACAGCAATGGTATGAACTCATTGAGGCTGGTGATGGTAATCGTTGTTTTATGTTACGCTTTTTGCACATGCTGATACGAGTGTGCGTAAAATTGATATTTATTATGTGAAAAAAGCTTAAAATTGTGCTAATCTTCCTCTAATTTGGTCTTTTTGGGTATAATTTTGCGGCGGGAAAACAAAATCCCTGTAACGAAATTAGATTATAACTATCATGGATGTAACACAGAAAAGGAAGTTGTCGGGAGCGATAGAAATCGATACGGAGCGATGCAAAGGCTGCGGTCTTTGCATAGAGACTTGTCCGAAGGATATCATCGCCATTGCCGACAAGAAAGTAAATGCGCATGGTTACCCTTATGTAACTTGCGTGAAAGAAGAAGACTGCATCGGATGTGCCTCATGTGGCATAGTTTGTCCAGATGGATGCATAACGGTGTATAAGGAAGGGGGCAACAGAAAGAAGGGCGAACCTTCGGAAGTTACACCTCTTTGCACAGTCAATGCGAAGGAACTTCCTGCACTTCCGAATTCAGAAGAGGAAACCGTCCTGCTGAAAGGCAATGAGGCATTGGCTCTTGCAGCCATAAGAACTGGAGTGGACGGGTATTTCGGTTACCCTATCACCCCACAAAGCGAGATTCTTGAGACCCTTGCTGCTGAACGTCCTTGGGAAACAACCGGAATGGTTGTGCTGCAGGTTGAAAGTGAAGTGGCAAGTATCAATATGCTCTATGGTGGAGCAGCTGCCGGAAAGAAGGTTTTCACCTCTTCGTCGTCAATAGGTATTGCCCTGATGCAGGAAGGAATGTCTTATTGTGCAGGTGCCGAACTGCCTATAGTAGTGGTGAATGTGCAGCGTGGAGGCCCTGGTTTGGGCACAATACAGCCGTCGCAAGGCGACTATTTCCAAGCTACGAGAGGTGGTGGCAATGGCGACTACAACACCATTGTCCTCGCACCGGCAAGTGTTCAGGATATGGCAGATTTTGTGGATAAGGCATTCCGGCTTGCCTTCAAATACCGCAACCCGGTAATGATACTCAGCGACGGACTTATCGGTCAGATGATGGAACCTGTCGTTCTGCCGTCTTATCGCCCACGCCGAACACAGGAAGAGGTGGAGGCGGAATGCCCTTGGGCTACAACGGGCAGAAAGAAGAGTTGCAAGCCTAACATCATCACATCGCTTGAACTGCGTCCAGAGCAGATGGAAGCCAACAATATCAGGCTTCAGAAGAAGTACCAGACGATAAGAACTGAGGAGACTCTCTGCGAGATGTCCAATGTGGATGATGCCGATTATCTTATTGTGGCTTTCGGTTCTGCTGCGCGCATAGCAACAAATGCAATGAACGAGCTGCGCGAGGAAGGACTTAAAGTGGGGCTCTTCCGTCCGATAACGCTTTGGCCTTATCCGGAGAAGGAACTCCAGGAAGCTGCAAAAGGCAAGAAGGGCATTCTCGTTGTGGAAATCAATGCCGGACAGATGCTTCAGGATGTAAGGCTGAGCGTAGGCGACATGTTACCAGTGAGACATTACGGTCGCCTCGGCGGCATGGTGCCGGAACCACAAGAGATCATTGATCAGATGAAGCAATTCGCTAAATAGGAAAATTGTAAATAAGAAAATCGTAAATTTCCTCATGGATATAAAGACCAAAGAAAACGTCGTGTACCAGAAACCTACACTGATGAACGACAATCCGATGCACTACTGCCCGGGATGTAGCCATGGTACGGTACACAAACTCGTGGCAGAGATAATAGAAGAGATGGGCATGGAGGAGAACAGCATCGGCATCTGTCCTGTAGGATGTGCTGTATTTGCTTGTAATTATATAGACATCGACTGGCAGGAGGCTGCCCACGGTCGAGCTCCAGCCTTGGCAACAGCAGTAAAGCGACTGATGCCGGAGAAGCTTGTGTTTACCTATCAGGGCGATGGAGACATGGCAAGCATCGGAGCATGCGAGACAATTCATGCACTGAACCGTGGAGAGAAGATCTGCATGATACTCATAAACAATGCCATCTATGGTATGACCGGTGGCCAGATGGCACCGACTACACTTGTTAACCAGAAGACTGCAACATGTCCTTACGGTCGCGAGCCAGACATCCATGGTTATCCTCTTGACATCACAAAACTTGCTGCTCAATTGGAAGGTACCTGCTATGTGACTCGTCAGGCAGTGGATAGCGTAGCGGCTATCAGGAAGGCAAAGGCAGCCATAAAGAAGGCCTTTACCTACTCAATGGAAGGTCGCGGATCGTCGCTCGTGGAGATTGTTTCAACATGCAGCAGCGGTTGGAAACTCTCACCAGTAGCTGCCAACAAATGGATGCGCGAGAATATAGCGCAAGTATATCAGATAGGAGACTTGAAAGATTCTCTATAAATCCACAAATCGTCCAATCATCCAATCGTCTAATCTTCAAATGATAATATGACTACAAAGATACTTATAAGCGGATTCGGCGGCCAGGGAGTACTTTCAATGGGAAAGATACTCGCCTACGGAGGTCTTATGGAAGGCAAGCATGTCACATGGATGCCAGCCTACGGACCTGAACAGAGAGGTGGAACAGCCAATGTTACCGTAATAATAAGCGATACTCCCATAGCGTCGCCTATACAGAGCAGCTTCGATATCGTCATCGCTCTCAACCAACCTTCAATCGAAAGATTCAAGGATAAGGTGAAGGCTGGCGGCATACTGATTTACGAAAGTGACAGCATAGCTGATAAACCTGTCAGTGAAGACATAAGTATATACAGCATCAGCGCCATAAGCAAGGCCGCAGAGATGAATAATCCGAAGGTGTTCAACATGATAGTCCTTGGCGCTTTGCTGAAAGTTTGTCCCGTAATAAGCACGGAAGGTTTACAGCGCTCGCTAACAAAGTCTCTCCCTTCTCGTTATCACCACCTCATTCCTGCCAACATGCAGGCAGTAAGCGTAGGCGCTTCTTGTATTAATAAGGTGTAATTCAAAACTGCCTATCCATTATAGGTGGGTTCTTTAATCCCATCCATGGTCTATCGACCGATTTGGGATAATACAAAATCCCCCGAAAGGTCTTGCTTGTGACTTTCGGGGGATTGTTTCTTTTTATGTGGTGAGAATAGACTTATTTCTTGAACAGCAATGGGATGAACTCGTTGAGGCTGCGACGCCATGTGAGCCACTCGTGGTGAGTGCCTGGAGAGCCGTAGTAAGTGTTCTTTATGCCACGCTTTGTGAGCATCTCAGACATTGCCTTGCACTGGAAGTTCTCTTCAGAACCCATAGAGATGAAGAGTGCATGAACCTTCTGGTTGAAGGCTGCAGGATCAGCGAAAGCACCATTGTAAACCTTGTCGAGGCTCTGCTCGCTAACACCGAAGATAGCACCTGAGAATGCACCGATGTAAGAGAACTTGTCGAGGTTTGTGAGGGCAATATCAAATGTCTCCTTACCACCCCAAGAGAGACCTGCCATAGCGCGGTTCTCACGGTCAGTGAGTGTGCGGAAAGTCTTGTCGATGTAAGGGATGAGCTCTGTGAGCATGATAGGAGTGAACGAAGCACCGAACTCCTGCATAGACTCGCCACGCTTAGCACCGAATGAGTAGCTGCAGTTGCCGTTGTCCATAACAACAATCATAGGCACTGCGCGACCTTCAGCAATGGCATTGTCCATGATGAACGCCATGTGACCCTGGTTGTGCCAACCTGTCTCGTCCTCGCCCATACCATGCTGGAGGTAGAGCACAGGATAACGCTTGTTAGGGTTCTTCTCGTATTCTGCTGGAGTATAAACGTAGCAGCGGCGTGGTCCTTGCTCAATGCCTGAGTGGTAGTAGCATTCGCGAACCTGTCCGTGCTCGATATTCATATTGTATGTGTAGTAAGCAGCAACCTCTGGCTTCTCAGGAATCTCAATACCGCCAGCGAACAAGCCGCAGCCGTAGAATGCCTGAGAGTTAGGGTCAACAGCACGGAAGCCGTCAGCCTCTACGAAATAATAGTGGAAACCTTCTACGAGAGGGTCTGTTGTTACGCGCCAAGAGCCGTCGAACGCCTTCTTCATCTCATATTTCTTGTTGCAGATGTCGAGAATCATCTTCTTAGCCTCGTTCTTTGGAAGCACGAAAGTAGCGCGGTTCTGGTCGTCAACCTTTGGCCATTCGGCAGCAGGAACGACGGTAGAAGCTACTGTGCCGAAGCCTTCGCCAACAGATTCTGGGTCGTGAGTCTCGTCCTTAGGGTCAACCTTCACGCCTATGAGTGGAAGCATTACATAAGCATAGCGGCGACCAAGCTCACGATAGCCGGCAGCATCGAAGTGAAGATGGTCAGCAGCACAAGTGATGCTCTTTGAAGAAACCGCATGAGCAGTAGGGATAGTCTTGTAGAGATCGTTTACAGCTGGGTTCATTCCTGCGCAGATACCGCCACGGTTCTCATGGACAGCCTCACCAGCGAGGAGCGGAACGTTCTTTGCCTTGAGGTTGAGATCCTTAAGAAGGTGAGTGTAAACATTGTTTACCCAACCAGCCCAACGAGGGTCGCCAGAGTTTGTTTCGCCCTGGTGCATGATGATACCCTTGATGACACCATCCTTCTGAGCCTTCTTTGCAAGAGTGACGAGACGCTCGTAAGGGTTGTCGTCGTAAGCCTTGAGCATGCCCTTCATCCATCCTGGTGCACGCTTTACGTATGAAGCGACAGAGTCTGGCATGAAACCGCGGATGTCAATGCCGCCGATAGCCACATGGACAACGCCAACTTTCACATCCTTTGGCAGATGCTTGAGCATCTCTCGTCCGAAATAGTCGGCTGGAGTAAGACCAGTACCTGGACGACAGAGAGGTGGAACGGCTGTGCTCCATTCGCCCATCTTACGATTGAGTTCAGGATTGTCAACAGCTGCCATGAGTTGGAAACGAGGGTCAACATTTTCCTTGTCAACCTGTTCTGGACGAGCTGCACCTTCCATGTTTGACTGTCCGAAGCAGAGGAAGATGTAGAACTTTGGATCTACTTTCGCCTGCGCTGCTGTGAGCGCGAGGAGAGCAATTAAGGTTAAGAGTAGCTTTTTCATAATATTTTATTTTTTCAAATATTTCTTGCCGTTGGAGATAACGATGCCCTTGTAGTCTTTTCCTACGCGTTGACCGCTGAGATTGAAGGTAGAGGTTCCAAAAGTTTCAGAGGTTTCAGGGGCTTCAATGGCTTCTATATCAGAGGTATAGAAGTCGCGGAGGGTGTTGCGGATAGCCCAGAATGCTGGTTTCTTGACAGTGTTGCCATTGAAGAGCAATGGCTCGCCGCCACGCCAAGAGAGGTTGTCGGTCACACCCCAGATGATGAGGTGTGGGAAGTGGTCGTACTTGAGCATGGTCTTCACGATTTTGTAGTATTCGAGAGCCTGACGGTTGTAATGGTCAGGATCGCTGAAATCCTTGATGGACATATCAAGTTCGGTCACGATGCAGTTGATGCCGAGGTCAGCATAGCGTGCAACATTAGCATCAAACTTCTTCTCGTTGAGTTCGCCTACGGAGAGGTGACACTGCAAGCCAACACCGTTCAACGGAATATTGTCCTTAAGAAGTCGTTTGGCAAGGTTATGGTAAGCCTCCGATTTGGCATTGCCCATCATCTCTGCGCCATATTCATTGATGTAGAGTTTCGCTTCTGGGGCAGCACGGTGGGCATAGACGAGAGCTGAGTCGATGTAGTCCTCGCCGATAGCCTTGAACCATACGTTGGAGCGAAGGTTATAGCCATCTGGGTTGGTGCGTACGATGCTTTGGTCGTCGTCAAGCATTTCGTTTACAACATCCCATTCATACACCTTTCCCTTGAAGTGCTGCATTACGGTTGTAATGTGTTTCTTCATTATGTCAAGCGCCTGCTCACGAGTCCAGTTCTTGTCGTTCTTCTTACCGTCGGAACTCATCCATCCAGGGAGCTGCTGGTGCCATACGAGCGTATGACCACGAACACGCATATTGTTCTTCTGTGCAAGATTGACGAGCTTGTCTGCATTGTACCATTCAAACTGGCCGCGATTAGGCTGGAGAGCATCCGGCTTCATCTCGTTCTCAGCCACACAGATGTTGAAGTTCTTTGTGATGGCCTGGGTGCGCGAGTCGTTAGGGTTGTCGAGGTTCAGCTTATATACAGGCACTGCAACGCCAACCTTCTTTCCAACTTTCTCTGCAAAGTCGCGGATGGTTGTGCTGTTGTCGTCCTGATTGGTGAAGTCAAAGTCGGCGAGATCGTACTTTTCGTCATCGTCAGTATCGATGTTTGAGTCGGTATTGTAGTCAACATCATTTGGATTATTCGATGGCTCTGCTTTGAGAATCATGGTATATACGCCGCCTTCCATGCTCTCAATGACATTCCATTCCTTCTTGTTTGGGTTGGCAATGCGGAAAGAACAACCGGCAGACTTAGCCTTTAAAAGAACAAACTCAGCGCCAGGAGTATATTCGAAATCTTCAGCGATTATTGGCTTAATGATAGGCTTCTGCTCGTTTGTGGTGAAGTCGAAACACTTGCTGTTGTAGATGATGTCGCCGTTCACCTCAAGCTGGTCAGCAGCATCGTTTCCTATGCGGAAGAGAAGTTTGGCTGTAGGGCGCACGATGAGGTCTTTTGCAATAGTCAACTTGCCGGGAGCATCGTTGCCCGGACGGAGATCTCCATAGACATCAGCTATACCACCGATATTGCCTGTGCCACCAAGAAGGGCATTCGGACAAACGGTAGCCACAGCAGCGCCTGCAGAAGCCTCGCCAGTTGTTCCGTCAACATAAACGGCTCCGTCCATAACGCGGATACCACCTGTGATGGAGTTTTGCTTGCCAGCTATGGTATAGATACCCTTTCCCTCCTTGATTATGCCAAGAAGGTTATAGCTCTCAGGAGCAATGGTTCCGTAGAGTGTAGAGTTGGAATCGTCGCATCCAAGGATATAGTATGACCTTGCAAAAGACGTTTCCTTTCCGCTTTTGTAATATCCCTTGAGTGTGGAGCCTTCCTCCATGTTGAGGTGGGCAATGCGTATTGCGCGGTTACCGTTTTCGTTGGCAAGAACAGCACCATTGGTGATGTTTAGCGTGGTATGCTCGAACATGTTGTTGTATCTGCCATCCTTTATGCCGCCTTCCACATCCTCAGGATAGAAAGTCTTTGGAGTGTTGAGCACGAGACCGTAAAAACCGCAGTTGCCCTTGATGTCCTTGTAAGGATATACATTCATGGTACCTGTGAATCTTGTCCAGTCTGGGATTGCCGCATTCTTTGCATTGCCTGCATAACTGCGTTCGCCACCGCCATAGAAGTTCACCGTGCCATTTCCCTCAATCCGAGACATCCAGTAGGTATATCGGGAAGTGTATACGCTGAGTACCGCACCGTCGTGAAGGATTATCGGCACATTGATGCTTGCGTAGTTGCTTGATGTGTTGTCGAAGCAGAAGTGGATTTCTCCGTTATCCACCCACATATTGCTTCCGAATGGTTTTGTCAGCGAAACATTTCCAGACCAAGCGTTTCCGCCCATCAGGTAAAGATTACCGTCCCAATTCTCGTAGAAAGTTCTGTTTTCTCCCTCATTAACGATGGTCGCATCAACTGGCGACAATAGTTCGTGTGCCGATGCGCCGAGCGAAAAGATAAGTGTTAATAGTATTAAAGATAGCTTTTTCATTATGGTGCTTGTTATTTTTTCTTGCAAAAGTAATAATTCTGGCAGAAAATACTCCTTATACATATATATAATATAAGGAAATGTATCGTATGAAAAGGTTTTTGGAAACATTTTCCATGTTTTTCCGCCTATTGTGGAAACTATTGCTTACCTTTGCACAAACAAAAAGCCCCTAAATGTCTGATGAAACCAGTTTCCAATAAACCAATGCAACCAGATGTCGCCCTCAAACGACTTTCCGACACTTGTGCCCGCCGCGAGATATGTGAGCAGGATGCGCTGAAGAAACTCTACCAATGGCAAGTGCCGGAGGAAGAGCAGACGAAGATTATGGCGCAGCTCGTGCAATATGGTTTCATCGACAACGAGCGATATGCCAAGGCTTATGCCGAGGACAAGATGAAGTACAACCGCTGGGGAGCTAGGAAGGTGGAAATGATGCTTCGCAGCAAAGGCATTGACGACGACTTCATCTCTGCGGCTATAGAAGAAGTTTTCGACGATGGCGACCAGATGGAAACTCTAAGGAAGCTTCTGGAAGAGAAATCCCGTTCCTTGCGCAATGAAACAGACCCATACAAGAAGAAGCAGAAACTACTGCGCTTTGCCATCTCCCGAGGTTTCGATTATGGTGATGTTATGGACATCCTTGACGATTGAGAAAACTATTTGTCGACTTAAATCATCTCAAAAATCTTTTCTCTTGATACATACCTGTCTTTCTGTTTACAATATATAATGCTATATTGTTTCCTTTTTTTAATTTTGCCGAGCATTTTACAATTTGGAATTACTGGGTTCATATCAATAATAACATTTATTAAAAATCCTAACCATACTATGAAACTTAAATTGTTTTCCATTGCAATGCTGTGTCTTCTTACACTCACAGCAAGCGCTCAGCGCCAGCGCAGAGACCCATTTGCAGGTCTCAAAACTCTTCAGGAGGCTTACAAAGACTACTTCCTTATTGGTGTTGCCGTAAACCAGCGCAACATTTCTACAGACGAACAGATCAAGCTCATCAAGGATGAGTTCAACAGCATCACTGCCGAGAACGACATGAAGCCGGGCGAAATGCACCCTGCTCCAGGCGTTTGGAACTTCGAGCGTGCAGACAAGATTGCTGATTTCTGTCGCAAGAACGGCATCAAGCTCCGTGGCCATAACCTCATGTGGCACTCGCAGATGGCTGACTGGATGTTCTACGACTACGACAAGAAGAAGGAAAAGGAACTCAACGAGCGTGCTACTCAGCCACGCCAGCGTCCTCAGGGTCAGCCTGGTCAGCGCGGTATGCGCCCTGCAAGCCCATACGAGGGATTGAAGTACGTTAGCAAGGAAGTTCTCTATCAGCGCATGAAGGAGCACATCGACGTAGTTGTAAAGCGTTATAGCGACGTAATCTACTGCTGGGACGTATTCAACGAGGCTATCAGCGACTCCAAGTGGGGCGAGCCACTCCGTGACTCTCACTTCTTCAAGATCGTTGGCAACGACGAGTATATCCGCAAGGCATTCCAGTTTGCTCGCGAGGCAGACCCTAAGGCTCTCCTCTTCTATAATGATTATAATGAGTGCGACCCAACAAAGCGCGACCGCATCTACAACATGATCAAGAAGATGAAGGAAGACGGTATTCCTGTTGACGGTATCGGTATGCAGGCTCACTACAACATCTACGGTCCTTCAGAGGAGGATATGGAAGCAGCTATCAAGAAGTATTCTGAGATCGTTGACCATATCCACGTTACAGAGCTCGACATCCGCGTAAACCAGGAAATGGGTGGTCAGCTTCAGTTCTCTCGCAACGAGGGTGCTAAGGTTACAAATGACCAGAAGACTCTCCAGGAGTACCAGTACAACAAGTTCTTCCGTCTTCTCCGCAAGTATCACGAGAAGATTGACTGCGTTACATTCTGGAACCTCTCTGACCGCGACTCATGGCTCGGCGAGAACAACTATCCACTCCCATTCGATAAGGAATACAAGAAGAAGAACCTCTACAAGGTGCTCGTAAGCTTCGACCCTAAGATTGACAATGCAGTGCCAAAGGAGGACTTCAAGCCTTGTGCTACTTGTCAGCCAGGTCAGGAATATCCACAGGTAAACTCTGAGGGCTACATCCGCTTCAAGGTAAATGCTCCTGCTGCTACTTACGTCATCGCTTCTGCTGGTCTCGGCGGCGGTATGGCAGGTACAGTTCTCAAGAAGCAGGCTGACGGTTCCTTCATGGGCACAACACTCGCTCCTGAGGACGAAGGTTTCCACTACTATACTCTTTCCATCGACGGTGCTCAGGTTCTCGACCCAGGTACTGCAAGCTTCTACGGCGGTAGCCGTTGGCAGAGTGGCACGGAAGTTCCTGCTCACGACGGTGAGTTCTACGCTAACCGCACAGACATCGAGCATGGTAACCTCCAGAAGGTTCGCTTCTTTTCAAAGCACACAAACATGATGAAGGACGCTTGGGTTTACACTCCAGCAGGTTACGACAAGTCTAAGCAGAAGTACCCAGTACTCTACCTCCAGCACGGTTGGGGTGAGAACGAGACTTCTTGGAACATCCAGGGTAAGGCTGACCTCATCATGGACAACCTCATCGCAAACAAGGAGTGTGTTCCTTTCATCGTTGTAATGACTTACGGCATGACCAACGAGGCTCGCTTCGGCACTATCGGTCAGTTCAGCACTAAGGACTTCGAGACTGTTCTCGTTGACGAACTCGTTCCTTACATCGACTCACACTTCCGCACAAAGGCTGACCGCAACAACCGCGCTATGGCTGGTCTCTCAATGGGTGGTATGGAGACTCACTCCATCACTCTCAACCGTCCAGAAGTGTTCGGCTACTGGGGACTCTTCTCAGGTGGTACTTACAATCCAAAGGAACTCGAAGGCAAGCAGGCTCCTAAGCTTATGTTCATCACTTGCGGTAGCAAGGAAAGTCCAGACTACGTAAAGGCTGCAGTAGAAGAACTCAAGGGCGCTGGCTTCAACGCAGAGGCTTACATCTCAGAAGGCACAGCTCACGAATTCCTCACATGGCGTCGCTCTCTCCACGAGATGGCACCAATGCTCTTTAAGAAGTAAAAAGTAATGTTCTATATTTTGTAGGGCAAGGAAATTCTCGCCCTACAACTTGAATATTTCCACTATAAAAGGGTGCATCAGTTACAAAGCGTATCTGATACACCCTTCTTTTGTATTCCCAATGTCATTAAGAAAAAGACACGGCTCTGAAAGTAGGGTTGTGTCTTTGTGGGTTTTAGTTTTAGTTCTTGATTTTGTTTTTGCGTGTGGATTAGAAGTCGTTCCCTTTCCACTTGATGGTCTTCTGCTTCTTCGTACCGTTCTCAAGATCTCCCTGAGACTCGCCGAAATAGCTGTCGCAAGCATCACCATCGTTGTCAACATTACTGAGCAATGCGGTGAGGAAGTCGCCGATGTTAGGACTGCTACCCTTGTATTTGACAGGGATGGATACATACTGTGCAGACATTGCAAGAGTGAAGCAAGTCAGCAGAATAGTCATAAGTTTTCTTTTCATGATTATTCAATGTTTCAGGTTAGTGCAGTCTTCAACTGCGAATGTTTAATAGATAGATTGGAAGGAACATAGGCTTGCTCTATTTGCGCTTCTTCTTTGGCTTGCTTACCAAAGTCAGTTTTACATTTCTTTTATTAGGAATCTTCTTGTTGCTCCAGACATCCACGCATCTTCTATGTCGTGCTCCCATGACGTCCTCAACGACGAATGTTCCGTAGCCTTCCAGCCTGACGGTAGAATGCAGCGGATATTTCTTCAGCAAGTCGCGGGAAAGGGCTATTACGCCTCTACGAGGAGTGGTGCCAGCAGCTGTCTTTCCTTTTAGCTTATAGTAGGTTACACGAACATGATCCTGTGCATTGGCAGTGCTGCTGCACAGGGTTAGAAGCGCGGATATAAGGAATTGTTTCAACAAGTTCTGGTTGGATTAGATGATTTTAGTGCCGTGTTCGCCGTCAATGGCGTCTGCCTTGGTGATGATGACTTCCTTAACGCCTGCCTTTATGGCGTTGTAGGCATTGTCAATCTTTGGCAGCATACCGCCGGAAACGATGCCGTCTTCCTGCAGTTTCTTGTAGGATGTGGAAGTGATGAGAGGGATTACGCTGTTGTCATCGTCAGGATCGCTAAGCACACCTGGCTTCTCGAAGGCGTAGATGAGGGTCACATCGTAGGTGCGGGCGAGAGTCTTTGCTGTCTCAGCGGCAATGGTGTCTGCGTTTGTGTTCAGAAGATTGCCTTCGCCATCGTGTGTGAGAGGTGCCATGACAGGAATGATGCCTGAACGGAGAAGGATGGAGAGTGTGTCGAGATTGCCATTGTCAACATCGCCTACGAAGCCGTAGTCCACATCAACGACAGAACGCTTGTGGGCTTTCAGCACGTTGCCGTCGGCACCAGTGAGTCCGATGGCATTCACTCCGAGAGCCTGAAGGCCTGCAACGACATTCTTGTTTACGAGACCGCCATAGACCATTGTCACCACTTCAAGCATGTCCTTGTCCGTGATGCGACGGCCGTTGACCATCTTTGTTTCTATGCCAAGACGTTCTGCCACCTTTGTAGCACGGCGACCTCCGCCATGAACGAGCACCTTAGGACCTTCTATGGCTGCGAAGTCCTTGAGAAGTTGTGCGAGCTGCTGTGGGTCTTCCACAACGGCGCCGCCTACCTTTATTACTGTAAGTTTCATATATTTAGTCGTTTGGGGAATTAGTCGTTTGGTAAGTTTAGGAGATTGCGGCATTCTTCGAGAATCCCGATAAGCTCCTCCTGTGTTTCGGCACGCAGCATGGCGATGCGTGTCTGTCGGAAGTTCGGGATGCCCTTGAAGACTGGCGTTGAAGCGAGATGTCGGCGAGTATGGATGATGCCACGTTTCTCGTCGATGCGTTCAATGTTTATGCGCAGTTGCTCCTCAAGGACGTCTATCTTCTCGTCAAGAGTAAGCTCCGTGTCGGAAAAGAACCATGGACATCCGAAGGTTGCCCTGCCCACCATTACTGCATCCACACCATACTTCTCGAAGGCTTCCTTTGCCTGTTCACGCGAGGTTATGTCGCCATTGCCGATGATTGGAATATGGATGCGAGGGTTAGCCTTCACGCGACCGATAGGCTCCCAGTCAGCTTCACCGGTGTACATCTGCGAGCGCGTGCGACCATGGATTGTGAGTCCGGCGATGCCGCAGTCCTGAAGTTGTTCGGCAAGTTCCTCTATTATTATGTTATTGTGGTCCCAGCCGAGGCGCGTCTTTACGGTGACGGGTAGGTTTACTGCGTCAACAACCTTCCTTGTGATGTCAAGAAGCTTCGGGATATCACGGAGCATTCCTGCGCCAGCGCCCTTTCCAGCAACCTTTTTCACCGGACAACCGAAGTTCAGGTCGATGACATCCGGGCGAGCTTCCTCCACAATCTTTGCTGCTTCCACCATGGCATCCACGTCACGACCGTAGATCTGTATGCCTACAGGTCGTTCCTCGTCGCTGATGGTAAGCTTGGAAACAGTGGATTTCACATCGCGCACCAAGGCTTCTGCACTGACAAATTCCGTATATACCATAGCAGCGCCGAAGCGTTTGCACAGCATGCGGAAGCCAATGTCAGTGACATCCTCCATAGGAGCGAGGAACAATGGGCCTCCTCCAGTTCCCCCACAAGAGGAATGCTTGGCAGCCGAATCTATTATTTCCTTGAATTTTCTATACATTGATGTTTGGTCGTTTGGTCGTTTGGGAAATTGGTCGTTTGGTCGTTTGGTCGTTTGGGAGATTGGTCGTTTGGTCGTTTGGGGCTGTGCTTGAGGCATGATGCTGACGCTTCTAACACAAGAGCTATAGGGGGGGCTCCCCCTTGTGGGGGAGTTAGAGGGGGCTTACATGATAAACCCCTCCTGGAAGTGCTTTCACTATGCCTTCCATTTCCAGATCAAAGAGCAATGAAGAGAGCTCCGGTATGCTGATGCCTGACTGTACGGAGAGTATGTTTATCTGCAGGTCATTGTTGCTTCTGAGCACGTCAACAACCTTCTGGCCTTCAGGAGATAGGGTAGGGAAGAGGTCGGGCTGTATACCTTTCGAGCGAGCTTCATCCCGTTTCTTGTCGTTGCTCCAACCCATTGCCTGTGCGAAATCGTGTGCGTCAACGAATATCTGCGCCTTGTTGTGGGCTATCAGCTTGTTGCATCCTTCCGAGTTTTCGTCGCCAATCCTGCCCGGTACGGCAAAGACCTCACGATTATACTCGTTTGCGATGCGCGCTGTAGAGAGACTTCCGCCGCGGTACTTGCTCTCAACGACTATCGTAGCATCTGCTATTCCTGCCACTATACGGTTGCGACGAAGGAAATTCATCTTCTCCGGCGTTGTCTGCTGGAAGTATTCCGTGAGCAGTCCGCCCTGTGAAACCATCTGCTTTGCCGTGCTCCTATGGGCTGCGGGGTAGATATTGTCAAGTCCGTGGGCAAGAACGCCTACTGTTTCCATGCCACATTCCAGTGCTGCTCTGTGTGCTGCGACATCAATGCCGTAAGCCAATCCGCTGACAATCAGTGTGTCAGGGCAGATTTCCTTCAGTTCATGGACAAACTTTTCCGTAACATCCCTGCCATATTGCGTGCACTTTCGGGTTCCAACGATGCTCACGATGCGAAGCTTGTTCAGGTCGGCATTGCCAAGATAGAACAGTGCTAACGGTGCGTCATCACATTCCGCAAGTCGCTGCGGATAGTCTTCGGAGCCGATGGTCAGGCATTTTATGTTATGCTTCTGTGTGAACTCCAGTTCCACTTCCGCACGCTTCATTGCCTCGTCGCAATTCCTGAACGCCTGCACGATGCCTTTGTTGCACTCGGGAAGGACGGCTCTGATGTCGCCCTTGTTCTCGAAGAGAACCTTTGCAGATCCGGCACGCTCCAGCAGCAGTCGCATCTCAGCCATGTGGAAGTAGCCGAGACGTGCGAGGGCCAATATGTAGAATGCTTCGGTCATAGCAATGCCTTGTCAATAACTTCGCTTGTGGAGAGTTTTCCGTCAATGACGCAGACGCATTCCACCTTGCTCGTGTGGCAAAGCTTCATGTCGCTCTTGCGGTAGAGGTGGTGCGTGAAGACATATTTGATGCCTTCTCGCTCGAAGTCAAGCCTTGACACGATGACATCATCCGGACGAAACGGTTGCTTGAAGCGCAAGTCCATGCGTGCCACGACGACATCAATGCCCTGATTGTGAAGTTCTGCAAACGTAAGGTTGCGCGACTTCAGGAACAAGTGGCGTGTATGCTCCGTATAGTGCTGGTAGTTCGCATTGTTTACGATGCCTTGAATGTCGCATTCGTAGTCGCGAACGGCTATTTCTGTGGTGAATTTCATAATTGATTTAACTATTGTTCTGAAACCCTCCATTGTGGGGAGGGTTTGGAAGGGGCCTTAAATATTCATACCCAATCCTGCAATACAGGCATTTCTTGCGGTCGCAATATTCCTTCTTCAGTTGGATGAGTGCTTGCGAGTCGCCTGCGGTGCTCACTTCAAGACCGCATTCCTTCCAAGTTCGGGTTATATTGTTGTTCTCGGCCTTTAGTTCATCGAGGAAATTGAACGCCTTGTTCTGAAGAACATCCTTGCCCATCTGCTTGCCGTAAGCGAAAAGCATTGGTACTACGGTGTTGATTATCAGTAGGTTGAGTGACGCTTCCGACAGATGCTTGTCGCTTGTGTTCAGGAGTTTCTGCACATCCTTCACCGACTGGCATTCTATCATGCGCGAGAGTTCCGTGCGATGCTCGTAGTAAGCCTTGGCAAGTTGGCAGATTCTTACGTGCGGGAAGTTTGCCGGGCGCATGCGAAGGTATTTCCATCGTGACGCAGCGATAGGCTGAAGACCGAACTTGTGCTGCATATACTGGTATTCGCGCTGAAGTTTCTCGCGATAGTCGTCTTCCTTTATGCGCTCCATGAGTCCCGCCTGACCGAGGAATATCGCCTCTATCTGGAAAAGGTCGTCGCGATGGTGCGCCACTTTTTCCAATGGAATCGTTGCTGCCCATTCCTCGAAAGCATCGCCGTTGACACCGAAACCGTAGTTGCGGGCGAGTGTGATGAAGCAGCCTGCCTCCCACGAGCCGCAGGCTTTCCTGACGCGTTCCTGAATGGCGAGTGTCTTCTGCTCAAGGCGCTCTGCCTGAAGCTTCGTCAGCCAACTGTGGACCATCAGCTTCGTGAGGTCGGGAATAATCCTGTAGCATGGCGGATAGCGCTCAGTCTCAAGCAGTTCCTTGTAGCTTTGCTGTAGCTTCTGGGGCACTTGCAGCTCCATTTGCATGGCGTATCTGCCCGATTGCATCTGCACCTCGCAGTCGGCTTTGCCCACGATGTGAAGCACCACATTATTATATAGCTCGTCCTTGTCGTGCCCATGCAGGTACCAGTCGGACGACTTGTCGTGGATTTCCACATTGCCAGCCCACATCTCGCCGTCTATCTTCACCTTTGCATTGAAGAAGTCCGGCCCCTGGTCGTAGTTGTGCAGACCGGAATCTATCACCTCTACCGGCTTGCCGTCGGTTGTAAACAGCGTCTCCAGTGGAAACATCTTGTGTCGCCACGTGTAGTGTAAGAGTTGTTCCATCAGCGTTTTCATAGGCAAGCTTTAGGTGGTTAAAGTCAACGTCAAAGTTTATTCTGCTTACCTTAAAATGTACAAAGGTAAGATTTTCCGCTATATTAGAGAAACTTTTTTAGTAGAAATCTACCTTTGCCCCCAATATTCGCCTCTTCCAACGCTCAAAATGCTACTTTTGACATTACAATTAGGTGCAAAAGTGGTTCGTATTCGTAAACAAAAATTATCATAACTCCCACGAATACGCCCCATAATTCCCACGAACTCAATGCTAAACTCCCACGATTCCTTCCCGAAACTTCAGGAAACTATATTAATCTCCGTTTTTCAACAAATTAAAACAACTCCTCACTCCTCACCAATCGCCATAACGCGTTGACATCCAATACTATACGAGGTGAGGAGTTGGTGAGGAGTCAAAAACCACTCCTCACCCAATTAACCCATTGATACTCAGTTTATTACACCCTAAAGGTGAGGAGTGAGGAGTTGACGCCAAAATTCTTTCGCAAAGATAGGTTCTTCCTTTAATTTGGTTGCAACCAGATGATTTCTTCAATAGCCTACACCCCAACACCTTTCTTTGTATTGTATTGATATATAGAACATTACGAGGTGTAGGCAGGGCGTAGGGAGGGTGTAGGCTCAAAGACCGCCCACACCATCGCAACCCCCGATAAACACAGGCATTCTCAGCCCTTTGTGTAGGGTGTAGGCAAATTTATTTTAAAAGTTCTTTGAGTTCTTTATGTAGTAATGGCAAATGGTTGATAATGATGCTCCAGAGAATATCAGCAGATAAACTGTCATAAGCATGGATAATGTAGTTCCTGGCATCCACAATCTTTCTTGCATTGGTGATGTTTATCCCCGGATCAATCTTCAGAATGCGATTCATTGCCTCACCCATAATCTCAATGTTTCTTTCTACTGCTTGTCTCAACAGCATATTGGAATTGAAATCGGCAAATAGTTTAGGCTTATCTCCAAAGAAACTTTCCACTCGTTCTACGCATGCAAGAACATCATAAAGGTATTTTTCAACTTTCTCGTCCATAAACCAATTGTTTTGTTCTGTCCACAACTCTTCTGAACACTGGATTCTGTATGCTCTTATCCTCTACTAGATCAATAGGTCTGTTGAAGAGAACCTGAAGACTGTTCTTGAAATCAAAGTAGTTGTCAGCATATTCATTCAAATCAACGCCTTCAAAGTTCACCACAAAATCAACATCACTATCAGCATTGAACTTGTCTGTAAGAACAGAACCAAAGGCAAACAAATTTCCCACCTTATGCTTTTGGCACAAGATAAAAAGTTTTGATATGTTGTCTTGTATTATGTTCATAACAGCCTATATTTGGGTGCAAAGGTAAGCATTTTGATGCAAATAGCAAAACTTTTTAGGATTCTTTTGAAAAAATAGAACATTCCGAAGAAAGTACCGTAGTGGTTTATGCCAAGATAGGAATGATTAAAAATGATGTAATTGACAGATTTTTACCCAAAACAAATCCAGCGCGAATCCCAACATGTATGATGATGTCAAGATTCGCGCCAGATTGGAATTTGTCTTGATTGTGCGGATAGCAGAACCGTCCCTGTTTCTTCTACCCTGAATCAGACAAAAGTCATCCTAGGTCTCTCAACGTTCAATTACTTTAATGTAGAGTACGTACAGGGCGAACGCAACATGGATTAGAGCCTGCTGCTTTTGCTACAGCAATGTTACCCGAATAAGAGAATAACACGCATGCCGGGTAGTCCACCACGCCATCACCATCATTAACCCCCCAATAGTTGCTTTCACCATTGAAGTCTGTTCTTTGGTCTTGTTCTGTAACAGGAAGAAAAATTGAGTTTCCATTCTTCTTACTCTTAATGTGGCGGCCATAAACACCATTCAGGCTTGTCCAAGCCAGTGTTGTATATTTACTGTCATACAGTTCTTGCATCTGTTCTTTACATGGCAAACTCCAACCTTCTCCAAGATTTTCTTTACTATTAGCCTCATCCCATGTCAGATGTTTTCCTTCTTCCTCTATAGTAGAAGCACCGATGTTTCGGCTTGCCCAAAGTGTGCCGCTGGGAAGGCCTAGATCCACATATTCTCCTGATGACACTTCACTATCGGAAATACTGCTGCTAACAGGTCCGTTTTCATCATCGCTACTGCACGAAGAGAATGTCACACTTGCACCTAATGCAAGAATTAGCATCATGAGGATGCTCCATAATTTTTCATTTTTCATCTTTACGAAAATATGCCTACAATCTCCAGAATCAGCAAACAATAAGGTTAAAACGATGTATTTCCATGACACAAAAAAGCGTGGAGACTTTATTCGTTACTCGTTCCACAGCTTGAGGCCCTAGGAATTGCCCTTATAGTCAAAACGAGCAACTCCTGACCCCACGCCGATATAAGCAAATATAGCCCCTTATTATACAATAAGAAATCAGCATACACCATGAGGTTTATGCTAACAATACAATAAGGGCATGCGCATACTTATACCCATGGGCATCTATCGTTGCTTTGTTTCTTGACTACAATATGAGAGTTTCCTAGGCTTTCAAGCTGTCAGAAAACAAAGTGCGTGATAAACGCCTTTTCCTATACATGGCGTCCTCTACACGGTCTGCAACATCTTTGAGACCTTTTCCCAATGCACTGTACAGTACATCTTCGGCGAGAAAGACGCTGCAAAAGTAAACAATAATTTTCAATCTGCCAAACAATTCGGCAAGAAAAACGAAAACGAGATAGATGTTTTCGTATAAGGAAACGAAAAAAAGCGGCTGGGGGCTGCCGCTTAATCAAACATCCGTAAGCAAGAATGTCAAGTATAATGGGATGGTCAACATTCCGTTGACGCGTCCAATGTTATAATCTCCTGCCTTTATGGCATTTCTGACATGATACTTTTCAGGATGATTCAGTACCGTCTTCAGTGATTTTGCGTTGCCTGTTCGTGCTTTGCATTCCAATGGCACGCATTCGCCTTTGTAGCGCATTACGAAATCAAGTTCTATACCACCTTCCTTATGGTAATAATATAGTTTTCTTCCCATCTTGCCAAGAATATCCGCTATCAAATTCTCGTAGATAGCTCCTTTATATCCATGCAGATCTCCCTGCAAGATGCTCCACCCTGTGCCTTCTTCAAGCATGGACACAAAGAGACCTGTGTCAGCCATATAAACCTTGAAGCTGTCTGGCAAGGAGTTTCCGTCAAGAGGCAGTTCCGTTATTTGCAGATTATGGCAACGCCTGATAATACCTGCATCCTCTATCCATTGTAGGCTTCCTTCATAATTGCTTGAACGTGCCCCCTTCTTGATGATAGAGTAAGTGAACTTCTTGTTTTCACGTGCCAACTGTGCCGGTATTGACTCAAAACATTCTCGGATACGAGACTTGTATGCAGGAAGAGCATATTTGATCATATCACTCTTGTATGTATCCACGATATTCCGCTGTACTTCAAACACGTTCCCCATATTGTTAGTTTCAAGGAACGTACTAACTGCTTCCGGCATTCCACCTACAACGACATAGCGTAGCAGCAATTCACGCATACGATTGTGGATAGCGTCGTTTATTGGTTCTTCACGTTCCAAACATTGCTTGAGATAATCAAAATGCAAGGGTTGAATGCCGTTAGCCCACAGCCATTCCTCAAAGTCCATAGGATACATATTTACTATCTGCTCGAAGCCAACAGGAATGGACGCTTGCGCTTCCTCTTGCTGTTCTTCTTTTGTTCTGTAACCGTTGACACCAAGCAAAGAACCTGTACATATAACATCATAACGTCCGTCCAACTTGAAGAATTTCAAAGAACTGCGAGCATTTGGACAATTTTGTATCTCATCAAAGATAATACAAGTATCCCCTTCCACAAATTCTGTTCCGAGAATTCCTGCGGAAATATTCATCGTGATGGTGTTGACATCCAATGCTCCTGCAAAGAATGACTTGTATTCCTTGTGTTCATGGAAATCCAAATACACTACACTTTTGTAGTTCTCATTAGCAAAGGCCTTAACAGAAGAGGTCTTACCACATTGGCGCACTCCTTTTATCACAAGTGGTTTGTGATTACTGTTTGCTTTCCATGTTGCTAACAACTGTTCTATCTTGCGTTTGTACATTCTGCTGGTTTTTAATGGATTATGCGCGTTGATTACATTTTTCTACCCGACTTTTGTAGGAATGCTTACACTTTTTAGGGCGACTTTTTGTTCTTATCATACACTTTTCAGGGCGACTTTTCGCTGCAAAAGTAATGATTAATTTCCAAACTACCAAATAATTAGGCAAGAAAATTGAAAAACACGCAAGATGTTTTCGGGTATGGAAACAAAAGAGAAGTGCCCCCGAAAGTTGGACAACAACTTTTGGGGGCACTTAAGACAAATGATGATAGCTGGGACAGTCTGCGATACGCTGCGATGTAACATAAACAAATAATGCCCCATACCGCAAGAATGCCTGCGCAGTAGTGGGCGGAATCGTCATTCCGAGCCTTATTTTTCCTTAAAATACATCTCGACTTGCATTTTTAGAGGATTGAGGTCTTGAGTGATGGCGTCCCAAACATCTCTTTTATTCACTTGGTAATAGCCATGTACCAAATGATGGCGCATACCTGCTATATCAGACCATGGTGTTTCGGGATGAGAAGCTTTGAATTCGGGACTTAACATGTATGCACATTCCCCTATTATCATTGTATAATATACTACAGCACCATAAAGAATCTTGTTGCTCACAAAATCCTCATAAGAGACACCTTTTGTACTATCAAAGATGGTATCAATAGCTTGCAGTATATGTTCCAAACGTCCTTTGTCTCTAAGAGGTTCTCTCATAAATCAGTATTTTATCATTGTCAATATTCTTCTTCACCCATGGAAAAACAGTTTCCTCGTCAACGAGATCTATTTCTCTACCTGTGATGGCATTGAGAGCGTTTGTCATGTTTCCTATCTTGAATAATCCTATAGGCTGACTACGATCGTATGCAACCAACAAATCAATGTCGCTATCAGGACGCTCCTCTCCACGAGAAAAGGATCCAAAAAGCCATGCTTTCAACACAGGTTGAGTCGAAAGGTAGGTTTGTATGTTTTCAATCATTGTATTTGCCATATCATATTTTGTGTAGGGTGTAGGATATTTTCAAACTCGTCTGCCTCTGTGCTAGAACAAGTAGAAATCGAGGGCATCTTCTATCTCTTCCTTCGATGCTGTCTGGTTTATGCGGATGTCTCCTACATTGCCGAGCAGCGTGAAGTTGATGGAAGAGCTGGAGGTGTTCTTCTTGTCGTGAGTCATAAGCTCGAGGAGTTCTGGATTGTCGTCGCAAGTGATGCCGAGCTTTCCGTAGTTTTCCTTTATGAACGATGCTACTTGATGGAGCTTGTCCGTTGGGAAATCGCACTTCTTTGCACTGAGGTATAGTTCGCAAATCAACCCCCATGCAACGGCATAACCGTGGAGTACGGAGCAGTTGTGACGCATTGCCCAGCTTTCAAAGGCATGTCCGAAGGTGTGACCGAGGTTCAGCGCCTTGCGGATGCCCTTTTCGTGAGGGTCTTCTGTTACGACCTTCTGCTTCACGGCAATACTCTCTGCTACCATGCTTTGCAACTTGCCGTAAGCCCCCTCCGACTCCCCCACAAGGAGAGAGTTAAAGTCAAAATTAAGGTGCTCGGCAAGCATCTCGTTGTCCTTGAGAAGAGCATGCTTTAGCATCTCTGCATATCCGGAAAGGATATTCTCTGAATCGAGCGTCTTGAGGAACTCGCTTGAGATGATAACCGTGTCAGCATCGCAGAAAGCGCCGATCTCGTTCTTGTATCCGCAGAAGTTGATGCCCGTCTTTCCACCGACGGAAGCATCTACCTGCGAGAGAAGCGTGGTTGGAATGTTGATGAAGTTTATGCCGCGCTTGAAAGATGCCGCAGCGAAACCGCCGAGGTCTGTTACCATGCCGCCTGCTATGTTTATGAGAAGCGAGTGGCGAGTGGCACCGTTCTGTGACAATGCCTCCCATACAGTAGCGATGCTGCTGATGGTCTTGTTGTCGTCGCCGGCAGGAATAACGATGAGTTGGGCTTCTATTTCATTGCAAAGACGGATGCGATTTTCCGACAAACGCTCTACTTGCAACGTATCGAGGCAAAGCTTTGCCGTCGTTTCGTCGCAAAGAACAAAGGTCTTGTCGTGCTCACATGCGTTGTAAGCATTGATGATATCCTGCTGTAGGTTCTGTGAAATGACTACTTTCTGCATATTACCATTATTACTTGCTCATGTCGAAGCCGAGGCGTACACCGCTGTAGTTGGAGCTGATGCTGCCGATGCCCTGGAGAGTGGCGTTGCCGCTAGCTGCTGCAACTGTCTGAAGCACAGTGAGAAGCTTCTTTGATTCGAAGAGGATGCTCGTGCCTGTTGTGCTGCGCTTTACATTAGCATTAAGAGAGAAAAGTATAGTCTGCATTGTGAGCGCAGATGTGCTTGCGTTGTATGCCCACTGTCCGCTTACGGAAGTGCCAAGGAGTTTGCCTGAGAATGTGTGGTCAGAGTTGAACTGGAAGTATGTGTTGCTGCTCTTGATGCCTATGCCATTGTAATATGTAGCGAGCTTCTGCTTTATCTGGGACGCAACAACCTCACCGCCAGCCTGTGCGAGAAGCTTGTCGCTGGTGAAAGCTACGCCTGGCTGAGCGTAATGCCATGTGCCAACGATGCTTTCCTCAGTCATCTTGTCCATGCCGATCACGCTGCCTATTATGTTGCCGAGTGCATCACCATTTGTTACTGCTCCAAGTACGCCGCCGAGAATACTTCCGTTTGCATTGCCTGTTCCTATACCTGTACCTGTGCCCTGTCCGAGAGTTCCGAAGCCACCGCCACATGATGTGCATGCGAATGCTACTACGAGAGCGGCAATAAGAGATTTGATTGTTGATTTCATAAGTTGATTTCTTTATTAGTAGAAGTGTAAAATAAGTCTTATTTGACTGCAAAATTATAAAAAAGATTTAATTTTTGTTACAGATTAGCATTTTTTATGGATTAAATTCTTAATTTTGTCCGCAGAAATCAAACTTTAAGGCTATGAAAAAGAATATATCAAGAGTGTTATTAGGCATCTTGCTTGTTGCTTCATTAAGCAGCTGCAGCTCTGAGTATCGTACACTATCACGTATGGAAAAACTTACCGACCGTATAGAGACAAACGGCTATCGATACACGATGCAAGACTGGAAGGATGCGGTTGAGGACTATAGGGCAATTGAAAAGCAGGCTAAGAAATGCAGCTTTACCCAAGATGAACGTGAGAGAATGGGTGAAATGGAAGGCCGTGCCATGGCATGTTTTGCAAAGTGGACTGCAGATAAGGCTGCGGGTATTTATAAGCAGGGAAAAGGAATCCTGAATGGATTGCTCGAAGGTCTCGGATTAGGTCCAGAAGATTAATCGCTAGAGATAATATGATCAAATAAAGAATAAAAACTGCAAGCACCGATTGGTACTTGCAGTTTTTGTATTATGCATTAAGTCAATCTCGCGGCATGCAACGAGATTTATCTTTCTTCGTCTGGATGTGCAAGGTAGTAAGCGCGGAGTGCAGTAGAAGTAACCTTGATGAAGCCCTTTGCATCTTCTGATGTCCATGCCTTTGCAGTCTCACCATACTCGCCAAGTTTGTTCTTCACGAGGTCGTTAGGAGAGTCAACGCCAACAGTCTCGAAACCGAGAGGACGGAGCTGGAGAGTAACTTCACCAGTTACATTGCGCTGAGAACTTGCGAGCATAGCCTCGATATCTGGCATAACTGGCTCAAGATACTGGCTTTCGTGGAGGAACATTCCGTACCAGTTTGCAACCTGATCCTTCCAGTACTGCTGCCACTTAGAGAGCGTATATTTCTCAAGGAAGCGGTGAGCGCCGATGATAAGCATTGGAGCTGCTGCCTCAAAGCCTACACGTCCCTTGATACCGATGATTGTATCGGCCACGTGGCAGTCACGACCGATGCCGTATGCAGCGCCAATCTTCTCTACTTCCTGAATAGCCTTGATCTTATCGTCATACTTTACGCCGTTTACGGAGCAGATCTCCCCCTTCTCGAAACCGAGCTTAAGTTCCTCTGTACCTTCCTTTGTGACGTGCTTTAGGTAAGCCGACTCAGGAAGTCCCTGCTTTGAGTCGAGAATCTCACCACCACAGATTGAGGTTCCCCAGATACCTACGTTGTAAGAGTACTTGAGTTTAGTGAAATCAGCGAAGTAACCGTTGGCATTGAGATAGTCAACTTCCTCCTGACGAGAGAGGTTGCGGTCGCGTGTAAGGGTGATGATTTCCACTCCTGGAGCCATTACAAGGAATGTCATGTCGAAACGGATCTGGTCATTACCAGCACCTGTAGAACCGTGAGCGATAGCATCAGCACCGATTTCCTTTGCGTAACGAGCGATGGCGAGAGCCTGGAAGATACGCTCTGAAGAGACGGAGATTGGATAGCAGTTGTTGCGAAGTACGTTACCGTAAACCATGTAGCGGAGCGACTTGTCGTAGTACTCCTGAGTAACATCGAGAGTGACATACTTTACTGCGCCGAGCTTATAGGCATTCTCTTCGTTAGCCTTCAGCTGTTCTTCAGAGAAACCACCTGTGTTTGCGCATGCTGCATATACCTCGTATCCCATCTCTTTTGTGAGATACATCACATTGTAACTTGTATCGAGACCGCCGGAAAAAGCGACTACAACCTTCTTTGCCATATTATTATTTATTGATTTGACGATTTGTTGATTTGACGATTCAATTCTGCGTTATGCATTAAGATTCCTCTTCTTTCAAGGATTCCATTGAGAACTTAAGTGTCTGTTCCTCACCGTGTTGCTTGGCAGGGTCAAAGAGCATTGCCGTGCAGATACAATACTTTCTGCCTGTGCGATGCAGCACGTCCACATTGCAACAGCCCTCGCATCCACGCCAGAAAGCTTCGTCGTCTGTGAGATCGGCGAAGGTAACAGGCAGGTAGCCGAGCTGGGTGTTCATCTTCATCACCGCAGCACCGCTAGTAAGGGAGAAAATCTTAGCGTTAGGCCAGCGCATACGAGCCAGCGTAAACGTCATGTCCTTGATGCGTTTTGCCAACCCGAGACCACGGAAATCAGGGTGTACGATGAGTCCTGACGTGGTGACATACTGCTTGTTCCCCCATGTCTCAATATAGGAAAATCCTGCGAACTGTCCTTCTTTGGACAGGGCAATGACAGCCTTTCCCTCTCGCATCTTCGTAGCTACATAATCATGTGTACGCTGAGCAATACCTGTTCCGCGCACCTTTGCAGCCTCCGTGATGGTGTGGAGAATGGTGTCAACATATATTTCGTGGCTTTCGTCAGCCACCATTACTTCAACTTCTTTCAATTTGGTTTTTAGTTTTTGGTTTTTAAGTTCTTGGTTTATGGCCTTTAGCCTCGCATAGCGAACACATTATAGCCTTTAGCCATTATTAAAGCAAGCTTCCAGCTTATGTATCAGTTCTGCGGGAACAACACCTTCCTGTATTACGCAGAATACTGTATCGTCGCCGGCAATTGTGCCAAGAATCTCAGGGAGCATACATTCGTCTATGTGGTAAGCAACACTTGAAGCATAGCCAGGCAATGTCCTTACTACAGCCATGTTGCCGGAGAACGCAATGGTACGAAAACCTGGGATAGGAAAGTCTGGCATTATTTCACCGTTTTCCGGTACTATCTGGTAGTTTTTTTCCCTGTGTTTCTGTACAGCATAGTATTTCTTGCCCGAAGGAAGTCGGCGCTTCACCACATGGAGCTGTCTGAAGTCGCGACTAAGTGTGGCTTGAGTGCATGCAAACCCCTGCTGTTCCAGCATTATTAGCAGTTCTGCTTGGCTCTCTACGCGCATACTTTCCAGTATTTCGCGTATCTTCTGGAGACGGTCGGCACGGGTTTTTTCGTCCTTTGTTCCTTGCATTTGTTGTTAAATATTTAAGCAGATATGCGGTATATTTCTTTAAAAACGGTGCAAAATTAAATATTTTACACCGTTTTATGCAACAAATACAGGAATATATTCACTTGTATTGATATGAATTATTATTATTTACAATTTGCGGATTTACAATTGACAATTTATGCATTGTGTGTCTCCACAATCTTAGTCTTTGCAAGTTCGCGGTTGCGCTTGTTGACAACGGTTACGACAGACTGTGCAAGAGCAAGGAACGCCTGTCCTGTAGGCAGTTCAGGATGAAGGGCTGCAGGCTGTCCGGCATCGCCGCTTTCGCAGATTGACTGTACGATAGGAATCTGTGCAAGAAGCGGAACTTGCATCTCTTCTGCGAGTTTCTTGCAGCCGCCTTCGCCGAAGATGTAGTATTTGTTCTCGGGAAGCTCGGCAGGTGTGAACCAGGCCATATTCTCAATGAGTCCAAGTATAGGTACATTTACCTTCTCGTTGCGGTACATGTCGATGCCCTTTCGTGCGTCGGCAAGTGCCACTTGCTGAGGTGTTGACACGATGACAGCACCTGTGATGGCAAGTGTCTGCAGGAGAGTAAGGTGGATGTCGGAAGTTCCTGGAGGAGTGTCGAGGATAAGATAGTCAAGTTCGCCCCAGTTTGCGTCAGCAATAAGCTGTTTGAGGGCATTCGAGGCCATTCCACCGCGCCAGAGAGTTGCCGTCTCAGGGTCAACGAAGAAGCCGATGGAAAGGAGCTTAACACCATATTGCTCAATAGGTTCTATGAGCTGGCGACCTTCAACTTCCACTGCGTATGGGCGAGCTTGCTCCACGCTGAACATCTTTGGCATTGAAGGACCGAAGATATCTGTGTCGAGAAGTCCTACGCTGTATCCGAGGCGTGCGAGAGCGATGGCGAGGTTTGCAGAGACTGTGCTCTTGCCGACGCCGCCTTTGCCCGAACTTACAGCCACGATGTTCTTCACCTTTGGCAGCAGTTTGCCCACTTCCGGACGAGGCTTCTGCTTGGTTTCGATCTTGATGTTGACTTCAACTTCCTTACTTATATTATAATGTATAGCAGCCTCTGCCGCTTTCACTGTCGATTTCAGGAACGGATCAGTCTCTTTTGGGAAGATGAGAGTGAACTCCACTTTCATTCCGTCAATGCGCACATCGTCGGCAAGCATCTCACTTTCGATGAGATTCTTCTTAGTGCCGGCATAGATGACGGTTGCGAGAGCGTCTGTTATGAGTTTTGGATAGAGAGTCATATTTTTGCCTTTTATTCCACCTCCTTGATATCTTCTATCTGAAGCTGTGGAGTGTGCTTGTAGAGGTTGTCCTCAATGGTATAGACTATGTCGAACGAGCGGCGGGATTTGATGTATTTTGCCGCTTGACTCTGTCCGAAGGCTATGCCGTTCATCACGTATGTTGACGAAGGATCCACGAGTTCAAGTTTGATGTGCTCCTGGTTACGGCCGATGACGCGGCTGGCTCCGTAGTCCATAACGTTATGTGTGCAGAAGACCGGCTTCGGATTCTGTGGTCCGAACGGTGCAAACTTGCGGAGGTCGTTGTGGAGTTTCTTCGATATGTCGCGGAAGCTGAGTTCGCCGTCAATGACAAGCGTAGGCTCCATCTTTGCCTTGTCGATGTGCTCATCAACGTATTTCTGGAAGCGGCGCTCAAACTCTGGCAAGTTTTCCCACTTCAAAGTCACGCCGGCAGCGTAGGTATGTCCGCCGAAATTGATGAACAGGTCGCGACAACTCTTCACTGCGGAATAGACATCGAAGCCGACAACGCTGCGTGCAGAGCCTACAGCATAGTCGCCATCGCGTGTTAAGACGATTGTCGGCAGGTGATACATCTCCGTAACACGAGATGCCACGATGCCGATGACGCCCTTCTTCCAGTCGGTGTCATAGAGGAAAATGCTGGAGTGAGTCTCCTCTTGTTCGCCGAGAAGCTCGATGATAATGTTTGCTTCTTCGGTCATCTGGCGGTCGATGTCCTTGCGCTGCTCGTTGTACTCGTTGATGTTCTTCGCCATCTCAAGAGCGATGTTGAGGTCTTTCTCAACGAGGAGATCAACGCTCTCACGACCGTTTTCCATTCGTCCGCTGGCATTGATGCGAGGACCGATGCGGAAGACGATGTCGCTCATGGTGAGCTCTCTGCCGCTGAGTCCGCAGATGTCGATGATAGCCTTCAGTCCGACGTTAGGGTTCTTGTTGAGTTGCTTCAGACCGTGGTAGGCAAGGATGCGGTTTTCGTCGGTCACGGCAACGAGGTCCGACGCGATACTCATGGCACAAAGGTCGAGGAGCGGAATGAGTTTTGCGAACGGAATCATATTGTTCTTCGCAAAAGCCTGCATGAACTTGAAGCCTACGCCACAGCCGCAGAGCTCCTTGAACGGATAAGTGCAGTCGAGACGCTTCGGATTGAGTATGGCAACGGCGTTTGGAAGATGGTTCTCGTCAGGTTCGTGGTGGTCGCAAATGATGAAGTCTATGCCATGTTCCTTTGCGTAATCCACTTGTGCGAAGGCCTTTATTCCCGAGTCGAGCACGATGATCAGCGACACACCGGTCTCTACAGCATATTCCAAGCCTTGCTTGCTTATGCCGTAGCCCTCATCGTAACGGTCCGGAATGTAGTAGTCGACGTTGGAGTAATACTGGTTGATGAACTTATAGACCAACGTGACAGCAGTTACTCCGTCCACGTCGTAGTCGCCATAGACGAGGATGCGCTCCTTGTGTCCCATAGCTTCGTTGAGGCGGTCCACAGCCACATCCATATCCTTCATGAGGAATGGATCATAGAGGTCGTTGAGCTGAGGCTTGAAGAATCGCCTTGCCGCTTCCTCTGTGGTTATGCCACGCTTTACGAGGATATCGGTGAGCAGTGGCGCAATGTTAAGCTGTTGCGCCAGTTCCTCTACCGACTCCAATCGCTCGGGAGTGGGAGAGTCATATTTCCAGGAGTAATGCATTTGGGTGGGGTCTTAGATATGAAGCTTCTTGCGGATGTCAGCAGGGATGGCGTTCTTGTTTACCATGAAGTCCATGGTGTTGAGCTTGATGAACGACTTTGTCATGTACCAGATGCCCTTGTACTTGCCAGTCTCGCCCCAAGAGTTCTTTACCATATAGTATTCCTTGCCGTTCTGGTCCTTGGCAACGCCGTAGAGGTGCATGCCGTGGTCGTCTGTGAGCTGCCAGTTGTCGAAACGCTCCTGGCGCATCTCCTGTGTAGGAACAACTTCTGGAGCCTTGCAGCCGAGAGAGTCGATGACGTTCTTCTTGTCGGCAGCCTTCATCTTGAGCCAGCGAGCCTGGTCGCTACCAGCGAGGTCGCGGATGCCGTTGTCGTCGTAAGCAATGGCAAGACCATCGCGAGTGAAACCTTCCTCAGAAACGTCGCCACCCCAAGCTACTGTGTAGCCGTTTTCTACAGCATTGTCGATAATCTGCATCATCTCGTCAACAGGAACGTTGTAGCTCATGCCCTGACGCCAGTTGTCCTGAACCTCTACAGGGAATGCTGTGTAGAATGGGTGGTGAGTGTAGGAAGTGATTGAAACATAGTCGTCAAGGTTGATGCCGAGGCTTGCTACGAATGTCTTAGGAGTATATTCCTTGCCTTCGTACATGAACTTCTCTGGGCACTTGCCGAGGTAAGCGTCGAGGATGCCCTGAAGACCAACCTTCCACTGGTTGGAGATCTTCTTCGCGTCAGACTTTGCCACAGCCTCTACGTAAGGTTCCATAGCGTTGAAGAGTTCGTTGAAGTTTGCGAGGGAGTCGCCCTGGAGAGTACCAGGAGCAGGCATTGCCTCTTCTGGGCAGATGCCGTGGTTCTTCAGTGTAGCGAGAACGTCTTCTGCTGCACCGCCCTGTGAGAACTGAGCGTCGCCGTGCATACGAACCTTCACGATGGCACGTTCCATATAGTTCTTGTTGCATACGAACATCTCGCAGAGGTTGTATGTCTTGCCAGTAGCCTTGAGAATCTCGCTCTCGAAGAAACTGAGCACAGAGAAGTCCCAGCAAGTACCCGAACGGTTCTGATCCTTGATGGAAGTGATAGGGTTTTCCTTGATAGTTGTGAAGACAGGGTTGTTGTCTGTCTTGGCAGCCTTCTTTGGTTTAGCTGCAAATGCGTTAGCAGAAAGGAGCACGCAGAGTGCGAATGTTAAGATCTTTTTCATTGTATGTTGTTTTTTTCGTTTTTTTCGATGATTCGATTTTTCGATGATTCGATAATTCGGTGATTCGAGGTTTCGATAATTCGAGGTTTCGGGAGGGGTCATCTATTCTTTGCGATGAACTCCTCAACATCATTTGGATGGTAAGGTATGCGGCTTGTGCCGAGGAAGCGGCAGCCGTCCTTTTGGATGAGGATATCATCCTCTATGCGGATGCCGCCGAAGTCGCGATAGGTATCGAGCAAGTCGTAGTTGATGAACTGCTCAAACTTGTGCTGAGATTTCCAATCGTCGATAAGAGCTGGGATGAAGTAGATGCCTGGCTCATCGGTCATTACGAAGCCTTCTTCCACTTCACGACCGCAACGGAGGTAACAAAGTCCGAACTGGTCGGAAGGAGTTTCCGTATCCTTGAAGCCAACGTAGCGCTGACCGAGACCTTCCATGTCATGGACGTCCATGCCCATCATGTGACCGAGGCCGTGAGGCATGAACATAGCGTGAGCACCGCAAGCAACAGCTTCCTCGGTATCGCCCTTCATGAGCCCGATTTCCTTCAGCCCGTCAGTCATGCGCTTGCAGACCTCGATGTGTACGTCGCGCCACTTGATGCCTGCCTTTGCTACGTCAAGGACATAGTCGTGACAAGCCTCGACGATAGAGTAGATCTCACGCTGCTTCTGGGTGAACTTGCCGTTTGAAGGGAATGTGCGGGTGTGGTCAGAGCAGTAGAAGTTCTCATTCTCACAGCCAGCGTCGCAGAGCACGAGGCGTCCGTCCTCAATATTCTTGAACTGTGGACCGCCGTGCATAATCTCTCCGTGCATTGTAAGGATTGTTGGGAAAGACACCTGCCAGCCGTATTTCATTGCTTCGCCAGTGACGACAGCGCCTACATATTTCTCCGTTACGCCTGGCTTGCCGGCAATCATTGCAGCAGTGTGCATCTTGTAGCCAATCTCGCAAGCCTTCTCGATCTCAGCAATCTCCTGGTCTTCCTTTACGGAACGCATCTTGACGACAGCCTTGATGAACTCAACGCTTGCAGCTTCTGTCTGCTTTGTGTGGTGGATGCCAAGCATATCTTGGATGAGAAGTTTCTCCTGATGGCGGTGAGGTGGAAGGAAATGAATCTTCCTGCCCTTAGCTTGTTCACCCTTTACATAATCTATAAACTGCTGGAAAGTACCGGTTTTGCTTACGCCAACCTTCTCTGCCTGAGAGGCAAGCGACTCAACAGGGCCTGTCCACACGATGTCTGCCACGTCAACGTCGTCGCCATAGAGTGCAACTTCGCCGCTTTCAACATCGATGACGCCAGCCAAGCCGTCACGGATGATGCCGAAATAATAAAGGTAAGACGAGTCCGGACGGAAAGGATAATATACATTCGCAGGGTAGTTGTTAGGCACTTCGTTGCCACTCAAGAGGATGAGCACGCCATCATTGACGAGTCCCTTGAGCACGTTTCTGCGGTTTATGTAGGTTTCTTTTGAGAACATATTATGGGTTAGTTTTCTTGAATAGTTTCCTGCTTGAATAACGTTAGCTTTTGCTTATGTATGGAACATAAATCGTGCAAAGTTAATAATTTTTATTATTAAATCAAAAAAAACAGGAAAAAAGTGGACGAATGACTATAAAAAATCAACGATGAGGTTGTGCTTGATACGAAAATAGCCACAGTTCAAGGGGTGAAACTGTGGCTATTAGGATGGTTCGAAATGTGTTTGTCAAAGGGTGTGTAAAGCGTCCTTTATGGGGGAAAATTTAACCCTTGGAGTTTTGACTCAAATTCCTTGAAGTTTTAGGTCGTTTTCGTGGAAGTTTTGAGTCGTTTTCGTGGGAGTTTTTAGAGGCTTTGCTAAGTGCTTTATTTTCAGTGTTTTAGAAGGCTATCTGGAACTGTGTGATCCAAGCATTTGAGATGGAACCTTGCTCTGGGTTTGTGTGAACAAACTGCGACAGAATGCGGCACTGCTTATATATCCAGTACTGAGCTCCGAGAGTAACTGCACGGGTTATGCCGCAGTTCTGGTATTTACCCTTATTTATAAAGTCGAAGTCGGCAATGAGGTCGAATTTCTTTGGCACGACATGATACTCAAGGTCTGTGTAGAAGCCCTGAAGGTTGACCTTTGCATCCGAGCCCCACATGTATTCACCGCGGAAATAAACAGGCTTCGTCTTCAGCTCCGCACCAAGAGCGTAGCGGTTGCGATGGTAGTTTGCGCCGGTTGGAATCTGTGCTACTCCTTCGTCGTTGATGAACTTTCCGTTAGCAGCCTTTGAAGTGCCGAGGGCAAAAGAACCAGAGAAGAGTAGGGTAGAGGTTGGCATGTAGTTGAGCATACCTATGACAGACTTCTGGTTGTTGTTCTCTTTGATGTTCATTCCGGTGCCGTTGAACACGCCGAGCTGGTAGTTGAACTGTGGGCGACCGTTCTTTGGAAGCAAGTCACCAGTAATCATCACACCTGCATCACGAGCCACTGTTGCACCAAGTGCTGGGTCCGTGGCAATGCCCGTCATGTAGAGCACCGAGTTGTCGAAGCTTATGTTGTTGAGGATTGTCGGTGGGTATATGTTCTCAAGCGTATAAGGCTGCTTGAACTGACCGACGCGAACTTTCAGCGCAGGTGAGAAAGCGTACTGTCCGTAGTATTCGTGAAGCTTTGATGCGGCTGCGTCATACATGATGAAGAACGATAGCTGCTTGGTGAGTTCCGCATTCGCCATGAAGATGATGCGAGTGATGTCGAAAGCGTTGGTGTTCTCCTTGTTGGTGTGCTTGTAGGTGTAACCCGTCTGCGCATAACCGAAGAGCGTGAGCTTCGATGTACCTATCTGGATGTTTGCTGGCATGACAGGCTGTTCGCCATCGATGTTGCGGCGTGCCTCCATGTCTGCGTCGGAATAGACTGTGGTAGTAATTGATACGGGTATTGTCTTTGTTGCCTCAGTAGCGACGGAGTCTGTTTCAGGGGCAATTGGTTGTTCCTCATTGTTGGCGAAGAGTGACAATGAAAAGAAGAGGCATGGAAATAATAGAAGTATCTTGTGCATAGAGTTTTATCTTGGATGTGAAAGTATAAGCCGAAGCGAACGCTTCGGGAACAGAGGCTTTTCTATTTCTTAATCTTTGTGCAGCCAACGAAGATGAGAAGCACGATGTTCATCATCAGCGCATAGATGATTGCCGGGATAGCAAATGTGCTATCGTTGAAGATGAATGGGCTTGAAGCGATGGCGATAGCCTGCGCTGCATTCTGCATTCCGACCTCAATGACGATGGTCTTCTGCTCCTTGCCATTGAGCTTTGTGAGCCTTGAAAGCAGCCAACCGCCACAGATGGACACGAGGAGAAGGGCTGTCACGCTGAGACCGAGTACTGCGAAGTTGTCGGCAATAGTTGCTCTATGCTGAACGAAGTAAGCACCAGCGAGGAATACGAGTGCTGGGAAAGCAAGCTTCGAGAGCACCTTCTCTATCTTCACTGCTGCATTGCTTGCGTATTTCTTCACGGTCATTCCGACAGCTATAGGCACAAGCATCAGAAGAATGTTCTGCACAAGGAGCTGACCGATAGGCAGATGTATCTGAGTGCCAGCGCTTTCTGCGTACGAAACGGCTATCTCAAGAACGACGGGAATGGTGAGAAGTGTGATGATACTGCTCAGTGCGGTGAGTGAAACCGACAATGGTACGTCACCTTTCGCAAGCATGGAGAATATGTTTGACGATGATCCACCAGGGCAACAGGCTATAAGCACAAGACCTACAAAGAAAACACTCTGAAGTCCTGTGAGCCAAGCAATTGCGAAAGCTACGAGAGGAAGAAGGATAATCTGTCCGGCAAGACCTACAAGTATAGGTTTCGGACGCTTTGCAAACATCTTGAAGTCGTCAATGCCAAGGGTCAAACCGAGGTCGAACATCAAGATTGTAAGGATGGGGAGTACTATAAAAAGGCTGTTCATAAGTTTGGGCTATGCTTACAATACGCGCTGGAACTTATCAAGGAATTCCTGTGCCTCAGCCATAGAAAGGCAGAGAGGTGGGAGCAGACGGAGAGTGTTTGTGCCTGCGCAACCAGTGAAGCAATGCTCGTTGAAGAGGAGGTTCGAACGGAGTTCCTTGTAAGGTTCTACGAGTTCGATACCAATCATCAGGCCGCGACCGCGAACATCAGTAATCTTATCTGGGTGAGCAGCTTGGAGCTTCTTGAGTTCTGCGATGAGGAACTCTCCAACCTTGTTGGCATTCTCTACGAGATTCTCCTGCTCGATAACGTCAAGAACGGCGAGAGCTGCCGCGCAAGCGAGGTGATTGCCACCGAATGTCGTGCCGAGCTGTCCATAGACAGGCTTGAGGTCCGGTGAAATGAGTACGCCACTCATTGGGAAACCGTTGCCGATACCCTTTGCCACAGTGATGATATCTGGCTGAACATCAAGCCATTGATGAGCGAAGAACTTGCCCGAACGACCGTAGCCGCACTGGATCTCGTCGCAGATGAGTACTGTGCCGTGAGCCTTGCAGACCTTCTGGAGCTCCTGAAGGAAGCTTGCCTCTACCATCTGAATGCCACCAACACCCTGGATGCATTCAATGATGCAAGCGCAGACATCGTCCTTTTCGATTTCCTTCTTCCATGCCTCAATGTCGTTGATAGGAAGGTAAGTGACATGCTTTCCGTCATTGATAGGTGCAATGATCTTAGGATTGTTTGTCACCTCTACGGCAAGGGAAGTACGACCATGGAAAGCCTTCACGGCAGAGAGCACGCGGGTGCGACCGTTAGTGAACGAAGCAAGCTTGAGAGCATTCTCGTTAGCCTCGGCACCTGAGTTCACGAGGAAGAGCTGATAGTCTTCGTAACCGCAAACCTTGCCAAGGCGTTCTGCGAGCTGCTGCTGGAGCTTGTTCACTACAGAGTTGCTGTAGAAGCCGAGTTTGTTGAGCTGATCAGTGAGCATTTCCACATAATGAGGGTGGCAATGACCGATGCTTATTACTGCGTGACCACCGTAGAGGTCAAGGTATTCTGTGTCGTTTTCGTCCCAAACACGGCAACCTTTACCACGAACGATGTTGATTGGGAAAAGAGGATAAACGTCAAAAAGTTTCATTCTTGTGGTGTTCTTTATTCGTTAATTTCGTGCAAAATTAACAATAATCCGCTAATTATCAAAGTGTTTGCAGTCCTTTCTTCTCAGTTTTTCGGAAATATTGACCAATCAGTAAAAACCAAGCCCTCCTTCAAAAGAGAAGGAAGGCTGAATGATGATATGTTTCTGTGCATTTTGCATTCTGTTTTCTCCCCCGTTCGGGGGAGTCGGGGGACCTTAATCAAGCTTCCACCAGTCAAGGTTGAAGAGCTTTGGACCCTTTCTGCCCTTCATCACGAGGTAAATGTCGTGAACGCCGCTAAGTTTTTCCTTCACTGGCGCAGAGAATGTGCGGAATACTTCCCAACCGTAAGTGTGAGTGATAGGAAGTTCTGCTATGAGCTTTCCACCGATGCTGTCAGCACGAAGTTCGATAGAACCGCCACGAAGACCTGTTGCAGCCGAGCAAGTGAAGTTCTTCATCTGTCCTGCACCGAGGTCAACAGCCTGAAGTTTGATGTAGTCGCCATTGTGAGTATCAGTTACATACACGCCGTTGGCAAGGCATTCTTCTGTTGTAATACCCTTGGAGAATGCCATTGTCTCAGCCTCAACACGCTTGTATGGATTGAGAGTGCCGATAGGCTTCACGCCTTCGTCTGTAGGAGTGATTGTTGGGATTGTGCCATCAGCATTCCAAGTGAACTCCTCTACAGCCACCGAGCGACCGAAGCCACCACCCTTTGGAAGCTTTCCTGTGTGGTAGAAGAAGTAGTCGTGGCCCTTGAAATGAGTGATGCCGGCATGGTTCGTGAATGAGTTTGTGTCGCACTTTGGCATCACATCGCCCATGAACTTATAGCCGGTAGTTGGTTTCTTGCTTCGAGCATAGAGGATATGCTCTGGCATTCCGCCTCCCGCGTACATTAAATAATAATAGTTATTGCGCTTGAAGAACCAAGGACCTTCCATGTACATGCCACGGGTTGTCTCCTTGCCGTCCTTGTCCTTCATGGTCATGCCGCCGAAAACGCTTGTATCGCTCATGTCCATCGTCTGCACTTCCGAAGCGAAAGAGATCATGTCTTCGTTGAGCTTCGCATAGTATACCTTTGGATTTCCCCACATGATGTAAGCCTGACCGTCGTCGTCAATGAAGGCTGTTGGGTCGATATGATCCCAAGAACCGTTCTCGTAAAGGGGCTTTCCGAGAGCATCCTTGAAAGGACCTGTAGGCGAATCTCCCACAGCAACACCTATTGCCATACCGCCTGAAATATTTGAGTGAACAGGCACATAGAAGTAGAACTTGCCGTTGCGCTCTACGCATTGTGGAGCCCAAGCGCGGTCGTCTGCCCAAGAGAAGCTTTCTATGGCGAGTGGAGAACCGTGGTCTGTCCAGTTCACCATATCGGCAGTGCTATAGACACGCCATTCCTGCATCCAGAAGAAGTCGGCGTCGTTCTCGTCGTGACCAGTGTAAACATAGAGCCTGTCGCCCGAAACCATTGGTGCAGGGTCGGTAGTAAAGTGAGTCTGTACAATAGGATTCTGAGCATTGGCAGTCAATGCTGCACCGGCAAAAAGAGCCGAATAGATAAGTTTTTTCATCATTTGTAATGGTTTGTTTTAGGCAAAATTAAGCAAAAAAACTCAATTATATGGAATGACATGAAGAAAATACCAAAGAATGTATCAAAAGCAAAGATTTTTGGCAGAAAAAGGGCTCTGTTTTCCGTACAACTCATGAAAAGAGCGTACAGCTTGTGAAGTTCACGAATTGTACGCTTTGTTTTCATATAGTGTTTGTAAAGAGTTTGAAAAACACCATACCTTTGCACTCAGAAAATCAATCAAAACTAAAACTCAAACAAAATTTACAAACCAATTTAAAAACTTAAAACATTATGAAAAAGTTTCTTCCAAGAATCATGTTCGCAACAGTAGCATTCATTTCAGCAACAGGTTTAACTTCTTGTTACAACGACAAGGTAATAGTAGGTAATGTAAGCCCTGATGAAGAACTGGTCCATGTGGCCAGCCAGCGTAATGCTCATGTAATTTACGGCGCTATCGTAACACATGACAAGGCTTCCAATCATGTCGGTGATGTCAAGGATTATGTCATCGAAACAAAGCAAACATTCGGCGACATGCTATTGGGCGGCGTCACTCTCGGTATCTATACTCCTACTACTACGAAGTATTATGTATCGAAGGCTAATCCTAAGGTAGTAGTGGAAAAGAAGAAGAAGGGAAGCAAGGCTTACCAAGGCTACCTGAAATAAAGCCTTTCCCCGAAAAAATCAATCGTTAATATAAAAACAACTTTTCTAACTTTTGAATTCTCATGCATGTCCTATTTCCGCAACAGGAAGTAGGACATGCTTTATTTTCATTCATAATTTCTTTGATTAGAAGGCTGATGCCTTGAGGCGGAGGCCTGCCTGCTCGTCGATGCCAAACATGATGTTCATGTTCTGTACAGCCTGGCCTACAGCGCCCTTGAGAAGATTGTCAATCATTGAAGTGACAACAATCTTTCTGCCGAAAGTCTCCACATGAACAAGACCTTTGTTTGTATTCACGATCTGCTTGAGGTCGAGAGCCTTGTCAGAATAGTGTGTGAAGGCTGCATCCTTGTAGAAGTCCTTGTATAGGGCAACGACTGATGTCGCATCAACATTCTTGTTGAGGGTGATGACCTCTGTGCAGAAGATACCACGAGCGAAGTCGCCACGGTAAGGGATGAAGTCAACGGAGATACCCGACCCCTCCGACTCCCCTGTGAGGGGAGAGGCATAGCCTTCGTTGAGGGTGTCTATGACGCGAGGTGCTGACTCCGGGCGAAGTTCATTGAGAGTCTGAGTGATTTCGTGAAGATGCTGATGAGTGAAGAGCTTATAGACAGAGAAGTTGTTGTTGCGCCAAGAGAAATGCGTAGTAGCTCCTGGTTTCTGTCCTGCGCCTGTAGAGCCGGTGATGGCGTTGACAGCGATGTCGTTGATGAGCATACCTGCCTTTGCAAGTGGAAGAAGACCGAGCTGGATGCAAGTGGCGAAGCAGCCTGGGTTGGCAAGATGCTGGCACTTTGCAATCTCTTCGCGGTGGATTTCAGGGAGTCCATAGACATAGTCGTGGTCGCCCTTGATGCGGAAATCCTGCGCAAGGTCTACAATCTTCACGCCGGCAGGTATGTCGTGCTCCTGAAGGAACTGCTGGCTCTTGCCGTGACCGAAGCAGAAGAATACCACATCAACATCGTTCCATGGCATTTCGCTTGAGAACTTGAGGTCGGTTTCGCCGATGAGTCCTTCGTGGACGTCATAGACATAGTTGCCTGCGTTAGACTCAGAGTTGGCAAAGACAATCTCTGCCTGTGGGTGGTTCAAGAGAAGGCGGATGAGTTCGCCGCCTGTATAGCCGGCAGCACCAAGGATGCCGACGCGGATGTTATTGTTCATTTTATGATTTATAGCCCCTCAAGCTCCCCAAGGGGAGATGTTGATAGTTTGGGGTGATTGAGGGTAAAATTAGTGATTAATCATTTATTACTCAGCGAAATAGGCAATTATAAATACCCCTTTCGGGGGTTAGGGGGTTCTATCTCCATGAACCATTGCTGCGGCGTGGCATTACGCGGACGTTGTTCTTTACTGCACGCTCGATGTCATAGCCATGAGTGAAGATAGCTTGTTCGAAGGCATCGATTTCTGCCTGGCGTGCTGCGCGGTTATAGTTCTTTGTTCCTGCCTTTGGATAGTTTACAGGTATTGGCCAACCAGCGATGACTGAACCGTTGCGACCTGTGCGGAGGTCAATAAGGAGAAGCTCAAGTTCTGTGCCCTGGTGGTGATTGTCGTTGTCGCGATATGAGCCACGCTGCTTTACGACATCTATGATAAGAGCAAGGTCGCCACGCATATACTGCAAAGAGCGGCGCATGTCTGGATCAACGGTAACCTGAACGTATGTTGGCATTCTTCTCTGAAGTCTGTCAAGACGAGAGTTGCTTATCGAAGGGATGTTTACGACGAGTGTCATTCCGATAGCGTCCATAAGTTCGTTGTAGCGCAGGCTTGCACCTTGCACACCGTAGTCGGCAGCCTTTGCGAAACTGCTTAAAGCCGACTCGTATTGTGAAGAAGATAGATTTGGGCTGAATCCGCGCTCGCCTTCCATCATGAGTTGTGAGAAGAAGCGCTGCTGAGCCTGCTGTGCCTTGTAGTCAACGCCTGCATTCTGATAGTTCTTCCAAGCCTGCTCGAGTTGTGAGGAAGAAGGGTTGGTGCTGTTCATTACCTTGTCGCCGCGAGCCTCGTAAGCAATGGAAGCGCCCTCGTGAGCTTCGTTGAGAAGGCTTGTGTAGTCTGGGATCTGGAATGTGAACGACTCCTTCTGACCTGTCAATGTGTACGACTGTCCAGGAGTTCCGAAGCGGCTGAGAGCATTGCCGAGGGCTGTGATGTCTGGAGAACAATTGTTCAACTTTATGAAGTTGTCTGTGTTCTGTATGGAGTTGCCCTCAAGCTTCGCTATTTCCTCTGTAGCCTTCATATAGCTCTTGCGGAAGTGTGCGATGTTCTTGTCAGATGGTGAGGCAAAAGCCATGATTGCATCCTTGGCTGCAGAACTGATTATGCCACTTGAAGAAGAGCATCCCGAAAGGCAGAGTGCGAAGAGACATGCGATGGCTATGGCAACAGTTGGCGCCTGGCGATTGCTTGCCTCGTCAACCTCGTAGAAGTTCTTGCGCTTGAAACCGAACCAGCCAGCGAGAATGTTGTTAGGGAAGGTCTCAACAGCGTTGTTGAGGTTGCGTACGCAGCCATTGAAGTAGCGGCGTGAACGCTCTATCTCTGTTTCCATCTGTGAAAGCTGACGCTGGAGAGCGAGGAAGTTCTCGTTTGCCTTGAGCTCGGGATACTTCTCCATACTGATCTTTATTTCGCCGAGAGCCTTTGTCAGTTGATCCTCTATGGCGAGCTGCTTGCCGGGAGTGTTCGCCGAAATAGCCTGACTGCGGAGGGCTGCTACGGTCTCAAAGAGTGACTTCTCATGGTCAGCATAGCCTTTTACTGTGTTAACGAGCTGAGGGATGAGTTCATGACGTTTTGTGAGGAAAACGTCAACATTGCTCCACGCTTCGTCAGCGAGGTTGCGAAGAGTTACGAGCTTGTTGTAGATGGAAGCGATGATTATCGCTACAAGCACGATGACTACGATGATGGTTAATAAGATTGTCATATATTATGGATTTACAAATTTACGATTTACGGATTTATGCCCTACCGAGAACGGTAGGGAGATGCAAAAGCGAGGGAGTGGGTTTCTTACCAGCCGCCGCCACCGCCGCCGCCACCGCCGCCTCCGGAACTACCTCCAGAGCCGCCGCCCCAACTGCCACCGGAATCACTAGAGTGTGCGCGGTCGTATGCCTCAAAACTGCCTTGCGTTGCCTTTGCGAAGCCTTGCGTGATGGAACTTATTCCATAACCAACGAGATTTGATGAATATGAATATGCTGATGAAGTGTCGTACCATGTAGGGCGGTAGTTGAACTTCTTGAGAACATCCTCAAACTGCTTGCACCAAGCCACTTCCACGCCAAATGCCACGGCGTATGGCAGGAGATCCTCAAAGTGTTCTGGCGTGAGGTCGCGCATACGGAGCTTCTCAGCAGTAGTAATGTACATCTTTAGGCCTTCCATCTGTGCACGCATCTCAATGCCCTTGCCAGTATATTTGCCTATGACGCAGAAGTACCAGATGTAAGTGCCAATCAGGACAGCAAGTACACTGTATGTTACCCATTCGAGAGCCTCAAGTCTGCTAAATAGGAAGTAGCCTGCTAGGCCTGCGAGTAGTGTGGCGATGCAGATGCTACCGGAGTTGAAGACGTACAACTTGTCGTCAAAATTGCTTGATACGATCTTTCCCAAAGCCGTCTTTACACCTGTGATGTCATCGTAGTCAACATCCGTCCTGACCTTGTCCTTGCTCTTGAAAAGCCTTTCCTGTACGCAAGAGTCAAACTCGTCAAGTTTGTCGTTTGCGGTGCCTTTGGTTATCTGGTAATCGTCTTTTGTGACCTTTTTTATGTATGCACCTCCTTTTATCATCAAAGACATGAGAGAGGCAATGACTCGCTTGTCTTCATCTGCATCCATTATTCTACCCGCCAATGCTGCGGATATTCCCTCCGGCACGGTATATTGCGGCACGATTGTAGGCATCTTTGGATCGACACCTTTCCTAAGCCACGAGAAGAAGCAGAAGAGGAAGAATCCCAAAGCGGTGAGTCCAGCATAAACATCATCCTTCCATATCTGCCACCATGTGAGCTCAGCTTGCGAACCCTTGCTGAATTCGACTACGACACTCATGTTCTCACCGCCTCTGAAAGGGCGTGTGGTCAGGAAGACTATTGCTCCGTCCTCGTCTTCCCCAGCTTCGTAATCATCTCCTTTGTCACCTTCTGCGCCTGTGTAGGCATAGTATTTCTTGACTTTTGTGCCTTCGGGTATGTAAACGGCAGCAGCAAGCGTGTCGAAAGGCACTGACCAATCAAAGCCGTTAAGGTTCCAGAATATTTCATCGTGGTCGGCAAACTGCCCGATGTGTCCTGGGGCAATGTATGTTATGGTGTATTCGTATTCGCCTTCATCAAGGTATTTGTCGGGGTCGCCGATATAGATGATGTAGTTGTCTTCCTCGTCTATTTCATAATGCCAAGGAGCCTCCTTTCCATCACATTCGATAGCCTGAACATGTATAGGCATAGACTTGTTATGACCATGCACATCCTTGCGTTTCTGTGGTATGACACGGCGTAGTCCTCGCTTGAAAACATCTCCTGCAGCGTAGATGCGGATGCATTCGGTCACTACCATGTAGTTGTCTTTGTCAAGCTCCAGGTAAACGTAGTCGCTTATGACGCGCTCATTCCTGTTTCCGGAATAGCCTTCCTCAACATTGTCTTCCACGTCGTAGTATTCGTCGTCCGACGGATTCTGCGCGTATGCTGCTGTGCCGAAGCAGATCAACAGCAATGTCAAGTGAAGGAAAAAGAGTCTTAGTTTCATCAATATTCGTCGTTAGGGTGATACATAAAATAGTAATGATACTGCAAAGTTAGTTGTTTTCTTGACTAAAATAGCCTATAGAGCAATATTTACGCGCGCGAATTAATATATGTCATAATAGTGTAGAGTAAAGTTTTTGTGGTTATGGGAAAAATAATAACTTTGCGGTGCAATGAAGAAAGATGTTGTATGCATTATCTTGATGTTTGTTGGTCTTTTAGGACTGACTGATGTTGTTGATTATGACTATCGGCAATATGAAAGTTGGTGTATATACCTCTTTGCTGTGTTGCTGTCTTTATGGAAAGCGTTGGCTCTTGTGTGTTTGTGGAAAATGGCGAATGTGCTGACATCGAAAGCATTGCGCAACTTCCTGAAGGCATGTATATGGCTTGTGGCTGTAGTATATACATTGCTTTGCCTGTTAAATTACGGCAGCAGTGAGATGTATGGATTTGGCATCACGCGAAGGCTGGTGACTGTTCTTATGCAGACAAATATGCAGGAAACGGCTGAATATATGCCATCCTTGTGGTCGCGTATGGATTTATCGTCGTTGAAGATTCTGATTCTCATTGCCGTGTCCGGAACTGCTGTGGCGATTTCCAAAGCAAGAAAACTGGTGCTTGCAGGTATAGCGGCAGTGACTGTAGTGCTTGGAGCGTGGATTATGAGTAGTCGTCCTAATGGCAGAGCAAACTATTTTGTAATGTTGAGAACGGCAATGGCGGTCCATGATGTCAGGAAATCGCAAGAGAAGGCGCAACATATGTATGCAGAGAAGCGCAGTTTGCAGTATAAGGAAACCGTTGGGACGTCCTATTTGATAGATAATATGGTGCTGGTTATTGGTGAGTCTGTTGATGTTCGACATTCCTCCCTTTATGGCTACAAGTTGCCTACAAACCAATATACGCAAAAGCTCAAGGACTCACTTCTTGTGTTCACGGACGTGATTTCGCCATTCTGTGGTACTAACGAAGTGATGACCAGGCTATTGACCTTCATGGACGACGCACCGCAAACGAAGGCGGAGGCATGGGCAAGTCATCCAGACATCGTGTCGGTGATGAAGGCTGCCGGCTTCAGTTGCTACTGGATTTCAAACCAACAGAAGCTAGGAAACTATATGGATTGCACCACTCCGATAGCAAGCAATGCTCAGCAAGAGGTGTGGCTTACGGAGTATAGTTCTGACAATCTGATAGAACAATACGACGCGGAGCTACTTCCACATCTGCGGAAAGCCCTGAAGGATGGCAACAAGAAGCGATTCATAGTGTTGCATACGATGGGCGCACACCCTGACTTCAAGTGCCGTTATCCTCGAAAACAGACAAAGTTCACGGCAAATGACTATGCTTGGAACAACAAGATCAAGGGCGACAAGAATGCTCGCGAGGTGTCTGCGGAGTACGATAATGCTGTGGCTTACGGCGACAGTGTTGTGGCAGTAGCGGCAAAGGTGGCTATGCAAAGCAAGGGCAAGACGCTGCTTCTCTATGTGAGTGACCACGGGCAGAACGTCTATGACTCGGAAACAGGCTTCGGTCATCATGAGAATCATGTGAACGTGCCGATGCTCGTGTTCTACAACAAGGCTTATTCCGCAAGCAACAAGTCGCAACTTGAAACGCTGGAAACGAATCTCCAGAAGCCGATAACGACAGCGAATCTCATACATTCGCTACTCGGACTTGCTGGCGTTAGATACAAACTGTACAACGAAAGATTGGACATCTCAAGCGGCAATTATGCTCAAGGCGTGAGATATGCCAACGAAAAAGCTTACAAGAAATGAATCAAAAACAGAACATCACATACACTTTCATTATATTCTTCTGCCTTATAGCCTACACGCATTGGGACTATGTGGTGGCAGGGCATAAGACAATTGAAGGACCGCTCATCGTAGCAATGAGCATCTGCAACATCGTTTTCGATGCTGCCGTGGCTGCGTTCGCGAGCTGTCTGCTGAGAAAGCGCTGGTATAATGTTGGCAGTTCCATTGCACTATGGCTCTTCTGCATGATGAATGTGCTGTATCTCAGGCACTTTGATACATACGTGGACATCACTCTTGCCGGTGAACTCCGCAATGCGGACATACTCGGAGAAAGCATTCTTGCGCTGACAAAATGGCGTGACATTGTGGTCTCCGTGGCTTATTTCATTGCCGTATGGCTGCTGATGTGGCGAGAACCGCTGCGCTTCACCCGATGGATAAAGGGTTATACGATGATTGCGGTGGCTGCAATGGCTTTCGTTTCGCTCTACGGACTGGTAGCCAAGGGCACGCGAAGCTCGTTCGTGGTGGCTCTGGACTTCATGAATGAGCGCCTTGTCAGCGACTCTTATCGTAGAGGTTTCCAGATGGGCTTAACCCAGTATGTGGCATACGATTTCTCAAGGCTGAACATAAAGCGTGAGATAACAAGGGAGGATGAGCAGATTATGAAAAGCAAGCAGGACGGAAAGAAGCTAGGAACTGTAGCAGACAATCGTCCTCGTAACGTTGTTTTCATCCTCATGGAAGGCATTCTCTCGGAAGCGATGACAAAGGTTTGCGACGGCGATACGGTGATGCCGAACCTGCTTGCCATTGCCGACACTGCGCAATACTGCAACCTGAACATGGAGTCGGAGACGAACATCGGCTGGAGCAGCGACGGTCAGCTGATATATATGACGGGCGTCCTTCCGCATAGCGACAAGAATACGGTCAACCACTTCACACACAACGCTTTCCGTGGTCTCGGGACGGTGTGCAAAGGTCTCGGAATGCACACAGCAATGCTGCTTCCAACAGGCAAGCACATCTGGCGACAGGAGGATATGTGCGTTGCCTACGGCATAGATTCGCTATACGCAACGGTGGAAGTTGGGCAGGATGATGACGACAGGCTTGTGGATTACGCCATAAACCTGCTTGACAAGGTAAATGAAAAGCCGTTCTTCCTGACAGTATTGAACATCTCTACCCATACACCTTTCACGAATGGGTTCGAGAGAAGTTTGAAGGATTTTCACGAAAAGGATCTTCCGGAGGACAAAAAGACATATTACGAGATGTCGAATTTCTGGGATGCTCAGCTCGGGAGATTCGTTAAAGCATTGAAGGACAAGGGGATATGGGATGAGACCCTTGTGATCATAGCCTCCGATCATCACCTTGGATTATGGATGGAAAACAATAAACGCGAGAAAATACCGTTTATTATTACAGGAGGCTTCCGCAGCAGTCTGTTGCCGGAGCGGGTAAGAAGCAATGATGCAATCTACCAGAGCGACTTCTATCCTACGATGCTTGCTTTGCTCGGCGTAGAGCAGAAGTGGAGTGGTGTAGGGCGAAACCTGTTCTCTGAAGCCTCAAAACGACTGTCGGATGCCGACAAGCAGCAACTCTCCGACGTGATACTTGAAACGGACTGGTTTTTACATAATCAGTAATGCGTAATTCATAATGCGTAAAGAAATGAAAAAGTCACTCTTCACCATACTCCTTCTGCTGGTATCGCAATTGGCTTCTGCCGATAGCGGACAGTGGAACTTGTACCTTTCGTACAACGGAACGCCACAAGACATTGAGTCGGCAGACAAGTTCATATATGTACAAGCCAACAATGGTCTTTATTCCTACAACCGTCACGACCACAGTATCTATACTTTCTCGCGTGCAAACCTGCTTTCGGACATCAAGATTCGTTTCATTGCATGGGCAAAGGCGGTGAGAAAACTGGTTGTTGTCTATGAAAATGGTAACATAGATTTTATTTGCAAAGACGGTACGGAATGCGAGAATCTCTCGGATTACTACACAAAGACTACCACAGACGACAAGACCATCAATGGCATTTACGTGAAGGAGAACTTGCTTCTTGTTTCCACAAACTTTGGCATTGTGAAGGTTGACATGAAGAAGATGGAGATTTCCGAGACATACCATCTCCCAAGCAAGATTGCAAAGTCGGCTTTCGATGCAAGCTTCATCTATGCTCTCGCTGACGATGGCACTACGCTTTACAAGGGAAACCGCCAGAAGAACCTCATCGACCCTAACAATTGGACTAAGGAAGCGTTTACCGGACAAGTGGATTTTTCCACTGAAAACGATAAGATCAATCCAGATGACGAGGCGATTGTCAAGACTTTAATGTTCACCGATGCGCCGATGAACAACGTCATCACAAGCCTCGCCTTCCGCAATGGTACGTTGTATGTTGCCGCTGGTGGTTGGCGAGAAGGTGTGGATAGTTATGAAAATTATCAGTCCGCGCACTTTTCAGAGTATAATACAGCTATAGGATGGCGTCATTATGAAGACTACAAGAGTGCTGCCGAGATAGCTGCCGGTCGACCAATTTCGCAGATTGCCGTTGATCCAAAGGACGCTAAGCATGTCTTTATGGCTACTTGGGGTAATGGTCTTTATGAGTTTCGTGACGGCAAGCAGGTGGCAAACCATACGGAGAAGAACAATTCTCTCGTCCCTTCAGCATACGGTGATAACTATGTTCTTGCGAATGGCGTGTGTTTCGGTGCCGACAAAAACCTCTATTATCTGGATTGCCTTGCAAGTGTAGCTCTCGGAAAGGTGGACGTTGAGACAAAGCAATTCTCGCATCTTAAGCATTCTGACCTGTTTACCTCAAACGGAAAAAGTCTTGAGGGACTGGGAAACATGTTCGTGGATTCACGTAATCTTATATGGTTCGTGAATAGTTATTATGCAAATACGGCTGCTTTCTGTTTTGATCCGCAGACAAATGCGCTGAACACATATCGTACTTTCACAAATCAGGACGGTTCGGTAATAAACAATGTTTACAATGTGCGCTGCATAGCTGAGGATAATGACCACAATATCTGGGTGGGAACGAACCAAGGTCCGCTGCTCCTTGACGCCAATCTCATGAATAATCCGAAGGACGGCTTCATACAAGTGAAGGTGCCTCGTAACGATGGAACGAACTTTGCCGACTATCTGATGGTAGGTATTGACATCAATTGTGTAGCCATCGATGGTGCTGGTCGCAAGTGGTTTGGCACGAATGGCAATGGTGTTTACGTCATTTCTGCCGACAACATGCAGCAGGTGGAACACTTCACCAAGGAAAACTCGCAGCTCCTAGATAACGACATCAACGACATTGCTATCAACAAGCAGACGGGAGAAGTGTTCTTCGCAACAGCAAACGGCCTGTGCTCTTACATAGGAGACGCCACTGAGCCTAATGAAGAAATGACTTCTGATAATGTTTGGGCTTATCCAAATCCTGTAAGTCCTGAATATACTGGCGAGATAACCATCTGCGGTCTATCTCTTAACGCTCGTGTTATGATAACAACTTCATCCGGACATCTCGTTGCCGAGGGCATTTCCAACGGCGGTTCGTTCAAGTGGAACGGTTGCGATAGGCAAGGCCGTCGCGTGGCAAGCGGTATCTATATGGTGCACACTGCAACAAGTGATGGCGAATCTGGCGTGGTTTGCAAGGTGGCGGTAGTGAATTAGTAATTTGTAATCGCCAAATCATCAAATGAATAAGCTTTCAATCATAATCCCTGTATATAACGTTAAAGGAACGCTGATGCGCTGCGTTGACAGCATCGTTCTCCAGCCTGTTGACAAGATGGAAATCATCCTTGTTGACGATGGTTCTACGGACGGTAGCAGCGGCATTTGTGACAATATCAAGCGACAGTACGAGGACGAAAACTGCGAGATAAAGGTCATCCACAAGGAAAACGGCGGACTCTCAACTGCCCGTAATGCTGGCATCGCTGCTTCTACAGGTGAACTCATCACGTTCATTGACTCTGATGACTTCCTTGGTCGCAACACATATTCCAAGCAGATGGAATTCTTTGAGTGCGCAGACGATGTGGACGTCGTGGAGTTTCCTGTCGCCAAGTTCTACAATGAGTTCCTGAAAAAGGAGAATATTGAGTTCACTGTCGATTTCTATGACTCTCCGATAGACTATCTCTACGAGACAGAAGCTTTTCATCACGCCTACGCTTGGAACAAGATATATAGGAGGCACATACTCTTCCCAACTACCGTTCCCGACGCTTTAACGTCGGGTCCAGCCTCATTCTATGAGGACGGCAAGACCTTTGAAGATGTTCTCGCCTTGCCGAAATGGCTTTCCCGCGCTCGCCGTATTGTAACTTCCGATGGCGGCTTCTACTTCTATACATTCAATCCCGATGGAATCTGCGAAACATCTGGTGCAAAGCAATACGCCGACCACCTCGAAGCACTCGTAAAGTTGATGCAATGGATACCTGAAGACAAGCGAAACAACCCGAAATACGCAAAGCTCTTCGTCCAAGCCTTGAATGTTCGTAAGGATCTTCTTACGGCAAAGACCCCTTCCAACCTCCCCACAGGGGAGGAGCAAATTCCATCCGACCTCATCCCAGCCTTCTCAACCCTTCTAGGTTGTACATGGAAGGAAAGAGCCAAACTTTTGATGTATAAACTGGGAATCGCCCAATAAATCCGTAAATCGTAAATGATGAAAATCCTTCTCCTTGGCGAATATAGCAATGTTCACTGGACTCTTGCCGAAGGCCTTCGTGCTCTCGGCCATGAGGTTTCCGTGCTTTCCAACGGCGACTTCTGGAAGAACTATCCCCGTGACATTGATCTCGTGCGCAAGGAAGGAAAGATTGGCGGCATTGCATATTACCTGAAGGCTCTCTCCCTCTTGCCAAAGCTAAGGGGATACGACATAGTGCAGCTCATCAACCCGATGTTTCTTGAGCTGAAGGCTGAGCGCCTGTTCTTCTTCTACGACTATTTGCGTAAGCACAACAAGAAAATTGTGCTCGGTGCTTTCGGCATGGACTACTATTGGAGTCATGTCAACGCCCATCAGATGCCACTCCGCTATTCTGACTTCAACATCGGCTCCGAGCGTCGCATAGATCCTGTTGCCATGCGCGACTATAACGATTGGGTAGGAACAGCCAAGGAAAAACTCAACAAATACATAGCCAACGACTGCGACGCCATCGTCTCCGGTCTTTATGAATACGATGTAACCTATCGCACGGCAGGCTTCGGAAGCAAGACTACGTTCATTCCGTTTCCGATAAAGCCATTAGCCATTAGTCAATACCCATTAGCCTCGCAACAGGTGCTGCGAATCTTCATAGGCATCAGCCGCTCCCGCTCTGAATATAAAGGCACCGACAAGATGCTGCGTGCTGCCCAGCGCATAGCAGAAAAGTATCACGACCGCGTGAAACTAACCGTAGCAGAGGGCGTTCCTTTCGACGAATACAAGCAGATGCTCGATGCTGCTGATGTCATCCTCGACCAGCTTTATGCCTACACCCCTGCCATGAATGCTCTGGAGGCAATGAGTCGTGGCACGATTCTCATTGGTGGTGGTGAGGATGAGCAGTACGAAATCATCAACGAGACGGAACTCCGCCCGATAATCAATGTGCAACCAACGGAGGAAAGCGTCTATGAAGAACTGGAAAAGCTCGTTCTTCATGGCGATATTCCGCAGCTCAAGCGTGATTCAATAGAGTACGTCCACCGTCATCATGACTATATAAAGGTGGCAAAACAATACGAGAGCCTCTATAAAAGAGTGTAATAATTGTTAAAAATCCTTTTTTATATGGATGTATAAAGAACATTTTACTAACTTTGCACGAGATAAGTATTCGTCCTGAATTAGAACAAACACAAAAATCAAAACAGAATATTGGGAAAAATGAAAAAGTATAGCTTCAATACGGAACAAGTTGCAAACGACCTTATACAGTGGACAAAGGACTGGTTTGCACAGAATGGCGCCAATGTCAATGTTGTTGTCGGCATGTCAGGTGGCAAGGATTCCACTGTTGCCGCTGCCATTCTTAGCAAGGCTCTTGGTGCCGATCGTGTCATTGGTGTGGCAATGCCTGATGTGGAAAGCGGACAAGGACTCAACGATGCCGACAAGATCTGCGAATATCTGGGTATCAAGTTCCTCAATGTAAGCGTAAGTGCCGGTTGCAAGGGCGTTTCGGAAAGCGTGAAGGCGGCGGGTGTTGAGCTTTCACAGCAGTCAGAGCAGAACATTCCACCTCGCATTCGCATGACTACGCTCTATGCCATCGGCCAGGCGCTGAACGGTCGCGTAGTAAACACTTGCAACCTATCGGAGGATTATATCGGCTATGCCACTAAGTTTGGCGATGGTGCAGGCGACTTCTCTCTCTTCGCGCATCTCACAGTGACAGAGGTTCTTGCTATCGGCGACTATCTCGGACTTCCTTACGAATGGGTTCACAAGACTCCTGACGACGGTCTTCCTCACAGTTCTTCCGACGAGAAGAAGATAGGCTTCCTCTACGCAGAGCTCGACAAGTTCATCCGCGAAGGAATCATCCCGGAAGGTCATTGTCACGACAATCCCGAAGAACCTACAAAGCTTGAGAAAATACAGAACATGCACCGCTGGAACTTGCACAAGATTCAGCCGATGCCAGCGTTTATGAATGAATAATTCAATATGGACAATTTCCTGACAGCAACACATATACACAAGAGTTTCGGCACCCACAAGGTGCTGGATGACGTGAGCATCGAGGTGCCTCGCGGAAAGGTGTTCGGACTCCTTGGACCGAACGGTGCAGGTAAATCGACGCTTATCCGCATATTGAACCATATCACGCTTCCCGACAGCGGAGAAGTGACTTTTGACGGTCATCCACTTTGCGAACAGGACATGCTCTCCATAGGCTATCTGCCAGAGGAGCGCGGATTGTACAAGAAGATGAAGGTGGGCGAACAAGCTATTTATCTTGCTCAGCTCAAGGGGCTTACAAGAGATGAGGCAGAGAAGCGCCTGAAGGTGTGGTTTGAGAAATTTGACATCATGCCTTGGTGGAACAAGAAACTCGAAACGCTCTCCAAGGGTATGCAGCAGAAGGTGCAGTTTGTGACGACTGTTCTCCACGAGCCGCCATTGCTTATCTTCGACGAACCGTTCTCTGGCTTCGATCCTGTGAATGCCGAGTTGCTGAAGAACGAGATTCTCCAGCTTCGCGACAAGGGACATACCATCATCTTCTCTACCCATAACATGGCTTCAGTGGAAGAAGTGTGCGACAAGATTGCCCTCGTCAATGACTCCAAGATTGTGCTCCAAGGCACAGTGGAAGAAATTCAGGAGCGGTTCCAGGAGGAAAAGAAGATTATTACGAAGGAAGTGTTCCCGTCGATGAACGAGATATTCCTGAAGGTGGTGGGTAAATTGTAAATGAAATTATGAACAAAGTTTGGATAATCATACAGCGTGAGTTTATGACTCGCGTAAAGAAGAAATCGTTTATTCTTCTCACTCTCCTCATGCCGCTCATCATGGTTGCCGTGGTGGCTATCCCTGCGGCATTGGCTTTCGTTGACAGCGATGAGACCTTCACTGTGGGCATCGTTGACAAGACAGGCCTTTACGCAGAGGAGTTCAAGAATACCGACAAGATTACATATCAAACGGTGCAGGACAATGCTCCGATAGACACCATCACGAATGTGCTGAAATCTGACGATGCTCCATACACGCAGATTCTCTATATTGCTGATACACTGACAAATACAAAGAGTGGTAGTGCCGTGATCTATTCCGTAGGCGAAACACCTAACGATGTGGAACGCGATGTAAACAGTGTGCTCCGCGATAAGATACGCCACGACCGCCTTGCAGCGTTCAATCTGCCGAATGCAGAGGAGGTTGTGAAGGCTGCTAATGTGGATTTTTCCGTAAAGACATTGCGCAAGACTGACGAAGGCGACAAGGAGTCATCTGCTGACCTTGCGGCAGGTGTAGGACTCTTCCTTTCATTATTTATATATATGTTCATCATGTCGTACGGTGGCATGGTGATGGCAAGTGTTACCGAGGAAAAGACAAACCGCATCGTGGAGATTATCATCTCTTCCGTGAAACCTTGGCAACTGATGGCAGGCAAGATTATTGGCGTAGGCTTGGTTGGTCTGCTGCAGATGGCTATATGGGGAACGATGATTGTGCTGATAACAACTGTTGGTGGCACTATCTATTGCATAAGTGCTGCTCCGGAAATGACGCAGATGGCAGGAATGTCGGCAGAACAGATGGCTCAGATGCAGCAACAAATGCCTGTAGGAGACAATAGTTTTCAGGAGTTCCTCCAGATTGTGGCAGGCATGGACTTTATGGGCATCATGGTTTGCTTCGTGCTCTATTTCATTGGCGGCTATCTGCTCTTTGCTTCTCTCTTTGCAGCCTTCGGTGCAGCCGTTGACTCTCAGGAAGATACAGGTCAGTTCATGACTCCGATAATACTCATCTTTGTCTTCGCACTCTATGCAGCGATGTTCTCGATAGAAAACCCTAACGGACCGCTTGCAGTGTGGTGTTCTTACATTCCGCTGACATCTCCGATAGTGATGATGGTGCGCATGCCGTTTGATGTTCCTATGTGGAGTGTGCTGCTTTCAATAGGCATTCTTTATGCTGCGGCAATCGTGGTCGTGCTCCTTTCTGCTAAGATATACCGTATAGGTGTGCTCATGTACGGCAAGAAGCCTTCTATCAAGGAAATCATAAAGTGGTTGAGATACTAGCAACATGTTACGTAAATCATTATTAATACTCTCATTCGTATTCTCTTGTGCGCTTGTCTTTGCGCAAGAGGATGTGCTGAATGTGCCGATAAAGGTTGAGCATGAGGTGGCTCAGCCAGAGATTTCGTCTGCCATAAGTGGTGATGTTCAGCTCCAGGACTCGCTGCATTTGCCTTTGCTGAATGGGCTCGGTCAGGTACCTTCGCTTGGCTATCACGGCTATTATTATCCTCTTATGTGGGGAGGTTTCCATAGTTGGGACTTGCACGAAGGACTGAACGTGAGCCTCGGTGCCAGCGTGTTTGCTGAGTTTGGCAAGCATGCCCGTCACGGTGCTGGCTTCTCGCAGCAGATAGCTTTGCAGTATGCTGTGCCGCTTACCGACAAACTCTCCCTCTCTTTAGGCGGTTATCTCACAAATGTCAACTGGCAGCACGAAACTATGCGCGACGCAGGTCTCTCAGCTGTGCTCGGATATAAGTTCAACGAGAAGTGGGAGGCGTACGTCTATGGACAGAAATCCCTTGTGCAGACAAACAATTTCATGCCGCGTTCACTCTACGAAATGGAACAACTTGGCGACAAGATAGGCGCAGCTGTAAGATACAACTTCTCTCCTTCGTTCAGCATGCAGCTCGGTTTCGAGCAGACTGTCTATCCCGACCGCTCCGTTCCCCCACTGCCAATAGTGAGGAATCCGGAGAGGTGGTAAATAAAGTTAACTCAATCCTTCGATCTGTCCGTCAACGAAATCGATGCGTTCTGCCTGTGGCGACTTAGGGAGTCCTGGCATTCGGAGGATTGTTCCTGCTATGGCAACAATCATTTCAGCACCGCGATTGATTACGATGTTGCGGATATTTATGGTGTGATCCTTAGGAGCACCGGTTACTTTCGCATCTGTAGAGAACGAATATTGTGTCTTCGCGATACAAACAGGGAAGTGCGATAAGCCCATTTGGTTTATCCATTCGATTGTTTCGAGAGCTTCCTCGCTGTACATCACTTCCTTGGCGTCGTAAATGCGATGGCAGATGTTCTCTATCTTTCTGCCAACAGAGTCTGTGTCGTTGTAAGCAAAGAATATGTTAGGGTCGCCGTTGTGCTCAATTGCGTCAATGACAACCTGAGCAAAGTCTGTAGCACCCTCACCACCTTCAGCATACGAGCGGTTTACTGCAAACGGAGCATTAAGCTGCTTGCATCGTTCTTCAATCTCGCGGATGGTTTCCTCTGTGTCCTGAGGGAACTTGTTGAGGCAGATTACCACCTGCTGACCGAAAGCTCGGAGATTGCGCAGGTGACGCTCTACGTTCTCCCAACCATGAATGGCAAGGGCTGCGGAAGTGATGATGAGAACGGTTGCTGATGGCACCAAGCCAGCCTTGCGGCACTTGATGTCGAAGAACTTCTCTGCGCCAAGGTCTGCACCGAAGCCAGCCTCTGTGATTACGTAGTCGCCGTATGTCATTGCCATCTTTGTGGCGAGTACGGAGTTGCAACCGTGTGCGATGTTGGCAAACGGACCGCCGTGTACGAAAGCAGGAGTCTGTTCTGTTGTCTGGACAAGGTTTGGCTGGATGGCATCAAGGAGAAGTGTTGTTATGGCACCAGCAACTCCCATGTCCTTTACGGTGAAAGGAGTGTCGTTGTCGCGAATGCCAAGAAGGATGTTCTCAATGCGGCGGCGAAGGTCATCGACAGATGTTGAAAGACAAAGGATAGCCATGATTTCGGATGCAGGAGTGATGTCGAATCCCGACTGCATGGTTATGCCGTCCTTCGGACCTCCAAGACCCGTGGTGATGAATCGCAGGTTGCGGTCGTTGATGTCAATGACACGCTTCCATAGCACTCTCTTCAGGTGGAAACCTTCGTCCTGATGCTGATAGATATAGTTGTCGAGCAGGGCTGTGATCATGTTGTGGGCAGAGGTGATGGCATGGAAGTCACCTGTGAAGTGAAGATTGATCTTCTCCATAGGCAACACCTGTGCATAGCCACCGCCGGCAGCACCGCCCTTCATGCCGAAACAAGGACCGAGTGAAGGTTCGCGGAGGGCAAGCACGGCTTTCTTTCCGAGCTTGTTCATGCCAAGAGCAAGGCCGATGGATACGGTTGTCTTGCCATTGCCCGACTTCGTAGGGGTAATAGCCGTCACAAGGATAAGTTTTGACTTTGCCACTTTCTCCTCATCGATGAGTCGGTTTGGCACCTTAGCCATGTATTTTCCATAGTGTTCAAGTTCCGAAGCAGGGATGCCGATGGATTCTGCCACTTGGTCAATAGGTGCAAGCGTCGTTTCGCGAGCGATTTCAATGTCTGTTTTCATGGGGGTTAATAGTTGTATGTTTGGTTGTTATTAATAGTTTGTGAGTGCAAAATTATAATAATTTTTTATTATAACCAAAAATCAATCAATTATTTAATATGCCAACCGGAAGCTGCTTCTGGCAGAATCGTGCTGTTTTGCCGTTTTGGCTAACAATATATAATGTATGTGCCGTTGCAAGAAATGAAAGAGAAGAATAATGTGCAAAAATCGAGGAAACTGTTATTTTACTTTTTTCATGGCCTCCTCATACCCCTGGACGGCAGATAATCTGTACCATTGCATAGCTTCTTCCATGTTTTTCTCTGTGCCTTGTCCTGTCTCGTAGCAGTTGCCGATTTTGTACTGTGTTTCTGGATTTCCCTTTTTTGCTGAGATCAGGTAATACTCGAAGGCCTTTTTCCGGTCAGTCTTTACTCCATCGCCCCAGAAATATGCGCTGCCAATGAAGTTGAGCACATACATGTCCTCCTCTGGTGCCAATTTCATCAGGCCATCAAAGGATCTTGCGTAGATGCTGTCGGACATATCGTGGTTTTCCGCCACTGCAATGCCGTGCTGATAGCAGTGGGCTAGCATGTACATGCCTATCGGACTGCCTGCATCCGCACTCTTCTTATAAAGTGACAAAGCCTTCTTTTCGTCTTTTGCCACATGATTCTCAAACTCATACAAAGCCCCCAGTTCCCATTGTGCATCGCAGTTTCCCTGTTCTGCTGAGAGCTGTAGCATTCTTACGGCTTTATCCCAGTCCTGATCCACACCGTTTCCGCAAGTTTTTAGTAGTCGTGCGTACTCCAATTGTGCTGTAGCGTCTCCATGCTCAGCCTTGTTGATGAGTTCTTGAACATCGCCAGAGCATGATGCCAAGGTTAAGGCTGCAACTGTTGCCATGATAATTTTCTTAAGTGACATCTGTGATTAGTTTTATTATGGTAGATAAAAGGGTTACTGTACATACGAATGCATGCCCGTAAGGAAGTGGTTTACACCGAAATAAGTCATCAAGATGCAGAGGAAGGCGATGAGGATGTAGGTGTGATAGACCTTCGGATTGTTGAACGCGGGCAAGGAACGGCGATGGGCTGGCACGGCATAGACCATAAGAGTGATGAGAGCCCAGGTTTCCTTTGCGTCCCAAGTCCAGTAGTTGCCCCACGAAACGTTTGCCCAGATTGCACCAATGAAGATGCCACCGCAGAGCAAGCTGAGAGCGACGGTCAGTTCCTTGCTTGACTTGAGAGGCTTTGTCTCCTGTTTCCTTATCAGCCACCACAGCGATTTCAGTGCCATGACGAGCAATAAGGCGTATGCGAGTATTATTGTTGTGACATGAATGGCAAGCAATGGGTGGCGAAGGATAGGTATCTCTCGCCAGCTGCCGTCAAGTACGAAGTAGTCCAAGCACCAGAGAAAGGTGAGCAAAACCACCGCAACAGCAATCCACCATTGTTGCTTTCGGGTTGCGTGGGGACTTCTCCCCTCCTTGTGGAGGGGGTGGGGGAGGTTTGTCGGGAGGTATAGCAATATGAAGGAAATGAAGAGCAGAGCATAGCCAATGTATGTGACTGTTATGCCGTAGAAGTCATGGTTTACGATGAGTACGGATCCGCGAAGGTCCTCGTCGTAAGAAGCCTGGTAGAAGCGGTATTCGCCATACTTGTAGATGTTGTTCATCGATACCTCCGCCAGCTCTACACTCCCCCGTTCGGGGGTTGGGGGGCCTATGATGTCAAATCGACTTGTATAGTCAATGACCTTGCCCGCGGCGTCCCTCTTTATCTCAAACGTGTCGAGCTTTAGAGCGAAAGGCAACATGCGCGTGAGATGCTTTCCGCGATTATTTTCCACCATAATCCTTTCCGGGTAACCCTGTCGCAGATGGATATTGCCGTTGAACCCCTGCGTGAAGCTGATGAACGCGCCGATGAGTATCACGATGAGAGAGAGGTGGAGTAGGGCAGAGCGTACATGGAAACTCCTTCGCGCGTACATTATATAATATATAGCGCCAACTATTGCCAACGCAGCCCATAGCGCCACAAACCACCACGCCCCGTAGATGTGCTCGTGGGCATAGTCCGTTGAGTTCGCTTTCTCGATGAAAGTCGCCGCTCCCATCACGATGAGCAGGATGATGTATAGAATGATTATGAGTTTCTTGAGCATAGTGGTGAGTTATTTTTAGATTTTTATTAGGATTTTTGTTAGGATGTCGAGCGAAGCGATCCTTCAAAAAAGGGCTTTCCAGAAGCGAGGTATTCGAGTGCATTTTCAGTTAGGATTATTATTGTGGATTTTCTTAAGGATTAAAATCTTAAACAAAATCCTCACCAAAATACGCTCCAGTTCGTCGCTTTTATGAGGTCTTTAGGGGGATCGTCGCAAGCTCCTCGAAATCTTAACCAAAATCCCAACCAAAATCTTTTTCTATGGACAACATATTGTTGCCAAGGATTTTGGTTTTGGATTATCTAATGCGATAGCACTTCTGAGTTTCTGGGTCGAATCCCCAACGCTCCGAATATACCCCTCTCGGCGAGAAGTTGATGAGCATTCCAAAAGGACAATTCAATAGCCTTAGGTACGACCACAGCTGTTTTCTCTGTTTTTCGCCAATGGTATCCAATGCCTTAAGTTCAAGGACGGCATTGCCTAATTCTCTGTCCGTAGCTACAAGATCAAACTTACGCTTAACACGTGAAGCTCTTCCCTTATAGTATATTGGGAATTCCTCTTGTCTATGAACAATGAATCCTGCATCTTCTAGCTCGCAACAAAGACCTGCTTCATAAACAAGTTCGTCCACGCCTTCATGCCAATAGTTGTATGCGGCAAATGCGCAACCTGTAATTTTGTCGCACATTATTTTGCGTTTAATCTCAAATTCGTATTGTGTCATATTATAAAATCTTTAACAATAATCCTTACCAAAATGCGCTCGAGTACCTCGCTTTAATGGGAACTTTATAAGGGATCGCCTGTCGGCTCGAAATCCTAACGAAAATCCCGACCAAAATCCGTTTTAAGATTCTCATTAGGATTTTAGTTGTGATTTCGAGGAGCTAGCGACGATCCTTCTAAATATCCTTCCGAAAAGCGACGAACTGGAGCGTATTTTCAGTTGGGATTTTCGTTTTGGATTATCTTGAGGATAAAAATCTTCAACAATAATCCTTACCAAAATGCGCTCGAGTACCTCGCTTTGAGGAACGCCTTTTTTCCTTGATCGCCTGTCGGCTCGACATCCAAACTAAAATCTCAACTAAAATCATTTAGCCTTTTCCGTCTGCAAAATTACGATTAAGCGAGCGAAAATCCAAATTTATTTGAGATTTTCCGAGTGTTAGTAATTTAAAACGCAGTTTAAAGTTACGATTAAGCGAGTGAAAATCCAAATTAAAGTCCAAAAACTTTCATCCGAACAAACAATCCCTATAAACATCTAACAAAAATCCGTGGGAGTTTTGATCCTTTTCGTGCACGAATAATTTTGAATTCGTGCACGAATTCAGATCTATTCGTGTACGAATTTGAAAAGGTTCGTGTACGCCTGTGGCTACTCCGATACGCTCTGTGGTGTTGTCAAATATGCACACCCTTTTTTGCCGAAAAAGTGCTTTTTGTCAAGCGGAATGTTTACATTGATTGATGCAAATCAATATATATATATATATATATAAGAGTTATAGTCTAATTCATTCTTTTTATCTAATTTTGCGCTGATTTATAGGGTGCTCTGCCCTAAAAATCTTCAAACTGCGGGATCTCGTTTACTCGACATCCATGTGTTTGCGAATATACTGAATAATATAACTAATTACTAATTTATTTTAATATCAAACAATTATGAAGAAGTTTCTACTATCTCTATGCGTGACGATGCTAGCTTTCGTCGGCGCTTGGGCGCAAGGTGAGGTGCAATTGACACCTGCCCCTGCAGGAACTGTTGTCATGGATCTTAACGATCCCGCTAAGGAGTTCTCTGTAAGGAGCACAATGGTGGATGCTATTCCTTACAATGTTACTACAACTGTGGTCTATGCTGATACTGATGCGCCTGCATCAGATATCTTGGAATGGGCGTGGAATGGCAATAAGACATTCAAGATAACGCCTAAAGCGCTTACTCCAAGTGTTGCAACCCTGAAAATAAAGGTTGTTGGTCCTGGATATGCTCCTTGGTGGACTACTACCCAATATTCAGATCCTTTCCAACTTGTCATTGACGACAAGACTCTCGTAAAGTCTTTTACAGTTAGCGATCAGAATGTACAGGTGGGCAAGGACAATACTATCTCTGTTCTCGTTTCTCCTTCTACTGCAGTATTCCAGACTCCTACAGTTGCTGACAATGATGCCAATGTTTCTGTTGCATACGCAAATGAAGGCGGCAAGACTAACTATTCTAAGCTTATTGTTACTGTACCTAACGATGCTACCCTTGGTTCTACAGCTAAAATCACTCTTACTCCAAAGGAAGGTTCTCCTGCCGAGGCTCAGACATTTACTGTAACTGTTGTTAAGCAAGAACTTCCTGTAAACGAGGCTATGCCAAAGAGCACAATCCATGTGGGAGAACTTTGCGACAATATGTTGGGTATAGATGATAGTTATGGACTTACAAAAGATGTAGATTATACAGTATCATACACGGCTGTAGGCACAAATGCAAACGGTGAGGCTCTTGTAGAATTCGATACTAATGGCGATATTCACGGTGTCCATGCGGGAGTTGCTACGCTGACATTTACATTTACTCCAACAGAAACGGCCGCTGCAAGCGAGTATCAGGCTTGGAGCCGCAGTATGAATGTACTCGTTGTTCCAGGTGAGACGGAGCTTAATCTTAATGTTACTCAAAGTGTATTTGAGCAAGGAACAGGTGGAACTGCAACATTGATTTATGGTTTTAGTGCAGACGGTTATACGGGTGTACCATGCACGGATTTCACTCTTCAGTTCGACACTGAGGGAACAGCAACAGGCGTAACTCTCGGAACTGCTGATGTAGATCTGCAAAAGTGGGATATTATTGTAGGAACTGATGCTCCAGCAGAGCAGTTTGCTCTTGTTGTAAAGCTTATTCCTAATAATCCTGATGACTATAAGCCAGCTACAGCCAAGGCTGCTATCCTCGTGAAGAATTCTGCTGCTAAGGCTACAATCTCTGTTGACGCTAATGGCGTATATACCGTAAATATTCCTTCTCCAGGTGCATTCGGTGAGAGTCAAGATGATCCTGTATCTAATGGTTATGCAGAATTGGTAGGCGACGCAACACTTGACGGCCTTAAGGCTGCTCAGAATATCAAGGTGACAGGTCTTCTCGCAAATAGTGATGTAAGAGAGCTTACTCGTCTCATTGGTAAGGCACCAGACTATGTGCCATCTGAGCATCCGGGAGATCCTTTCAGATCATCACTTGATATGGGTGAGGCGCAGATGACAGAAGCAATAACTACTGTTGGTTATTCGTGCTCGCTTCTTGAATCAAATGGCAATTGTCTGTCTAATCTGAAGTCGTTGGTTCTTCCTAGACCTGCTGTTGGTGTAGAAAATGGTACTGTATTGCCAGCGAACTTCAATAAGTTCTTCACTAACCTGTATAATAACGGTGCAAACATACTTGAATCGTTAGTAATCCCAGAGGGATGGACTGAAACAAAAGGTGGTTTCTCAAGTTACAATGGAGGTGGTGCATCGACATTCGGCCATCTCACAACATTGAAACTTCCTAACACACTCGCCAAGATTGGAGCTTATTCATTCTCAGGACTGAATGTGAAGACATTGTACATGCCTAAGTTTATTGAAAGAATTGACGTAGGTGCTTTCAATGTTTCTCCAAGTCTTATGGACGTTTACTTTACAGGTCATGCACCTTCGTATGTTCACAAGGATGCTTTCGGTGGTGACACTCAGATGTGTAACAATACTGTAGATGATACAGGACTTGCTGCTCAGGGCCCTGGCCCATCAATCACACGCTACGAATACAGAGACGAACAGGTACTCGCATGTATCTTACACTATCCAAAGGAGTATAAGAGCGAATACATTGATGAGACACGTATATACAGACAGATTCCTGAAGATCAGACTTACAGCAAAGGTTACAACATCTATATTCCAGAAGGATGGTCTCAGAGCTTCATTGACCAAGTAAAGGAAAAGGTAACAACTGCAACTTCTAAGAGTTCGTTGTCATTGACTCAGGACCTTGGAGTTAAGGATAAGACTTATGGAAATGCTTTCGTATGGCCAAGCCAGTCGCAGATGACAACAGGCTACGGTATTGCTCAGGCAGGTTATCTCTGGAATACTCAGCCAATGGATCCTGCTACACAGTATAATCCTTCTGCAACATACGAGAATGGTCTTGTTGACAAGCGCGGTCTCTACCAGTTCATCGTAGGTATGGGTAATGCTCCAGACGACCCACATGAGTGGAAATTCAAATATGAGCAGGATAAGTGGTACACTATCTCACTTCCTTTCGACATGACTCCAGCTCAGATTAAGAAGGTATTCGGTGACAAGACTCAGGTATGTCGTTTCAGTGAGGTAAAACGCGAAACGCCAGATGAGGGTACGAAGGTTCTTAAACTTATCTTCAAGAATTCTGTAATGGAAGAAGGTGATGGTCGTCCTGAAGACATTATTTACTATTATGACGACCTCGGTGGAATCAGCGACACTCCTGTGGAAAAGGCTGGTATCCGTCACCACCATCCATATATGATCAAGCCTTCAGGTGAGGTTGATGCAGAAGATGCAACTATAAAGTACAACCCTGTAACAGGTGAGCGATCGTTCTATGGATACGAATCTGTACCTGGTAGCCTTGAAGAAGAGACTGTAGGTGGTGCGATTGATCCTTATTACTCAGGAATGTTGTTCTACTATTTCCGTCCTAACATGATGCAGGCTGCCATTAAGAAGAATAGCTATGTTCTTACTAAGGATAAGACTACTCCAACCATTCATAAGTTTGTATTCTACAAGGGTAAGAAGAATTCTGAGACAGGCCTTTATGAAGATGGTGGTACACAGGTTGCAAACTCTGGTTATGTTCAGTTGAATCACGGTGAAAGTGACTTGGCCGCATTCTTTGCAGAAACTATCTATACTCCTGCTAGCAAGTCTCTCTTCGGTGTTGATGGAGATGATGATTCTGCTACAGAAATTGAAAAGGTCGTTATCGTATGTGGTGATGACGTAGACGAAGATGCTAAGGTTTACACTATCGGCGGTCAGCTCGTAAACGGAAACAGTCTTCCAGCAGGTCTCTATATTAAGAATGGTAAGAAGTTTATCGTAAAGTAAGATATTAATCAAATGCCAAGAGGCTGCGAGGCCTCTTGGCAGTAAAAAGATAAGGATACACGAAAATGAAGAAACATTATATAGCGCCTGCTGCAAATACGCATAAGTTAGTTATTGAAACTCCAATGCTTACTGGTACTAATGAGACAGAGCAAGATTTCGGTAATGGTGGTACAAGTGGTGGAGAATACAATGGTGATATAGGTTCTGAAGAAGGTGATATTACCGGTATTTAAAAGGACCACACGGACAAGTTCCGTGACTCGCACCTTTGAAAAAACTTTAGACCTTAGGGTTTAGTGTAAAAATCCATAATCTTAGCTGCGAGGTTGGCTTGCTTAATCTTCGCCGCTATGTGAACTGAATAAACGAGCGGGAGAGGCATTTCGCCTCTCCCGCTTTTGACTGAAATATATTCGTTGGCCAGAGTTGCTGGCTAATGGATTAACGATAAAAGGTCTATGAGGGCTTTTTTCTTCATGGACTTTCATAATAGCCATTGTAAACGCTGTGAAGCGCCGGCTGTTATAATGATTTAATTAATTACCTATAAAAAGGGCGAAGGTTGTGAAACCGTCGCCCTTTGCTATTTGACATAAAACCAGTTGAACTGTATATGCTACAATGATTTATAATTAATATCTTATCAAGGTTGCAATTTATTGCTGCCAATCTTCCAGCAGGATATCAGGAATATTTATGTAGTGCTTTGTATTATGTGTCACCAATGTGAAACCATAGTACACTGCCGTCGCACCAATCATCATGTCGTATGCGTCAATCAATTTTCCTTTGTTTTTCAGTTCTAATCTAATTCTTGCAAGCTGCTCAAAGCTATCATATATAGGAATTATCTGAAACATTCTCCTAATGATATCAATGTCATCAAAATTGCTTTTCCTGTTCCCTTTTACAGCTCCATAATAAAGTTCTGCAATTGTAATCTCACTTATACAGCAGTTATCTATACCTACTTCATACACTTGCTTAATGATAGCTTTGTCGCCACGCAAGATCTGTATGACTACGTTCGTGTCAAGCTGATACATCATACCATTCTTTACCATGCGTCAATTTCCTTAGGTGCTGTTATTCCTTCTCTGAGTTCCTTGCAATATTCGTCAGCAGAAAGGTTCTGGCCCCAAGAACCACTGAAGCAAGAATACAAATCATAATTGTCATTCTCAACTGCATGCCCATCGCCTTTCATGGAATTAAGCAATATATGCATGATTTCCACCTTCACATCCTCTTTCAAGTCAAGTAAAGGCTTAGCATAAATAGCAGCAGGGCTTCCCGCTTTATGTCCGATATGAGTGCTAATCATAATTAATTAAATTTGTTTCTCGGCTGCAAAGTTAGCATTTTTCCGTAAAAGAGGAAAAGATTGCCAACTATTTTTTGCTTTATTTATGTTATTTTGACGATATTGGCATGTGAGAGCCGGCGTGCTGATGCTGGAATGAGGTCGGAAGGAGAGGAAGTATGTCAAGAAATTGCTAAGTTACTGAAAATTAATGTAGAAACATGGTGCGAAAGAGGGAAAATAGTTGTACCTTTGCACCGCTTTATGCGAATGTTGCGCTGGCTATAGGCTATCAACACACTGAAAATAAAGGGCTTAGGTAAGTCTTTTAGCATGCTCAAAACGAGTTTTCTTTCTGTGTGGTGTGGCTTCAAGCGAGCAAAACACTGCAAGGAAAGAAAATTTTTTATATATCCCAAGGTCTTCGGACCGGAAGGAAATACACATTAATTAATAATAATAACTGAAATGCCAGGATTAATTGGAAGAAAAATCGGAATGACATCCGTTTTCAGTGCCGATGGTAAGAATGTACCATGCACTGTTATCGAAGCTGGTCCTTGTGTTGTGACTCAGGTTAAGACTGTCGAGAAGGACGGTTATGCAGCTGTACAGCTCGCTTGGGGTGAAGCTAAGGAGAAGAATACCACTAAAGCTATGCAGGGTATCTTCAAGAAGGCAGGTACAACACCAAAGATGCACTTGGCCGAGTTCAAGTTTGACGCAGAACTCAACCTTGGAGACACAGTTGACGTAAGCATCCTCGAAGGTGCTGAGTTCGTTGACGTTGTTGGTACTTCTAAGGGTAAGGGTTTCCAGGGTGTAATGAAGCGCCACGGTTTCGGTGGTGTTGGTCAGAGCACTCACGGTCAGGACGACCGCGCTCGTAAGCCGGGATCTATCGGTGCATGTTCTTACCCAGCAAAGGTTTTCAAGGGAATGCGAATGGGCGGCCAGATGGGCGGCGACCGCGTTACTACTCAAAACCTTAAAGTGTTAAAGGTAATTCCAGAGAGCAACCTTCTTATCATTAAGGGTTCTGTTGCTGGATGCAAAGGTTCAACAGTTTTAATTCAGATGTAATTATGGAAGTAAAGGTATTGACTATCAAAGGTGCCGAAACAGGCAGAACGGTTACTCTGAACGATGCTATCTTCGGAATTGAACCAAACGATCATGTACTTTATCTCGACGTAAAGCAGTATCTCGCTAACCAGCGTCAGGGTACAGCAAAGTCTAAGGAACGTAGCGAAGTTGCAGGCTCTACTCGCAAGCTCATCCGTCAGAAGGGTGGCGGCGGCGCTCGTCGCGGTGACATCAACTCACCAGTACTCGTAGGTGGTGGTCGTGTATTCGGTCCTAAGCCACGTGACTATCGCTTCAAGCTCAACCTCAAGACTAAGATCCTCGCTCGTCAGAGCGCTCTTTCATACAAGGCTCAGGAGAACGCTATCATCGTAGTTGAAGACTTTGATTTCGCAGCTCCTAAGACAAAGGATATGGTAGCTCTCAAGGCTGCTCTCCAGGTAGCTGACAAGAAGGTTCTCGTAGTAGTTCCTGAGGTTCAGAAGAATGTATATCTCTCAGCACGCAACCTCCAGAAGGCTGAAGTTATGACTGCTGCTTCTATCAATGCTTACAAGGTGATGAACGCCGACGTAATGGTAGTTACAGAAAAGTCGCTCGAGACAATCAATTCAATCTTAAACAAATAAGGAGACATAAGACATGGCAGTAATTATTAAACCACTGGTCACAGAAAAGATGGCCAAGATTTCAGAGAAGATGCCTAACCGTTATGGCTTCATCGTTAGCCCAGACGCTAACAAGTATGAGATTAAGAATGAAGTTGAGCATCTCTATGGCGTAGATGTTATCAGCGTAAACACTGCAAAGTATGCAGGCAAGCGCTCTTCACGCTACACACGTGCTGGTCTTATTCGCGGTCAGAAGAACGCTTATAAGAAGGCGATCGTTACTATCAAGGACGATCAGGTTATTGATTTCTATAGTAATTTATAATAAAAAATGGCAGTACGTAAATTAAAACCAGTTACACCTGGTCAAAGACACAAAGTTATTGGTACGTTCGAGGATATTACTGCATCCGTACCAGAGAAGTCTCTCGTTTACGGTAAGCGTTCGACAGG
>JAZLHI010000002.1:0-58828 GCA_045616725.1 Prevotella sp. | reverse complement strand
GTAACCAACGAGGTTGCGCTTCTGCTTCTTAGTCTTCTTAGTCAGGATGTGACTGTGGAAGGCGTGACGTCTTTTAATCTTACCAGTACCAGTGAACGAGAATCTTTTCTTCGCTCCTGAATTTGTTTTTACCTTTGGCATTTTTGTTAAAATTTTAATTAGTTATTTATTAATGGTGGCAAAGTTTTTAGCGGACTTTACGCACCGAGAGATTGTTTTACTCTTCGCCAGCCTGTTCCTTAAGTTTGAGAAGTGCTTCTACACCCTTTGCGTTCTCAAGGAGGCCGCCGTTCTGTGGTGTGTCGTTTTCTTCTACAGCTGCTGCATTAGCCTTAGCTTCTGCCTCTGCTTCCTCGCGGTCACGCTTCTGCTGGCTCTTCTTCTGGATAGCCTGCTTCTTAGGACTGAGGTAGAGGAACATCTTCTTACCGTCGAGACGTGGAAGCTGGTCAACCTTTCCGTATTCTTCAAGATCGTTTGCGAAACGGAGAAGGAGAACTTCGCCCTGCTCCTTGAAGAGGATTGAGCGGCCACGGAAGAATACGTAAGCACGTACCTTGTTGCCTTCCTCAAGGAATTCCTTGGCATGCTTAAGCTTGAAGTTGTAGTCGTGTTCGTCTGTCTGAGGTCCGAAACGTATTTCCTTTACTTCCTGCTTCACCTGCTTCTGCTTCATCTCCTTGGCACGCTTCTTCTGCTGATAGAGGAACTTGCTGTAATCAATGATACGACATACTGGCGGTTCTGCATTAGGAGAGATTTCCACGAGGTCAACCTCTTGCTGTCTTGCCATGTCAAGTGCTTGTCTGGTAGGGATAACCATTGAACCGTCTTCACCTACGAGTCTTACCTCACGAGCGCGAATCTGTTCGTTGATTCTGTGTTGCTGCTGAGGCTTCTTTCTTTTGTCGTTTCTCATTAATTAGTTTTAGAGATGAATGTTGATTTTAGGGTTTACGTTTAGCTTTCGGGGTACAATTATCCCACAAAAAAGCGGTGCAAAGTTACACAATATTAGTTTGTTACGCAACCTTCAAAAGTGAATTTCTGCAAAAATATTGATTTTCGGCATCTATTATGCTCCAATATTATCTGCGCAGGTACTTCTTTCCTCTTTTTATGTACACTCCTTTGCGCGATTTAGATGCCTTGCGACCACTTATCTCGTAGATGGAATCGGTGGCTTGGGCGTTGCGTAATGTGGCGCTTATGGCAGAGGTTTCTGCCGCAAGATACTTGCCAAGGAAATCGTAAATCTTCTGAATGTCAGCAGGTTTTGTCGGTACGGAGTGACCTGAACCATAGTCTGTGAGGAACTCATACTTGGAACCAGTCTTGTCGTAGAGCGACATCAGTTCCTTCATCTGCTGTGCATAGTAGGCTTCATCGCTTGTGTTATAGAACAAGAATGCAGGAACGGCTGCGTTTTTGATTGCCAAAGCGCCACCCTGCTGTTGCCAAAGTTCGCTTGAAGCAGAGTAATTGCCTGCGTATGTCTTCATGTTCGTGAATTCCCTTTGCGTGTTTGGCAATGAGCCATAGTTGAAAACGCCAGGGCCGAGCACAGCTGCCTGAATATCAGAGCTTTCAGTGGTATAAGGGCAGCGGTCGGAAGTGAGCCAATCTGTGTTAGGATTGTCGCCGATGCCAAGCGAAGCTGCTGTTGAACCGCGAGAGAAACCGTAGAGCGCAACGTCATTGCCGAGTCCTACTGTGCTTCCGAAATGACGGAGAGTGCGTACCGCAGCTTTCACTTTCTTTGCCGCATCAGGGTTCACTTCTATGGATGCAAGGCTCTTGTTTGCACCGCCAGCAACCTTTCCATTGCCCCAATCGCAGTACTTAGGATGGTCTGCAATAGCCCAAGCCATGCCGTTGGCTGCTGCGCATTCAAGGATGGCATCGTCGAACATGCTCAGGGTGTAGCCGAGAAACATGCGCTGGTGCTGCTTTCCCGGGTAACTATTGCTATAGGATAAGGAAAGTAGGGTAGGGACTGCCTTCTTCGGATTAGCAGGATAGACGATGTCCATGTATAATGAATCTTCCTGGCTATAAAGGTTATACACAGACTTGTCGTCCTTGTAATATGCTACGTCACGCTGAATGCGATAGCCTTCCATAAGGATATATGAACGACAATTTGAGATGTTTGTCACGCCGCAGAACGTTCCGCTGTTGAGTTCGTCGTTTATGGCGATGATGTCTTTCGTCAGGTTAGGTGATACTGCTTGTGCGTCATTTGCGTAATCAAGTTCTATAACGCGATAGCCTTGGCTCTTCAGCCATGCAACATTCTCAGCATTAGAGTATTGTCCAATCTTCTCAAAGCCAAGATTTTCGAGATAGACAACGGTCATCTTCTTTCCACTTGCGTCCGTAGCGGCTTTCGTTGCCTCGTTTACTTTGTAGGAGATATCTTTGCCTATCGCCTTGCTCGTCCATTGGCCAGCGGCGAATGAATGGAAGGAGAGCAAAAGTGAAATGGTTAGTAGGATAGTTTGTTTCATCTAATTGTTAAGTGTGTTTTTATGAAAAAACGGCACAATGCCGAAAGGACAAAGCGCCGTTTTTTGCTTATTGTCGGTGATCATACGTTCTTCATCATCTCAGCAACCTCGTCAGTGATTGCCTTGGCGAACTCTTCCTTGGTCATAACTGACTGACCGCCACCGTTCTGGCCTTGCTTACGAACAGCAACTGTACCGTTCTCTGCTTCCTTCTCACCAACAACGAGCATGTAAGGAATGCGCTTCATCTCGTTGTCGCGAATCTTACGACCAATCTTCTCGTTACGATCATCTACAGTAGCGCGGATGTCGTTGATAGCGAGGAAGTTCTGGAGTTCCTTTGCATAGCCGTTGTACTTCTCTGAGATAGGGAGGATAGCAACCTGATCAGGAGTGAGCCAGAGTGGGAAGTGACCTGCTGTGTGCTCGATGAGTACAGCGCAGAAACGCTCCATAGAACCGAATGGAGCACGGTGAATCATCACAGGGCGCTTCTTTGTGTTGTCGTCAGCAGTGTATTCAAGCTCGAAACGTACTGGGAGGTTGTAGTCAACCTGGATAGTACCGAGCTGCCAACGGCGACCGATAGCATCCTTAACCATGAAGTCGAGCTTAGGACCATAGAATGCTGCCTCGCCATATTCTACCTTAGCCTCTACATTCTTCTCCTTGCAAGCATCGATGATAGCCTGCTCTGCCTGATTCCATACCTCGTCAGAGCCGATGTACTTCTCGTGGTCTTCTGGATCACGGAGGGAAATCTGCACCTCAACATTCTCGAACTGGAATGTAGAGAACACGCTCTGGATGATGTCCATAACCTTGCAGAACTCGTCCTTGATCTGATCTGGACGGCAGAAGATGTGAGCATCGTCCTGAGTGAACGAACGAACGCGAGTGAAGCCGTGAAGCTCACCGCTCTTCTCATAACGGTAAACTGTACCGAACTCAGCAACGCGGATAGGAAGATCCTTGTAAGAGCGTGGCTTCCAAGCAAATACCTCGCAGTGGTGAGGACAGTTCATTGGCTTGAGCATGTACTCCTCGTTCTCCTCTGGAGTAGTGATAGGGCGGAAAGAATCCTTGCCATAGTGAGCATAGTGACCAGAAGTAACGTAGAGATTCTTTGAGCCGATATGTGGAGTGATAACTTCCTGATAACCGTAACGCTTCTGAACGCGACGGAGCATGTCCTGAAGACGGAGACGAAGGTCAGTTCCCTTTGGCAACCACATTGGAAGACCCTTGCCTACGCGGTCAGAGAACATGAAGAGTTCCATTTCCTTACCAATCTTGCGGTGGTCGCGCTTCTTTGCTTCCTCGAGCATTACAAGATACTCGTCGAGCATCTTCTTCTTAGGGAAAGTGATACCGTAGATACGAGTCATCTGCTCACGCTCAGCATCGCCACGCCAGAAAGCACCGGCAACAGACATGATCTTGATTGCCTTGATAGCACCTGTAGAAACGATGTGCGGACCCTTACAGAGGTCTGTGAAGTTGCCCTGAGTGTAAGTTGTGATAGTGCCGTCCTCAAGGTCTTCTTCGATGTGCTCGCACTTGTAAACCTGACCGTCAGCCTTGAACTGCTCAAGTGCCTCAGCCTTAGAGACTTCCTTGCGCACAACGGCATGATCGGCAGAAGCGAGTTCCTTCATCTTTGCCTCAATCTTGGCGAAGTCACCTTCCTTGATGACCTGACCGTCAGCTGGCATTACGTCATAGAAGAAACCGTTCTCAACAGCTGGACCGAAACCGAATTGTATGCCAGGATAAAGCTCCTTGAGAGCTTCTGCGAGGAGGTGAGCAGAAGTATGCCAGAAAGCGTGCTTGCCTTCCTCGTCATCCCACTTGTAAAGAGCGATTTTTGCGTCTTCGTTGATAGGACGATTGATTTCAGTTGTTTCGCCATTCACACCACAAGCGATGATGTTACGAGCGAGCGCAGGAGAGATGCTCTCTGCTATCTGAAGTCCTGTTACGCCATTTTCGTATTCGCGTACAGAACCGTCTGGAAATGTAATCTTTATCATAGTGTTATTTTCTGATTTTACGATTTGATGATATTTCGAGTTCTCGAGTTATCGGTTCTTCGGTTTCTCGAATCGATGACCTATATCGCGGCAAAGTTACTAAAAAAAATATAGTTCAGGGCTGAATGTGTGGAGTAATTGCTCCGCAGTTTATATTATGTCAATTATTTTGCTCGTTGGAGTATTTTTTTATCATGTTTGAAGCCTGTGTTATGCCAAGTGCTTCCGCCTTTGTGAAGTCTTTCAACGCCTCTTCAAACTTCTTCAACCTTGCCCATGCAACGCCTCTATTGTAGTATGCGCGGTCGAAGATTGGATCTTTCTCAATAGCTTGCGTGAAGAGGTCTATGGCTTCCTGATATTCCATCTCATTGGCAGCCACACAACCGTCATTGTATCTCACTTTCGGTCCTTGCATCATTGGGTCAGCCTTCATTTCCTCGTCAGAGATCAGCACCTGGTCGAGGAATCTTTCGTCAGCCTTTATGGTCTTGAAACCACCCTGCTTGACCGAGAAATCGTCCTTTATCTCGTCGCGCTCCACTTCCACCGTGTCGTCAACGATAATCAGTTTGTGCTTTTCGAAGTCTATCTCCGAACGCTTGCGAACTTCGTTTATCTTTGCCTGTGACCAGCGGGCTGAATTTATTCCGAAATGCTTGTCGTTCTGCTCCGTGAAGATGGCGAACTCATCCAGTTCGGCCTTGTTGTTTTGTCCAGATTTTCGGTACAAAGCTGCGCGCTGCTGTCGTAGGTACCATGAGTTTGGATATTCGTTGAGTAGGGTAGTGTAGTCGGAAATGGCACCATTGGTGTTTCCTGCCACCTGATAAAGCTGGGCACGATGCAAACGAATCTTCCACGACTGCGGAAGTTCCCTGAGAATGGCAGAATAGTCTTCTATTGCGCCATTCACGTCTCCAGTATTCTCTCGCAGTTCGGCACGGCAACATCTTGCCATCACGTTTCTTGGCTCTTTCTTTATGATGAAATCAAAGTCTTCAATAGCGTTGTTGTCGTCACCAACTTGCAGACGAATCACGGCTCTGTTGTAATGAGCCATCATGTTGTTAGGCGCAAGTTCAATGGTTTTGTCATAATCGGCGAGACTACCTCTTATATTTCTAATGTTCACGCGTGCGAGTGCGCGATAAAGATAGTGTCTGGCATAGTTGGGGCGATAATGGATAGCCTTTGTGAGGTCTTCGTCTGCTCGTTTCCAGTCCTTCTTGTTAAGGCTTATCATGGCAAGAAACTCCCATGCCTTTCCGTTGTGCTCGTCCAGTTCCAGACTCTTTCTTATACATTCCTCTCCCTTCAGTGTATCTTTCTGGTTAAGATAGGCATCAGCATCAAGAAGGTACAGGCCAGCACTCTTGTCCCATCTGCGAACGATGGTGTCAACATTCTCGTGGACCTTGTCGTAGTCTTTTTTCTCAAGATAGCAGATTGTGCGATTGTACCAGTAGTCCTTGTTTCCGTTCTGCATCTCGATAGCCTTGTCATAGTCCTTTATGGCACGGTCAAAGTCCTTCTGCTTTATGGCACAAACGCCGTGCAGGTGGTACATTTCCGCAATGTACGGGTTCTGCTGAATTGCCCTTTCGCAGTCGATTGCGGCAGCTTCGTATTCCTCTAGGTTATACTTTGCTATTGAACGCAGATACCAAGGTTCGTAGTCGTAGGGTCTTGCGTTGATGAGTATGTTGAAGTAGTGTATCGAAAGCACATAGTCGCTGTAGCTGAGCGCAATGCGTCCGGCATTTAGCAGTCGGTTGTAGTTGTACTGGGCAAAGCTGTTGCCACATACCGAAAGCAAGAGAGCGAATATGAGTAGCAGTCTCTTCAATGAATTCTCAGTCCCTATATCTGCAAAGGGAACAAAAGGACGCATCTTGGAGCGTCCTTTATGTCATGTTATTTCAAAGATTTCGTCTTGTAGTTTGCCTTGTACTTTCCTTGTGTGAGAGCCTTCAGTTTGTTCTTGAGCAGTGTTTTGCGGAGAGCACTTACGCGGTCAACGTACATCTTTCCTTCGAGGTGGTCGAACTCATGCTGCATAACGCGGGCGAGATAACCGTCCACCCATTCGTCGTGCTCCTGGAAGTTCTCGTCCATCCATTTCACGCGGATGCTTGTTGGACGAACAACCTTCTCCGAAAGTCCCGGAAGCGAGAGGCAACCTTCGTCGCTGGAGTCCTTGTCGTCGCCGTATTCCTCGATGTGGGCATTAATGTAAACGTTCTTGAAGCCTTCATATTCAGGCATGTCCTCCTTGAGAGGGTCAAGGTCAATGACAACGAGTCTGATGGCTTTGCCAATCTGTGGTGCTGCCAGTCCGATGCCGCCTGTCGTTTCAAGCGTCTGCCACATGTTGTCGACGAGTGTCTTCAGCTCAGGGTAATCAGGAGTGATGTCCTCGGCCACCTTGCGAAGCACAGGCATTCCATATATATAAATAGGGAGTAACAATGTCTTAATTATTAATGATCAATTATTATTTATTCTTCTTAGAACCTCTTTGACGAAAGGTAATCCTGCAGTATGATGGTTGCGGAAATGGTATCTACAAGTGCCTTGTCCTGACGGGCTTTCTTCTTTAGTCCGGCGTCTATCATTGTCCGGTGGGCGATGACGGAGGTAAAACGTTCGTCAAAGAATTCCACAGGTACCTCCGGATGAAGTTTCTTCCATCTGTTTACGAACTGCTGCACGCGAGCAAGATTCTCAGATGCTTCTCCGTTTGTCTGCTTAGGTTCACCAAAAATAATCTTCTCTACCTGTTCTTTCCGGATATAATCCTCAAGAAAGGAGAGAAGAGTATGAGTAGGCACTGTCACAAGCCCGTTGGCAATAATCTGCAGAGGGTCTGTGACAGCTATACCAGTTCGTTTTCTTCCGTAATCTACAGCTACGATTCTCATTTACTTAGCGAGAATCCAAGCGTGAGCATACTGGGCACGGAGACGGCTGAGGTCAGCAGCGGCATCTCTCTTAGTGTCAGAAGTAGCAGCAACTACGCGGTATAGGTTTCTTTCGTTGAGCACGATCTGAGCATTGTAGCCATTGTTGCGGAGAGTCTGCTGGAGTCGTTCTGCATTAGCCTTTACGCCGAAAGCACCTACAACAACGCTATAAGCCTTCAAGCCCTGACCGTCAACCATAGAGTACTTCTCCTGGCGAACAGGGATAGACTCAGAGTAATCAGGAGTTGACTCGTAATTGTTGTTTTGTACAACTGGAGCTACAGGAATCTCCTCGATAGTTGTAGTTGGAACTTCTGTGATAGTGTTGTTGGCTGTAGCGTTGTTTTCTGCTGCAAGAGCTTTCTCGTAAGCCTTCTTGTAAGCGCTTTCCTTACCGCCTGATTTGAAGAGACCGCAACTTGTGAACGAGAGGGTAACAGCAGCTGCTGCACACATGATCAAATACTTTTTCATAAATATTCTTGTAGTTTGTTTTATCGAAACGATGGTTCGTAAAAGGGTTAAACAATAATTAGTTCGGACGCAAAATTATACATTTTTCTGCAAATACCAACAATATTTGCCCATAAAAAATGTTAATTGTGCATTTTTTTGTTTTTTTTCATAAAAAAGTTGCGTAAAACATTTGCCGCAATCAAAAATAATCGTACTTTTGCCAATGAAATTACAAGTCTCATTACACACTTTTAACAAACATTATAACATTATGAAAGCACTTGGTTACATTGGCGCATTCCTCGGTGGCGCTATCGCAGGAGCTGCTCTCGGCATTCTCGCTGCACCTGAAAAGGGAAAGGATACTCGTGACAAGATCACTGACACAGTAAAGGATTTCTGTAACAAGCATAACCTCAAGCTGTCTATGAAGGAAGTTGACGACCTCGTTGACGACATTCGTGACGCTGCTAGTGACGAGGCTATCTAAGCATGATTTCGTCTGACAAGAATGTTGAAATTGTAACCCAACTCTTTGACTCCATCAAGGACTGGGTAGGAACAAAGGCGGAGTACATGAAACTTGACGCCGCAGATAAAGGTGTGCGCATACTCTCTGCGCTCATCTTTCTCGTGGTGTTCCTCTTCTTCGTGTTCTCCATCAGCATCCTTATGGCCATTGCTATTGCGATGGCTATAAGTTCGTTCGTGGGCATGGCGTGGGCATTTGTCATTATGGCAGTGCTCTATGTCATAATGTTCCTTCTCCTCATTGTGTTCAGAAAGAAATGGGTTGTCAACCCACTCGTTAAGTTCTTCTCCCTCATTCTTGAAGCAGGAGAATAATTTCCCCCCCCCCCACACCTACCTTTTACCTCTTACCTCTTACCTAAATCATGCCCTACACCAGTTTAGATGACATAGCGCGTAAGAAAGCTGCTCTGAAAGCAAAGCTCAAGATGCAGGAAAAGCAGATGTCTACACTTAAGACAACGCTAATGACTCCTGTGAAGCCTGCGAAGACCAGCAAAGGGAAGTTTGGCTTCGTAAGAGGTATGGATACTAAGAAACTTCTCTCGGTAGCATTGTCTACAGCCGATGGAGCATGGTTTGTGTGGAAACTTTACAGGAAGTTCAAGAAATAAGGTGGTTTTTAAATTAGAAAACCATCTTTTTTGTTTTATTTTCTTTTGTGTCTTGAAATGTTTTTGTATACAAAACCACTTTGAGTTTGTATACAAAACTGTTTCGTGTTTGTATACAAAAATACTCCCAAACCGTAAGGATTTTTTCTACCCTTTAAGGTTGCTCTATAAAACTCCATACTTTCGGTCATACATATTTCATGTTTTTTTTGTGTATTATAAAAATTATTCTTACATTTGCACGCAGAAAAAGATACGATTCAATTCTCATTACATAACTAACACCCTATGAAAACCTTTTGGACATCCATATTTATATCTTTGTTCTCCTTGACAACGGCGGCGCAAACCGACTATCATATCTGGGAGGACCAGCACGTTCTTTCGCAGCATCGTGAGGCTCCGCGTGCAGACTTTATGCCTTTCCATGCGAAGAAAGGCGACAGAGAGTTGTCGCTTGATGGCATGTGGAAGTTCAATTGGACGAAGACACCAGATGAGCAGCCAGCAGATTTCTACAAGATGGATTACGATGATTCAGCGTGGACGAATTTTCCTGTGCCTGGCGATTGGGAGGTGAACTGGATGCTCCTTGACAAAGCGTCTGGCAGTAAGTATGTTAAGGCGAACGACCTGAAGCAGAAGACAGCCTTCGGAACTCCAATCTACAGTAGCTCCGGCTATACTTTCAAGATAAATCCGCCATACGTTATGGGCAAGCCGAAGGAGACTTTCACCGCTTTTGAAGAGCGCAATCCTACTGGTTGCTATCGCCGCTGGGTGGAGATTCCTTCCGAATGGCAGGGAAAGACTGTTCATCTAAGAATCGGCAGCGCGGCAAGTGCCGTGGAAGTGTATGTCAATGGCAAGTATGTTGGCTATTCGCAAGGGGCTATGGAACCGGCGGAGTTTGTTATAAGCCCGACTTCCCCTAACCCCTCCACAGGAGGGGAATCCCTCAAGGGTGGGGGCGTAAAGAAAGTTCTTGTTGCCTTGAAGGTTTATAAATATTGTGACGGCTCTTACCTTGAAGACCAAGACCAGTGGCGACTTGGAGGCTTGCATCGTTCGGTAAGCATGTATGTCACAGAGCCGCTGAGAATAAGGGACTTGGGAGTCAGGACAGAACAGACCTCTGGCGCATTCGGAAAATCAAGAGAAACTGGAACCAACACATGGCTTCTTACCGTCAATCCGGAGTTGGAAATAGATCCTTCTTTGATAGGTGGGGAGTATGGATATTCGCTTGTAGCCAATCTTTATGACGCTGCTGGCAAGCTGGTTAACGAAAAAGAGATGACGGCTCCTGTTGATACTATGCTGAACCTTAGTGCAAAAGGTGCTATTCTCAATGCCAGAACGCCACAGAGAGGCTATAGCAAATGGGGCTGGATGTCTTGCTCTGTCGACAATCCAAACCTTTGGTCAGCAGAAACACCTTATCTATATACTCTCCGTCTCTGCCTGAAGAATAAGGAAACAGGTGATATCGTTGAGCAGGTAGAGCAGAAAGTCGGCTTCCGTGATATAAAGATACACGATGGTCAGCTGCTTGTAAACGGCAAGGCTGTCAGGCTTCGTGGCGTAAACCGCCATGAGTTCTCTGCTACTATGGGCAAGGTTATGACTGAAGAAGCTATGCTTCGTGACATAAAACTCATGAAGCAAGGCAATGTAAATGCCGTCCGCACCTGCCATTATCCTAACACTGAACGCTGGTATGAACTTTGCGACTCCATCGGACTCTACGTAATGGACGAGATGGACATTGAGGAACATGGTCTTCGTGGCAAGCTTGCGCAGGAGCCTTCGTGGACAGCAGCGTGGCTTGACCGCACGCAACGCTGTGTGATACGCGACAGAAACCATCCGTCCGTGATAATGTGGAGCCTCGGAAACGAGAGTGGCTACGGTCCGAACTTCGCCACTTGCTCGCAGTGGATTCGTGACTTCGACCCTACACGTCCTATCCATTATGAAGGAGCGCAAGGCGATAATGGCAATGACCCTCAGACAGTTGACGTCATTTCCCGCTTCTATCCTCGCACAAAGGACGAATATCTCAACCCTGGCGTGAAGGACAACAACATGGAACGCCCTGAGAATGCCCGTTGGGAGCGACTGTTGCAGTTGGCTGAGATATCGGATTCCGATCGTCCTGCTGCGGAAAGACGTCCTGTTCTCACTTCGGAATATGCCCATGCCATGGGAAATGCCCTTGGCAATTTCAAGGAGTATTGGGACGAGATATACTCAAATCCTCGTATGCTTGGCGGCTTCATCTGGGAATGGGCTGACGGCGAGATAAAGGTTCTTCGTGAAGACGGTAAGGTTATGAAGGCTTACGGTGGCGACTTCGACGATGCTCCGAACCTGAAAGCTTTCTGCGTGAAGGGTGTTGTGACAAGCGATCGTGAGGAAACCAGCAAGTATATGGAAATGAAGAAGGTATATTCTCCTCTCGTCATAACAAGAAACGGCAAGAAAGATTTTTCGCTTTCGTCACGAGATAATCATTTGAACCTTTCTGATTATGAGCTTTCGGTAGAGGAGAAGGACGGCTATACAAATGTGTATGCAAAGCTTGCAGTGGATAAGTTGTGGGCAAATAAAGGACATGTGGTGACTTGGGAGCAGTTTACCTCCAACGCCTCCTCTACAGAAGGGGAGTCTGCGAAGGCGAGATTACCTAAGTTGAAGACAAAATCATCATCAAAGAAAGTATCTTCGGAGCAGCTTAATGAATTTATGACATGTGTAAAGCCACATCTTATGCGTGCTGCAACCGATAACGACAAAGGTTTCGGCAACTGGATAGCAAAGGATTGGACGAAGAACGGTATGGATAATATCCGCGATAGTGTGATCAATCCCCTTGAAATAGAGACGCTTCCTGATGGCAATTCCCTTGCTACACAGACAGTTGCATACTGTGCTTTGGAAGGTTGTGTTGTTGTGGATTATACTGCAAAGACTACGAAAGATGGAGCAATAGACCTGAAAGCAACATACAGGCAGGAAGGAACTCTTCCACCTCTCCCTTGTCTTGGCATAACTATTGCAATACCTAATGTGAAAGGGACAGTCACTTGGCACGGACAGGGGCCTATGGACACCTATCCAGACCGCACTTCTGCTGCTATGATGGGCACTTGGATGCAGCCACTCTCTGCGCAGTACACTCACGAAGCACGTCCGCAGGACAGCGGAAACCATGGTGAGACATACTGGGTGGCGGTGAACGGATTATCTGGAATGTCCGGGAAGTCAGGAAAATCCGGAAACACCGCAATCTCTGTAGAGACATTGGGCGAGCCTTTCATCTTCTCCGCATTGCCATACTCCGTAAAGCAGCTCTCTACGGTGAAACACGACTGCGACCTCGTAGAAGAAAATTATATATATATTAATATAGACTGCGCACAGATGGGTGTTGGAAACTCAAGTTGCGGCCCTGGAGTACTGACAAAATATGCAATCGATATGACAAAAGAGCATGAGTTGCATGTCAAGATTCACATGGGCAAGTAATCGTCAAATGTTATTATGAAATACTATCTCATAGTAGGTGAAGCCTCTGGCGACCTTCATGCTTCTCATCTTATGGCGGAAATCGCCAAGCGTGATGCTGAAGCGGAGTTCCGTTTCTTCGGCGGTGATCTGATGACTGCCGTAGGAGAGACTATGCCTAAAGGAAGATGCTCCCGTGTGAAGCATTATAAGGAGTTGGCTTACATGGGTTTTCTGCCTGTTCTTCTGCACCTTCGTACTATCTTCAGCAATATGGCGATGTGCAAGAAGGACATTATGCAGTGGCAGCCGAATGTACTTATACTTGTGGATTATCCGGGCTTCAACCTTGATATTGCGAAATTTATACATGGCAAGATTCCCGTTTACTATTACATCGCACCAAAGATTTGGGCTTGGAAGGAATATCGCATAAAGAACATAAAGCGAGATGTGGACAAACTCTTCTCTATCCTGCCGTTTGAAGTGCCATTCTTTGAGCAGAAGCATGGTTATCCGATAAATTATGTTGGAAATCCGACGGCACAGGAGATACGTGAGTTCAAGGCAAACTACGCGGAGACAAAGGAGGAATTCTGCAAACGCCATGGCTTTGACGAAGGAAAGGAAATCATTGCTGTGCTTCCAGGCAGCAGAAAGCAGGAACTGAAGAGCAATCTGACGAAGATGCTTGGAGCAGTGGAGCAAACACTAAACGGTGAGACTCAAACACGAAACACGAAACACGAAACACTAAATCGAGTTAGTGATTGTCAGGTAGTGATAGCGGGTGCACCGGGTTTGGAGCCGGAGTTCTATGGCCAATTTGTTGATACTGACTGCTATAAGCTAATCTTTGGAGAGACATACAAACTGCTTTTGCATGCGAAGGCTGCACTTGTAGTAAGCGGAACAGCAACACTTGAAACCGCACTTTTCAAGGTTCCTCAGGTTGTGGTCTATGAAACCGGTTGGCATTGGCTGTTCAAGACTCTGCGAAAGTATCTGCTAAAGGTAAAATGGGTGTCGCTCGTGAACTTGATTGCCGGTAGGGAAGTAGTGCCGGAACAAGTGGCTGACACTTGCACAATAGAACAAATCGCCACTTCTTTTGCGCCTTTGCTTGACGATGGTTCGAAAGAAAGACAGGCGCAACTTGCTGGCTATGATGAAGTTTTGCAACTTCTCGGCGACAAGAATGCGCCGGAGGAAGCGGCGAAGATTATTGTTGGCAAGTAAAGATGTAGTAACAGCAAATACTATGCTTTCAGTTCACTTATATCTCCAATGATATAATTGCTGCCTCCGATGAAGATAACGTCTCTTTCGGAGGCGTCTTTTTGTGCAGCTTTGTAAGCTTCGTTGGAAGTGGCGAAACCTTTGCCCTTCAAGCCGATGACTTCTCCTTTCTCCACAATCTTCTTGAAAGGAATGGCGCGGTGGGATTGTGCCTGAGTGAAGTAATAAACTGCATATTTCGGCAGCATTTGCATTACTGTGTCAACTTCCTTGTCGTCAACCATTCCAAAGACGATGCGAAGACTTCCGCCGTTCTCTCTGCATTCCTTTTGCGTGTCTGCAAGCATCTTAGAAACATATTGCCAGCCAGCCTCGTTATGACCGGTATCGACAATGGTTTTCGGACTGTCGGAAACGATCTGCCATCTGCCCATCAAGCCTGTGTTCTTAGATATGTTTTGAAGCGAGATCTTGAACTTCTCAAAGTCAGTGCGCAAGCCTATCTCGTCGAAAAGCTTTATTGCCGTGAGCACAGTTCTGATGTTCAGCTTCTGGTAATTGCCCTTGAATTCGCAGACATCGAAATAATCCTTAACCTCAGCCATGGATGTTTCCTGTTCAGCATAGTAGATGCCTGCCTCGAATTGCGATGCCACGGCAGCAAAAACAGGTTGTGTATCTGGTGTCGTTTCGCCGATGACTGCAGGTGTGTGGCGCTTGATGATGCCCGATTTCTGCTTGGCAATCTCTGACAATGTTTTTCCAAGAAGAGCTGTATGGTCGAGGCTAATGTTCGTTATTATCGATAGGATAGGGTGGATGATGTTTGTGCAATCTAGTTTTCCACCAAGACCAACTTCAACAACAGCGATGTCAACACCAGCCTTCTCGAAATACTTGAAGGCGAGAGCTGTGGTCAGTTCGAAGAAACTTGGCTGTAGCGGCTCAAAGAAACTGCGATGGTTTTCGACGAAATCCACTACTTCCTGCTCAGGAATCATCTCGCCGTTCACTCGTATTCTCTCGCGGAAGTCAAAGAGATGAGGCGAGGTATAAAGTCCAACCTGGTAGCCTAGCGTCTGAAGATAGGATGCTATCATGGACGAGCAACTGCCCTTTCCGTTGGTGCCGCCAACGTGAATGGTGAGGTAATTGCTGTGGGGAAAGCCGAAATGCTCGTCGAGAGCGTAGGTGTTTTCCAATCCTTCCTTGTAGGCGGCAGAGCCAACCTTGTGGAACATTGGAGTTGAGTTGTAGAGATAGTCAATAGTTTCTGCGTAGTTCATTGTGTCGTTATTCTGAGGCATGATTTGCTTTTGTGCGTCGTTTTGAAGCACTTGATTGTGCAAAATAGCTTTGCAAAGGTAATCATTTACTTTGTATTAGCCAAGACATTCTCGATTTTTCGGAGATTTATTTTGACAATAGCAAAGAAATTGTTAACTTTGCCGCCATGAAAAAGCTTTTCTTAACACAATTATTTGCCCTTGTGGCAATGTTTGCCATGGCCGTTCCTGCACAGAGAGGCCAGTGGAGAACCATAACACTTGCTGATGGCAGCAAGGTGAAGGTGGAGGCAGTAGGCGATGAGTTCTGCCATTATTGGCGCAGTGTTGCAGGTGATGCTTACATCAAAGTGAACGATACATACGTGAAAACTGATGCCCATAAGCTTTCAGAAGCCGCGGAAGCGCAGCGTGCTGAAGTGTATGCGCATCGTGCCGCTCGCTTCGAGAAATACTTTGGACATAATTTCGGCGAGGTTTCTGACGGAAAGAAGAAACTCCCTGGACTCAAGCAACTTACGGGAGTTCATAAGGGACTTGTACTGTTGATGGAATTCAAGGATATCCATTTCCTTCCAGAGCATACACCTGATTTCTACAGGAGGGTGCTCAACGAAGGTGGTGTGAAGCATGCTGACCTCGCAGCAAGAGGCTATGGCGAAAGTGTGAAGCAGTATTTCTATGACCAGTCGAACGATCAGTTCACCGTTGAATTCGATGTGTCGCCAATCATCCGTATGCCAAACAATCATACCTCATATACGAATGATGTGCGCACAATGATTCGTTACGCCATAAATGAACTCAAGAAAGATCCAGTCTATGATTGGTCAGATTATGATTGGGACAATGATGGTGAGATCGAAATGGTTTTCGTGCTTTATGCTGGCTATGGTCAGGCAACTAAGGAGGATGACACAACAATCATTTGGCCTCACGAGTCAACTATTGGATATAATAGGCCAATAGCAGGCGGAAAGGTTTTCGACACTTATGCTTGTGCAAACGAGATAAACTGGAACTTCGGCGAAGGCGACCTTGATAGCGGTATCGGAACATTCTGCCATGAGTTCTCTCATTGTCTCGGTTATCCTGACCTTTATGATGTATGTTCTAATTCTGGTCCTGGCTGTGGTTTGACATCTATGGACTACTGGGATCTCCTTGATGCAGGTAGCTATAATAATCAAGGTTTCTGCCCTGCACCATTTTCTATTTTTGAGAAGATGACAGCTGGTTGGGTCACTCCTACGGAACTTGAGGCTGGCAAGGAGTATAAAAATCTTCGTCCAATTACGGATAAAGATGGCGGTGATGTGTATATCATGACCAATCCAAACAACAAGAATGAGTTTTATGCTTTTGAACCAATTCAAGCAGTAAGTTGGGCTAAGGGATTCTATGGCGCCAAGGGATTACGAGTTGTTCATATAGACTTTGATGCTAATGTATGGAGTTCCAATCGTGTAAACTGTAAGGAGAATCCACGAATTAACCAGCACTCTCGCTACACTTATATACCTGCTGATGGTGGTCATAGTCCTACTTCTACATCGCAAATCAAGGGCGACCTATATCCTTACAAGAGCACGACCTATGTTGAATTGGAATGGAATGCAGGCGATGAAAATGGCAATACAGAATGCCCAATTAGACTTTATGACATTACGCTCAATTCTGACAATACAGTTTCCTTCAAGACGGAAAAGGTTGCGCCACCAGTAGCGCCAGAAGGAGCCTTCTATTATGAATCTTTCAACAAGTGTTCTGGTACCGGCGGTAATGATGACACTTGGTCTGACATCACATTCGCTGATCTCAATCCAGATAATGAATGGGTTGCAGCTACAGGCAAGGGTGCGCGCAAATGTATGATTGTTGGCACTAACACTCAGGCTGGTATCGCAACAACAGGTGCAATTACTCTTGAACCAGGCGAATATAAACTCTCGTTCAGGGCAGGTCGCTATGGAAATGAAGTTCCAAAGATAACAATCTCAGATCCAAGCAATACAGGAACAAAATTCACGGAAACGACTTTCGATCTCGTTGCCGGCACATGGAATGACTGTGAGACAACTATTACTATAGAAGGTCAAACTGCAAGTATCCGTTTCCGTGCTGCTTCAAAGGGTCGCTTCTTCCTTGATGAGGTGGCTATCCTTCCAAAGGGCGAGGCGGATGCTATTACTCCAATCTTAACAAAGCAGAACAGACAGCTGAATATCTTTAATCTGTCGGGCCAGAAGGTTGGCAGCGATTACCGCGGCATCGTGATAAATAATGGCAAGAAGTATATTGCTAAGTAATTAAGCAGAAGTGAATTTATCTTCAAACATATATTCAGCAAGCTATTCCCTAATGGACAAGCAGGGAGAATGTCTCGTGATGGGCATTCTCAACTGCACGCCCGACTCGTTCTTTTCTGGTTCCCGCAAGCAGACTGAAGACGAGATTCGTGGACGTGTGCTGGAGATTGTCCGTGAGGGGGGCGATATAATAGATGTCGGCGCTTGTTCCACTCGCCCTGGTTGCACCCCTGCTTCTGCTGAAGAAGAGATGGACCGCCTTCGTTTCGCCATGCCGATAGTGAAGGAAACAGCTCCCGATGTGCCGATTTCCGTTGATACGTTCCGTGCAAATGTTGCCGAGATGTGTATCAAGGAGTTTGGAGATGTCACGATAAACGATATTTCCGAAGGCGAAGACCCGGCGATGTTTGCTACGGTAGCCAAGTACGGTGTGCCATATATATTAATGTCAGTGAAGCCAAATATCCGCGAGATGATGCTTGGCTTTGCAGAAAAGGTGCAAAGGCTTCGTGACCTCGGTGCAAAAGACATAATCCTTGACCCTGGTTTCGGCTTCGGAAAGACTCTTGAACAGAACTACGAGATACTGAATGACCTTGATTTCCTGCGAGAACTGAATCTTCCAATACTTGTGGGAATATCTAGGAAGTCCATGATCTGGCGAACTCTCGGAGTAACTCCAGAAGAGGCTCTCAACGGAACAACAGTCATAAACACAATGGCAATGATGAAGGGAGCCGCGGACATCCTTCGTGTTCACGACGTAAAAGCGGCAAAAGAAACAATAGCTCTCATGGAAGCCTTTAATAAGGCGAAACGATAAACGAATATAGGCAATCTAGGTAATCTAGTAATCAAGACAATCTATAAAATCTAGACAATCTGGAAAATATCAACCCCAACCCTAATGAGCATCTTTGATGTAATAGACTTCGGCCTGATAGACTTGGTAGATATACTGGCAGTAGCATTGCTGCTGTTCTATCTATACCGCGTACTGCAACGTTCCCGAACGCTGTACGTCTTTGTCGGCATAGTCATCTTCGCATTGATAGCATTTCTGGTAGTACAGGTGTTCGACATGAAGTTGCTCGGAGGCATCATTAGCAGTTTTGCGAGTGCTGCGGCAGTTTCCCTTGTTGTTATCTTCCAAGACGAGATACGCCGTTTCTTCTACGATCTCGGTTCCAACCAGAGCATGAAGAAATTTATATCCTCTTTTCATACGGAGCAGCAGGAGGACAAGGCGGACAAGAAAGCTTATGTGCTGCCTATTGTCATGGCGTGTATGAATATGTCGCGCCGTCAGGAAGGAGCACTTATCGTCTTGGAGAGAGACCAGCGTCTGGATGACATCGTACAGGTGGGTGAGGTTGTTGATGCACAGATCTCCCAGCGCCTCATAGAGAACATATTCTTCAAGAATTCCCCTCTTCATGATGGCGGTATGATTATCGCAAATGGCAGGATAAAGTCTGCTGCCTGTATTCTCCCTGTTGCCCACGACTATGATATTCCGAACGAACTCGGCTTGCGTCACCGTGCAGCCTTGGGAGTATCGCAGAATAGTGATGCCGTAGCCATTGTTGTTTCCGAGCAGAACGGTCGTATTGCTGTGGCAAAGGAGGGCAGGTTCCATCTTCGTCTTACGGCAGAACAGCTAGAACAACTCATCTCACAATGATAATCAGAACGCTTACATACGACGACCTTGGCGTGACAATGCCCGAAATCTACGAGCAGATGGGATATGGCTCTGCAACGGATGCTGACATTGAAAGTAGAGTGGGGGAGGACGTCAAGTCGGAAGTTCTTGAAGTCTTGCGGGATATAGAAAGTTTCTTGCGTCCGAAACTCTGTTTCTATATAGGAAAAGCGATGCTCGATGAAGAGCTTAACACCTTGCATATCAGTGGCAGGACGATGAATGTTGGCAAGATTATCACTCGCCAGCTCAGAGGCTCTTCCCTGTATGCTTTCTTTGTTTGTACGGCAGGCACGTCTTTTCAGCAGTATCAGGATCGTTTGAAGGCTGAGGGAGACATCGTAAGGGAGTTTGCAGCCAATGCCATTGGCAGCGTTCTTGCGGAGAAAACGGCCGATGCCATGGAGCGCGAACTGGAAGCTTTCTTGGCGGATAAGGCGGGACTTCGCCACACTAATCGCTTCTCGCCAGGCTATTGCGGTTGGCATGTCCGAGAGCAGAAGCTTCTGTTCTCTACATTCCCTGAGGCTAATCCTTGCGATGTCCGCTTGACGGATTCGTGTCTTATGCTGCCCATAAAGTCCGTTAGCGGCGTGATTGGCATAGGCGAGAATGTCAGAAAACTTGACTATACTTGCGGCTTGTGTGATTATGCAAAGTGTTATAAGAGGCGAAGAAAAACTGACAAAATGTAATCTTGTAAATGATATAACTCATAATTTGTGTGCGAAAACAAAGGTTTTTGCTTACACTTTGTAAGATTCTTGGGTAAAATGCCTAACTTTGCCCTTGCTTTCAGGAAATAAATTGTACATTGTAAGTGGTCAATGGTACATGAAATTATTTGACAACAAAAACTAAATAAACAAATATATGGAAATTAAAGAACTTGACAGCGTTGTAGTACGCTTCTCTGGTGACTCTGGCGACGGTATGCAGCTCGCCGGAAACATCTTCTCTACCGTTTCTGCCACTATCGGTAACGGTATTTCTACTTTCCCTGACTATCCTGCAGATATCCGAGCTCCGCAGGGTTCGCTCACAGGTGTGTCGGGCTTCCAGGTTCACATTGGTGCCGGTGCAGTTTATACTCCTGGCGATAAGTGCGACGTGCTCGTTGCAATGAACGCTGCTGCACTCAAGACTCAGTATAAGTATGCCAAGAAGGGTGCTACCATCATCATCGACACAGACTCTTTCGGTCCTAAGGATCTCCAGAAGGCTGAGTTCAAGACTGAGGATTACCTCGGCGAGATGAACATCGACCCTGATTGCGTTATCCAGTGTCCACTCACTCAGATGGTAAAGGATTGCCTCGCTGAGTCTGGTATGGACAATAAGGCTATCATGAAGTGCCGTAACATGTTCGCTCTCGGACTTGTCTGCTGGCTCTTCAACCGCGACCTTGAACTCGTCAACAACTTCCTCCGCGAGAAGTTCGCTAAGAAGCCTGCTATCGCTGAGAACAATATCAAGGTAGTACAGGCTGGTTTCGACTACGGACACAACGTACACGCTTCTGTGCCAAACACTTACCGCATCGAAACAAAGAACAAGGTGCCAGGACGCTATATGGACATCACTGGTAACAAGGCTACAGCCTACGGTCTTATCGCTGCTGCTGAGAAGGCTGGACTTAAGCTCTACCTTGGTTCTTACCCTATCACTCCTGCAACAGACGTTCTCCATGAACTCTCTAAGCATAAGTCTCTCGGCGTGACAACTGTTCAGTGTGAAGACGAAATCGCTGGTTGCGCATCTTCTCTTGGTGCTTCTTTCGCCGGTGCTCTCGCCGTAACTTCTACTTCAGGTCCTGGTATATGCTTGAAGTCAGAGGCTATGAACCTCGCTGTTATCATGGAGCTCCCACTCGTTGTCCTCGACGTTCAGCGTGGTGGTCCTGCTACTGGTCTTCCTACAAAGTCAGAGCAGACAGACCTTCTTCAGGTTCTCTTCGGACGTAACGGTGAGTCTCCAATGCCTGTTATGGCTGCCACTTCACCTGTTGACTGCTTCGATGCAGCTTACGAGGCTTCAAAGATGGCACTCGAGTACATGACTCCAGTCGTTCTCCTCACAGATGCTTACGTAGCAAACGGTTCTGGTGCATTCAAGCTCCCTGACCTTGCAGAATATCCTGCCATCAATCCTCCTTACGTACCAGAGGAAATGAAGGGCACTTGGGCTCCTTACAACCGCAACGAGAAGGGCGTTCGCTATTGGGCTGTTCCTGGTCGTGAAGGTTTCACTCATATCCTCGGTGGTCTTGAGAAGGACAACAAGACAGGTGCTATCTCTACAAACCCTGAGAACCACGACCTCATGACACGTCTCCGTCAGCAGAAGATTGACAACATCGAAGTGCCAGATCTCGTAGTTGAGGGTGATGTTGACGACGCAGAGCTCCTCATCGTAGGCTTCGGTGGTACTTACGGTCATCTCCGTGCAGCAATGGACGAGATGCGTGCTGCAGGCAAGAAGGTTGCACAGGCACACTTCAAGTACATCAACCCACTTCCAAAGAACACGGAAGAGGTGCTCAAGAAGTATCCGAAGGTGGTCGTAGCCGAGCAGAACATGGGACAGCTCGCCGGCTTCCTCCGCATGAAGATTGACGGCTTTGTTCCTGCACAGTACAACGAAGTTAAGGGCCAACCATTCGTAGTCAGCGAACTCGTAGAGGCTTTCAATGCAATTATTAACAAATAAATAGAAAGGACACACAAAAATGGCATATACAGCAAATGATTTCAAGAAAGGACAGCCACGTTGGTGTCCTGGATGCGGCGACCACTTCTTCCTCGCATCTCTTCATAAGGCAATGGCTGAGATTGGCGTTGCTCCACAAGATATTGCAGTAATCTCTGGTATCGGTTGTTCATCTCGTCTGCCACACTACATGGCAACTTACGGCATGAACACTATTCACGGTCGTGCGGCAGCCATCGCTACTGGTGCCAAGGTGGCTAATCCAAACCTCGCTGTTTGGCAGATCTCTGGTGATGGTGACGGCCTCGCTATCGGTGGTAACCACTTCATCCACGCCAACCGTCGTAACATCGACCTCAACATGATCCTCCTCAACAACCGTATCTACGGTCTTACCAAGGGTCAGTACTCTCCAACTTCTCCACGCGGATTCGTCAGCAAGTCTTCTCCATACGGAACTGTTGAGGATCCATTCCGCCCAGCAGAACTCTGCTTCGGTGCTCGCGGTCACTTCTTCGCTCGTGCCGTAGCCACAGACGCCCCTGGCACAGTGGAGGTCCTCAAGGCTGCTTACGGTCACAAGGGTGCTTCCGTTTGTGAGATTCTCCAGAACTGCGTAATCTTCAACAACGGTACTCACGACTCTGTTTACTCAAAGGAAGGACGTGCCAAGAACGCTATCTATGTAAAGCACGGTCAGCCACTCATCTTCGGTGAGAACAATGAATACGGTATCATGCAGGACGGCTTCTCCCTCAAGGTTGTAAAGCTTGGCGAGAACGGTATCACTGAGAAGGACATCCTCGTTCACGATGCTCACTGCGAGGACAATACTCTCCAGCTCAAGCTCGCTATGATGGACGGCACAAACGGTTTCCCTATCGCTCTCGGCGTAATCCGTGATGTTGACGCTCCTACATACAACGACGCTGTAGAAGCACAGATCGAAGAGGTTAAGGCTGCAAAGAAGTACCACACTTTCGCCGAACTCCTCGAGACAAACGACACTTGGGAAGTGAAGTAATTATTATGTTCAAAGCCATTAGGCTTTGAGGCTAAAAACTGCGAGCGTGAGCAGTTTATAGACAGAAGTTCAAAGGCTAAAGGCATTCTCAATGGAAATATGAAAGGTTGGAACGGTATTATCGTTTCAACTTTTTTTGTAAATGTATGTCACTCCATGACCTCGTTGATGGGCAAGAAATTATACTGCAATTGAGAGTGTAAAGTTCTGTATAATCTTTATTATATATTAACAATCTTGTGAAATAGAAATGTTTTTGGTAAAAGACAAAAACACAGAATCATTTTGTGGAATGCAGATTGATTAGAATTTAATCCTGAAATAATTCAGGATGTCTTTGTAGTTGTCTTGTGCAGTCAGGCAGGTGTCTCGCAGATATTCGGGTATCTGCTGCCATTGCTGCAGACCGCGATAGTAGAAGCGTCTGAGTTCTTCCGTGATTATGAACGGCACGATTTCATTGGCAAGACATTCCTTGAACATTATCAGTCTGCCAACTCTTCCGTTGCCGTCTTGGAATGGATGTATTGCCTCGAACCGCTGATGGAAGTCGAGAATGTCGTCGAGGTTTTTTTGTTTTTTGCTGTTGTAAGTCTTGAGCAGCGTTGCCATTTCCTTGTGTACTCTCTCAGGCGCACAAGTGTCCTGGCCGCCTACTTCGTTAGGCAGCATCTTGTATTCGCCGACACGAAACCAATCCTTGTCGGCATCCTGAGTTCCTGACTTCAATAGCTTGTGCAGCTCCTTTATGTAAGCTTCCGTGAGCTTGTCCGTAGCATGGTCTATTATGTTGTCTATGCAGCGGAAGTGGTTTACGGTTTCTATGATGTCGTCCACTCGAACGCTACTGTCGTCCACGCCAATGGTGTTTGTCTCAAAAATGTGGCGTGTCTGTTCATGGGTCAGCCTGCTACCTTCCATGTGATTGGAGTTGAATGTGAGATCAATCTGAGTCTTATGGTAGATGCTTCCTCTGAGCCGCATTGATTTTTGTTCACGCAATGCCTTCAGCAGAGCGGATTCCTTTGCTTTATGTTTTGCCTTTACGACGACAGCGTCCTCTGGAATGTTCCACGTTTTTCCCGTCAGGAAAGCTCCGTCAAGCTTCCCTTGGTTGCAATAATTCCTGACTGTACGTTCGCTGATGTCGTGACGCTTAGCGTATTCTGCTACGGAAATAAAATTCATTATCGGCAAGTTTTTACATAATTTTTCGGTGCAAAAGTACTACTTTTTTCCGGTATCGGCAAGTTTTTGGCGAGAAATCTTAAGAAACTGACTTTGAATCTTGAACGTAGGAATGCAAAAAAACACAGAATTATTGGGTGGATTGTAAATAAAATGCTATCTTTAACTATTGTTTTAGGTACTCACGCTCGGAAATACTCAAATAAATTTGGTATTTCACTCACTTAATCGTACCTTTGCCGCGAAAAAACTTGAATCAATTAACTTATATAACCCTACTTTATTCTAATGGAAAATATCAAAGGAAAATGGGCTTTGGTGACTGGAGCAAGCCGTGGAATCGGTGCTTTGGTAGCTGAGAAGCTTGCGGATTACGGATGCAACTTGGTGTTGCATAGCCGTAGTGTTTCACACCTTGACGAGGTTGCCGAGAAGGCTCAGCAGAAGGGCGTGAAGGTGATGACTGTTGCTGCGAACCTTGAGGACGAGAACGAGGTGCGCGCGATGTTAAGGAAAATTGATGACGAAGGTCTGAACATAGAATATGTGCTCAACAACGCAGGTATTCAGGTTACTTACCGCTCTGAGATCTTTGACACTCCTGCCATTGACTTTGTTGACAGCCTAAAGGTCAACATCATTGCTCCGATGATTATCTGCTACCACTACCTTCCTCGCATGATGAAGGCTGGCTACGGTCGTATCGTAAACACAACGAGCGGCATAGACAAGGAACCACAGCAGGCTGCTTACTCTGCAAGCAAGGCTGGTCTTGACAAGGTGACAAAAGACCTCGGCACTTTGGTAGAGGGCACGGATGTAATGATTAACCTGGTAGATCCAGGCTGGTGCAGAACAGACCTTGGTGGACCAAATGCACCGAACTCTCCAGAGAGCGCTGTTACGGGTGCTGTTCTTGGCGTATTCTTGTCTGACAAGAAGTCAGGTCGCATCATTAGCGCGCAGGATTTCGCAGATATGTCTGTAGAGGACGCTGTCAAGAAGTTTGAGGCTATGTGATAGTAAAAACCCATTCAATAAAATGCCCTCGGAAAGCAGTTTCATTTTTGCTTTTCGAGGGCATTTTATATTGGATAAGTGAGTCCTTACTTCTTGAAGTAACGGTTGTAAAGACCTTGGAAACCGCAGCCGTGGCGAGCTTCGTCCTTAGCCATCTCGTGGATTGTGTCGTGGATAGCATCAAGGTTCTGCTGCTTAGCGAGGATGGCAATCTCCATCTTGCCTGCACAAGCGCCGCATTCAGCTTCCATACGAGCCTTTACGTTAGTCTTAGTGTCCCAAACAACTTCGCCGAGGAGCTCTGCTATTCTTGCAGCATGGTCAGCCTCCTCGTAAGCGTAGCGCTTGAAAGCTTCTGCTATTTCAGGGTAGCCTTCGCGCTCAGCCTGACGACCCATGGCGAGATACATGCCAACTTCTGTACATTCTCCGGCAAAGTGCTCCTGGAGACCTTTCTTGATTACTGGGTCAACATCCTTGGCTTCTCCAAGCTTATGTTCTGTAACCCATGAAAGTTCTTCTGCCATCTCGTTGAACTTTGATGCTGGAACCTTGCAAACTGGGCACTTCTCTGGTGGCTCTGGACCTTCGTGAACATATCCACAAACAGAGCAAACGAATTTCTTGTTCATAGTTGTATAATGTTTTTATGGTTAATAAATACTGGGTTATATTATCCCGTTTTCTACTGCAAAGGTAGCAAAAAAGGGGGAAATGTCAAAGTATGGGTGAGATAAATTAAGGATTATTAATATTTTTGTCTCTTCATGCAGTAAAATAATGCAAGTAAATTTGCCAATGTTTAGGATAAAGTGTATATTTGCACCGACTAACCAAATAAAAGATTATCGGAAGCTTATTCGTTTCCCTAAAAAGATTTCGTATGAAAACCCTTATTTCAACTCTTTTGCTCTCTTTTGCATTCACATCCCTTTCGGCTAAGGTCACAATGCCAAGGATATTCTCTGACAACATGGTGCTCCAATGCGAGAGTAAGGCAAACCTATGGGGAACGGCAGATGCTAATTCCACTGTTACCATCCAGGCTTCGTGGCAGAAAGATGCCGTTACTACCAAGGCTGATGCCAGCGGAAAGTGGAAAACTGCTATACAAACGCCAGCAGCTGGCGGTCCTTATACCATCTTTGTTACTGATAAGACCCCTCCGACTCCCCACAGGGGAGAGAAAGCTGCAAAGTCAAAGTCTATGTCAAAGTCAGCCTCAACAGACGGCGTTCTCCTTCAGAACATTCTCTCTGGCGAAGTGTGGATTTGTTCCGGCCAGAGCAATATGGAGATGCCTATGAAGGGCTTCAAGAACCAACCAGTGGAGAATGCCGTAGCAGACATCCTTCACAGCAAGGACAGCAACCTGCGCCTGTTCACCATAAAGCGCACCTCTTCTTTCCTTCCAAAGGATGATGTTCAGGGCGAATGGCTACTCAGCGAACCGCAGTCAGTACGTGAGTTTTCGGCTACGGCATATTATTTCGGCAAGGAACTCCGACAGATGCTCGATGTTCCCGTAGGACTTATCTGCGCAGCATGGGGTGGAAGTGCCTGCGAAGCGTGGATGACAGCAGATTGGCTTCGTGCTTTCCCGGATGCAAAGATTCCGCAGCAGGAGAGCGACATCAAATCGAAAAACCGCACTCCTACAGTGTTATACAACGGTATGCTGAGTCCAATCATTGGCTACAGCATGCGTGGAGCCATCTGGTATCAGGGCGAAGACAATGTGCCTCGCTTCCAGACTTACGCTGACATGATGGCAACGATGGTAAAGGGCTGGCGAAGTGAGTGGAAACAAGGTGATTTCCCTTTCTACTATTGCCAGATTGCACCTTATGACTATACTCTCGTCAACATGAAGCCTAACTCTGCTCTCCTTCGTGAACAGCAGTCAAAGGCGGAACTCATGATTCCAAACTGCGGAATGGCTGTTCTTATGGACTGCGGAATGGAGTGGGGCATTCACCCTCGAAAGAAGAATCTTGCTGGTCAGCGTCTTGCCCTTCTCGCCCTTGACAACACTTACGGCGTGAAAGGTCTCACTTCAAAGAGTGCCTATTATAAGAATATGACCGTTTCAAACGATACTTGTACCGTCTCTTTCGAGCGCGCTGACATGTGGATTTATGGCGAAAAGGGCTATCTTAGCGAATGTTTCGAAGTGGCTGGAGCAGACAAGGTGTTCCATCCTGCAAAGGCTGTCGTGGAGCGTTCAAAGGTCATCGTGACATGCGAAGAAGTGAAGAAGCCTGTTGCCGTGCGCTACGCCTTCAAGGACTGGGTGCAGGGAGACCTCTTCTGCGATGGCATTCCTGTAAGCTCGTTCCGTACAGACGATTGGGATATTGACCTCATTGAGGCCGATAAGCCAGCCATAGATTACGATAAGCAAAGATAACCGCAAATAATCAGAACACGAATTGCACGAATTACACGAATTTCAAAAAGCCTTATTCTGGACCTTGATTCGTGTTATTTGTGAAATTCGTGTTCTTTATTATACCGCTAATAGTGTTCGTTTACATTATTTGCCCAGAATGCTTCCGAGAATGCCGCTACCGAGAACCTGCTCAGCCTTTCCCTTGAGTTCCTCTGCAAGGCTTTCCTGCACGCCGTCGCCGTCAAGGTCGCCAGCGCCACCAGCCTGAAGCTTTGCGAGGAGATCCTTTGCTGCAGAAGGGAGTTCTACGCCGTTGAGAAGTTCTGGGATTTTGTTTACGTCTGTCTTGCCTTGGATTGAAGAGAGATCAACCTTGTCACCGAGTTGGCCTTGAAGTTGGCCGAGAATTTTACCGAAATCCATGATATTGAAGTTTTTGGGGTTTATGATATAATGGTTAAAGTCAAAGTTAAAGTTAAAGTTAAAGTCTAAGACTAATAACCTGTTGCAAAAGTATGACTATTTCCGCAAAAGACAAAACTTTTTTCGAAAAAACTTGTGCTTTACTTTGCTTTTTCCCTTTTTATTCTTAATTTTGCAGCGACAAACCAATTTATTAACACCAAATGGACGACTATTACGCGGAAAACTTTACTGTTTGATGCGTGAGGCATAAGGCTTCTTTCTCAGGCTTTGCTTCACGTTGTAAATCGTTTTCCCACCCGAATCAAAGCTTATGAGAACTTATTGGAACTACAAGGAAGGGCTTCATGCCATTCCTGAATGGGAGCCAAACTGCTGGATCCAGATGACTTGTCCTACAGAAGAGGACCGTGAGTTTGTTGAAAAGAAGTTCAACATCCCTGACTACTTCATCACCGACATTGCCGATACCGACGAGCGCGCTCGTTATGAATACGACGACGGATGGATGCTCATCATCCTTCGTATTCCTTTCGTGCGTGAGGTTCGTTCGCGTACCCCTTACACCACCATTCCGCTTGGTATCATCCACAAGCGTGACGTAACGCTTACCGTCTGCTTCCACGAGACCAACATGATGATAGACTTCGTGAGCTATCAGCAGAAGCGCAATGTGGGCTTCACCGACTTTGTCGATATGACCTTCCGTGTGTTCCTCTGCAGTGCCGTGTGGTATCTGAAGCGACTCAAGCAGATAAACACCCTCATTGACCAGGCAAAGCGCAATCTCGACAAGGATGTCGACAACTCTTCGCTCATCAGTCTCTCGCGCCTTCAGGACTCCCTCACATACTTCGCCACTTCCATCCGTGGCAACGAGAACCTCCTTGCTAAGCTGAAGTTCAAGCTGCAAGTCGATGAACTTGACGCCGACCTCATCGAAGACGTCAACATCGAGATGTCGCAGGCGAAGGAAACGACGCAGATATACTCGAACATCCTCGAGAGTACGATGGATACTTACCAGAGTATCATCAACAATAATATGAACACCGTGATGCGTACGCTCACCTCCGTGTCCATCATCCTCATGCTCCCAACCTTCATCGCCTCACTCTTCGGTATGAACCTCGTAAACGGAATGGAGGAGTGGTCGTGGGGATTCCCAATTGCACTCGTCATCTCCGTCATCGTATCTGCTGGCACTGTTTGGGTGTTCCAGAAGAAACGACTGATATAGGAGGTTTCAGAGGTTTCAAAAGTTTCAGAGGTTTCAAAGGTTTCTGAAACGCGAAAATGCATTTTTGCTAAAAAATACGATGCTAATTGAAAAAAAATGGTCATTTTCTTCATTATGTAAAAGATAATGCTTAACTTTGCCAACGAATAATGAATAATTCTCTCTCCAAAGTTTGTTCAGATTAATTGGGAATCTGGAAGATACATAATTGTTAAATTGTTAATTGTGGCCGTTGGTGGTCAACACTGACGGTTTGATTGTTGTTGTGTGTGTAACGGGACCCGTGAGAGCCCCGTTATTTTTTATGTGCTGTCGTAAATTATTGTTGAAATTTTATGGCTGTAAATTTTATGGCTGTAAAATTTGGTATAAGAACAGCAAAAAGTGGTGTAACCGTAGCCGTAACCGTAACCGCAGAATGTGTGGGGGGATGGATAAGTCTCGCGTACATATATTATATATTAATTTAATTAATGAATATCATTAATAATATGAATAGGGCTGAAATTGGGAGTGTGTATGCATTTTGCGGTTACGGTTACAGTTACGGGAGGGTTAAATCCGTGGGAGTTTCACATCGTTTCCATGGCACTTTTGTATCGTTTCCGTAGGAGTTATGAAATTTCCCGTGGCACTTTTGAGTCGTTTTCCTTGGAGTTTTGAAAAATAAGTGCTAACTTTGCAGTGTAAATAAAATCATTGCTATGAACAATCTTATTGATGACATAAAACTTTTCTGTGCCGACAATCCTTGGGCTGACAGCACGAAGCTTGAGGAGGTGTTGAGCAGCACTCAGTCGTTCGACCTTGCTCTGCTGGGCTTGGAGGGTGAGATCAGCGTGAAGAACGAGGGGCTTGTGGACTTCATTCTCAACAGCAAGTATGAGATGATAAGCGTGTGTGTGGCTCACATTCTGCGTAAGGTGGGCGTAAGGCATCTTGCCAGCATTTACTATCAGCCTGCGCAGGACTATATTGCCGAACTGCGTAGCAAGGATAGCCATGAACGTCTTGCCGCGCCAAGATTGACTGAATTATCACGCCGCGAATACTGCGAGACCATCATTGAGGCTTTTCGCGCCGTTGACCGCCATCTTGCCGAGGGCAGGGAGATGGGGCTGCTCACTGAGGTTATCTATCTGCATGACGAGATTCACGGCAAGTTCATGAATAGGTTTGACCGTGTTGTCCTTGATGCAGCGTGGGAGTTTTTCGTGGTTCTGGACGATAACGATGAATTCTGCGTGAAGGACTACAACGAGTATCTTTCGTTTGACGATCAGTCGCCTGCTTACTATACATCGCTAGGGGATTCGATGAACTACTTCTATGAGGAAGTAGATTATATCCGTGATAACTTCTTGTCGGAAGGTTGGCTTCAGGAGAATTCGCTGTCGATGCTTTATCTTTTGGCACACGCAGAGAGACGTTTAACAGGAGAATGGTTTGAGGAATGATGGGAGATATGTTTTGGACACAAGCGACGACGCCTCATGAGTGGCTGCAGAAGGTGAGGAACGGCAGGACGTGGCAGAAGCAAAGGGAGAACCTTGAGACTGCCTTCGCCGAGAATCCCGTAGCGGCAAGGAAGAGGTTCGATGAAAGCAAGGACAGGCTTCTCATCAGTGATGTCGTAAAAGGGTATTGGGACGTCTTCGGTGATATCGGGGATGTGCTCTCTGAGATGTGGAATGACATGGACCTTACGGAATCCAACTTGCAGCTGAATGTGATAGGCATGCTGACGGAAGAGTGGATTAAGGCGTACGGCGGTCAGAAGGCTGTGGAGGAGGTTTTTGGACAAGTCTCTTATTTCCATTCGATCATACAGAATGTGGACGAGGAGAAACTGATGGCGGAGCTGCACAAGAGAATAACGCCAAGCACGAAACCTGCTGTCATCGGTGCTACATTGGCATATTGCTACCTTGAAAGACATTGGTTCATAAAGGTTCCATCGAAGGAGATGTTTGAGAAGGAATTTCCTAATTGCGGAAACTGGAACTCGATAAGGTCGTATTTCAACGAAAGAAATAGAGAGAAAGCTAAAAGTATAGTCATTGAATTATAAGGATTTTACCCATTATCTTCACAGGTAATGGGTATTTTTTTTGCCCTTTGTGTCATACTTTGTCATCATTCATCATCGATGAAAAACGATGAAATGCTTTTTTTCAATACCCCGATTTTCCTTTGTAATTTTGCACTCAGAAAATCAGAGACGGGCACCGAGCAAGCTCGACAAGCCCTATTTTCTGAGCACGAAGCGCTACGCTATTTTGCACTCGGAACGATGAGGCAGCGGCTTCTACACAACGGTTCCAAGTGATCTTCAATTTACTTAGCAAGTCCTGATAGAGGCAATGATGATTAGATGACGCCCTGAAAAGGGCATTCACGAAGTGTCCATAGTCCTGGGCTATGTATCTCATTGGGCTTTCAGCCCGCACTCAATTTCTATTATAATTTAATCCCGAGCCTGACTCATTTAACACCTCCCCTTGGGGGAGCTTGAGGGGCTCTTCTTTAAGCAGTCCGTCCCGCTGCAAAAGTTCAGGGGCTAAACAAGTTATGCAAACATTCATGCATAAAATCACAGACCAAAAGACTCGCCTGTGTACAAAAGAGCAATGGGAAGCGCTCACAAAGAATCCCACAACAAAGCAGAACATCAACATGTTCCGCACAACTGGTGACATCAAGTGGAAACAGCAGTTGCCGGTAGTCAATTTCCAAGGCTACGACCCAGCCATCCTCACTGGCAATATTGGTAGCCGATTGCAGAGTAACTTGCAGCCAACAGGTCTCTTCATGCTCGATGTTGATCACATAGAGCAGCCAAAGCAACTCTGGCGCACGTTCAAGGAGGTACTCAAGAAAGCGAAAATCCCGCTTGAGAAAGAGGTTGCCCTTGTCCACGTCACGCCTTCCGGTCAAGGGCTTAGAATCGTAATGAAAGGGCGTGAAGGCAGTACGATAAAGGCTGACCAGGAATGGCTTGCAGACCTCCTCGGAGTGAAGCACGATGTTTGCACCAAGGACCTCTCACGCTGGAGCTTCGTGCCAAGGGAAGAGGACATCCTTTATATTAATACGGAGGTGATGTTCGGCCAGATGGAGGCGACTGGGTATAACCGAAGTGAACACTTCGGTAACGCAGGTGCAGAGAATATGGGTAACGCAGGTGCAGAGAATTTCGGTAACGACGAAGATGAATTTGCACAAAAGGGTCAGACCCCTTTGTGCAAAAAAGACTTCCCAACCATCTTCAAGGGCACTACTTACAAGGAAATCGTCTGGGACATCCTCCAGCAAGATGAACAGGCGCGTGAGCAAGAGCGTGCATGGGCTGAATCACAGCAGAACAAGAAGGCTAACGAGAAGGGCACTGAGCGACCAAGGAAGCCTATCCGCATCCTCAATTCCGACGTGACTCCTGCTGCTCTCCTGCAACGTCTCTATGCTGCCGAACACTATGGCTACTGCAAGGATCAGCGTGTGTTCACTAAGGTTGAGGAGATAGAGGAACTCTACACGATGGCACCTGTTCCGGTCGCTCGCAGATCTCTCAACTTATAAAGAAGACGTGGGATGTGGGCAGAATGGGTTCCGAGAGATTCTCGTCAAGTTCCGCAAACTTCACGACAGCTCTTCGCTGGAATTGGGTTGCTGCATGCACGCCAGACAAGGCGAAGGCGTTCTTCAGACGTTCACTCTCAGACGGTACTCTCTCTCGTGTGGACTTTGCCACGATAATAGCTCCAGAGGAGAAGTTCAAGTTCCACTATGGCGACTATGACGAGGCTTTTGCCGATGCCCTGGAACCTTACATCAACAACCTCAAGGCTTTCCGCTGTGAGGATGACAAGCGCGGTCGCAGAATACCGTTCAGACTGGCTGAACTCGATGCCCTTGAAGAGAAGGCAAACGAGTATATCGAGCAGAAGGCCGAAACGATGGCTGACGACACTTGGATAAGCTATGCTTGGCGCACTAAGTTCGTGGCTATGAAGAAGATAATGATTCTCTACCTTGCCAATGGAGGCAAATGGGAAGATGAGTTTGAGGACTTCTTCTTCTGGTGTTTCGACTATGGCATGTGGGTGAAGATGAACATCTTCTACAAGCAGGCACGCGAGGCTCTCGGCAATGAATCGATAATCTGCGATGTGAGCATAGAAAGCCCTCTCTATCTTGTAGGCGATGAGTTTACAAGAGAAGAACTCAACATGGCTGTGAAGGACGGTGGCTTCAAGACGGAAACGAGACAATTCATTTATAAGATGAAACGAAGCGGCTGCATTGCGGAAGTTGAAAAAGGAAAGAAGTACAAGAAACTCCGTGAACCGTTCAAGAAGAACTGTGCCTGTTAAGGAATGTATGGAACGAAAGAATGCACAAAGGGGCTGAAATATACAGCCCCTTTGTTTAATCCCTGCATTATAGCCGGCCCTTATCAAGGGACTCTAAATGTGCAAAATTTGGGTAACCGTAACTGTAACCGTAACCGCTAAATGTGTACCCCTATTTGTCATTTCCTCTGCATTTCTTTCTTGTTTGCCAAAAAAACAAAAAAAGTGGACGCGATAATTTGCAGATAAATATTTTTTTACTACCTTTGCACCGTGTTTTGGAGTATTTCCTTACACTCCAAACCTTCTTTGGGCAATATCCTGCCCATCATAATCCCGAATTTACACAGAGACTTAACCCCTGACAGCTGTCAGAACGTGCATCTTTTGCACCGTTTGTGTGTTATGGGAATCAGTACAACCCACCAAGTAATCAGAAAAAATCGATTAAACGTGTCAGATAACAACGAAAATTTTGAGAGCTCTTCAGAAGAAGTTCTCAACGAGGCGCCAAAGAGAAAGCGCACAAGAATGGTAAAGAAAGATGCTGTCTATACCGTAAATGGTATGGATGGGGAGAGTCTTGACACCAAGGCAAAGCGCCAATCCATCAAGAAACAGATAGATGCAGCTGCACAGAGAGGGCTCTTTGATGAGAATTTCGTCTCTGAAGGACTTGCTGAGCAAAGCGAGACCCAGGAACCAATGGCTGAAGCGCCAGTGGCAACACCAGCAGAAGAGCCAGTGACAACACCAGCAGAAGAGTCAGTGGCAACACCATCAGAAACTCCCGAAACGACGGCACCTGTAGTAGGAGAGACTGTCTCTCCGGAGGTAGCAGCTCTTCTCCTGAATCCGGAAGAACTCATGAAGCCTCATCGTGGCAGAAAGTCAAAGGCTTTGATTGAGGCTCTCGCTATCTGGGAAGCTCAGCAGAAAGAGCAGAATGCTGATCAGGAGGTTTCAGAGGTTCCAGAAGTTCCAGAGGTTTCGGAAGTTCCAGAGGTTCCAGAAGCTTCGGAAAGTCAGGAATCTTCGGAAGAAACTCCTTCTGTTCCTGCTGACTGCGACTTCATAATCATTCAGGATATCCCTGTGGAGGATTTCGGCGTGCTCCAGAACTACGATATGTATGCTGGTCCTACAGAACCTCCAATCTTTGTGGACAAAACCCAGCCAGCTCCAATATATCAGAGACCTACGCAGATGATTGAGCCTCCGCAGGTGGAATTTGTGCATCAACCATCACAGCCTGTCCAGCAGCCTGCAGCAAAGGCAGAACGTCCTGCTCAGAAGCCTGCTCAGCAGAAGGTAGAGACGGTGGAGTATAAGTTTGAGAATCTCATCTCTGCTCGTGGTGTCCTTGAGATGATGCCTGATGGATATGGTTTCCTTCGTTCTTCGGAGTACAATTATGTATCGTCGCCTGATGATGTCTATGTGCCAGGTCAGTTCGTCAAGCAGTTTGGATTGAAAACGGGCGATGTACTTGAATGTAAGGTTCGTCCACCGTTCGACGGCGAGAAGTTCTTTACTCTCACCTCTGTGAATTTCATCAACGGCAGAAGCCCGGAAGAGGTGCGCGACCGTATTCCTTTCGAACATCTCACTCCACTCTTCCCTGAGGAGAAGTTTACACTCTGTGGCGATCCAAGAACTACGAATAATTCCACTCGCATCGTTGACCTCTTTTCTCCAATCGGTAAAGGTCAGCGTGCGCTCATCGTTGCACAGCCAAAGACCGGTAAGACTATCCTAATGAAGGATATAGCGAATGCCATTGCTGCGAACCACCCAGAGGCTTACCTCATGATGCTCCTCATTGACGAGCGTCCAGAGGAAGTTACAGACATGGCTCGTACCGTTAATGCCGAGGTTATTGCTTCTACATTCGATGAGCCGGCGGAGAAGCATGTGAAGATAGCGAATCTTGTGCTTGAGAAGGCAAAGAGAATGGTGGAATGTGGTCATGATGTGGTCATCTTCCTTGACTCCATAACTCGTCTTGCCCGTGCTTACAATACCGTTGCACCAGCCTCTGGTAAAGTCCTTACCGGTGGTGTTGATGCCAACGCTCTCCAGAAGCCAAAGCGCTTCTTCGGTGCAGCTCGTAACATTGAAGGTGGCGGTTCGCTGACTATCATCGCAACAGCTCTCATCGACACTGGTTCGAAGATGGATGAAGTTATCTTCGAAGAGTTCAAAGGTACCGGTAATATGGAACTCCAACTCGATCGCTCTCTCGCAAACAAGCGTGTATTCCCAGCTGTCAACCTCGTGCAGTCAAGCACTCGACGCGACGACCTGCTGCTTGAACCTTATATCCAGGAGAAGATGTGGGTAGTAAGAAAGTTCATTGCTGACATGAACCCAATAGAAGCTATGAACGACATCCAGCGTACACTCAAAAGAACACGCGATCATGCCGAATTCTTCATGGCAATGAATTCGTAAAATACTTGACAATGAAAAAGATTACTATAGCAATAGACGGCCACTCTTCATGCGGAAAGAGCACAATGGCAAAGGAACTTGCCAGAAGAGTAGGCTATATATATGTGGATACGGGTGCGATGTATCGTTGCTGCACTCTCTATGCAATGCGCAATGGCATAGCTCCTGCTGACCTTGAACAGCATATCAACGACATAAACATCTCGTTCCAACTCGACGCAGAGACAGGCAAACCGCTTGCTTGCCTTAACGGTGAGGTTGTGGAGAGTGAGATTCGTGGCATGGAAGTGTCGTCGCATGTAAGTGAGATTGCCGCCCTTCCTTTCGTTCGCGAGGCAATGGTTGACCAGCAGCGCCGCATGGGACAGGACAAAGGCATTGTGATGGACGGCCGTGACATCGGTACAACGGTTTTCCCTGATGCTGAACTCAAGATATTCGTCACAGCAAGCGATGAGGTTCGTGCGCAGCGCCGTTATGACGAACTGAAGGCTAAAGGTCAGGAAGCCGACTTCCAGGATATATTAAATAATGTTCGCGAAAGGGACTATATGGACTCTCATCGCGAGGTTTCGCCTCTCCGTCAGGCAGAAGATGCCGTGCTTCTCGACAATAGCAATATGACCATTGAGGAGCAGAACGATTGGCTGATGCAGCGCTTCGATGAGAAGGTCAATGCTTAATGCGTAATGAATGGCACGGAGATTGTAATATAGACGCTATAGCCCCTATAGTTTCTGTAGCTTCTATGCCTCTATAGTATCTATAACATCAGATAAAAAATAAAACAAAATATGGGATTCTTTAACATCATCAAATCACTCTTCGGTGACAAGTCATCTCGCGATATGAAGCTCATCCAGCCTATCGTGGAGCAGGTGAAGTCAGTCTATCCGGAGATTCAGGCTCTCTCGAACGACGAACTGAGAGCCAAGACTATCGAAATCAAGGAGATAGTACGCAGCAAGGGTAAGGAAAACCTTGCAAAGATAGATGCTCTCAAGGCGAAGATTGAGGATACTCCAATCGACGAGCGTGAGACTATCTTCAATGAGATAGACAAGCTCGACAAGGAGGTTCTTGAGCAGTATGAAGAAGGACTTACAGAAGTTCTTCCTGTTGCCTTTGCAATCGTAAAGGAAACAGCAAACCGCTTCGCACATAACGAGGAAGTCGTGGTGACTGCCACTGACTTCGACCGTGAACTCGTGGCTGAAGGAAAAGGCTTCCTTCGCATTGAGGACGACAAGGCAATCTATAGCAACCACTGGATAGCAGGTGGAAACGACCTCAAGTGGGATATGGTTCACTACGATGTGCAGCTCTTCGGTGGTACAGTACTTCACCAGGGTAAGATTGCCGAAATGGCAACCGGTGAAGGTAAGACCCTCGTGGCTACACTCCCTGTATTCCTCAACGCATTGACTGGAAACGGTGTTCACGTCGTTACTGTGAACGACTATCTTGCAAAGCGTGACTCGGAGTGGATGGGTACTCTCTACATGTTCCACGGTCTTTCCGTTGACTGTATCGACAAGCACCGTCCAAACTCTCCGGAACGTCGCAAGGCTTATCAGGCAGATATCACATTCGGTACAAACAATGAATTCGGTTTCGACTACCTTCGTGACAACATGGCTGTTTCGCCAGACGACCTCGTACAGCGTCGTCACAACTATGCCATCGTCGATGAGGTTGACTCCGTGCTGATTGATGATGCCCGTACTCCTCTTATCATCTCTGGTCCTGTGCCAAACGGTGATGTCCAGATGTTCGAGCAGTATCAGCCACTCGTAGAGAAACTCGTTGGCGTGCAGCGTAAGCTTGCTACTGAGTATCTCGCTGAGGCAAAGCGCCTTATCACAGAAGGTACAGAAAAGAATGACAAGAAACTTCTTGATGAAGGCTTCGTGTCGCTCTTCCGTTCGTACAAGTGTCTTCCAAAGAACAAGCCTCTCATCAAGTACCTTTCTGAGGAAGGTATCAAGGCAGGTATGCTCAAGACAGAAGAGTACTTCATGGAAAACAACAACCGCAAGATGCCAGAGGCTATCGAACCTCTCTACTTCGTTGTTGAAGAGAAGATGAACTCTTGCGAGCTTACAGATAAGGGTACTGACTGGATGGCTGCTCAGGTGGGTCAGAAGGACCTCTTTGTGATTCCAGACATCACAACAGAACTCTCAGACCTCGAAAACGAAAAGAATCTTTCTGACGAAGAGCGTCTTGCAAAGAAAGACCAACTTCTTGACCATTATGCAGTTCAGAGTGAGCGCGTTCATACTATCCGTCAGCTTCTCAAGGCATATTGTATGTTCGAAAAGGACGTGGAATATGTCATCGACGACGGTGAAGTGAAGATCGTTGACGAGCAGACAGGTCGTATCATGGAAGGCCGTCAGTGGAGCGATGGTTTGCATCAGGCTGTTGAGGCTAAGGAACACTGCAAGGTGAAGGAAGCTACACAGACTTTCGCTACAATCACTCTCCAGAACTACTTCCGTATGTACCACAAGCTCTCTGGTATGACCGGTACAGCCATCACAGAGGCAGGCGAGTTCTGGAATATCTACAAGCTTGATGTTGTAGAGATTCCTACAAACCGTCCTATCGCTCGTATTGATATGGACGACCGCGTTTACAAGACAAACCGCGAGAAATACAATGCCGTAATCGAGGAAGTTCAGGCAATGGTTGAACAAGGCCGTCCTGTACTTGTTGGTACTACTTCGGTAGAAATCTCTGAGCTCCTCTCACGTATGCTCAAGATGCGCGGCATACAGCATAACGTATTGAATGCCAAGCTCCACCAGAGTGAAGCAGACATCGTGGCTCAGGCTGGTTTCGGCAAGACTGTTACCATTGCAACAAACATGGCAGGTCGTGGTACCGATATCAAGCTTTCAAAGGAAATCAAGGATGCCGGTGGTCTTGCCATCATCGGTACTGAGCGTCACGAAAGCCGTCGTGTTGACCGCCAGCTCCGTGGTCGTGCCGGTCGTCAAGGTGACCCAGGTTCTTCTGTGTTCTATGTTTCGCTCGAAGATAAGTTGATGCGACTCTTCGCTTCAGAGAAGATAGCGTCTGTAATGGACCGTCTTGGCTTTGAGGAAGGTGAGCGTATAGAATCTTCTATCGTTACAAATGCCATCGAGCGTGCACAAAAGAAGGTAGAGGAGAACAACTTCGGTATCCGTAAGCGTCTTCTCGAATACGACGATGTGATGAACAAGCAACGTACCGTTGTTTACGACAAGCGTCGTCACGCACTTATGGGTGAGCGTATCGGTATGGATATCGCTAATGTCATCTGGGACCGCGTTGTGAACATCATTACAAAGAATGACTACGAAGGTTGCAAGGAACTCTTCATTAAGATATTCTATATGGAGTGCCCTTTCACAGAGCAGGAATTCCTTGCAGGAAAGCAGGATAAGCTTTGTGAGGATGTCTTCCAGAAGATTATGGTCCTCTTCAAGGAGCGTACAGACAAGATGCAGAACACTGCTATGCCTGTAATCAGTCGTGTCTTTGAGGAACAGGGCGACCGCTTCAAGTATATCGTTGTGCCTGTTGTTGACGGCAAGCGTGGCTATAACATCCGCGTTGACCTCAAGGAGGCATATGAGAATGGTTGCAAGAATGTCGTAAAGGAATTCGAGAAGCAGATTGTTCTTCATATCATTGACGACTGTTGGAAGGAGAACCTCCGTGCTCTTGATGAACTCAAGCATTCTGTACAGAACGCTTCTTATGAGCAGAAGGATCCACTCGTGATCTTCAAGCTTGAGAGCGTGAAGCTGTTTGACAATATGGTCGATGAGATGAACGACCGCATTGTTTCTATCCTTATGCGCGCTACAATCCCAGAAATGCAGCAGGAGGAGTCGCAGGATGCTCAGCAGCCTGAACAACAGCAGGCTCCAGCTCAGCAACCAGCTATGCCACAGCGTCCACCAATGCCACGCATGCCTCAGCCACAGCTTACTGATCAGGCAGAGGAACTCGACGAGGCTCAGCGCATCCAGCGTGCAGTGGCAAGTCAGGATACTCGTGAAGGTGCTCAGCGCAACGTGCCTAAGATTCCTATCATCCGTGATCCAAAGGTTGGCCGTAACGATCCATGTCCTTGCGGTAGCGGAAAGAAATACAAGCAGTGTCACGGTAAAAATATATAATAAGACCCTACCCAAACCCTCCCCACAAGGGAGGGCTTTTTGTATTATGAGACTATTCATTCATTTTCAATACGACGGGACAAACTACCACGGTTGGCAGATACAGCCAAACGGAAACACGATACAAGAAGAACTCCAGAAGGCTCTTTCTACAATCCTTCGTCAATCCATAGAGGTTGTAGGCGCTGGTCGTACTGACACGGGAGTACATGCCCGTCACATGGTGGCACATATGGATATTGATGCTACAGTGTTCGGCGATTTGTCCACAGAAGATCTTGCCTATAAACTGAATAGGCTTCTTCCTCGTGACATCTCCGTTCTTCGTATAGAACAAGTAGCCGATGATTTGCACGCTCGTTTCTCTGCGACTTCACGTAAATACCACTACTACATCTCCACTCGTAAGGATGCTTTCTCGCGTCATTATGCTTGGCAGATACATTGGCAACTGGACTTTGATAAGATGAACCAAGCTGCCAAGATGCTTATTGGTGAGAAGGATTTCGCCTCTTTCTGCAAGGTCGGTTCGGATGTGAAGACCACGATGTGCAACCTTACTCATGCCCAATGGGTGAAGGATAGCGAGACAAATTGGCACTTTGAGATTACTGCTAACCGTTTCCTTCGTAATATGGTGCGTGCCGTGGTCGGAACACTTGTTGAAGTCGGTCGCGGACGAATGACATTGGAACAGTTTCAATCTGTCCTTTCACAGAAATCTCGCTCAGCTGCAGGCGAAAGTGTGCCCGCCAACGGACTCTTCCTTGAGCAAGTTTCATATTGATAAAAAACACTCATCTTAAAGCAATAAATGTAACTTTGACGGGACAAAACAGCGAAAGTTGAATGTAAGTTGATTTTTTTTGAATTTTATTTTACATATATTTCGCTTTTTTGCAATAATATTGTAACTTTGCGCTCGTAAAAATAACAAAAACTAAATATAATGGGCGGCTTTTTCGGAACCATCTCAACTCATTCTTGTGCCACAGACCTTTTCTATGGCACTGACTACAACTCTCACCTTGGCACTAAGCGAGGCGGTATGTGTACTTACGATCATGAATCAAAGCGCTTCTGCCGTAAGATTCACAATCTTGAGAGCACTTATTTCCGTACAAAATTTGAAGATGACCTTGACAAGTTTGTTGGCAATTCCGGCGTTGGCGTAATCTCTGATACTGATCCACAGCCAATTGTCTTCAACTCACACCTTGGTAAATTCGCCATCGTTACAGTTGCAAAGATTGTCAATATCGAAGAACTTGAAAAGGAACAGCTTGACAACTACCATCACCTTGCAGAACTTTCTCAGGGTACAACAAACCCTACAGAACTCGTTGCGCTGCTCATCACTCAGGGCAAGGATTTCGTGGATGGCATTGAGAATGTATACAGGAAGGTGAAAGGTTCTTGCTCAATGCTTATTCTTACTGAGAATGGCATTATAGCAGCTCGCGACCGTTTGGGCAGAACTCCTATCGTTGTCGGTAAGAAAGATGGTGCTTGGGCTCTCACTTCTGAGTCAACAGCATTCCCAAATCTTGGTTATACAATAGATTCGTACATTGGCCCTGGGGAGATTGTCCGTTTCACACCAGATAAAATGGAACAGCTTCGTGCGCCAGAGAAGAAACTTCAGATTTGCTCTTTCCTTTGGATATACTATGGTTTCCCAACATCTTGCTATGAAGGCAAGAATGTAGAGGAGATGCGTCAGGCATGTGGTATCGCAATGGGCAAGGAAGACGACGCGGAAGTTGACTGCGCTTGCGGTATTCCTGATTCTGGTATCGGCATGGCTCTTGGTTACGCTATAGGCAAGGGAATCCCTTATCACCGCACAATCTCAAAGTACACTCCTACATGGCCTCGTTCGTTTACTCCAAGCAACCAGTCGATGCGCGACCTTGTGGCCAAGATGAAACTCATCCCTAACTACGACATGCTCAAGGGCAAGCGACTCCTTTTCTGTGACGACTCAATCGTTCGTGGTACTCAGCTTCGTGGCAATGTGAAGGAACTCTTTGAGAATGGTGCTAAGGAAGTGCACATGCGTATTGCTTGCCCTCCGCTCATCTACCCTTGTGAATACGTAAATTTCACAGCCTCAAAGAGCGAAATGGAGCTCATCACTCGTCGTGTAATCCGTGACTTCGAAGGTGATTCTGCTAAGGATCTTGAAGAGTACGCAAAGACAGGTTCAGAGAAGCATGAGAAGATGGTAGAGGAAATCCGTAAGCGTCTCGGTCTCACTTCACTCAAGTTCTCTAAGATAGAGACTATTGTCAAGGCTATCGGACTTCCTAAGGAGTGCATTTGTACTCATTGTTTCGACGGTAGTAGCTATTTTGAGTAGTCATTTGCTATTCACAATCTCGGATCCAATACCAGAAACATTATGACAGTAAAAATCCACCCATCGTGGAATGAAATATTAAGCGGTGAGTTTGACAAGGAATACTTTGTCAGACTCACCGATTTTGTTCGTAATGAGTATAGACAGACGGCTTGCTATCCTCCTGGTTCGCTCATTTTCAACGCGTTCAATCTCTGTCCGTTCGACAATGTTAAGGTCGTCATTCTCGGTCAGGACCCTTATCATGAGCCTGGACAAGCTATGGGATTATGCTTCTCCGTGCCTGATGGTATCCGTATTCCGCCTTCGTTGGTGAATATCTACAAGGAACTTGGCGTGGTAGGAGGACGCAACGGCGATCTCACGCATTGGGCAAAGCAGGGCATTCTTCTTCTCAACGCAACGCTTACAGTTCGCGCACATCTTGCTGGTTCACATCAGCGACAAGGCTGGGAAACATTCACGGATGCAGTCATTCAGAAGATTTCCGAACAGAAGGAACATGTAGTTTTCATCCTTTGGGGCAGCTATGCCATCAGCAAAAAGAATCTCATAGACACTTCAAAGCATCTCGTACTTACAAGTGTCCATCCTTCTCCTCTTTCTGCTCATCGTGGTTTCTTCGGCAACCACCACTTCGAACTCTGCAACTCCTACCTGAAGCAGTGGGGCAGGGGAGAGATTGTGTGGTGACTCTGCGTATGTAGACTCTGCCCAGCGGTTAACCGCTGGGAATACTCCTCTTTTAACAAAAACTATTAACCCTTACAACTATGAATAATTTCACATTTTTCAGTCCGACAAAGTTTGTGTTCGGACGTGGTAAAGAATCTCAGACTGGCGAACTCGTAAAGTCATTCGGCGGCACAAAAGTACTTATTGTATATGGTGGCGGCAGCGTAAAGCGTAGCGGACTTCTTGACAGAGTAGAGGCTTCGCTTGCAGCAGAAGGCATCTCATACGTAGAACTCGGTGGCGTTCAGCCAAACCCTATCGATACTAAAGTTTATGAAGGAATTGAGCTCGGCCGCAAGGAGCAGATTGATTTCATTCTCCCTGTTGGTGGCGGTTCTACTATCGATACAGCGAAGGCTATTGCCGTGGGTATTCCTTACGATGGCGACTTCTGGGACTTTTACCTTGGCAAGGGCGAGATAAAGGTTGCCGTTCCTGTGGCTACAGTCCTTACTATCCCTGCTGCTGGTAGCGAAGGTTCAGGTGATTCTGTTGTTACTAAGGTTGACGGTATGCACAAGCTTGCCATCGGCACAGAGCTTCTTCGTCCAAAGTTCTCTGTCATGAACCCTGAGCTAACCTTCACTCTTCCTGCCAACCAGACAGCTTACGGTATCGTTGACATGATGGCTCATATCTTTGAGCGTTACATGACAAATACAGAGAACGTGGAGGTTACAGACCGCGTGGCAGAAGGAATCCTCAAGGCTATCATCAACGAGACTCCAAAGGTGTTTGCAGATCCTAACAACTATGAAGCTCGTGCCAACATCATGTGGGCAGGAACAATCGCTCACAACGGACTTTGTGGCGTTGGTCGTCAGGAAGACTGGATGACACATTGCATGGAACATGAGGTGAGCGGTCTTGATGATAAGGTTGCACATGGCGCGGGTCTTGCCATCCTTTTCCCTGCATGGATGACATTCATGGCAAGCCACCACCCAAAGAAGGTTGCACAGCTTGCTGTTCGCGTCTTTGATGTTTGTCCTGAAGGAAAGACCGACGTGGCTGTGGCTCTCGAAGGCATCGCAGCACTTAAGGCATTCTTCAAGTCTATCAACATGCCGCAGACACTCACAGAGATTGGCTTCACTACAGAGCATGTGGAGAAGATGGTTACACGCTTCCATGAGCATAACGGCAACCCAGTGGAAGGCGTCTATTACACAATGACTCCTGAAGTAACAAAGGCTATCTACACCATCGCTCTTTAATAGAATTTCCCTTTTAAAGAAGATAACCCAAGCCCCCGAAGGTCTAAACGCTTCGGGGGTATTAATTATGAAAAGCTCTCTTCTCATCATATACAGTCTGCTACTTGCTATCACGGCACACGCACAGATAAAGGTCCTCGGTATCGGAAACAGCTTTTCGGAAGACGCCCTGGAGCAGAATCTTTCTGACATAGCTCTTTCCGAAGGAGTTCCTATGGTGATTGCAAACATGTATATTGGGGGCTGCTCCATAGACCGTCATTTAGAGAATATAGAAGGCAACAAGCCGCTATACCGATACACAAAGTTTGATGCTAAAGGCAAGCGCACCATTCGTGAGAAGGCCACGTTGGAGAACGCCATTTGTGATGAGGAGTGGGATTATATCAGTGTACAGCAAGTTAGCGGACAGTCGGGAATCTACGAGTCATACGCGCGACTTCCGGAGCTGATATCCTGGATAAAGACGAAGGTGCCAGAGGCAAAGATTGTTCTTCATCACACTTGGGCGTATGCCGTGGATTCCAAACATGCCGACTTCCCAAACTACGAATCCTCGCAAGCCTTGATGTTCACCAGCATCTGCCAGACTATTCAGCGTGTAAAGGCTGAGAATAAGATAGACTTAGCCATACCGGCAGGCCCTGCCATTCAATATTTGCGAGAGATGACCAGCGACTACAACCACACTCGCGATGGCTTCCATCTTTCTCTAGGCATGGGACGTTACACAGCTTCCTGTACTTGGTTTGCTGCTCTGACAGGTCGCAGCATAACGAAGCTGAACTATCATCCGGATGGTTCTAATCCTCGCACAACAGCCATTACTGCCCTCGATGCCATGCTTTGCCAACAAGCAGCGGCAAAGGCTGTTCGCTATTGGATAACTTTACCGCAGATGTCCAAAAAGAAGTAGTGTATAAACAAAACAATCCACAAAACCGTTTGGTTGGTTCTGTGGATTGTTTTGTTAGGATAACCATTATTGTCCTGCGAATGCAGCGGCTTCCGCTTCTGCTATAATATCTTCACGAGACTTCTTCTTGAAAGAGATGTCGGAGAGATCAAATTCTTCTTCAAATTCCCTGCGACTCTTCATCTTTTGGACAGATTCAGGCTTTGCCGACAACGCAGCCTCTGCTGAAGCCCTTTGCGTTGTTTCCGATGATGCCTTTGACTCACAGTTCATGTTTATCAGCGGACTGTTGTCAACAGCCTTCACTTCCGGAATGACTTCCATGACAGGGAGCTCTTCCATTCTTGTGCGCTCTGATTTCGCTGCGAAGATTTTCTCAACATGCTTTGGCTGTTTGCGGAGAAGCTGAAGGGCTTCTTTGCTGGCATTCTGCTGGCTTTCCTTCTTCGTGTAGCCTTTGCCTGAGCCGCATGCCACACCTTCTATCATGACCTTATACTCGAACATCGGACTGTTGCCGTCCTTGTCAACGCTTTGCTTGAGAAGCTCAAATGATATCTTGACACGATTCTTCTGAGTCCATTCCAACAGTTTGCTCTTGAAGTTGACTTCCTTCTTTGCCATTTTATCCAGATCAATATACACTCCGAGTATCCTGTTCTGCATAAAATACATTATTGCATTGTAACCGCGGTCGAGATAAGCTGCTCCCATGAGCGCTTCAAAGGCATTTCCGCCCATGTAGCTGTTGTGGGAATTTGTATGTCCGGCACTGAGAATAAGCTTGTTTATGCCAAGTTGTTCGGCCAGTTTTCCGAGTGTGGCACGCTGTACGAGTTTACTTCTTGTGTTAGTAAGGAAGCCTTCGCGCTTGCCCTTGAAGTGCTGATAGACGATGTCGCCAACCACAGCATCAAGGATGGCATCGCCGAGGAACTCAAGTCGCTCGTTGTTTTCCTGTTTGCCGTTCTTTCCCTTATGGCGCACACTGCTGTGCATCAGCGCGTTCTTATATAAGGAAATGTCGTGAGGGTAGAACCCCAGTATGTCGTATATATCAGAATAAAACTCCTTTTCCTTGCGGAAAGGGAGTTTTATCTTATCAATTAAGTTCGTGAGCATTTTAATCTTCGTACTTCTTGAATACAACACAAGCATTGTGACCACCGAAGCCGAATGTGTTACTGATACCAGCACGCACTGTACGCTTCTGAGCCTCGTTGAATGTGAAGTTCAGCTTGTAGTCAATCTCAGGATCCTCATCGCCTTCCTCGTGGTTGATTGTAGGAGGAACGATGTCATTCTTGATGGCGAGGATTGTAGCCATTGCCTCAACAGCACCGGCAGCACCTAGGAGGTGACCAGTCATAGACTTTGTTGAAGAGATGTTGAGCTTGTAAGCAGCGTCGCCGAATACATCCTTGATAGCCTTAGACTCTGAGATATCACCAACGTGAGTTGATGTACCGTGAACGTTGATGTAGTCGATATCCTCTGGCTTGAGACCTGCGTCTGCGAGTGCTGCTTCCATAACGAGCTTTGCACCGAGGCCTTCTGGGTGAGAAGCTGTAATGTGGTGAGCGTCAGCACTTTCACCTTCACCAACCATCTCAGCGTAGATCTTGGCACCACGAGCCTTAGCGTGCTCAAGTTCCTCAAGGATAATCATACCAGCACCTTCACCCATGATGAAGCCATCGCGGCTTGCTGAGAATGGACGAGAAGCTGTAGCTGGAGAATCGTTGCGTGTAGAAAGGGCGTGCATAGCGTTGAAGCCACCTACACCGCAAGGGAGGATTGCTGCCTCAGAACCACCAGAAACGATAACATCTGCCTTACCGAGACGAATGATGTTGAATGCCTGAGCGAGAGCGTTGCTTGAAGAGGCACATGCAGAAGAAGTGATGAAGTTTGGTCCGTGGAAGCCATACTTGATTGAAACCTGACCAGCAGCGATGTCTGCAATCATCTTAGGGATAAAGAATGGGTTGAACTTAGGTCCCATGCCTGCATCCTTGCACTTGCCCCAGTTGAGGATTTCGTTCTCGAATGTGTTCATACCGCCGATACCAACACCGAGAACAACACCGATGCGGTTCTTGTTTACTGTTTCAAGGTCCATGGCGCTATCCTGAACTGCTTCGTCAGCAGCAATCATAGCGAGCTGTGTATAGCGGTCGAGCTTACGAGCTTCCTTACGGTCGAAATACTTGTTCATATCGAGGTCTTTCACCTCACAAGCAAACTGAGTCTTGAACTGACTGCAGTCGAAATGTGTGATAGGTGCAGCGCCGCTAACGCCTTTCACAAGGTTTTCCCAAGTGGTATCCTTATCGTTCCCAAGTGGAGTCACAGCACCAAGACCTGTTACTACTACTCTTTTAAGTTCCATATTGTTTTTATAGTATGTTTTAATAATCAATTAAAGGAGTTAAAGAGATTTCTCGTCTTTAACTCCTATTGTCTAATCCGTTAAAATAAAGGATTACGCCTTTGCATTCTGGATGTACTCGATAGCAGCACCTACAGTAGAGATCTTCTCTGCCTGATCGTCAGGAATGCTAACACCGAACTCCTGCTCGAAAGCCATGATGAGCTCTACTGTGTCGAGTGAATCAGCACCAAGGTCGTTTGTGAAAGATGCTGCTGGAGTTACTTCTGCCTCGTCAACGCCGAGCTTGTCAACGATGATTTCCTTTACTTTAGCTTCGATTTCTGTCATAGTTGTAAGTTTTTATTAGTTTATAAATTATTTTCTATTTTTACTGAAAAATGCTCAAAATTGCTAGTGTTTGCGAAAACAACATGCATTTTTTGATTGGTTTCCGGCTGCAAAGTAACAAACTTTTTTTGTCATACGCAAGAAAAACTTTAAAAAAAGTTAACTCTTTTGCACAAAGTTGGGGATATGTGCAGTTACGAGTTAGTGCTTTTTGATTAAGGTCAGTCCATCGCGAAGTGGAAGTATCACAACATCCACTCGTTTGTCGTTTGCAACGAAGTCATTGAACTCCATAATACCCTTTGTCTGACGGTCTGTTGGTTTTACTTCTTCCACTACATGTCCGTCCCAAAGAGTGTTGTCAGCGAGAATGTAACCGCCGGGGCGGGTGACCTTCATCGCCATCTCGTAGGATTCAAGGTAAGTGCGCTTGTCGGCATCTAGGAATACAAGGTCGAATTCTATTCCAAGCTTTGGAGCTTCTTCCATGGCATTGCCGATACGGAAGTCAATGAGGTCGCCAACGGGAGAATTCTCTATCCAAGGACGGGTGAAAGGCTCCAATTCGTCATTGATCTCATAGGTAATGACGCGGCCGGGGGTGTCCTTAGTGTTCTCCCTGACTCCTTCCGCAAGGCAGATAGCCGAATATCCGGAGAACGTTCCAACTTCCAGCACATTTCGAGCACCTGTCATCTGCACAATCATCTTGAGCAGACGTCCTTGCAGATGTCCACTTGCCATTCGGCTATACAGTAGATGGATGTTTGTGGCACGATAAAGGCGATGCAGATATTCGCCTTCAGGAGATATATGAGAGAGTATGTAGTCGTCGAGAGACACGGTATCAATTGTGATTTATGATTTATGAGTTATGAATTGCGCAGCAGTCCATTAGTCATTAGCCATTACCCTTTAGCCTCGCTTGCAGAGCGAACCTTCTTGTTATGCACATACAATCCGAGGAGGATGAGCACGCTGCCGGCAATGAACCATACGGTGATCTGTTCCGCAAGTACCAAGGAAGCCAGTATGACGGTGGCTATTGGGTTCAGATACACATAGTTGGTGGCTGCTATGACGCCGAGTTTCTTTATGCAGATTGTCCAAACGCAATAGCATAGCAGTGAAGCAACTGCGCCGAGGAAGAGCAAGTTGAGATATACTGGTGGCAGAAGGAGTTGTGATGCTGAAGGTATCTCTTGCGGAAAGGTTGCAAACCACGGTAGGATGCTTATCAGGCCATAGAAGAATATCTTGCGGTTTATGAACAGCGATGAATAGCGATCGGCAAGAAGGCGTATCAATATCGAATATACAGCCCAAGAGATACAGGCAGTAAAGGCAAGCATGTCGCCCAATGGCGATAGATGAAGTACGAACCTGCCGTTCAGGACCACTGTCACCATGCCGGCAAACGCTAATAGACCGCCAACGATTTGATTCCTGCCAAACTTCTCCTTGAAGATGATACCGAAGAGGATCGTGGCGAATAGCGGGCAGCTGCACACGATGAGTGAGGTGTTGGTGGCCGTCGTATATTGCAATGCCATGTTCTCGGCGAGGAAATACACACTTCCTCCTGTTAGTCCCAAAGCGGCAGTGACAAGTTCATCCTTCACGTTGCTGCACCAAAGCTTCTTGTGGTAGAAAGCTATGAGCAGCAAATATGCCAACAGGAAGCGCAGGAAGAATATTGCCGACGGCGCAAGATGATGTGCCAAAAGCACCTTCGTAGATACGAATGTGGTGCCCCAAATCACGACTATCAGCACTGCGAGTATATGGTATGTAATCTGTTTGTTCTGCATAAGCCGCTGCAAAGTTACATATTTTTTCCGTCCTACCGTCCTTTTCATACTCTTTTTTTGAAAAATATGCTATTATCACTATATATATTAATGTACGTAAGATGTAACGTAATTTGCAAATAAAGTGTTAAAAATGATTGTGTGTTCGCACACAACGCTTGATAATTATCAAAAATACTGCATTTTTCTGGCTTTTGTTTGTGGAAAAATTTGTCAGTTTGTGGAAACCTCCTACCTTTGCACCAGCAAAACACGAAAACAGTAATGTTAGAGTGTTAGCAAATAACCCTACTCGGGTAAAAAGATTAGGATAATTTTCATTAGGTTAGTATAAGGTTAGTTATTAATTTTTGATAGGTTAGTTTTATTAAGGTAAACAAAAGATTGTGATAACAAGAAATTGGTCACCGTGAGGCCGCCAATTTTCCCTTTGATAGTTTTTTTGTTTAGATAGCAGTGCGTTGTAGCTCGTGATGAGATGCAGCGCATTTTCTTTTTGTCTATTATTTCTTCCAGGAGTATATAAATGCCAATTTTCGTTGATTTATGTCGTTAAAATTGATGTATCTATATAATAAAAACTTTATGGTCACATAATTTTTGATGAAAATACCTATCTTTGCATTAAGAAATATTAACATTTTACTAAAACAAATATCACCTTATGAAGAAGTTTAAGTTTTTGGGCTTCGCCCTTTTCGCAGCAGTCTTGACAGTTGGTTTCGTATCTTGTGGCAACGACGAAGATGACGAAATCGTTATCAAAACAGATGATAAGAAGCCTATCGACGAAGTTCTCGGTCTTCCTATAGGTTCTATTAAGGGAACTGATGATGAGGCAACTGTTATCAAGACAATCACAGCAACAGACTCAAAGTGTCCAATAAAGGATTTCTTGCTTACAAAGGGTAAGGGCGTTATTGCGCATCCGTCTTCTGCACTCAAGAAGTCCGCATCTCGTGTATACACTCCTACAGTGGTGCTTGAGGGTACATATAGAACAGACGGCACAATGATCTACTTTTCAATTCCTGGTTATGACAAAGAATTCTCTGTTGACTCTAAGGACGTTTTGACATCAATTATCTTTGGCGATACAGGTTTCGGTGCTGAGATCAAGGATCTTCCGGAGCCAACTGAGATTCTCGATCAGAGCATCTGCCGTGCTTGGGTAAAGCCAACTTATCAGGCTGTAGTGATGTTCGACGGACTTTGTGCTTTCAACAAGACTAACGACAGCTTCTTCACACTTCAGAATCAGATGCTTGATGCCCTCAACAAGAAGGACGTACAGCTTGACCTCCTCAAGAATGAAATCAAGGGCATGAAGTTCTATACAAATGGTACTGCACACGTAATCTATAGCAACAACGAAATTGAGGCTGTTACTTGGAGTTGGCAGAATAAGGCAAAGGGCATCATGAACATGACTATCAATGGCAACAAGGTTACTGTTGACGTTCGCTTCAAGGAAGGCAATCCTAATCAGGCTACATTCGTAATCTCAGGTGACTTCTCTGCTCTCGGCTCAGCTGGTACACACACTGTCACAGGTCGTCTTATCGTAACAATGAAGAACTAATCCCCGTAGCGTATGAGAAAACTCTTTTTAGCACTTGCGCTTGCTGCAATGACAACGGCGCAAGCCCAGATAGATAACGACAAGAACAACTTCAACCATCTTTCCGCAAGTTTAGGTGCTGGTACTACGGGTATCAGTCTGGAGTTGGGAACTGTGGTAAACAGTCATATTGGTCTGCGTGCCGGTGTTGATTTCATGCCAAATTTTACGGTCAAGGATCACTATGAGTTCCAGCGTCCTGCCGTGCTAGAGAACATCCCTCCAACGCTTCTGAATGAGCGCTATAAGTTCCCTTCTGGCAATGTTGATATAGATGCACGTGCCAATCCAAGCATGACGCAAGGAAAGGTGCTTGTAGATTATTTCCCATCTGAGAAAATCTCATTCCATATTACTGCCGGTCTTTACTTCGGAGCATCTACAATGGCTTCCATGAAGGCTACGGACCCAGTGATTGCTTCTTACGAGCTTTATCAGAATGATATCAAGGCAGGTGAACTTAAACCGGAGAACCCACCTATAAAGGTTGACTTTGAAGGTTATGCGCTTTCTCCAAACAAAGGTCGCGTGCAGCTCGACTTCAACGCTTCAGCCGTAAAGCCATATCTCGGTGTTGGCTTCGGTCGTACGGTTCCTCGCAAGCGTGTAGGCTGCAAGTTTGAGCTTGGCGTACTCTTCTGGGGAAAGCATGAGGTTGTTGACCATTACGGAAACAATGGCAAGGGCTACACAATCACTAAGGACGAAAAGGGTATTTCAAAGGACTTCCACGATGCTCTCAAGACTATAAACAGTATTCCTGTTTATCCCAACCTCAAGATCTCTGTCGTAGGTCGCATCTTCTAATGCAATCACGGACAGATATACTAAACAAAAAGTGACGCATCCTTAGCGATGTGTCACTTTTTTGTGCTAATACAATCCGTATTCCTTAAGAACTCAAACTATTTTCGTATACGAATGCAAACCATTTTCGTATACAAAACCGATGTGTGTTTGTATACGAAATTTATTTGGAAACCTGAGGGTTATGTGTGGTAACTCTTTTTCTTAGCTTCAGGAAGCACCAAGTTACAGCGCTACAGCATGCGAAGCTTACGATACACATAACGAGAGAGAAGCCTGATAATCCTATTGATGGGCGCAAAGCTGACTTCAAAGGTTCGTAAATGGCAAGTTTCAATACCGGGTCAAGCAGATATATTCCGAAGCATAGCGGACTCAGAAAAGCCATTATGCGCACGAAAAGGGTAGGGGAGTTGCCCTCGGATTGATGGTACAACCTCTTGATAACCAGAAAGAACACTGTTACAACGATGAACGTGAACATGTTCAGTAGGTGTTGCGAAAAGCCCCATGTCTTGCCCTCTGCAAAGACAACAACTGCAGTAATTGCTATTCCCAGTGCAGTTGCTATTCCCAATGCTGTCCACACTTTCCTGCTTATTGCCGTGACATTGATTTTCTTGTCCACATAATAGCCTATCAACGGATAGAAAACCAAAGGTGTGACTGCAATTGTTGTGCTTATGCTTGAGGAAACTGCCAATTGCTGTAAGCCCAAACTTTTGAACAGAATGTTTATAAGCGGCAAAACGGTGGTCAGGGTGGCATGTACTCCGAGCAGAAGGCAGAAGTCGCCTTTTGTCATTTGTTGAGCTATATGTCTATATAATGGAAGGAAAAGCAGAAAGCCGATATAGGCGTAAAGGAACCAATAGGAATCGAAGTCTTTCAGGTTGCCTGCGAGAAGACCATATAGGAATGTGTCGAGAGAAAGATCGCGGTCACGAAGTAGTCCGAATGCGACGTATAGAAGTGCAGAGCATCCCACGGTTACGAGCAGCATGTTCTTCATCCTTTTCTTCCATATCTCTCCGTAGCTCTCCTCGCGTCCAAGTAGCAGAGCGCCAGAAATCATCGCAAACAATGGCACATTGATGCGAGTGATGACGGAAATCAACAGACAACCAGCTTCCGCCATGCCACTTTCGTACATGTAAAGCCTGTATATTGGCAAGTGGTTTATGAGCACAAGCAGGATGGCTGTGACGCGAAGTATGTCGAAGTATGGTTTTCGGAGCATAAATAATTCTACTATTCCACTTTAATGATTACTCTGCGGTAGGAAACGAGTCTGAAAGGTCCATTGTCTCGCACTTCGCAGATTATGTGTAAGTCGTGTCCTTTGGCATTTTTCGGTACTAATATTCGAGCAACGGGAGTGTGAGCTTCAAATATCTTTATAGGAATACCAAGTTCAGTCTGCTGCCACCAAAGGAAAGACAACTTGTTATCTTCGTTATCGTAACTCTTTGATGCATCAATAGTTACGTAGTTGCCGACTTTTGCCGACAGTTCTATCTGCGAGATTCCTTTCTTGCCATTGACAATTACAATAGGATTTGTATTTCCCTTGCCTTCTGCAGCCCATGCCATGCGAGCTGCAAAGTCGTTGAATTCGTCAGGATAGAATCTCTTTTCGTAGGTGTCGGAAATGCTTTTGACATCAGACTGCCAGTTCGTCCAGGCGTTGGTGATGCTGTCTGGCGATAAACTAAATAAGTGGTATCCTCCCCATCCTACCTGCTCAGGACTGTTTGGATCGTTGAGACCGTTAGGCATAAGGTGAAGGAAACTTGGAGTATCTCCTTCAACACCCCATTTGAACGTAGGATATACCTTGCCCATAGCCCCTTTGCCCTGTATGTTGTCAACGTATTTCAGCCAGTTCTGTTTGCCAAGTTCATTTTGGTTGAGCCATGCCGATTCATCCCAAATCAGCATCAAATCTTCAGGGAATTCTCGTCGTAGCCATTGGTGTGAAATGTAAGCTCTGTCCATTCGCATGGCATACTGCATGTCTTGGTCGGTAATGGTGTAGAGGCGGAACTTGTGGAGAAACTTCTTGAAGTCCTCTGGCGAGCGTGTTTGCTTCACTTTCCAAATGGCTTGAGCAAGAGTGTTTGCCCCGCCCCAAGCAGTGACCCAGATAGGACGAGGGTCGTTTTCGTCAGCAAGTTTTATGAGAAAGTCACTGCCAGGCGAGTCGTTGTCCTTGCCAATGACACCAATGCCGGCTTTCTTGCTACCCATCATCGTGCGACTTCTAATGTATTTAGCACTAGGCCAATAGCCGAGTTTCTGCTTGCCGTTCTCTGCAAATGGACTCATGAATCCTATCTGTTTTGATCGCTTCATGAGGTTTCTGACGTCTGTCTCGTAGGCATCCACAACACGATTGAGATACTCTGCCCACTCTTCTGGATAAGGGTCGCAGTTCCATCCGATAGAAGTGCAGATGGCTTCAATCTCAAAGCGGTCGGCATAGGAAAGAAGTCGAACGGCAGATTCATTGTCATCGGGTTCCACATCGGCAGGACCAATGTCTGTAAGCACTACGAGGCGTGGCTTTAGCTCCTGTGCTTGGCAGATTGTACAAGTTGCAAATAGGAAAGAAAAGAGTAGTAGATGCCTTATTTTCATATTGTTGAGTAAGGTTTGATGGGTGTTATTCTTTAACTCTCAGGTCCTTTATCTTGTTGAGCATAGCGTCATGTACAAGCCCGTTTGTAGCTATAGTTTCTCGACCGCTGTAATAGAGTTCACTCTCTTCACCGCTAAAATCTGAAAGTCTGCCGCCAGCACGCTTTAGGATAATGCTTGCTGCAGCCACATCCCATGGTCCGATAAGTGCTTCTATTCTTGCTTCAAACCTGCCTGCGGCAACATAACATATCTCCGCTGCTGCAGAACCTTGTAGGCGAAGAGTGGAGACGTTGCCGTATAGTCTGCCCACCAATGGCACGATGAAGTCACGGTAACGCTCTGCATCGTAAGTGAATCCAAGGGCAATTGCCGCGTTATCCATCTCGTTGACCTTGCTGACGCTGATGACGTTGCCGTTAAGATATGCCGCAGAATACTTGTTTGCCCAGTACAATTCCTTCCTACAACATTCGTAAACAACGCCGAGAAGCATCTCTTCCTTGTTTCGAAGTCCTATGCTTACGCAGAAAGGAGCGTTGTCATGGATGAAGTTCGTTGTGCCATCAAGTGGGTCCACAAGCCAGCAGTAGGCCTCGCCATTCATCTCAGCACTGCCTTCTTCTGCAATGAATCCTGCTTCAGGGAGAAGTTCACGCAGTTTGCTTACTATTAGTTTCTCAGAAGCTTTATCAACATAGCTGACATAGAGTCGTGCGAACGCTTCTGTTCAACTTTCCCACGATCAAACTTACTGCGTTCCTCTACAAGGAATGCTCCGGCCTCGAGTGCTAGCGCCTTCACCTGTTCTGTGAGTATATCTAGTTGTTCTTTGTTCATCATAAATATTTACTTATTTCTTGCAAAGATACTTTATTTTAGGTTAAAAATCAAGATGTTCTTGCTTAGCAAACTCCTTTTTTATGTATTTGCACAACATTTTGTTGATAAGAATTCTTTGTTTCCAAATTCTTTTGTACTTTTGCAACAGTATTTGCCCTTGCCTTTTGACTCGGGCAGGGACTTAAGATTTAATCAATAGACTATTTAGAGATGAAAACAATATTTAAACTCTTCCTTCTTGTTCTGTTGGGCATTCCTGTATCAGCTTCTGCACAACGTATCCAAAATTCTAATTACGGAACTGCCGGTTACATCAACTCTGACGGTCGCATCCAGGACGGCAACTATCGCACCATTGGCTATATAAAGTCTGATGGCCGCATCCAGGATAGCAACTATCGTACTGTAGGCTACATAAAGTCTGACGGAAGAGTGCAGGACAGCAGTTATCGCACTATGGGCTACATCAAGGACGACGGCCGCATCCAGGACGGCAACTATCGCACTATCGGCTACATCAAGTCAGACGGAAGAGTGCAGGATAGCAACTATCGCACTATCGGATATGCCAAAGATGTGCCAATGTCGGGAGCTGCAATCTTCTTCTTTTTCCTGAAATAATATTTTTTAAAACACAATAGTATGAAACAACTTTTACTCTCTTTCCGCCTCATGGCGGTCGTTCTCCTTATGGCTATGGGCACAGATGCCATGGCAAAGGACTTTACATACGACTTTATGTCGTCAATTCCTAACGGCTGGACAGCTAGTACGGCACCTCTCGCTTTTGAAACAGCAAACTTAAGCAGAGGAAGCCAGTTCACATCTTCCTCTACTCTTACCTTCAAGGGTGCAAAGAATGTAACAAAGATTGTTGTGACTTGCTCTTCTAACGTTGCTGACAAGAACAGCATTGCCCTCAAAGTGGGAGGCAAAGCTTTCGGCGAAACTGTTACGATAGCTAAAGAGACAAACGTGGAAAAGACTTTCAACGGTTCTGCTTCTGGTGACATCACCCTGGACATCACTCGCGTGGATAAGTCTGTTTATATCTCAAAGATTGTGGTGACTGCCGACGAGATTGGCACAGGTGGCGACACTCCTGGCACTGGCGGCGATGAGGGTGGCTCGGACCTTGATCCGAACTACACCTACGCAGAGCCTACAATCATCACTCCTACTGTAGAATCTGGCAGCAATGCAGCTTATTCCTTTGTCCAGAACAATATCCGCGTGGACGTTTCTACAGGTGCTCAATATGAAAACTACTTCGGATGCAATGCTGGCAACACAATCACATTCACCGCAACAAAGAACATCAAGGCTGTCGTTGTGAACGGATATATTAAGAAGGACTTTGAGGCAACGGCAAGCAGCGGCAATATCCTTTATGCAGATGCTTCGGATGATTACGTGGAAAGCGATCCTGTCTTGGCTGTTCTTGATGTTGACAGCAAGACTCTTACCATCGAGTGTGCAAAGCAGATGCGTTGCTATTCCGTAAAGTTCTACTTTGAGGAGAATCCTGAAATTGGCGATATGGGCGGCGGCGACGAGGAGTATAACTTCGACTATGAGCCTGACGCGCAAACTACCCTCAACATCAAATTTACAGGCATTCAAGCCGATGACTACAGCGAGTTCTTCGGCTTCGACTATACTGACATCTACTTCACGAGTGACGACTACGAGATGGAAGTGGCTGCCTTCGCTCCATTCAATGAGGAAACGGTTCTCGCTCCTGGCACTTACGAGATAAACGACAGCTACGAAGATGGTACCGTACAGGCTTCTCCTGGCGGCGACGATATGTACGACTACCCTACATACATCGCTACCGGCTTCGAGTTTGACACTGACTATGAAGAATGGTATTACACTCAGTCATACTATGTTGTCAGCGGTACCCTGACAGTCAGCCGGGTTGATGGCGGCACTAAGTTTGAGATTAAGGGCAAGACAGCCAAGGGCAGCACAGTGAACGCCACTTACCTCCTAGGTACTGATGCCATCAATAGTGCAAAACAGGAAACTGCAAACTCTATGACAGGCAAGAGGCTTCTGAATGGTCGCGTTGTAATCGTAAATAAAGACAAGGTTTATGATGCCGCTGGCCGTCGTGTAGAGTAACTAAAGTGTTCTGTCCTTATAGGTAAAGCAAGGGCAACTTAATGCCTAAAAAAGAGGTTCCTGCCGTGAAGCAGAAACCTCTTTTCTATTTATACAGTTGCTATTGATTAGTCTTCAATAGCAGGTTCGTCTGAGTCATCAAAGAGATAAGTGTTTTGCTTAACGAGACCTGGCATGTTTGGGTCTGCTGCATTCTCGTCATCCCGCGAGAGGCAGAGTGGCTGAACATCAGCTTCCCACATTTCCATTTCTGGCTTTATATAGTTCTTTTTCATTTCGTCATTCCTTTTATAATCAAGAATTCAAGAATTAGGGAATCTGTTATACAATGTGATAAACGAGTAATGCAGAATTCTAAAATTCTTAAATTCTTGATACTTTAAATTAATTACTTGATAACTACCTTCTTTGTTCCGTTAGCAGTCTTGATGATGTTAAGACCCTTCTGGAGAGAGCTTACGCGTGCACCATTTACGTTGTAGATAGAGCCAGCGTTGATGATCTCTGCCTTGATGCCGTCGATAGCTGTAGCATCGTCTTCTACGAAGTAGAGGGCAGGAGCGCCTGCAGCAGCACCTTCAGAGAGGTAGCAGCGGTAAGCGAGGATAGATGGCTGGCCTACATCTTCCTTAACGATGTAGAATGCAACCTTATCACCCTGCTTCTGGAGAACGTAAGAACCTACAGGAGCCTTAGTATCTTTGTAAACACCCACGAGGAGACCTTCTGTGTAAGTTGTTTCAGCATTGAAATCAGAAGCAACTTCACCCTTGAATGTCTCAGTTACTACCTCTTCTGACTGAAGCACTACAGGAGTGTTTGCAGGGATAGTAGTTGAAAGAGCGTCAAGAACGAGAGTACCATTATTGCTGCTCAGAACCT
>JAZLHI010000001.1:0-93024 GCA_045616725.1 Prevotella sp. | reverse complement strand
AAAACTCAAAATTATGAAAAAGTTCGCTACAACCCTCGCAATCGCAATCGCATTCATCTTCTCAGCAACAAGTGCTAACGCTCAGATGATCAGTAAGACAAACCTCGAGTCATACGCAAAGCTGCAGTATGGCGCCAGCTGGGAGAAGTCAGCAGTTGATGAACTCCGCGGCAGCACACTCGACAATAACGGCAACCTCGTGTTCACAAAGGAGATCAACGCCCCACAGCTCTCGAAGGACGAGCTCTACTATGAAATGGCAAACTGGTTCATCGCCAACTACAACAACGCAATCCAGTTCGCAGACAAGGACCAGGGTCTCATCATCGCCCGTCCATACATTGAGAACATCGCACGCCACGCCGGCGGCTTCAACGCATACGACATCAGCATCTGCCCAACAGTCCGCGCACAGGTTAAGGACGGCAAGGTAAACGTAACATACACACTCGGTGACTACAACGTAGTAGTAGAAAAGGGCGGTGGCAACACAGCCGTAGGCATCGGTATCGGTCTTACAGCAGCAGCCGTAACAGCAGCCGTTGCAGATGCATCAACATCACACAGAAGCACATATGTAGAGCACCGCGACTACGGCCATGGCTTCCACTCAACAACAGTGATCCGTGACTACCGTCCACGCACAACATTCTCAGATGCCCTCCTCGTGTCTTGCATCGCAGACGCAGCCCTCGCATCAGCTCCTGTAAAGGGCGACACATGGCACATCGCAGACTGCTATCCATTCGTATCGAAGGACAGCCACAAGAAGACTTCCTCAAAGGCATTCATCATGGCAAACATCTACTCTCAGGTAGTGATGAACAACATCCAGGCCGCAATCAACGAATGCAACGAAGTCTACGCAATGAAATAATAGAGCGAAACTTTTCATATATAATGTCAGTCATCCGCACAGTACCGTGAGGTACCAGCGGATGGCTTTTGCATACATTTGTATTCAGCTTATTCCTCTGCAAACATTGGGTCCCAGCAAGGGAGCATTGTTGGCTTTTGCTGCGCAGCCTTGAGGACCTTCTCGCTGAGGTACTTCTTGCTGACGACGAGGCGGAACATGTAGTTGTCGAACCATTCGTCGGTCATGATGATATGGCCCTTGTGACCTGATGTAGCACCCCAACTGTTCTCGACCATCCACTTCACTGGCTTGCCATCTGCGTCGAGGTCAACAGCCTTGAGTGTCATGGCGTGAGTGGAACCAGAGTCGAAAGAGCTGACGCGCTGAGCCTTGTCCATGCCAAACTTCACACCGAAGATGTCATCATAGCTGTAGTTGTTGAGGTCGGCGATGCCAGTCTTGCGGTCGAGGAACTTGCTGACGTCGCAAGAGAAGTACATCATTGTGCTGTCCTTTATGCTGGCAATGGCAGCCTCCTTGATGTCTTCCATAGGGAGGTTGAGGTAGAGCCAGTTGTGGCCATCGTAGGTGTGGCGGTCGTACTGTATTTCGTAAGTCTTCCAGAGCTCGCGGCTTGGGTCGTTCATGAGCATTACATAATCGTTCTGGAGGTCAAGGTTGATAAACTCCTTGTAGAACGACTGTGGAGTGTATTTCTTAGGCTGTTCCTTGTACTTGCCATTCTTGTCCTTTGGAGCCCAAGTGAACTCCTTGACAGGTTCGCCGAGAGTGAGCACGAGCATGCGGTAGATCTCTGCGAGATACTGCTCCTTCTGCTTCTGGAGAGCGGCAGGCTTTGCCTTTGCATCGGCACGAAGGGCGAGAGCGTCCTCACGAAGTTTGCGCTTGAGATAAGGAGTGAAAGTGCTTGTATGGTTGCTGCCGTATGTCTCTGGCATCACGCCAGCAGGCACAAGGCCATACTTTGACACGAGGTCTGCAACGCCAGTGAAGGTGCCACCATCAGAAAGTGGGTTCTGGAAGAGCCACATCACGGTGCGGTCGTCCTGAGGCATCTGGCGAGTGTCGATGATGGCCTGAAGGAAGAGGTTAGCCTTCTCAAGCTGATCATAGAAGAAAAGGTAGTTCTCAGAGAACTCCATGCCTTCGAGCTTCTGCTCATTGATCATCTTTGCACGAAGCACGTTGAGACCAGTGAAGAGCCAGCAACGACCAGACGACTGCTGGTCAGTGATGCCCTTTGAAGGCACTGAGTTGCTGAAATATGTGTCCTTTTCAGTCTGGTTGTCCTGATTGAGGGCTATTGATGCCACGCTATTTGCAGCGAGAGCATTCTTTATGGCGCGAGAAGCACCTTCCACCTTTACTTCCTTCTCGAAAGAAGAGAGCATGTCAGGGGTGATGTTCTGTGCGGATGCGGAGAGGGAGGCGCAGCCAAACATGGCTGCGAATAGGAGTGAGTGTTTCATATTTGCGGTTTTGCGGTTATTCGGTTTTTAGAATTCATAAACTCCACCTTCAGTGGTTTCTACGGTTGTTATTTCATTGCCTACACGAACGCGCAGAGGCTGTCCTGCCTTGCTACGGATGCGGATGCGGGTTGGCTTGCCGTCCTTCCACGAGAGTTCTTCAAGAAGGAAGCCGCCGCGGAGGCGAATGCCTTTAACCGTACCTTCTGGCCATACAGATGGAAGGGCAGGAAGGATGTGAACTTCGCCCATGTGACTCTGCACGAGCATTTCTGCGATACCGGCAGCACAACCGAAGTTTCCGTCAATTTGGAATGGTGGATGAGCATCGAAGAGGTTCGGATATGTGCCACCACCATGGCCAAAGCCTCTGCCAAAGCAAGGAGTCATCTGGTCCTGAATGATCTTGTAAGCATGGTTTCCGTCGAGAAGGCGTGCCCAGAAGCACACTTTCCAGCCCATAGACCAACCAGTAGAGTGGTCGCCACGACCTTCAAGAGTCTTGATGGCAGCGTTATGGAGCTCAGGAGTAGTGTAGTAGTTTATCTGATTGCCTGGGAAGAGTGCCCAGAGATGCGATACATGGCGGTGGTTGTCGTGAGGATCGTCGTAGTCTTCGAGCCATTCCTGTATCTGTCCCCAGCGGCCTACCATGATAGGAGCTAGCTGATTTTTCACGTTTACGAGAGAATCGATGAACTTTCCGTTCTCGTTCATCTCCTTTGCTGCTGCGATAGTGTTTGTGAAGAGGTCGCGAACCATCTGATTGTCCATTGCTGTGCCTGCTACGATGCGGTATGTACGCTTGCCGTTCACCTCAGGAGTGTTCTCTGGAGAGTAAGAAGGAGCCACCACGAGATAACCATTCTTTGGCTCTTTCACGAGGAAGTCGATATAGAACTCGCATGCACTCTTCATGAGAGGGTAAATCTCTGCGAGGTAATCCTTGTTTAGGTTGAACTGATAGCGGTCGTAAAGATGCTGGCAGAACCACGCGTTGCAAGTAGGCCAGATGCCCCAATCAGGACCGTCAACGGCACCTGTAGAGCGCCAAATGTCGGTGTTGTGGTGGAGAGTCCAGCCGCGACAGCCATACATCTCGGCTGTCTGTTTTCCCTGAATGGCACACTCCTTGATGAGCTGTAGCATAGGCTCGTTCATCTCCTCAAGATTTGTAGGCTCTGCAGGCCAGTAGTTCATCTCAACATTGATGTCCGTGGTGTATTTTCCGTCCCATGGAGCCATGCGCTGATAGTTCCAAATGCCCTGAAGGTTAGCTGCCTGACCGCCTGGCTGCGAAGAGCAGATAAGGAGGTAGCGACCGAACTGGAAGTAGAGGGCAGCGAAGGCTGGGTCTGGAGTAGAAGCGAAGTTCTTTATGCGCTGGGCAGTGGTGAGACCTGAAGTTGATACTTCAGGAACGGTGGCTGCGTTTTTAGATGAAAGAGTGAGCTCCACGCGGTCGAAATACTTCTTGTATTCCTTTGTGTGGGCGAGCTTAGCTTTCTCGTATTTCTCGTCTATCAGATAAGACTTCTTCAGGTGCTTGAGAGCCTTGTCGTAGGCATTGCCTGAGACGTCGCGATAGTTCTTGAAATTTGTGCCGATAGAGATGTAGAGAATGACCTCTGTGGCATCATTTACGATGATGGAATTTGCTGTGCCATGCTGCTTTCCACCCTTTGCCTTTACACGCAGAAGCGAAGTGAACTGAACCGACGAAGGAACTCCTTCATGGTCGTCTGCCATTCCGTCGAGACGAAGGATGTCGCCATCGCGCGAAATCTCGTAACGTCCTTCAGGATAAGGAGTTGTGTAGCGTGCGGTGAACGACAGAGCGCCCTTCTTGGAAGCCGTAAGACGCACCACGATGAGGTTGTCCGTAAAGCTTGTGAAGGCTTCTCGTGTATAAGTTACGCCGTTGAGTGTGAAACGGGTGGTGGCGATAGCATTGGAAATGTTGAGGTCGCGATAGTAGCTTGACTTCTTGTCCAAAGCCAAGGCGGCAGAATCCTTGTTTGCAGGCGAGTCCTTGCCAGTCTTGTAGCCCTTGATGTCGAAGTCAAGATGCAGCGAGCCTACGGTCTGGTAAGCCATACCATTGCCGCGAGGCGAACAGATGGCAGGTCCGCAGAGTCTTTGTGCCTCGTCGTTCTTGCCCTCAAAGATGAGCTGACGGATCTTTGCCAGCGAATCCTTGGCGTTAGGGTTTGTGTTGTTGTAAGGCGAACCCGTCCAGATGGTTTCCTCGTTGAGCTGCAACTCCTCGTGGGCGATGCCGCCGAAGACCATTGCACCGAGGCGACCATTACCGAGAGGCAAAGCTTCCTCCCAGTAGGTGGCAGGAGTGTCATACCAAAGTTTCAGAGGCTTCTGCACATCATTTTGTGCCAGGATGGTCTGTGGCAAGAGCATCATTATAGCAGAAAGGAATAGGAAATTAAGTCTTTTCATTGTATTTGTTTGAGGTCGTTTTATTCAAAATATGCTGCAAAATTACGAATAAGCGAGCGAAAAACCAAATTTATTTAGATTTTTCCGTTCCGCGAACCATGAATAAGCTGAAGAACCATATTCTTAAAATCAGATTACTGAATTGGCGAAAATCATAAAGAAGACAGTTACGACTAATTTCCGTGGCACTTTTGAGTAAAAACTCCCACGAAAAAATAATCATTTCTCACGAATTTGATCCAAAACTCCCACGGAAATTTTGCGCTACCCCAACCATCTGATTGTTAAGTGTTTGCGGAATAGGAAGTCATATGAACGAAACTTTGTTTTTTTGTTGAAAGATAATCAGAAGAAGTTTCACAAATGTTGGATAAAAAGAGGAAATAGGTGCATATTTAACTTGCCAAGACAGAAAGTTGGACAAGGATTTATGGGTGTTATGATAAAGAAAAGAGGAAAGATGTTGCAAGAACGAAATAATTTTTGTAATTTCGCCCGCAAAATTTATATAATACAATGCTTGAAATAAAGAATCTACACGCCAAGATAGGCGACAAAGAAATATTGAAAGGCATCAATCTGACCATTCCTACAGGTGAGATTCACGCCATCATGGGACCTAACGGTTCGGGAAAATCTACGCTCTCTGCAGTGCTCGTGGGCAATCCGCTCTATGAAGTGACTGAGGGTGAGGCTTGGTATAACGGCAAGAACCTTCTTGAAATGGCGCCGGAAGACCGTGCTCATGAGGGCTTGTTCCTCTCGTTCCAGTATCCAGTTGAGATTCCTGGAGTGTCAATGACCAACTTCATGCGTGCTGCCATCAACGAAAAGCGCAAATATCAGGGCTTGGAACCGCTCAACGCTTCTGAGTTCCTTAAGCTTTCTCGTGAAAAGCGCAAGATTGTTGAACTTGACAACAAGCTGGCAAACCGCTCCGTAAACGAGGGATTCTCGGGCGGTGAGAAGAAGCGCAATGAGATTTACCAGATGGCAATGCTTGAGCCAACGCTGAGCATTCTCGACGAGACTGACTCTGGTCTTGACGTTGACGCTATGCGCATCGTGGCAGAAGGTGTGAACAAGCTGAAGACTCCAGAGACTTCTTGTATCGTGATTACTCACTATGCTCATCTCCTTGAGCTCATCAAGCCAACAAAGATCCACATCCTCTATCAGGGAAAGATTGTGGAAACAGGCGGTCCTGAGCTTGCAAAGAAGATTGATACTGACGGATTTAAGTGGATAACAAATGCCTAAGCAACAATATATAGACATATTCAACCAGTGTCGCGCCATGATAGACAAGCATGGAGCGCCTGTGATGAATGCAAGGCGCGACGAGGCTTTTGCTGTTTTCAGCAGTCAGCCACTGCCTACGAAGAAGGTGGAGCGCTACAAATATACCGACATCCCTGCGATGCTGGCACCCGACTACGGCTTGAACCTCAACAGACTTGAGATTCCAGCCAACCCATACGATGCCTTCAAATGTGACGTGCCAAACCTCTCCACGCTGCTTTACTTCATCGTGAACGACCAGTTCTACACGAAGGTTATGCCAAAGGCCACGCTGCCGGAAGGAGTTTTCATCGGTAGCCTAAAGACTTTCGCTGAGCAGCAGCCGGAGATTGTGGAGAAGTACTACGGGGAGTTGGCATCTTCTCTCCCCCGTTCGGGGGAGTCGGAGGGGGCTATCACCGCCCTTAACACCATGCTTGCGCAGGACGGCCTGATGGTCTATGTGCCAAAAGGCGTGAAGGTGGACAAGACTGTTCAGGTGATAAACATCCTTCGTTCGGATGTTCCTCTGATGGTAAACCGCCGCGTGCTTGTGGTTCTTGAGGAAGATGCTGAGATAAAGTTGCTCTTCTGCGACCATGCTGTCGACGACCGCGAGTTCCTTACCACTCAGGTTGTGGAGGCAAGCGTTGGCAGTCGTGCACATCTTGAGATGTACTGCCTTGAGGAAACCCATTACAAGAACAACCGCATTTCGAATGTTTACATAAAGCAGGAGGCTGATAGCACTGTGCATCACAATGTAATCACGCTCCATAACGGCAACACTCGCAACCAACTTGACCTTCAGCTTGCTGGCGAAGGCGCAGAGTGTTTCCTCAATGGTTGTGTGATTGCCGACAAGAAGCAGCATGTTGACAACAATACTGTCATTGACCATGCCGTTGGTCATTGCACTTCGCACCAGCTCTACAAGTATGTCCTTGACGATGAATCCACAGGTGCTTTCGCCGGAAGAATACTTGTTCGCAAGGATGCGCAGAAGACTTCTTCGGAAGAAACAAACCGCAACCTCTGCTGCACAAAGCAGGCACGCATGTGGACTCAGCCAATGCTTGAGATCTATGCCGACGATGTGAAGTGTTCTCACGGTTCTACTGTCGGTCAGCTCAACGACCAAGCGCTCTTCTATATGCGTCAGCGTGGTATCTCGGAGAAGGAAGCAAAGACACTTCTCCAGCAGGCTTTCGTCTATGAAGTGATAGACCAGATAGCACTCACTCCTCTTCGCGACCGCTTGCATTATCTCGTGGAAAAACGCTTCCGTGGAGAACTCAGTAAGTGTGAAGGTTGTAAACTTTGCAAATAAATAAGCCTCACCCCCCTTACCCCCTCCCCGATTATGGGGAGGGGGAGTAATTACATTAAACAAATATCTTAAAAACAGTAAACACCCTCATCCTACAAAACATATCCCTCCCCCTCCCCATAATCGGGGAGGGGGCTGGGGGGAGAGGCTTACTACTATGAACTCCCAGATACGCGCCGACTTCCCGATTCTTTCGCGCGAAGTTTACGGCAAACCTCTCATATATCTCGACAATGCTGCCACAACGCAGAAACCTCGCTGCGTGGTGGAAGCCATTGCCAACGAATACTACAACGTGAACGCCAATGTGCATCGCGGTGTGCATTATCTCTCGCAGCAGGCAACAGACCTCCACGAGGCTTCGCGTGAGACTGTAAGACAATTCATCAATGCCAAGAAGATTGAGGAGATCATCTTCACTCGTGGCACTACGGAAAGCATCAATCTCGTGGCATCAAGCTTCTGCGAGGCGATGTGCAAGCCGGGCGATGTCATCATCACTACCGAGATGGAGCACCATTCGAACATTGTCCCTTGGCAGCTTCAGGCACAGAAACGCGGGCTCATTATCAAGCATATCCCATTCAACGAACAAGGAGAACTGGACCTCGAAGACCTTCCACCAGCCCCTTCCTTTCAGGACGGGGAGGGATATGACCATCCGGATAAGGTAATTTCTCCCCGTCCTGAAAGGAAGGGGTTGGGGGAAGGTCTGGATTGGAGTCGTGTTCGTCTTATTTGCGTAGCCCACGTCTCAAATGTCCTCGGAACTGTGAACCCCGTAAAGGAAATCTGCAAGATGGCGCACGAGCATGGCGTGCCAGTCCTTGTGGATGGCGCTCAGAGTACTCCGCACTTTGCTGTTGATGTGCAGGACATAGACTGCGATTTCTTCGCGTTCTCAGGTCATAAGATGTATGGTCCGACAGGTGTTGGCGTGCTCTATGGCAAGGAAGAATGGCTTGAGAAGCTGCCTCCTTATCAGGGCGGTGGTGAGATGATTGACAAGGTAACATGGGAAAAGACCACCTTCGAGCGACTTCCTTTCAAGTTCGAAGCCGGCACTCCAGACTATGTTGCCACTCACGCCCTTGCCGTTGCCATTGACTACATGAAGTCTATCGGCATGGACAAGATTCACGCTCATGAGCAGGAACTTCTCCATTATGCCATGCAGAAGATGCAGGAGATAGAAGGAATGAGAATCTTTGGCACTGCAAAGGAGAAGGATGCCGTGATTTCTTTCCTGGTGGGCGACATCCATCATCTCGACATGGGAACTCTTCTCGACCGCCTTGGCATAGCCGTTCGCACTGGCCACCATTGCGCGCAGCCTTGCATGGACGCTCTCGGAATCAGCGGTACCGTCCGCGCTTCCTTTGCACTTTATAACACTAAAGAAGAAATAGACACCCTCGTTGCCGGTATCAACCGCGTCAGCAAGATGTTCTAAATACGCCCTCAGTAAACCAAAGATTATTCCCTGCAGTTCTCTGCTGGGTCCCCAATAACAATTTAACCCTAAATACTAATCCAACATGAAACAAAAACGCTATCTCCTCAGTGAGGAAGAGCTGCCTAAACAGTGGTACAACATTCAGGCAGACATGAAAAACAAGCCAATGCCAATGATTCATCCTGCAACAAAGGAACCTCTTGGTGTTGACGATCTCGCACACATCTTCGCTCGCGAATGCTGCGAACAGGAACTCAACCAGACTGATGCATGGATTGACATCCCAGAAGAAATCCAGGAGAAGTATCGCATGTATCGCTGCACTCCTCTCGTTCGTGCTTACGACCTTGAGAAGGCTCTCGGCACTCCTGCCCACATCTATTTCAAGAACGAAAGCGTAAACCCTCTCGGTTCTCACAAGATCAACTCTGCCATCGCTCAGGCTTACTATTGCAAGAAGGAAGGCACAACAAACGTTACTACCGAAACTGGTGCTGGTCAGTGGGGTGCTGCTCTCTCTTACGCAGCAAGAGTCTATGGTCTTGAGTGCGCTGTTTATCAGGTAAAGATCTCTATGCAGCAGAAGCCTTACCGCAGTTCCATCATGCGTACTTTCGGTGCTACTGTTGAAGGTTCTCCTTCTATGTCAACACGCGCTGGTAAGGACATTATCACAAAGGACCCTACACACCCAGGTTCTCTCGGTACAGCTATCTCTGAGGCTGTTGAACTCGCTACAACAACTCCTAACTGCAAATATACTCTCGGTTCTGTTCTCAACCACGTTACTCTCCACCAGACAATCATCGGTCTTGAGGCAGAGAAGCAGATGGAGAAGGCTGGCGAATATCCAGACATCGTGATCGGTTGCTTCGGTGGCGGTTCAAACTTCGGTGGTATCTCAATGCCTTTCATGCGTCACAATATCTCTGGCGAGAAGAACACTCGTTTCATCGCTGCAGAGCCTGCAAGCTGTCCAAAGCTCACAAAGGGTAAGTTTGAATATGACTTCGGCGACGAGGCTGGTTACACTCCACTTATCCCAATGTACACTCTCGGACACCAGTTCAAGCCTGCAAACATCCACGCTGGTGGTCTTCGTTTCCACGGTGCTGGTGCTATCATCTCACAGCTCATCAAGGACGATATGATGGAAGCTGTTGACATTCCACAGAACGAAAGCTTCAAGGCTGGTATGATTTTCGCTCGTTCAGAAGGTATCATCCCTGCTCCAGAAAGCTGCCACGCTATCGCTGCTGCTATCCGTGAGGCCGAGAAGTGCAAGGAAACTGGCGAAGAGAAGGTTATCCTCTTCAACCTTTCTGGCCACGGTCTTATGGATATGACTGCTTATGACCAGTATATCAACGGCGACCTCCAGGACTACTATTTCGAACCTGAGAAATAATACCAGGATTTGCCACTGTGTCTGAAGCGTCCGCTTCAGAAAAACAATAGAACGTGGCGGTTTCCGCCGGGCTTCGAATAATGAACGAACAAGAAAAACAGTTCATACACTCTCATCTTAATGATGATGTACGCAAGTTAGCGCTATCGAAAACACCCGATGGCGTTGACTTGCGCTTTGTTTTGGAGCAGATTGACGGTCGCCAGCGTGCGAAGACAAAACTCCCGTCCCTTGCTGCCAATCCAGACATCATCTTCCCCGTCCATCTTTCCGTTGAGCAATGCTCTTCGGAAACCACCGCTGCGTATAAGGCGAGTATCATAAAACGGGAAGGTCTGTTGAGGTTTGGGGAGGTCCTCATCGATCTCACAGGCGGCTTTGGCATCGACTTCATTGCCCTCTCAAAGCTTTTCGGGAAAGCAATCTATGTAGAGCGCAATGCTGAACTCTGCGCCATAGCAGAACAAAACTTCCACACACTCAATCTCACAAACACACAAATCGTCAATGCAGAGGCAGAAAGCTTTTTGAAGCTACTGACCCCTCCCACCCTCCCCACAGGGGAGGAGTCCCAAGTGAAAGGGGGTATAACGAGTTCCCCTCCTGTGGAGGGGCTGGGGGAGGTCGTTTTCTTCGCTGATCCCGCTCGTCGTTCCGAGTCAGGTTCCCGAACATACGCCATCAGCGATTGCACGCCAGACATTCTCCAGCTGCTGCCTACTCTCAAAGCGCAGGGCAGTCTTCTCTTCCTGAAGCTCTCCCCAATGCTTGACTGGCACAAGGCTGTTGAAGACATTCAAGCACAAGGCGTCAACGTTTCAGAAGTCCATATCGTTTCCGTAAAGAACGAATGTAAGGAGCTTCTACTTCTCGTGGAATTGCAAGTGGAGCCGCGACCAGACTTTCGCCTTTTCTGCGTAAACGACGAAAGCATTCTGGAAATTACTGCCACTGTTCCCTCGCTTTCAAGCGAGGGTGAAAGAACCTTTCTCCTCCTCCCCAACGCCTCTATCATGAAAGCTGGCTGCTGGGACTTCCTCATCTCCCGCTTCGGCGTAATACAAGCTGACCCGAACTCGCACATCTTCTTCTCCGATCACGAGATAGCAGACTTCCCTGGCAAGCAATACCGCATCCAAGCCGTCTGCACAATGAACAAGAAAGAACTGCGCAACGCCCTCCAAGGCATCACTCATGCCAACATTGCTGTGCGCAACTTCCCCCTCTCTGCCGATGCTCTCCGCAAGCGTCTGAAACTGAAGGACGGCGGCGACACTTACATCTTCGGCACAACCATACAAGGCGAACATAAACTCATCATAGCAAAAAATTGTAAATCCAAATAGACTATTCCCCGCCGTTATCGGCAGTGGCAAAAATCAATAAATCGTCAAATCAACAAATGAAAATATGAACAATCCAATTCTCCTCAAGAACCTCCGTTCTATTCCAGACTTCCCTATCAAGGGAATCAATTTCCGTGACGTAACAACCCTTTTCAAGGATGCCGAGTGCATAAAGATCATGACAGACGAGCTCTGCGAAATGTACAAGGATGCTGGCATCACAAAGATTGTGGGCATTGAAAGCCGCGGCTTCGTAATGTCGTCAGCCCTTGCCGTTCGCATGGGTGCAGGCGTTGTTCTCTGTCGCAAGCCGGGCAAGCTTCCAGCAGACACTGTTCAGGAAAGCTATGCCAAGGAGTACGGCACAGACACCATCGAAATCCATAGCGACGCCATCAACGAGAACGATGTAGTCCTTCTCCATGATGACCTCCTTGCTACTGGTGGCACCATGCGCGCTGCTTACAACCTCGTGAAGAAGTTCAATCCAAAGAAGATCTATGTGAACTTCCTCATTGAGATTTCAGACGAAGGTCTCAACGGTCGCGCCGCTTTCGAGGAAGGCACTGACATCCGCACACTCATGCAGATGTAAAGCCTCTCCCCCTATCCCCCTCCCCAATTTAGGGGAGGGGGAATAATATGATTTTTCCACCTCTCGCTGATTCTTGATTCTCCACCTCTCGCTCATTCTTGAGCGAGCTACTGAAACCTCTGAAACCCTTGAACCCCCAGACCACTCCGCATCCAGCCGTCGGACTCATACCGCTTCTCTCCCTCATCCTCTTCATCGTCATCGCTCTCTATGTCTTTGACGGTGACATCTCCGGTGGCGGTTCGCAGCTTGCCATGCTCTTTGCCACTGCCGTTTCGCTCGCCATCTCCATCGGCGTCTATCGCTTCCATTGGGACGACTACATAAAGACGCTATCTCGGATTATGGGCGAAACGACGGAGTCCATTGCCATCGTGTTGATGATTGGCATGCTCTCCGCCTCGTGGATGCTGTGCGGAGCCGTGCCAACGATGATATATTACGGTGTGGAAGTGTTGTCGCCAACGATATTCCTCCTCACTACCTGCGTAATCTGCTCCGTCATTTCACTGATGACGGGCAGCTCATGGTCGTGCATAGCAACCATCGGCGTCGCACTTTTCGGCATCGGGACGGCACTCGGGGTACCTCATGGATGGACTGCCGGCGCAATAATCTCTGGTGCATACTTCGGCGACAAGATATCCCCGCTCAGTGAAACGACGGTTCTTTCCGCTTCCACTACCGGCACCCCTCTCTTCACCCATGTGCGCTACATGCTCGGCACCACAATCCCTTCGCTCACCATAGCGCTCATTGTCTTCCTCATTGCCGGCTTTGGCCTCGCCTCAAACTCCAGCATAGAGAGCCTCGAACAGGTGCAGCTCCTTGGTGAGAACTACAACATAAGTCCATGGACACTGCTCGTTCCCCTCATCACGCTCGTGATGATTGTGAAGAAGGTGCCAGCGCTTATCACGCTTTTCGCCTCAGCTCTTCTTGCAGGTATCATGGCAGTCATCATGCAGCCGGAGATGACCATTAGGCTTGCGAGCGCCGGTGCTACCCCTGAAGCCCTTGAAACCATTAAACCCCTCATAAAGGGCGTTGCCATGGCATACGTCAGCGGTACGGACTTCCATTTTGAAAGCGAAACGCTCAATGACCTGACATCTACGGGCGGAATGGTGGGTATGAGCAACACTGTTTGGCTCATCATCTGTGCACTATGCTTCGGCTCTTCAATGGTCTATTGCGGAATGCTTCAGTCCACGATGTCAGCTCTTACGCGCGTTGTTCGCGGACGTTTCGCCCTCGTCTCTTCCACTGTAGCTACCGGCATTGGCCTTAACCTCACCACTTGCGACCAATACACATCCATTATACTCACCGGCAGCCTATACAAGGACACCTACAAGCGTGAAGGTTTCGAGTCAAAACTCCTCAGTCGCACCATAGAAGACTCCACCACCATCACCTCTCCGCTCATCCCTTGGAACAGTTGCGGCATGACGCAGTCGGCAGTCCTAGGCATCGCCACACTCGACTATCTCCCTTACTGCGTGTTCAACTATGTCAGTCCGTTCATGTCAATCCTCGTGGCGGCACTGGCAAGAAAGAAGAAATCGTGACTTCGCCAAAAGAAACAACTACTATTATAAACCAATAAAAACTCTAAACACATGAAAAAGCTATTGTTACTCCTTTTCGTATGCCTTACAGCAGCAATCGCTGTGCAGGCACAAGTACAGACTTGCCACATCGATGGTCCTGCAAATGTCCGTCAGCAGCCTAACACAAGCTCTGCCGTAATGGGAAGAATCAAGAATCGCATGGTTGCCACTGTTTCGCATGTATCGGGCAATATGTGGCGCATCCACAACGTTTACAATCCAAACGGCGGTTCTGCCTACACAGGAAACGTCATCGGCTACTACACACATAGCCAGAATCTCATCTTCGACATCAACAATGCTCCTCGCTACTCGGCTCCTCAGGTGGAGACATACACTTGCTACATCGATGGTCCTGCCAATGTCCGCAAGCAGCCTAACACGAAATCAGCCGTCATGGGAAGCATCCGCAATCGCATGAAGGCTACCGTTTCGCATGTCCAGGGCGACATGTGGCGCATCCACAATGTATATTCCACTGACGGAAAGAAGGCTTACTCCGGAAACGTCATCGGCTATTACACACACCGACAGAACCTAATCTTCTAAGGCAAAAGCATCACCGAATAGACAAGGTGAAAATAATGTGGGAGTTTCTGCTTTCCTTTCCCACGAATGAAAGGTGTAATCCTTAGAGATAAGGGTTTCCTTCGTGAGGAAGGAAAGGCGGATTAGCCCAAAAGAAACTCCGACTTTTCCCTGCACCCTACACCAAATCGCTGAGATTCCCTATGTTTATCGGCAATCTCGGCGATGTAGGGAGGGTGTAGGGAGATGTAGGGTAAACCCGCTAAAAATCGTGATTTTTTCGTTTTTCAGCTCTAAAAATTGCAATATTCAAATTTATATAAAAATCCTTACCACTACTTCTTCAGGACTCGCTTGCCATTCTTTATCACGACGCCGTGATAGTTATCGTTGACCTTCTGTCCTGCGAGGTTGTAGATACCGTTCTTCTGCACTGGCACGAGGTCTTCGCCTACGAACTCAAGGGCTGTGGTAGTACCATCCTCATCCTCAATGACGAACTGGACAGACTTTGCACTATAGCCGCCAGGATTATGGTCTTCTTCAACTATTTTCGAACCATGTATGAAGGCACGGAAAGGAGCAATGGTTGTCTTCTTCGCGTTCTTGATAGCGCCGCCTGAGACATAGTAGATGCTCTTTGCTGCATCGTCCTCGAACACCTTCTGCTCGTAAGTACCTTCCATTGACCAAATAAAATCAACTGCGACAGTATTCTTGGTTTCCCACTCATAATCGTCTTCTGCATCGTTGACAGCAATCTTGTCTGACTTTGCACTGAACAATGCTGGTGTGCCAGGCTCAAGACTTTCTGTATATTTGAAGATGAGCGTCACAGGTGCATGTTCCTCATTGACACCGTATGTCTACAATGTATAATAGCGGATATTCTCGTCAGAAACAACCTTGAATGGCAAACATATCGTGCCGTACTGGTTGCTGATGTTTCGAGTGTGGTAGATACCCTTGTTGCCAAGAATAGGATGTGTTTCATTGCCGATGTTCTGTTCCCAGATTTCGCCAAGTGCAGCCCATGCCTCACCAGTTGCCAATTTCTGGGAGTCTTTCAATGATGAGAAGAGATTCGTTACCTCAACATTTGAGCCTGGATAACTTGTCTTTCCCGACGCATCCACGCAGTTTGTTATCTTAACATTGTTGCCATCCTCAGAACCTATGACGCCATAAACGCCTGAAGGAGAAGAGAAGTCGCTGAGACAGTCGCTGATGGTTACATTATCTCGCACCTCACCAGCAATTCCACCAGGATAATCCGTCTCATTCAAAGAGCCGAAGTTGATGCATCTTGAGATAGAGGCATCTTTTATACAACCAGCAATTCCACCAAAGCCATTATCGATAGTGCTACCCAAGTCAGTCTGTCTCACAGCATATTCTACGCCCTTATAGGTTTTAGTTATACAAGGCAGCTGCTTGTTCTTGTACTTGGCATAGAGTTCGTCAAGGACCTTGCTTCTTTTCACGCTGACTACCATACCCGTATTCAGGCAGTCCTCAAGTTGCTCCTTGCACTTTGGCGATTGCTTCAACAGCCAGAGACCACGCACGATATAGTCATAGAAGTTCATCAGCGTAGCCTTCATGTGTCGCTTTATCCTGTAGGCAATGTTGCGAATGCTTGAACTGCACTCGTTCATCGCAACACTGTAAGATGCGAAAAACTCCTCGATGCAATTGGCGAAATACTCCCTTGAAGATATTTGCAGCGAAGCCTCGTATGCGCCAAGATACTGTCCGATGAGATTTCGGATTTCCTCGTTAAGTTTGCTTAGAGCCAAGTCTGTTGTCGTGATGTTTGTTGGTAATTTTTGTGAGTACATTTGGGGTTTGATAGTAGATTTTTGTGTGATTAATGAGTTGAAGATGTGTCATGGTCAGAGTCTTAATATATTCTCTACCTCATTTGTGTTGCAAAGTTACGATAATTTTCCGTACTGCAAAACAAATTGGCAAAAATTTTTCATGTGCATTTTTACGGAAATGTGCAAGGATGGAAGATTAGAATTTGATAGTCAAAAGGTTAGGGGAAAGAGGAGAGAAATACGATTTTGATTTAAGGCAAAGAAAACGAAAATTCGCCGTAAATGAATCGTAAACCCTATAAAACAGCCCGACTTCAAAAGGAATCGGACTTGATTGATATTTTTCAAGAAACCTAAATTTGCACTTCTGCCTAATCTGCTTTATCTGCGAGCAAAAAAACACTCGAGTGAAAGCGTGAGGGAAAGGATGTGAAAGCGAGGGGGAAAGCGGCATGAACCGTGAGAGTTCTGCTTTTTTATGCGAAATTCGCAGGGCGTAAGGCGTAATTGTGCATCCAGAATCGCTGGAAGGGGGGGGAATCTTGCGGAGTGGGTAAATTACGATATGTAAGAAGAAATCAGTCAGTCAGTCAATCAGTCAAAAAAAATGCGTGCTTGTTAGCCTACTTCCAATATTACTATTCTTCCTATATTAATATATATATATAGATGTGTAAGCATGTTTTTGATGTAAAAAAAATTGACTGACTGACTGATTGACTGGAAAAAGCGGTCAAAATCAATCAGTCAGTCAATCAGTCAGTCAGTCAAAAAATTATGTTACCTTGTGAGAGAGAACTTCATGCTGCAGAGCATCAGAAGAGAGAGTAGAATCTTTTTCATTATCTGTTTTTGGTTTGGTTTTCGGTAAGGAGGGCAGGATCTCTATCCCGCCTATGATTTGATGTGCGCAAAATTACAAAAATATTATTTTCTGATGTTGCAAAACGTAAAAAACAGTTGCGTAGGCCTAATAATTGACGTTTTGCAAACTGTTTTTTGACGTTTTGTAAGGTCTATTGCACTCGAAAAGCCATTCATAGGCTCCTCTCAGTAGCACTACAAATGGCTCAGAATATGTGAGTGATCATATTTGTTCTTGAATGGATACTCCCTTTATTACATGCCTGGCTTTTTCTTTGTCAAGCCGATATTGAACTTGTTAGGGAGTGTTTCATATACCTTCTTTCCATCCATGTCTTTGATGAGGTTTGCACGATGGTATGCTGTTGTCCCTGAAGTGGTGAATGCTCCAAAGCTGTAATTGCCACTAGGCATGAACTCTGCATAGCAGAAGTTGCTGCAAGCAGCGAAATAGTATTCTTTCTCTGGATCCAGAGCGTTGACAATGCCTTCCGCCTCTGGCTTCAGTGTGGAATTTGCTTCTACACGGTCTATGCCCTTGTTGCCATCGACGTTGTCAAAATCGAAGCGATATGCAGGAAGAGAGCCGAGACTCTGACCCATGAACTCGTATTCAATCTTGTCGAGCTTGCCATTTGCCTTGTCGAGCTTTACGACCTTTGTCTTGTTGCCACTGTACAGTGTGAGTGTGATGTCGCATACGTTGAGTGCGTTCTCGTTTATATAGGCCGAGTACACTGAAACCTTGTTGCTCTGCTGAGTAGATGATGGTGTTGGTACGTAAGGATCATCGTCACTGTTGTTACAAGATGTGAAACCTGCAGCTGAAAGGATTGCTACTGTTGCGAACATGATTTTTGAAAGAAACTTTTTCATAATTTTGGTTTTTGGTTTTTAGGGGAACCCTGCCGAGAACGGCAGGGAACCGTGGTTTGTTAATGTTTTGAGTTTGAATTTTTAGTTTTGATTTAATGTTTTTGTCAATCCCTGCATTATAGCCGCCCCTTATCAAGGGGCTCTAAATGTTTTGTTTGACGATGCAAAGGTATGGTGTTTTTTCCACTCCCAACAAACACTATATGAAAACAAAACGTACAATCTGTGAAATTCACAAACTGTACGTCTTATTCATTCTATGTACGCAAAAACCTCATCGTCACTTATTCTTATCAAGATAAGCCTTGATCTTATAGAGGAAGTTCCTTATTGTAGAACTATTCTTGAAGGTGTTGTTTTGTTATGAATCAGGTTTCATTCCCCATTACCTTGTGAGAGAGAACTTCATGCTGAAGCCGAAGTCGTGGGTAGTGGTAGGGTATGACGACGATGTGAGAAGAGGGGTGTTCTTCTGGAAGTCATAGTAGAAGCTTAGTGTGACGAGGCGCGAGAATGAGTAGTCGGCAGAGAAGGACAGCTTTGTTGCGTTGTTTCCGCTGCTGGCTGTGGATGTCATGGACGCGATGTCACGGGTGATTGCTGCCTGACTGCGGAGAGAGAAGTCAAAGCGGAGGTTGAGGTCGGTGTTGAAGCCTGACTTTGACGATGATGACTTCGACGATGACTTTGACGAATTTCCGTTTTCTTCGTCCTTGCCATTGCCTTTCTTTCCTGAGCCTTTCACCTTACGACCGCTGCCGCCACCGAAGAGCTTGAAATTGTTTATCTTGTAGCCAAGGCCGATGACCCAGTCTTTCGATGTTGCCTCGTTGAGCTGAATACTTGTCGTAGAGAGGGAGAGGACGCGCGTGGTCTTGTATTCGAGCTTTGCGGTAAGATTGTTCTTAAGCGTAACGTCAAGTCCGAGGAGAGGGGAGAACGCTTCGTTGATGCTGACAGTGGATACGTTGTACATTGAGTTTGGAACGGGATTCTCTGTCTGTGTGTCAGTGATGAATCCGAGTCCGTTCATGTACTCCTGATAAGTAGAGAAGGATGCGTACGATCCTACTGCATAGACGCTCTTGTAAGAATGGTTGATATTGACACTCTTGAAGAGATCACGAAGGAGAGGGAGCTGTCCGAGTCCGCTGTAACGGAGGCTCCAGTTAGGGAGCAGGCTTGACAGGGCAGGGAAGATGCGGAGTCCGTTGCCGCCCATGCTTGTGTAAGACGAGAGGAAGGCAGGGATGAGTACGTCGGCAGAGTATTTGTTTACGCCGCCGATGGCAGGGTTGAACTCCTGGCCTGCGTAGCGGGTTCCATTAGGATAGATGGAGCCTGCATACTGACTTTCCACGCGCTGACGGAAGCCTTCGAGGGAGTTGCAGAACTTGTCGAATGTTGCGGAGTGGAAACCATTGCTGATGTTGCCTGTGCTCTCGAATGCTGAACCGAGCGAGAGTGTAGTCATAGTAAATGTACCTGTGCGCGTAGTCGGGTTGCCCTGATACATATATTGTACGCTCTGCGCGCGCGTTTCCGTGCGTGAGGCGGTGAGGTCTATCTTGAAGTTCTTGACTGGCTCCACGGTAGCCTTGAGCTGAAGGTCTATGGTTCGTGAGGACGCTGCTGGCGTAGCGACACTGTCGTTCATGAGCAGCCAATTGTTGCGTTTCGCCTTGTCGATGAAATCATCGCCGGTGAAGCCGAAGGCGAAGTCAAGACCAGGCGCAAGGGCACCTCCGCTGCGCTGTCCGAAGATGTCGCCGGCATTAGGCATGAAGCCAGGGAGCGACATGTTGTATTGGTTGCGGTAGGTGAGGCTTACGTTGCGCACCATCATCAGTCCGCGAGCGATGACCTGAGCTGTCTTGTACCATGTGAGATTGTCTAGCGGCTCCTTTGCAAGTACGGAAACCTTCACTTTCAGACCTTGACTTTGACTTTGACCTTGACTCTGCGGCTCAGAAATCTTCGCCCTACTACCTGAAGGGAGAGAAACCTTTATCGTGTTGTCGTCAACAACCTTGTACTTCAGGGCAATCTGCTTGCCGTCTTCCGTCTTTCCCGATACGATGAGGCGGCGTGACTTCTTGTTGTGCTTTACAACGATAGTGGTGTCAGGACCGATGGTTATCTCCTTCTGGAAGGCCTTTGAGTTAGAGGTTGTTCCTGCTTTTGCGTCATCACCGGCTTTCCCTGCTTTTCCTTCTTCTCCAGAATTGGCTTTTGTCTTTTGTGCGACAGGCTTCTTCTTTGGAGTAGCCTGTGGACGAGAAGTCTTGTTGAAGCGCTCGTTGGTCTTCTTGAGGAAAGGTACGAGGTTATAGAGTTTCTCGAGGTTGAACTGCGAGTTGATGTTCAGCTTGCGGCTGTTGGCAATGGTGTTTCCGAGCGATGTTCCGTCCTCAAGTTCCGTGCCTCGCTGCCAGCTGTAAGTAGCATTGTATGAAGCATCTGCAGTCAGCCAAGCGAAGCAAGGCATGAGGTTGAGCGGAAGCTGGTAAGAAGCCTGGAAGTTCTGCTGATAGTCAAGAGGTACACCAAGGTTGCGAACGCTCTGCCATACGGAGTCTTTCCAAGCCTCGTACTGGTCTGGATAAAGGTCCTTGTTGACAGGTGTGTAAGGCTCCTCAATCTGCGCATGTGTGGCAGAATTGAAAGAGGCGTGGAGATTCTTCGTGAGGTCCCAACGGATGGAGAAGTCACGGTTCCAGAGGAACTGCTCGTTGAAGGTCAGAGGCAATCCTTCGCCGCCCATATCCTCCATGTCGCGCTCCTGAAGTTCGTAGTAGTTGCGCTGCATGTCGGTGTTGAAAGTGACGGTCTGCGGCAACCAGTTGAGTCCGAAGCGCTTGAGGATGTCGGCATACTTGCTCTTTGTCTTCATCTTCTTGAAAGGTTCGAACGGCTTATAGACAGGAGTGTACGAGTAGTTGAGCGCACCTCGCCAGTTTGTTTCGTTCTCGAAGACAGTGGTCTCGCCAGCAGTGTGACGGTTGCTGTGAGAGTAAGAGAACGAGAAGTTGTTAGGGTCGTAAGGCATAGGATGCTTCTTCGTAGCGATTCCGATGCGCACATTAGAGAGCGAGAAGTTCGTGTTCTTTGTCTTCGTAACGGCAATGCTCTCAACGGAGTCGCGCTCATGACCTTCCATGGCAGAGAGCGCCTCGTCGAGATTGAGGTCTGTGTCCAGCGGATTGTACTTCGGACGCACCTGTTCCTCGGAGATAGAGTAGTAGAGCGGCATGCTCACCTTAGCCTTGTCAGGGAAGAACTTTCCGAGTTCGAGGTTCGTGGTGAAAGTATAGCCCTGCGTCTTGTCCTGTGCACGTGCCGCAACGCCATCCTCAATGCCACCGAAACCGTCGTTTATGATGCGGCCTTGCATGTTCACGGTACCGAAATCCGAGAGCTGGACGTTAAGGTTACCCTGAGCAGCCCAACCGCCAGAGTTGTCGTATTCGAGCAGACGGAGTTCGTTCACCCACACCTCGCCCGACTTCTGTCCGTTGGAAAGGTTGCGCACACCGATCATCATCGTCTTCACTTCTCCGAGAGAAGGGTTGCCGACAACGGTCATCTTGTTGTTCGGGTTGCGGTCATCGTATGCAGTAAATGGCTGATTGTACGACGCATTGCCCTGAGTCTTCGCCTTGTTGCGGTCTTTCTTCAGGTTTGTGAGAGCGGAAAGCGGAATGTCAAGAAGGTTCTCCTGTGGCCAAACTTCAGCACGGTCGGAAGTAGAGTAGCGGTCATAGTGGCCAGGCTGAGTGAGAGAGAGCGGAATCTCGTATTCGTAGTAGTTGTTCTTATAGTCAGAACCGAGACGGAGGAATACGGCAATTTCCTTGTCGCGGAGGTTTGTCACATTGTTTTCGTCAGCATTGGCATGGACAAACATCTGCAAGCGCTTGTACTGGCGCATGTCAACGTTGGAGTTCTTGTAAACAGCCTTGGACTCACCCGTAGAGAGTTTGTCCACAGTGATCTGCATAGCCTGCTCGTTGCTTTCCACAAGCTGTGGCTGAGTAGGGTCTTGTTCGCGGCGAATGCCAGGAGGAAGAACGTAGTTTACAGGCTTCTTGTCGTTGTTCTCCTCGATGTTTACGCCTGTAGCGGTCATCGTACCCGTGTTGGAAGAGTTGTCAAGGTTCTGCTCATAGATACGCCATTCTCCACGAACGAGGTCGAAAGAACCGAAGCGAAGCACGATAGGTTTCTCGAAACCGGTGAGGAACATACGGATGAAGCGGATAGAAGAGAAGTCATTAATGCTTCCCACCTTGCTCTCGAACTGGCGGATAGGAATACGGAACTGATACCACTTTACCTTCTCCTTCGTGCCATTGCGCAGCGGAGCCGACGCCTCACGAACGTCAGTGATGAAGTTTTCCTTATTTCCTTCGTACAAATCCTCTGGACGGATGGAAACCTTGTACTGGAAATAGCGCTCGTATTCGTTAAGAGTAAAGTCTTGGTTGATGTCCTCCACGTCAGGAGTAGTCTTGTAAGAAGTATCGTAACTCTCCGTTCTTCCCTCCACCTCGGAAGAGTTTCCCTGAGGGTTGTTGATGAACTTATAGCGACGGAGGATAGGCGTCTCAAGGCGGTCGTAGTCAGAACCGCGGAAATAGTGGTAGTCGTCGCCAGCAGGGTCAGCGATTATGGAGTCGCGCGCGGCAGCGTTTGTCACGTTTGCATTGACAAAATCCACATAATCCTTGAACCACTCACTTTCCTCCTCGTTGCGCAAGCCGTTGAAGCCCACGTCCTGGAGGTAACGCGTGCCGCTTTGTGTGGCAAAAGCGTAGTTTACGGTTGACTGCGTAGGAATCTTACCCCATTGTGATGTGGAAAATGCCTGGCTGCCATCTACAGGCATACCGCTTTCGTAGAACTTCTTGCCGTCGATGAGCACATCTTCGCTCACTTCACCTAGGTTTATGTATAGGTCGCCGCCGTATTTGTTGGCGTCGCCCGATTGTGACGAATAGATGAATGGGTCAAGCATCCAGAACTCGATGTATTCAATGTTTGCCGTCTCGAAATCGTTTGTGTCAAGACGTCGCATCATGCCGCCCCAACGGCTTGCAGGGTTAGGAAGCTTTCCTTCTGGCGTGAGTTCCTTAGAGAAGTTGTACGCGCCGCGTTCCTCTGGATAATACGCGAGGTTGAGGATAGAGAGGTTTGTAGAGGAGCCGTTGTATGTGCTCTGGTTGCGGTTTGGATAAAGTTCGTTCACAGGCACCTCACGGACGTAATGGTTCGAGAGCTGGTTGACGTCGCTCTTGATATGCGCTGGAGTGAGCGAAGAAGAACGGCGAGTGAAGAGAGGATCTATGGTGTACCAAGAAAGACGGGCACGGTCGAAGCCGGACTTCAGCGTTGTCTTTATTTCACCGGCAGGAACACGGCCGTTGAGGAACATCTGTGGCACGCTCGACATGATCCATGCCGTTGGTGAGGAAACGTCGATGCCACTCTTTGTGTTTTCAAAGTCATCGAGGTAAGAAGCGTTGTCCTGAGTGCCGCTTGACTGTCCGGCTATCAGCTGTGCAAACTCGCCTGTGAAAGAGATATTGGAAGGTTGCGAGACATGCAGGAACGGAATCTTGTTGAGCATGTTCGTAAGCCACTGGCTCTCCTTCTTCCAGTTCATGTTCACGCCCCAGAGGGTGTTGTTCAGAGGTTCGGAACCCATGGCAACCTTCGTCGTAAGTGCCTGTTCTGAAAGGTGCTGGAGGGTACCAGAGAGTTGGAAGTTCTTTGAGAAGTCGTATTCCCAGTTCACGCCGAGCATGGTCTTTCGCATCTGCGAGTAGTCAGACTGGCTTTCAAGCGAAACATTCACAGCCGTTCCAGCGTCTATTATGCTCTGGTTGAGGATTGTGACCTCGCCGGCAGAATAGTCCACGGAATAGTCGCTGCCTTCCTTAAGTGTGACGCCTCCGGCAGTAACAACAACAGAACCTTGCGGCACATTGTATGCACCGAGACTGATTACGTTTGCAGAAGTTCCCTTGAACTGACCGACGAGCTGGTATTTGTTCTTTTCGGCAATCTGCTTGGCGTTGGTCTTCGTTGAGTCGTAGAGAGCTTGGAAGGTGTATTTCTCTGCAATGTCAGCTGGCAATCCTTTCTCCTTCAAAGCAGCGTTCATTGCTGAACCGAAAGGCTCTGCAACAGGGAAAATCACGCGACCGTTTTGCACTGTGTAGCCCTCGATGAAGTCGAAATAACCGTTGGCATGAACATGGTTGTTGTTGTCAAGGCGGTCGGCACCAAGAAGTCGGATGATAGGAGTTTCCTTAACCTTTGCCTCCGGGATATAGGTGAGATAGACACCGGCAGTGTCACTCTGGTACTTCACATCAAGGCGGAACTTCTCTTTCTGCACTTGGGAAGCAAGGTAATAGACGTTCTTCATCATCAGCTTCCAGTTACCTTGTTGAGGGTTGTTGCTGGTGTTCTTCAATGATTTTACGAAGAGAGTCTGCGAGACATCCTGTATGTCGGATGCAAATTCACCGACCTGGAAGGTCTGTCCGCCGTAAGTATATTCGTAGGCAATGGCGAGCACCTGGTCTGTCTGCAGGGCAGTCTTCAAGGAAATGTAGCCGAGAGCCTTGTTTACGGTGTATTCCGATGAGTTGAGCAGACGGGCGTTCTCAAGCTTCTCGTAGTCGGTACCGCCGTCGAAGAGTCCGCTGCCGTCAAGAGTAGAGCTCACGAGGTCGATGTTACGGGCGTCCTGATACTGAGTGATAAGCGTAGAATACTCGTTGTTCGCATTGTTTGCAGGCACCGGATAGCCGCTGAGAATCCAGTTGCTTTGGCTGATGCGAGCGTTTTCACCAAGGTCGGTAAAGGCAACGATGTTGCGGGTGTTCTGCGTCTGTCCGGACTTGTTTGTCACCCATACCTCAATGCGGTTGATTGTTACGCCGGTAGTGAGGTTTGGCAGTGTCTTCATCGAGGCATCATAGCGCTCACGGAAGTAGTCGGCTATGAAGAAGTGGCGGTTTTCTTCGTACTCGGCAGCATTGATTTCAAATGGAGTGAGCTGCGTGCCGCCCTTTGAACTGACGCTCTTGCTGCTCGACTTCTTCTGCGAAACGACTGTCTGGAGCTTGAGCTTTCCGAACTGCCAGTCGGTACGGATACCGAAAAGAGCCGAAGCGCCCTTGACGAGCGATGAGTTGCCAGGGAAAGAAACATTACCTGCCTCAACGAGCTTCACGATTTCGTCCTCCTTGCCATCGTACTTCAGCTTGAGGTTCTGCTGGTCGAAGTCGAAGGTTGCATCTGTGTTGTAGTTGAGGTTCAGCTTCATCTTGTCGCCCACGCTACCGTTCACGCTGGCGTTGATCTTCTCATCGAAGTCAATACTTGTGGTGTTACGGTTACGAATAGGAAGCGTAGGGTTGTCAATGCTCTTGTGAGTACCACCGAGTTTCAACTCCGCTGTGCCTTGAATCTTTACGCGAACGCCGCCCGGACCGAAGATTTTCTCTGCTGGTCCAAGGTCAAAGTGCATATCAGTGAACGAGAATTTCTCCTTGCCTTTTGTTTGGAATATCTCGTCGTTCTTGTCGCGGAAGAACTGGCTAAACTCCTGTTTTTCACTCCATTTAAGGTATTCAGGAGTGGTCATCTGATAAGGAGCAATGAGGAATCCGTTGCCCATCTTCGTACCGATGGTGTAGATGTTGAGCGAGTCATTGTAGATAGCCTGCTGCTGTAGGAGTTCCGGGGTTCGGAGATCCACGGGGCGTTTGAGCATGTCTTCAAAAGTATATGCCGTGGTTGGCTGCACAGGCCAGCGTGGATGAAGCAGTGAATCAGGTATTTCTTCCTCGTCGATAACAAGTTGTGCGAGGGCTAACAAGGAGTCGTTCTTAGCTTTGTTCTGCGAATTGTTTCCGTCCTGCTGTATGCGTTCGTTACGCCTTGGGATGTTTGGCATATTGGCACCACGGTTGTTTGCTGCATTCTGCACCCTTCCTCCCTGTGTCCTTGCTCGGCGTGTCTTGTCGTCTTGTGGCTTCAGTTGCCAAAACTCCTGTATTGTTTCGGGCATGACAATCCATCCCAGCATGTTTATGCTGAGAAACAGGGCTGCAATAGCCAGAATATATCGGAGAGTTTTCGCGCGCATATATACACAGGTGCGTACTATAAAACACACCGCGACAAAAGAAAAACGCAACATTCCGAAAAATATTGCGTCCTGGGGGTGGAAAATCGTTAAAAAACGACGAAATCTTACTCGGGAGTAAGTTGCTCGGGAGTAAGATTCCGTGTTTTTGTGAGTAAAAGGCTTGAAGCCAGGGAGTTAATCTATAGGGTATGTGAAGTGCAATTTGCCGTTGATATAACTCTCAATCAGTTTTCGTGCCATCTCGCTGTCAGTTTTGAAATCCAAGCCATCTGGTTTATGATCGCTTACCTTTGTTTCTCCTGTGCTCTTTGTATGGGTATACTTGTAGTCATAATAGAATCTAACACCTGGCTGATCGCCAAGGATTTCCTCCCAGTTTGGCTTGAGCTTGAAAGTTATTGTGAAGTTTGCATTATCTGCATCCTTACCAGTGAGTTTCACCTTCTGGCTCTCGTATGCAGGGTAAGTCTTACCACCATGCATGATTGTTGTCTTGTTTGTGAAGCTGAGCTGAGGGAAGCCTGTCGTCACTGTCACATCAGTAAGCTTCTGAAGGTCCTCGCTAATAATGAACGAGAAATCGAAAGAAGCCGCCTTTGGTGCATCTTCGTCGTCATCGCTGCCGCATGATAAGAAAGCTGTTGTTGTCATGAGTGCTACTGCAAAAAGCAGTAAACTGTAAAATACTTTTTTCATAATTAATGTTTTTAATGGTTATATAAAGTTGGAATTAATTTACTTCACGAGCTTTAAAGCTTGCTTTACTACCTGCTCTACAGGCATATCCGGGTTCTCCTTCAGCAGGGCGATGACCACCTTGTTGCTGATGGCTGCCTGGAAACCGAGCATGGTGAGTGCACCGACTGCCTCCTCCTTCACTTCCGTGTTGATGCCGACCATTGCAGATGGAGCAGAAGCGGCGGTGCCAGCCTCAAGACCATCCACGATGCCAGCTTGAAGAACCTTGTCCTTTAGTTCGATAATGATGCGCTGGGCAGTCTTTAGTCCGATGCCTTTCACACCCTTCAATGTCTTCGCGTCGCCGGAAGTGATGACCTGTGCAAGGTCGTTGAGGGTCATTTCGGAGAGTATCACGCGCGCTGTATTTGCGCCTACGCCGGAAACGGAAATGAGCAGTTCGAACATCTTGCGCTCCTGCTGCTTGGCAAAACCGAAGAGCACGTAGGCATCTTCGCGGATAGCCTCATAGACATAGAGTTTCACCTGCTTGTCATGCTGGATGGCAGTGTAGGTATTGAGGGAAATATTGAGGCCGTAGCCTACGCCATTCACGTCAACGACAGCGTAAGCAGGGGTTATTTCGGCGAGTTCGCCGCGAACAAATTCTATCATGTTATGTAGTTATTTAGTTTATTTTGATGCTTCTTTTTATTGCTCTTTGGAAGGCGAATAATAACCGTTGGAGTTTTGGACTGGATTTGTGGAAGTTAAAAAATTCTCCGTGGGAGTTATGTAGTGAATCCGTGGGAGTTTTTGCAGGCTTTTGTAGATGTTTGATTTTCAATTGGTTACGAACTTCGTAGTGACATGAAGCTGAGGCTTCATGCACAGTGGCTTTTCATTACGAATTACGCATTAATCACCCCTTCGGATAAGCAATGCGGGTGTGATAGATTGCCATGAGTCGGTCTATGAGAACCTGCTTGGCATCAGCGATGTCGCGGAAGTTGATAGGACATTCGTCGTAGAACTTCTCGGCAACCTGATTGTTGATGATGTTGTTGACAAGTTCCGTGATGCTCTTCTCCGAATAGTCCGGTAGCGATCGTGATGCAGCCTCCACGGTGTCGGCCATCATCAGAATGGCTTGTTCTGTGGTCTGTGGGTTTGGTCCTTCGTAAGTGAAATCGGCCGGGTCAACTTCCTCCTCTGGATGCTCCTTCTTGTAGTTGAGATAGAAATATTTCGTGAGGCCCGCACCATGGTGTGTACGTATGAAATCAATGATATCCTGAGGGAGCCCTTCCTCCTTCGCAAGTCGTATGCCTTCCGTGACGTGAGAGATGATGATATGCGCCGCTTCCTTGCGGTCTTTTGTTTCAAGAGGATTCGACATACCCTTCTGATTCTCAATGTAATAGGCAGGATTTGCGGTCTTGCCTATATCGTGATAAAGTGCACCGGTACGTACCAGTGTGGCATCGGCTCCAATCTTTTCCGCAATCTCTGCAGCAAGGTTGCCCACCATGGTACAGTGCTGGAAAGTGCCCGGAGCTACCATAGAGAGGTTTCGTAGCAGTGGGGAAGATGGGTTTGATAGTTCAATGAGCGTAACGTCAGAGACGAATCCGAAGATGCGCTCCGTGAGATACATTGCCGGATATGCGAATAGCAACAACACGCCACTCACAACGAAATACTTATAGAACGAGTTGTCAAGCTCGTAGGTAGTCTTGTCCTGCATGAGCTGGAGTGAAAAGAATATCAGGCACGATACGACTGTGACATATATTGCGGCAATGAACACGTCAGAACGCTTGGTGAGATGGCGCATAGAGTAGATTGCCGTAGCACCAGAAATGAGCTGCACGATGATGAACTCGTACTGATACTTCACGGCACAAGCACAGATGAGGACCATGATGACATGGGCAACGAAGGCTGTACGGGAATCAAGGAATACGCGTACAAGCATCGGTACAACGGCAAATGGCAGACAATAGACGCTGAAGAAGGTGTGGCGCATCATCAAGGATACGGCAATCGAGAATCCAGTGATGAGCACAAAGACCATTGTGAGCAGACTGAGTTTCTCAAAATAGTCGCGGCGGAAGAGGTGGATATAGACAAGTAGCAGACTAACCATAACGAGCACATACAGAGCTTGTCCACTCATGGTAGAGTAGTAGTTGTTTGTGTCAACGGTACGCTTGGCATTCGCCTCTTCAAAAGAACGCAATATGTGGGCTATCGTTGGAGTAACAATTTGTCCGCGTTCCACAATCTTCTCTCCTTTTTCCACAAGACCATAGGTAAGAGGAATCTGTGCTTCCAGTTCTTCCTCCTCCATAGCGTTTCGTGAAAGGTCGAAGATGAGGTTCGGACGCAGATATTCCTGAAGGTCAATGGATTGCAGTTGTGCCTTGAATGGCTCCAAGCTTGCCGATTCTGATATGTGCAGGTAGGCACTTCTTGGCGTGTAGAGTTCCACAATTCTAACTGCCAAGGCTTCCATGCCGGTGACAATTCGGATGTTGTGGAGCGTGTCGGCTGCAATTTCCGTAAACTTGGCGTCGCTCACTATGCCCTTTTCATATACCTCCGTAAGTGCATTCTTAAGAGCGCTGGTCATTGCCCAAGGCAACTTCCACTCGTTCTCCTTGCAGTCGTTGTCAAAGTTCTGCAACTGCTGCTGAAGAACGTTCTCGTCGTAGTTGAAATATGGTTCACGCATTCGTCGCAGCGAGTCGCGTTCCTGGTTCACTTCGCTTACATCCTTTATGATTGGGAAATCGTAATCGGCGATGATGTCGGCAAAAGTCCACGGGTGTCCCTCTTCGTAGATGAGCTTCGGCTCAATGTCTCGTGGCATAATGGAAATCATCACCGCACTGCACAGCAGAACGAGCATAATTGTGATGACCGTATTGCGCCTTTTAAGGAATTTCAGACGTGTTTTGAGGGATTTGGAACGTGTCATAGTCAAATATTTTGGTGCAAAAGTAGTAAAAAAAAGGAAATAGCAAAGGATAATGTGTAAATATTTGTATCTTTGCGCCCAAATATTGTAAAAAACTATGGATAGACCAGTTAGGGTGCGCTTTGCACCAAGTCCTACAGGACCTCTTCACATTGGTGGTGTACGCACTGCCTTGTACAATTACCTTTTTGCCAAGAAGCATGGCGGACAGATGGTGTTCCGCATAGAAGATACCGACTCAAACCGCTTCGTGGAAGGCGCAGAGAGCTACATCATTGAGTCGTTCCGTTGGCTCGGAATCAAGTTTGACGAAGGCGTAAGCTACGGCGGAGACAAAGGACCATACCGCCAGAGCGAGCGTCGCCATATCTACAAGAAGTATGTAGACCAGCTTCTCGCTGACGGCAAGGCTTACATCGCTTTCGATACACCGGAAGAGCTTGATGCAAAGCGCAAGGAGATAGAGAACTTCCAGTATGACGCACGCACAAGAGGCATGATGCGCAATTCGTTGACACTCAGCGAGGAGGAAGTAAAGGCGCTCATCGAGGACGGACAGCAGTATGTGGTTCGTTTCAAGATTGAACCAGGTGTTGACGTGCATGTGGACGACCTCATCCGCGGCGATGTGGTGATAAAGACTGACGTGCTCGACGACAAAGTGCTCTACAAGAGTGCTGACGAGCTGCCAACATACCACCTTGCAAACATCGTGGACGACCATCTGATGGAGATCTCTCACGTTATCCGTGGTGAGGAGTGGCTCCCTTCTGCTCCGCTGCACGTGCTTCTCTACCGTGCTTTCGGATGGGAAGACACAATGCCACGCTTTGCCCACCTGCCACTCCTCCTCAAGCCGGACGGCAAGGGCAAGCTCTCTAAGCGCGACGGCGACCGTCTCGGTTTCCCTGTGTTCCCACTTGAATGGCATGATCCAAAGAGTGGAGAGATCTCTAGTGGCTTCCGCGAGAAGGGATATATGCCAGAGGCTGTCATCAACTTCCTCGCACTGCTCGGCTGGAACCCTGGCACAGAGCAGGAGATGTTCTCTATGGACGAGCTCATCGAGGCTTTCGACCTTGATAAATGTTCGAAGTCGGGCGCAAAGTTCGCATTCGAGAAGGCAAAGTGGTTCAACCACGAGTATATCCTCAACATGAGCGACGAGAAAGTTGCCGACAGCTTTGCTCCAATAGTAATAGGCAACGGTGTGGATGTTCCAATGGAAGACATTGTGAAGGTAGTCCACATGATGAAGGGTCGTGTGAACTTCGTTAATGAGCTTTGGGACATCTGCGACTTCTTCTTCATTGCACCAACATCTTACGACGAGAAGACTGTAAAGAAACGCTGGAAGGAATACTCGGCTCAGCAGATGAACGAGCTTGCAGTCGTAATCGAAGGTATACAGGATTTCTCTATGGAGAACCAGGAGGCTATCATCTTTGCATGGGTTGAAGACAAGGGCTACAAGCTTGGCGACGTGATGAATGCCTTCCGTCTCGCTCTCGTTGGCCGTGGCATCGGTCCTGGCATGTTTGACATCACAGACTTCCTCGGCAAGGAGGAGACTCTCAAGCGTCTCCGCAAGGCTATTGAGGTACTTAAATAAAAAATGTATTCCCTCCTCTTATATATATACCAGACAGGCGTGTTCATTGCTTCCTTCTTCAGCGAAAAGGTGAAGAAAATGTGGCAAGGTGAGCAGGCCACCTTCGATATCCTCAAGGAGAAAGCGGATGAAAACGCGGAGTATCTTTGGTTTCATGCGGCTTCGCTCGGCGAGTTTGAGCAGGCAAGGCCTATCATAGAAAGCATAAAGAAAGACGCGCCGCAGGAGAAGATACTGCTTACCTTCTTTTCGCCTTCGGGCTATGAAGTGCGAAAGAACTACGAGTGTGCAGACATAATCTGCTATCTCCCGCTTGATACCCCTACCAATGCCTCGCGCTTCCTGAAACTAATAAATATAAAGAAGGCATACTTCATCAAGTATGAGTTCTGGTGGAACTACCTGCATCTCTTGCAGAAGAAGAATGTCCCTACATACAGCGTGAGCAGCATCTTCCGCGATGAGCAGATATTCTTCAAGTGGTATGGCAATCAGTATAAGCGTGTGCTACGCTGCTTCACGCATTTCTTTGTGCAGAACGAAAAGAGCAAGCAACTCCTTGCCACTCTTGGCATAACGAATGTCACAATTACCGGAGATACCCGATTTGATCGTGTTAAACAGATTCAAGAGCAAGCTAAGGTATTGCCGATTGTGGAGGAGTTCGTAGGGGGGGAGAGAGTTTTCATTGCCGGCTCCTCTTGGCAACCGGACGAAGACATCTTCTTCCGCTACTTTGCAGAGCATCCGGAGTGGAAACTTATCATAGCTCCGCACGTTATCGGTGCAGACCACCTCAAGGAGATAGAAGGCAAGCTAGCGAAATATGGCATGAAGGCGGTATATTACAAGGACTTGGAAAAGCCTTTAGCCATTAGCCATCAGCCATCAGCCTCACTCAAAGAGCGAACACCCGTCCTCATCATCAACTGCTTCGGACTCCTTTCCAGCATCTACCGCTACGGTGATGTAACGTACGTTGGCGGTGGATTCGGCGTTGGAATACACAATGTCCTTGAGGCAGCCGTATGGGGCAAACCGGTTTTCTTCGGTCCTAACAACCAACGCTTCCAGGAGGCTCAGGATCTCAAGGCATCTGGTGGTGGATTGGAAATAACCTCTTACGAAGACTTCGCCGCAAAGATGGATGATCTAATTGCTTCCGAAGGCAAGATTCAATCCCTTGGCAAGGCTGCCGGCGACTACGTAGCAAGCCGCTGCGGAGCAACTGCAAAGGTCTTGGTTGCAACTTCTTAATAAACCACAATAATAACCTCTTTTAAACCAATCACAATTATGAAAACAAGAACTCTTAAAGTAGCTACAGTGCTTCTCGCTGCTACACTTACAATGTCCTCTTGTGTAGGTTCATTCTCTCTCTTCAACAAGCTCGCTGCATGGAATAAGGACGCTACAGGCAACAAGTTCCTCAACGAACTCATTTTCCTCATCATCTCTCCTGCATACGGTGTTTGCTCTCTCGTTGACGTCCTCGTACTCAACACTATAGAGTTCTGGACAGGCGACAACCCAGTAGCTTCGCGCATCGGCACAACAAAGATGGTAGAAGGTGAAGATGGTCTTATGTATGCTGTGAAGTACCTCAAGAATGGCTATGAAATCACAAAGCCTAACGGTGAGGTTGTTCTCTTCAGCTACGACAAGAAGACTAAGACTTGGTCGCAGTCGGCTGATGGTGTTGACATTAAGCTCTTCAGCTTCAACGACAACGGCACTATAAACGCTTACCTCCCAACAGGCACTTACTGCCTCACTCAGGACGAAGCTGGTCTCCAGCAGGCTCAGCAGGCTGTAGGCATCTTTGCTATGAAATAAATGTAGCCCGGATTATCCCAGAACTTCCGGAATATAAAAGAAACGGCTCCACTACGTTTTATATGTAGTAGAGCCGTTGTTTTTATGCACCCCCTACGGCATCAGCCTGTAAAGCATTGCGTTCTGGAGAACGAAAGGACGATGGTGCGAGAAGAACAGCAAGCCGTTGCGCGGACTGCGTACCTCCTCAAGCACATGGCCATCGTAAGGATGGAGAATATGCGCAAGGACTTCCCCCGCCGTAACCTTGTCGCCAGCCTTGCGCTGACGCACATAGATGCCTGCATGCCCCGCGGAGATACTGAGCATTTCGTCCTCGTTGAGAATGTTGGAGTTGAAGCCAGGCATAACGAGTTTACTCTCTATAGCTTCCACACCATTGAGGAATCTTATGACTGATTCCACCGCTTGACGTGAGTTCTCGACATCAATGCTGTCCGTCAGTCCTGAGTAAAGGCTGAATGCAGAGGTGTTCCATATCTGCCAGTTGTAGTTGAGAAGAGTAGTATCAAAAGGCTGTGGCTTGCGCGTTGTTACGTATGGCATGCCGAAAAGCTTTGCAGAGGCTACGTCTTCGTAGTTGGTACGCAACATTCGGATATGCGGAACGAACTCCCCAGGCACATAGAACGATGCCAACTGCAAGCCATACTTGAAGCCCTCGAGATGCTTGAAGATGGCAGCTGCTATGCGCTGTGTCGTTTCTCCTTGGTCATAGCCTGGAAACATTCGGTTGATGTCCGTGCCATCCATTGCCCAGAAGCGTCGCGAGACATTCATTGAGAATGGGTTGCATGAAGGGATAACAAGAATGCTCTTGCCTTCCTTGATGCCGCCAATGGATTCTATCTTTTGCAGTTCGGCAACAATCTGCGAACAGATATACTGCTGCTGCACCTCGTCGCCGCGCATCGGACCGACTATAGCCACCGTCTTCTCGCCATTGCCGAAGCGGTAGCCCTCTATTACGAAGTCATCACGATAAGTGGACTTCATATTGAACAATATCTCTTTATTCATAATGGCCCCCCTCCCCGCCCTCCCCGTTATGTAGGGGGAGGGTGTAAAATTACTATGGAGGATTAGTTAATGGTTATAATTGATTATTTGTTTCTTTTGTATGGAATTTCAGACCACAAAACTATTGTTCTCCCTTCCCTATTTAATGGGAGGGGGATAGGAGGGTGGGTCTTTACTGCTCTGCCATACTAACAGCAGTGACTACTTCTTTCTCTGCCTCTTCATAGCGGAAGATGCGCGCCATGAGCGATCCTTCATACACTATAGGATAAGCCCTTATTGTGAAGAGGAAGCCATCTACAGGGGCTATGACGTCGTTGAGCGTCTCACCCGTAAGCGGATTTACAATCTTTCCTATGGACTGCCCTTCCTTCACGATCTTTCCCGTGCGCAGATCCGTAAGGAACACTCCTGAGCATTCAGCATTAAGGAAGGTCACTCTGTTGCCCTTGCACACGATAGGTTCAAGGAGTTCGCCTGTCTTCAGTGAGGTAAGGTCTATGTCACCGTGCCAGATGTCCATCTCTTTCATCAGATTGAAGATGCCCTTCACGAGATGCATACACATTTTGTTGTTTATTCTCTGCCCTACTCCCATCTCTGCCACAAGGCAAGGAGTGCCGGTAGAGTTCAGCGAGTGCGCCAGCGTTGCCTCAAGAACGGTTGCAGCATCGTGTACCCAAACGAAATCTACGCCCAGATGACGAGCCATAGGCACAAGGTTTTCCTCATTGAGAACGTTGATTCTCACTTGTGGAGACTCACGAAGATAAAGGTTAGAGGAGTGGATGTCTATGACCATATCAGCGCCTTTGAGGTCGTTGCAGATCTGAAAGGCAGCTTGTTCCACCATCGTTCCATGCTCATTGCCAGGGAAGATGCGATTCATGTCGAGGTCGAAGTTAGGCACTCCGCGCTGCAAGGTGTCGATGCCCAGAGGGTTCAGCGCAGGATAAATCTCAACGGTTCCGTCAAGACAATCAATGTTTTCTTGAATAAGATGCGCCATCTCGTAGCACACCATCTGGCCTTCCAGCTCGTCGCCATGAGTTCCGGTGACGATGCAGAAGCGTTTCTTGCCAGTTCCGTTGCTCAGCACATTCTTCTTTATTAGAAAACGCTCGGCAACAGGCAGTTCCGTGTTAACTATTGTCTGTATCATTGTTTTATTGGGTTGCTAAGTTATTGAATTATTAAGTTATTGAGTTATTGAATTATCAAATTCCCTAACCTCGCACTTAACCGTCGTCGTGGATGAGGTAATGCCGATGTAAGTGCCGCGACTTACAGGACAGTCAAGGGCGTCGCGGCCGTGTGCAAGCTTTATGTATCCGGAGGCTATGGCTGTATCGTTCGTAGGGTCAAAGGCATACCAACACTGTCCGTCGTGCACTTCCACCCAAGCATGCGTGGCCCCTTCACCTTGCATTAGTCCGCAGACATAACGCGCAGGCATGCCAGCCTTGCGACAAAGCGCCGTCATCAAGTGGGCAAAGTCCTGACATACGCCTCGGCGACTGCGGAGAGTCTCCTCTGCCGTGGTGAGAATATGGGTGGTATTTGGCTCGTAGCTCACATATTCATGCACGGCATGCATTATGTCGAGGCATCTATGAAGGAAGTCGTCCTTGCCCCCTCCTAACCTCCCCACAGGAGAGGAATTAAATGCCCCAAGAACATCCTCTTTGAGTTCTCCCCCTTGTGGGGGAGTAAGAGGGGGTATCAGCCGTGACGGCATAAGGTACATCGGATGGGGATTGGCGTCGGGAATGCAATAGGTGTCACACTCCAGAACTCCTGTGCTCGAATATTCCAAAGCAGAATGCCACTCTATTGTTCCTCCCGATATTATCCTGTTGCCAAACCCATCCTGCTTTTCATTGAGCCAAAATTCCCCGGACAGGGATAAGTCTTCACGAACACTCTTCTGGAATGGAGTTCGTGCCGGCAGACATCTGAGCAGAATATTGTGCCGCCCGATGCTATTGCTGAACTCAACCCTTGTAGTGTATTCGTATGCTAATGTCACGCCTTCCTTATTTTATGGTCACGCTGTGATCAAAGTAATGTCACGCTGTGATTACTGTGTTGATGTACTTGCAGAGTTGCCATTTGAAGCTTTCGTCAGCCTTGGCGATATTCTCTGGCTTAAGCATCTCGTTCATCTGGTCCTTCACGCCGTTGTCCATGAGTTCTGGCCACTCCTCTGCCCAATGCTGGAGCATAAGGAACTGCGAAGCGATGCGGTTGTAGTTGTAGTCAAAGCGAAGCATGATGTCTATCTTCTCCACCTTTTGGCCCAAGGCGATGATGCTGAGTATCTTGCTGTCGTCGATACGCTGTGCAAGCGAACCGCCAAAGGCAAGCATCCAGTCGGTAACGGGCTGCAAGTTCGTGATGTTTGCCTCTGCACTGTTGCGCAATTTTCTCATCAGGGCGATGCTCATCTCAATGTAAGACATGGTTTCGCTCTTGATGTCCTCACGCAGCACAATGGCATTGTCGAGGGAACGGTTCAGGGAAGAAAGCACGGAGCAAGGGTTCTGCTCATCGTACATCATGCCCAAACGAAACTCTCCAGTAGAAGCGTAGCTGTCGGTGGCATCCAGTTTCTTCCAGAATTCCTCATAGTCGGCAGGCTTGCCGTCTATCATCTTGTCGTTTACTTTACGAAGCAGGTGGAGTGTCATATAGACGCGCTCCACATATCGTCCCAACCAAAACAGGTGGTTGGCTTTACTTGGTGATATTGTCATCTTTTATATTTATAATTAGTCGTTTGGGAGATTAGTCGTTTAGTCGTTTGGGGATTTGGGTGTTTGGGAGATTAGTCGTTTGTGGCGATTGATCCTAAACGACCAAACGACTAATCTCCTAGTTTCCCAATCTATTTTTTCATCACCCACGTATCCTTGAATCCGCCGCCCTGGCTTGAGTTTACGACGAAGGAATCAGGGTTGCGTGAGAAGCGTGTCAGTCCACTCTTCCAAACCTTTGTAGCCTTGCCGGTTACGACGAATGCTCGGAGGTCTGCCTTGCGTTCCACGATGCCATCGCCTTCGAGGAGTTCCATGTCCTTGAAGTCAATGACCTCCTGAGCTATCCAGCGACGAGGCTCGTCTTCAAGCAGCTGTCGCATCTTGGCAAGCATCTCGTCATCCATGTCCTTTCCGAACATTACGCCGTAACCGCCGGCTTCACTAACATCCTTTATGACAAGCTTCTCAATATTGTCCAGTACATATTTCTTATCTTCTTCATAATAAGGGAGATAGGTAGGCGCGTTCTGTAGGATAGGCTCCTCGTCGAGATAGTATTTCACCATCTTTGGCACGAAATAATAGATGCCCTTATCGTCTGCCACGCCATTGCCTATAGCATTTATCAAGGCCACATTTCCAGCCTTGTAAGCTTGCATCACACCCGGAATGCCGAGCAGTGAGGACGCCTCGAAAGTGAGAGGATCAAGATATTCATCGCTCACACGGCGATAGATGGCACCTACTCTCGTCTTCTTCCTGTTGATTCCCGCGTAATACACCTTGTCGTCCTCCACGAAAAGATCTCCCGGATAAGCCAGCGTAGCACCGGTCTTCTCTGCAAGATACGAATGTTCGAAGAAAGCCGAGTTGTAGCGACCAGGCGTAAGGATCACGGTGAGACCGCCGTCCACGGCCATGCTTCGCATCATCTCCTTGAGAATCTTGCTGTAGTTGCGGTTGTCGGCCACGGAATTGTAGGTGAAAGTCTCTGGTGACACCTTGCGGCAAAGCGTTCTTGCTATGAGCGGATAGCTGGCTCCACTCGGTATTCTGAGGTTATCCTCAAGCACATACCATTTTCCGTCCTTACCTTCTACAAGGTCAATGCCAGCAATGTGCGCATAAACCTTGTTCACTGGGCTTATCCCCTCACACTCAGGCATATAGCCCTTGCTCGAATAGACAAATTCCTCCGGTACGACGCCATCCTTCACAATCTGCTTCTCATGGTAAATATCCCAAAGAAAAGCATTCAGCGCCTTCACCCTCTGCTTCAGTCCCGCTTCCAGATAGTCCCAATCCTGCTTGCTTATGATGCGAGGGATAGGGTCAAAGGGAAACAACTGCTCGTTGAATACCCCATGCTTGTAAACGCCGAAGCGTACTCCGAATCTTTCCAGCCAGGTATTGACAGTGTCTTTACTGTCAATCAAGTCTCTTAAATTAATGTAAGCCATGCAAATCCTTTTTGTTTAGTCTTTAGTGTTGGGTTGTATTTATTTGGTGCAAAGTAACGACTTTTTGCCATTTTAAACGAAAAAATCGCACAATTTAATCGAAAAATCGCCTCTAAGCTTTCGGATTGTAAGTAAAAAGTATTATAATTCGTAGTTGTAGTAAATAAATTTACGTATTTTTATATTTAATTAACATATACTTCCAATCAGATATTTTTAAGGCATAAATAGTAATAATCTGTAAGAAGTTATGTTTTTCTCCCCCTTATTGCACCCCATAAATATGGTATTTTTATGGCTCAGTGGCATAAAGTTGGCTTGTTATGCTGCCTTTTTCGCTCAAATTTTATAAATTTGCACCAATTTTAACACAGAAACTATGAATTCATCCGTAACAGACATACTCAAGAACACGCAGGAGACGCTGTTCAGCTTCGAGGTTCTCCCTCCTGTAAAGGGCAAGAGCATAGAGCAAATATACAAGACCATTGACAAACTCCTGGTCTATGACCCTGCTTTCGTTGAGGTAACAACCCACCGCAGCGACTATAGCTACCGCGAAGTTAAGCCGGGACGCTTCGTCCGTGTGGAGGATCGCTTGCGTCCGGGCACTGTTGCCGTGGCTTGTGCCATCAAGCAGCGCTACAACATACCCGTTGTACCGCATGTGATATGCTCGGGAAACACCCAGCAGGAGACGGAAAACGAACTCATTGACCTCGCCTTCTTCGACATCTTCGACCTTCTTGTGCTCCGTGGCGACAAGTCGAAGATGGACAACCGCTTCATTCCTAAGGACGGCGGACTGATGTATGCCTCGGAACTCTGTCAGCAGATCAATCAGTTCAACGACGGAAAGATGATCTTCGGCGACTCTCACGACATGCTCAACGGCAAGCGTCCGTTCACTTACGGCGTTGCTGGCTATCCGGAGAAACACGATGAGGCGATGTCTCTTCAGGCAGATATGGACGCACTGAAGAAGAAAGTAGATATGGGTGCCGGATATATCGTAACGCAGATGGTTTTCGACAATAAGAAGTTCTTCTCATTTCTCGACCGTTGTGAAAAGGCAGGCATCAATGTGCCTATCATTCCTGGACTGAAACCTATCAGTACGCTCAACCACATGTCAATGCTTCCGCGCACTTTCCACATCGATTTCCCTAATGCTCTCGTGAGCAAGCTCCAGCGTTGCCAGAGCAATGCCGATGTAAAGAAGGTGGGCATCGAGTGGGCTATCCGCCAATGTCAGGAACTGAAGGCTGCCAAGGTGCCTTCACTCCACTTCTATACAATGAATGCCGCTGACGCAATATGCGCCATTATGGATGAATTAGGAAACTAGGATACTAGTCGTTTGGTCGTTTAGGCCAGATTCCCCAAAGCCCAATTCCCAAACGACTAAACGACCAACCACCCAAACGACTAAACGACTAAATTTTGAAAGATACAGCCAACAATACTATTAAAAGCCTCCCCCTTGGGGGGATTGAGGGGGCCGCGGTTCGCCCATTGTTGATGGACGGCGCGATGGGCTCGCTCATCCAGGCTTACGGACTCACCGAGGAGGACTTCCGCGGCGAGATGTTCCGCAATTGGAAGGTGCAGCTAAAGGGCAATAATGATGTTCTCGCACTGACACGCCCGGACATTATTGCCAATATCCACCGCCGCTACATAGAGGCCGGTGCCGATATCATCATCACAGACACATTTTCCTCGCAGCGAGTGTCGCAGCAGGAGTATCTCTTGGGCGACTATGTCCAGGAAATGAACCGTGCTGCCGTGCGCATTGCCCGTGAGGCTGCCGACAGTTTTGTGCCTGCCGAAGGTGATTGCCGCAAGAAGATCCATGTACTTGGTGATGTTGGTCCTACGAGTAGAATGCTATCCATGAGCGACGATGTCAATGATCCTGCCGCACGTTCCATAACATTCGACGAACTGGAGGCTGCCTATAGCGAGCAGATGAAAGTTCTCATCGAGGAAGGTGTTGACGGCATTATCATAGAAACAGTTTTCGATACGCTCAACGTGAAGGCTGCCCTCAGTGCTTTCACCAAGCAGATGACAGCCCTCCCTCTCTTCATCTCCATGACCATCAGCGACGCTTCGGGGCGTACGCTTTCTGGACAGACCATAGAAGCTTTCGTCGCTTCCGTTGCTCATGCCAATCCTCTTGTCATCGGTATGAACTGCGGACTCGGAGCAGAAGCTATGATACCATATCTCCGTCGCATGCGCAAATGCTGGGATGGCTTTATCTCTTGCCATCCAAACGCAGGACTTCCTAACCAATTCGGCGAATACGACGACACTCCAGAGGACATGGTTCGTCAGCTCCGTCCTATGCTTGAGGAAGGACTTGTCAACGTAATCGGTGGCTGCTGCGGCACAACGCCAGAGCACATAAGAGCTCTAAGCGAGCTAATTGATAATGGAAAATTGAAAATGGAGAATACCGCCGCCAATAATTCTCAATTCTCAATTCTCAATTGTCAATTAAATATCTCCGGTCTCGAAGCCTTCAGCTACTCCCCTTCAGACTTCGTCATCGTTGGCGAACGCTGCAATGTGGCTGGTTCAAGGAAGTTCCTTCGCCTTATAAACGAAAAGAAATACGACGAGGCTCTCGACATTGCCCGCACACAGGTGGAGAAAGGTGCGATGGTCATCGACGTGAACATGGACGACGGACTCCTCGATGCCAAGCAGGAGATGATCACATTCCTCAATCTCCTTGCCTCGGATCCTTCCATCTGTCGCGTTCCTATTATGGTTGACAGCAGTCGTTTTGACGTCATTGAAGCCGGATTGAAATGCTGTCAGGGCAAGTGTATCGTAAATTCAATCTCCCTAAAGCAGGGCGAGGAGGTCTTTCTGGAACAGGCAAAAGTGTGCAAGCGTCTCGGTGCCGCCATCATAGTCATGCTATTCGATGAAGAAGGACAGGCTAACGACTACGACCGCCGCATAGCCATCGCCTCTCGTGCCTACCGTCTGCTCACGGAGCAGGTGGGCATCTGTCCTAACGACATAATCTTCGACCCTAACGTGCTGACCATTGCCACCGGTATGGCAGAGCACGCCAACTACGCTCGCGACTTCATCCGTTCCGCTGAATGGATAACAAACAATCTCCCAGGCGCCCGTATCAGTGGAGGACTCTCAAATCTCTCCTTCGCCTTCCGCGGAAACAACTATCTGCGCGAGGCTATGCACTCCGTATTCCTGCATCTTGCCACTAAAGTCGGCATGAACATGGCTATCATGAACCCTGCCACTGCGGTGAAATACGAGGCCATTGACGCAGAACTCCGCGACGCCATCACCGCTGTCGTCATGAATACCAGCGAGGATGTCAGCGAAAAGCTTATGGACATGGCGCAGGCTCTCCTTGAAGAGCAACTCAAAGAGAAGGAAGCAAAGCAGAAAGCCACATCATCCGGATTATTTGACCCTGTTCCCGACGCTTCTCCGTCGGGTATCCCTACTCCGTCGGGCAAAACTGCCCCTGTTCCTGAAGCGTCAGCTTCCGGCTTAATACAGGAAGCCCTAATCAAAGGCGTCACAACCACCCTTGAAGCCGCCCTTAACGCCCTTCTTGCAGAAGGCAAAACACCGCTTGAGATTATCTCCGGTCCACTGATGTTTGGCATGAACACTGTCGGAAAACTCTTCGGCGAAGGAAAGATGTTCCTACCACAGGTGGTAAAGACCGCCCGCACAATGAAGAAGGCGGTGGAGATCCTTTTGCCGCAAGATGCCCCTGTTCCCGACGCTTCTCCGTCGGCTTCAGCCACAGTTCCTGAAGCGTCCGCTTCAGGTCCTTGCATATTGCTCGCCACCGTCAAAGGCGACGTCCACGACATCGGCAAGAACATCGTCGGTGTGGTGCTTGCCTGCAACGGTTTCCGCGTCATTGACCTCGGCGTAATGGTACCGACGGACACCATTGTTGAGGAAGCCATAAAGAATAATGTGGACATAGTTTGCCTCTCCGGACTCATCACTCCAAGTCTCGACGAGATGTGCCGTGTGGCAGAGGCCATGCAGAAGGCAGGACTTGAGATACCGCTCTTCGTTGGTGGCGCAACGACATCGGAGATCCATACAGCCGTGAAGCTAGCACCATTGTATGCCGGCGGAGTCTTCCACATGAAGGACGCTTCGCAGAACCCAGTCGTGGCAATGCAACTCATGGATCCAGAGCAGCGCGAGGAGGTTATGCTACGCAACCGTTCTCGACAACAGCGCATACGCCTTGCACAGCACAAAAAGGAGCAACGACTCAACATTCAGCGTGCCACAAGCGATGCTCTTGGCGAACTCACACCATTGCAACGCCGCTTCTCTTGCGACTGGCAGAACTATACTCCTGTGCAACCTCCTTTCGTGGGACAAGGCGAAAAACAGACCATCAGCGTGAAGACTCTCATTCCTTACATTGACTGGCTCTACTTCTATTGGGCATGGCGCGTGAAGGAAGACAGTGAGGAAGGTCGCCTTCTTCGTGCAGATGCCGAGGAGCGCTTGCAGAAGATGGCGGAAGATACCCTCTTCGATGTGCGCACCCTTCAGGCATTCTATCCAGCTCGTGGCAAGGCTGACAGCATAGAACTTGGTCTCGACCGTTTGCCAACCCCACGTCAACCACTTATGACAGCCAACGGTACCCGTCGCGAGCAGTGCCTCTCCCTTTGCGACTATGTTTCGCCTCTTGCCAATGACTATGTTGGGGTCTTTGCGGCAACGATGTCGGAAGCCTTCGTCAGCCGCCTCGAAGCGTTGAAGCAGGAAGGCAACGACGACTATGAGATGCTCCTTCTCCAGACCATTGGCGACCGACTTGCCGAGGCTGCATCAGAGTATCTCAGCCATAAGCTTGCCGAAGGTTACAACTGGCATGGCATCCGTCCTGCTGTAGGCTATCCATCACTACCGGATCAGAAGGCTATCTTCCATCTCGCAAAGCTCATAGACTACAGCAAGATTGGCATCACACTCACTGAGAATGGCGCAATGTATCCGCAGGCATCAGTCACCGGACTATACCTCTCTCATCCGAATGCGGTATATTTCTCTCTTTAAAATTAGTATAGGTGGGAATTTACCCCACCTATAATTAATATCCCTCGTGTTCAAGGTTATTGTATTCATTGAAGAGTTTCAGGCAATCCTCTCTGTCCACTTGTACAAGAAGGTCACCTAAAAGCTCGCGTCCACCGAAGATTTCGTTGAATTTATCGTCACGGAAACCTATCAGTCCGTTGTCAGCAATGGTACATCCATAGTAAACTTTGTCAATGTTAGCCCAAAGAATGGCGCAGAGACACATGTGGCAAGGTTCGCCAGTAGTGTAAAGAGTACATCCCGAAAGGTCGTGCGTGCCAAGAATCTCGCCAGCCTTTCTTATTGCCATCATCTCTCCATGAGCTGTTGGATCATGCTTCTTCAGCACCATGTTATGGCCCTTTGATATGATTTTGCCATCTTTTACAATAACCGAGCCGAAAGGTCCGCCATGCTTCTGTGTGATGCCTATGCGAGCTTCCTCGATGGCCATTTGCATATAATCATGATTATCCATAATACTCTATTTGTGTTTATACCTCATTACCCCTTTTTTGGCGTTAGGCGATAGCTGATTACGTCGCGGCTCTTGATAGTGAGTTTGCGGTCAACCTTGTTCTTGAGTGTTGTTTTGCCTTCTGGCTTGTGAGTCCAGAGGTTATAGACATTATACACCTTTGTGTTGAAATCTGTGCTGCGCTTGCTAACCTGAGTGTCAATAAGATTGAAGTCCTGCCAGTTGAGTTCGTAGCTAATATCCTCCTTTGTAGGGTTGAGAATAGTGAATGCCCAAGATTCGTCAGCCAATGGCTTAAGCCAGAATTGCAAGTCGCCCTCATCACAGCAGTGCCATCCCTGAACGCCGAGAGGGTCCTGGTCTATGGCTATCATCTCCTTGTTCATGATGATGTTTCGGGTAGCCTCGCTCATGTTGCGAAGGTCATTGCCAAGAATCAGCGGACTTGCCATCATACACCACATTGTGAAGTGCGCGCGGTCCTCGTTCTCTGTCATTCCGTTTCCTACCTCAAGCATGTCTGGGTCGTTCCAATAGCCAGGACCAGCATACTGACGGAGAGTATCGTTGTAGGCGATGCACTGCATGACGCCAAACTGCGAATATCCGGCATCAAACACGCGGAGAGAGTCGAAGTTGCACCAGATGTCGGGAGTTGTACGCCAAGAGTGACCCACCTCGCGAGCCCATTTCCAAGGCTTGCTGTTGCCCCATTCGCACATGCTGAGGAAGATGGGTCTGCCAGTAGCATGGAGGGCATTGCTGATGAGTGTGTAGGCACCGTGAGGATTGATGTCAGTTGTGCTGCACCAGTCGTACTTCAAATAATCAACTCCCCAGCGAGCATACTGCAGAGCGTCCTGATATTCATGACCGAGTGAGCCAGGCATACCGCCACAAGTCTCCGTTCCTGCATCGCTGTAAATGCCGAGCTTCAAGCCCTTTGCGTGAACATAGTCGGCAACTGCCTTCATGCCGTTAGGAAACTTCTTCTCGTCCACCTGTATGAAGCCGTCCTTGTCGCGCTTTCCGTGCCAACAGTCGTCTATATTAATATATGTGTAGCCAGCGTCGCGAAGACCGCTTTCCACCATTACGTCGGCAATACCCTTGATGATGTCTTCTGAGATATTTCCCTGGAACTTGTTCCAAGTGCTCCATCCCATCTGTGGAGTATCAGCGAGATGCTCCCATTTCTGTGCCTTGAGCGGCATAGCAGCAAGTGCAATAATGGCACTTAAAGCAATCTTAAGAATCGTTTTCATTTATAAAGTTAGTTAATTTAGTTATATAGCTTGCAATTGATAAGGAAAAAGGCACTTGCGATTTCTCGTAAGTGCCTTTTCGGTGGGCCATCTAGGGCTTGAACCTAGGACCTCCAGATTATGAGTCTGTTGCTCTAACCAACTGAGCTAAAAGCCCGACAGCAATAGGCATTCACCTATATTGCGGGTGCAAAGGTAATGGTTTTTAGGGAAATGAGCAAATTTTTCGTCATTTTTTTGCATGTTTCCACTAAACTTCATTGATATATGCCTTTAGCCATTGACCTCGCACACAGATCGAATCTCATCTGACATTCAGTATTTTGTGTGTCTGAAGCGACAGTTTCCATTTGGGATTAGCAAGGATATAGTCGATGGTCTGCTGACGAACAGTGAGGTTCTGCACTTCATTGCCTGTATCCAAAGGTTGGAGACGGAATTCGGAAGCATTCAGCTTGTCATATTGCGCCATGTCCTGACCTGAGTCTTGCCCCATAAAGACTACTTTGAGTTCGTCGATATGCTGTATAATGACTTTGCCGCCTTCCTTTGGAGAGCATGTAACCCAATCTATTTCAGCACCTTCTGGAATGAGTCGGCTGCCGTTTGTCTCAATGTGAATGGCAAAGCCTGCCTTGTGGAGAAGCTTTGTGAGTGATGCTGTCAACTGAAGCGTCGGTTCGCCGCCAGTGATGACGATGGTACGCGAAGGGTAGGCAGAGACTTTCTCCACGATCTCCTCCTCAGTCATCTCGGTGAAGCTTTCGTGCTTCGTGTCGCAGAAAGGGCATTTTAGGTTGCAGCCGGACAAGCGCAGGAAGACTGCCGGAGTGCCTGTGTGAAGTCCTTCGCCCTGCAAGGAATAAAATATTTCGTTTACGCGCATGTCCCTAATCCTTCTCGTAAATAGCAATGTTTCCTTCGCTCTCCTGCACCTCCACTTTCCAGCAAGTAGGGATTTGGTCGCATACCCAGCGAGCAATGTTCTCTGCCGTTGGATTGAACGGAAGGAGTTCGTTGAAATTGCCATGATCCAGGTAACCATGGATACGCTTCTTAACATCTGTGAAATCAATGACCATACCGTCGGCGTTCAGTTCGCGCGACTTGCAGTGGATGGTTACAATCCAGTTGTGACCATGCAGTTGGCTGCACTTACTTGGGTAAGACAGTTGGAGACTGTGACAGCCTGCAATCTCCATACGCTTTGTGATATAATACATGTTAAAGTTTTTTTCTATAGGGTTGCTTCTACCTATTTATCGGGTGCAAAATTATATAAAATTTTGATAATGACGGCGTTCTGCCGAAAAAAAATGATAATATTTGCCAATTTTCTATTATGTGTAGGGCGAGGATTTCCGAGTCGTTTTCAATTATGCAGATTGTTGCGGCTCGGAAATCCTCGCCCTACAAGGGGTATTGATTAAAGTCTTAGACGGAGCTGAAAGTCAATGTCCGTCTTTGCCGACGATTGAATCTCCTCAGTTCCTGTGCCAATACGGTTGCGGTCAAAGTATTTCGTGCTACCAACCTTAGCAGCAAACGACAGATGCTTGTTGATGTTTGAGCGGAGAAGCAATGAGAGTCGTATGCCATTTCCGTAATATTGCCCATAGCCCATGCCGTAGCTCATGCCGCGTTCGTAAGCGTAAATGGCTGAGTAATAGTCGTCTGTATCAAAATAGCCTACAGAGAAATCAAAAGAAAATCGCTTCCATGGCTTCAATCCGCCGGAGAGCATTGCAAGGAATCCGTTGCTGTTGGCATTGGCCTTGTCATAATGGGAATATTGAAGCAATAGCCTTGCGTTAAGACCAAGGAGTTTGTTTTCTTTCTCAGTTTGGAAATAGCTTGAGGCATTGGCGTCATATTCAGTTTGCAAACGCAGGGAAAACTGATTTCTCCATACGAGAGAGGTCTTCGTGCTGTCGTCATATTCACGGTTCTTCAGTCGTGCACGCAGTGAAGTGGTCCATTCCTTCTTATGCCAAGAGGCCTGAATCACATTCTCCACCATGTTGGAAGGCAATGAAACCAGATACTTAGGACGAGAGAAGTGGGCATAATCGGCATAATATGAGATAGTTATGTCATTGCTTGCACGCCAAGAAAGACTTCCGAAGAGACCGTTCTCGTCCTGTAGGTTGCTGCTTTCTGCAAAGGAGCGGGCGTTCATCGCCGTGTAGCAATAAGAGAGATAGCGATGGAGTAGGGTAGCGGTTAGTGCATAGCGAGGGCGATAGGTGATAGAGTTTATGGTGGCAAATGCTACTCCACGAAGAGAATCGTTTGACTGCCTGGCAGGAGAGACTGCCGTTTCACCACGGAAAGACAGTTTCTGACCACGATAGGAATAGTTCAGTGCGACGTTCGTAAAGTTCTGTCCCTCAGCATAATACTGCCTAAAAGCCTGCTTCTTGTTTGGCAGAAGAGGGAGGTTGAGATGAGTGTAAGTAGCAGTTAAGCCGGCAGAAAAACGCTTGTAGTCAAGCTGATAGTTTGCTCCGAGCACAAGTTCCGTTGCCACATCCTTCTTGTTCATCTCGTTTATGGTTCGATGATAGCCTGTAGTGACAATGGTACTCATCATGCTGTCAGTCGCAGTGGCATCAATATATCGGTAGGATGCGAAGATGTTGGTGTGGCGAAGCACTGACCTTCTGCCGTCACCCTTGCTGAAAGAGGCTGCTATGCCTTGGAAATACTTGCCACTGGAACTGCTTGTGTGCGGACGGAAGCCTGTTGTTATGCGACCTGCTGACGACATCATCGTGGTCTTTCCGAGTGAGAAACCATTGTTCAATGCCAGCCCCATGCCGAAACCAGCGCGGAAACGGCCTACGACAAGATTATCCAAGCGATAGCCTGCGGCCAGTTTCCTGTTTTTCAGTTGTAGGTAAAAGGAGTAGAAATCGAAACCATAGCGGTTGCGGTTTGCAAAGAATTCCTCACCGGCATCGTTTGCACCAACAATGCCAAGCTGAAAGTCCTTGCTGTAACTGAGGTTGTAGCGCAACTGTTGCTTGTAGGGATAGCCAAGGTATCCACCGCTGTCAGGCAGCAAGACATCGCCCTTGCGCTCGTAAGTCGGAATGCGTCCTCCGTAATAAATCTCATGCTTGCCATACCTTCCGATGTTCTTGACTGTCAAGGAGTTGTGCTCTTTCTTATCGCCACAATAGAGGAAGTGATGAAGCAAAAGTCGCTTCTCGTAAGATAGTTCAGGGATGGTCTGCAGTTCTTGTAGCGTTACCATTCCATCGTAGTGATATACATAATATCCAATGGCATTTATCTCCTCGTCGGAAAGGAACGGAAGTTCTTCGAGTTGCTCCTGAGTGATGGTGTTTATGTTGAAAGGATGCGCCGCAATATGTGTGAGATGCTCCAGTTCTTCTTCGTCCAGTTCCGCTGTTTCGTCGCCGCCTTCCATGGTGTAAAGGCGTTCGTAAAGTTGTCGCCAATCGTCGGTCTGGGCGATGGATATCAGTGGGAATAGGAAAAGCAATAAGGCTATTCCTCCCCATCTGATTATGGAATATGGGTTTTGGAGCATGTCAGAGAATATGGTGTTAATACAGACTTGCCCAATGCTCAATGACCTCTGGGAAGTGCTTGTGCTCAAGGGCGTGGATGCGAGTGGCGAGAGAATCAACGTCATCGTCTTCCTTCACCTCACACTTTGCCTGGAAAATTATTCGGCCTGCGTCGTATTCGTCGTTCACGATATGTATTGTGATGCCAGATTCCTTCTCCTTGGCGTCGAGCACAGCCTGATGAACATGGTCGCCGTGCATGCCCTTACCGCCATACTTAGGCAGGAGGGAAGGATGGATGTTAACAATCTTTTCGTCGTATCTTGCTGTAACCCAAGGTGGTAGGAAAGCGAGACAACCGGCAAGAACGATGTGTGTGATGCCATATTGCTCAAGGACTTCTCCCAGCTTTGCTCCTTCTGCAAAGTCCGCTTTCAGGCAAATCTCGCAAGGAATGCCAGCCTCGTTGGCAATGTCAATGGCTCCGATGCCTGCTTTTGTTGCAACGACAAGTGCCACGTTGATGCTCTCGTGATTGGCAAAATACTTTATGATCTGTCTTGCGTTGGTGCCGTGACCTGAAACGAATACGGCGAGTTGTGTTGGTTTTTGTGTTGGAATCATAATATGTTGGGTTATATGTTTTCGCAGCAAAGGTAAGCTTTTTTGAAGAAACTTACAAACTCTAAAGGCATGAAAATCATTTATATGGCAAGTTAATATGATATATTCTCAGTTTTATGCTAAAACGCTTCCGTTTTATATTAATAATGTGTAAATTTGCACATTGAAGGAATCCTTTTTTTACTTTTTTCGAAAAAAATTAGGATTTCCTGTAACTTTTCTGTAACCCAATCGTCATTACTATAGAAGCAGATGAAAACAGTCAGTTTCCAAACCGACATATTGCCGATGAAAGACCTGCTCTTTCGTTTGGCTCTGCGCATCACGCTAAACCGTGAGGACGCGGAAGATGTGGTACAGGAGACGCTGATAAGATGCTGGAACAAGCGCGACGAATGGGAGAACATTGGCTCCATTCATGCCTTTGCAACAACCATCTGCCGCAATCTTTCGCTCGACTGCACCAAGAGGGCTGGCAGAAAGACAAAGGATCTTGAGGACGACACATTAAGGCAAACGCCGCCAACGACAAGCGCCGCCGACAGTCCGATGGAACGAATGCTGAAAAGCGAGCGCATAGAGCAGCTTAAACAGATTGTTGACACGCTGCCTGAGCATCAGAAACTCTGTCTCCAACTAAGGGACTTTGAAGAGAAAAGCTACAGGGAAATCGCGGGACTACTGCAAATGACCGAGCAGCAAGTCAAGACAAACATCTTCCGAGCCCGACAAACAATCAAGGCACGCTTCTTGGAAAGCCGCTAAACCTCAAAACCTTACAACCTCAAAACCTCAGAACCTCACAATGATACTGAACTACAAATACATAGAACAACTTCTTGAAGAATACTTCAATGGTGAGACTACCGTTGAAGAGGAGAAGATTCTCCGTACATTCTTCTGCCAGGAGAGCATCCCTGAGCACTTGGTTCAGTATCGTGATATCTTCATTTATGAGCAGAATGAGCCTAAAGCAGACTGCCTTGGTGCTGATTTCGACGCAAAGATGATGAAGATGATAGAGGAACAGAATACAGAAGTAAGCACCAAGGTAGTAGAGTTGCCGAAGGCTTCTCAGATTACTCATTCTGTGCTGAAGGCTCTTCACCCATTCTTCCGTGCAGCGGCTATAGTGGCAGTGGTGATAACAATAGGAAATGCTTCACAGGTGCTCTTCCAGGACTCTACCAGAGAGCAGACCAGTGTGGCAAAGACTGATCCTACAGCGGGCAAGAATGTGGCCGACATTCAGAACCTGAACGCCGATTCGCTTCAGAACGACACGCTGAAGTCAATCCATGATTAGGCTTTGTGCCAGTCATTATTCAAATCTTAGATAATTTTCTTTATACTATACTTAATAATACATCGTGAATAGAAGGCGCTGCTCTTGATGAAAGAGCGGCGCTTTTGTTTTTCTCCAACAAGTCTGAATCATAGAAATGGAGGTTCCGAATCGTAACTATGGAGGTTGTGATTCATAAAATCGGAAGTTCTGGATCGTGTTTGTTGCAGTTTGAATATACAACTTCGGCAGTTTTGTATGGTTTTCGTATACGAAAGTGCTTTGCTTTTGTATACGAAAACGAACTGCTTTTGTATACGAAAATTTCTGCTATCTCTAAATTGTTCATAATGAAAGGCTTAGGAATGCACATGAAGAAGTTTATGAATGCACCTATAAAAGCCCGGAAATAGGTGTCGTGAATAAGGAGTCTTACCCAGTAGCCACAAAAAAGTCGCCCGACTCTGAGAGTCAGACGACTTATAGAACTGTGTCTGTTCGCTAAAATTATTCAGCAGCAGCAGTGTCAGCAGCAGTTGTGTCAGCAGCAGCTGAATCAACAGCAGCAGAATCAGCTGAATCAACAACAGCAGTGTCAGCAGCAGCAGAATCAGCACCCTCTGCAGGAGCCTCAGCCTTGTTACCACATGATGCGAAAGAGATAGCTGCAACAGCAGCGAACATAAGAACTAACTTTTTCATTTTCTTTAATTTTTTAATTGTAATACAATCGTGTTATTTGTTTCTTTTGTGGGTGCAAAGGTATGTGCTTTCTGCGAATTGGGAAAATATTTGTTTTGAAAAAATTATTTAAATAGTGTTAATTTGATAATTATCAACAGGTGTGCACGACAACAGCGTCTTTTTTCGCATTTATTTCCATAAGTTTAACCTTCACTATTGTATTATCTACACATGTTGCCGGATTAGACTTATTACACTTATTATCAGCGGGTTTGAGCTGAATTTTGATATAATTGTCGGTAAAGCCGCTGAATGAATTGCCCTTTCCTTTCTCCAGAAGCACGAGTCGCTCCTCGCCAAGATGCTGTGTGTAGAAGGCAAGTGTCTTCTGTTCAGAGAGTTCGAGCAGCACGTTTGAGCGTCGCTTCTTCTCCTGTTCATCTACTATATAAGGGATCTTCAGCGCTGCGGTGCCAGGGCGTTCGCTGTATGGGAAGACGTGGAGTTGGGTTACGTCGAGGCTTTTCAGGAACTCATGGCACTCTTCAAAGCACTCTGGAGTCTCGCCGCGGCAGCCCACCATCACGTCAACGCCGATGAAAGCGTCTGGCATATACTCCTTGATGAGTTCTATCTTATGACGGAAGAGTGCCGTGTCGTAGCGTCGGTGCATGAGTTTAAGCACTGTATCCGAACCGCTTTGCAGCGGAATGTGGAAATGAGGCATGAACTTTTTGCTACGCGCGCAATATATAATAATGTCATCCGTGAGCAATTCCGGTTCTATGCTGCTTATGCGATAGCGTTCTATTCCTTCCACTTCATCGAGAGCTCTCACGAGATCGAAGAATGTCTCGCCTGTAGAACGACCGAAGTCGCCGATGTTTACACCCGTGATTACAATCTCCTTTCCGCCCTTTGCCGCAACCTCCTTTGCCTGGTTCACGAGGAACTCCACGGAAGCATTGCGTGAGAAGCCGCGAGCGTAAGGGATGGTGCAGTATGTGCAGAAGTGGTTGCAGCCGTCCTGGACTTTCAAGAAGAAGCGCGTGCGGTTGCCGCGTGAGCATGAAGGCGCGAAGGAAGTGATGTCTTTGGTCTTGGGGGTGACAAAGATAGCCCCACCCCGTCCCTCCCCGAGCGGGGAGGGTGTGCTATCCGGAAGGTTTCTCCTCCCCCGCTCGGGGGAGGCTGGGAGGGGGCTAAACCTCTCAGATAGAATCTGTATGAGCTGTGCCTTCTCATTACTTCCTATCACCAGGTCCACGCCTTCTATCTCTGCCACCTCTTCGCTTTCCAATTGCGCATAACAACCGGTGACGGCGACGAAAGCACTTGGGTGCTGGCGTGCCATCTTGCGTATGGCTTGGCGGCATTTGCGGTCGGCAACCTCAGTGACAGAGCAAGTGTTGATGAGGCAGATGTCGGCCTTCTCGCCCTTCTCAGCCGTTGTCACGCCATACGATGAAAGCATTTCGCCGAACGTACTTGTCTCAGCGAAGTTCAGTTTGCAGCCAAGAGTGTAGTAGGCTGCCTTTTTATTTTGGAATGCAGAGGTGTCAATCATACTGGGTGCAAAGGTACAAAAAATGCACAAATCAGCGCTTTTGTGTACTACTATTTTGTCAAAAAAACTATTATATATTGCTTTTTTCTACGCAAATTGATTTTTTTTAAGTTTTTTTGACATTTATATGAATCAATTTTTTTAACTTTGCGGCGACTAATAGGCTAGTTATGCCTCTACGAATCCGATAAAATGGACTGTTTTTTGAACGATTCGCATGCCATACATTAATATATATAGGCAACATTATTGTGTGTCAAAGAAACAAAATTGACAATCATAAACCAAAAATCCAATAATTATTTAACCTTAAATTTTATCCGTATGGGAAATTTATCTCAACTTAAGACATCCCCCTTCGCTAAGGTATGCATGATGGCTTTCATGCTCCTCGCCCTCAGTTGGACAGGTCTTAATGCACAGACAGTCAGCGGTAGAGTAGTAGGTTCTGACCAGGAACCTCTTATCGGTGCTACTGTCACAGTTACAGGTACAAAAAATGCTACTGTAACAGACTTCGATGGTAACTTCTCTCTTGAAGCTGCCAACGGTCAGGCACTCACAGTGTCTTACATCGGTTATGTTACAAAGCAGGTGAAGGCCGCTAACAACCTCGTTGTTGTACTCGATGCTGACAACACAGGACTCGAGGAAGTAGTGGTTGTTGGTTACGGTGTACAGAAGAAGAAGCTCGTTACCGGTGCAACAGTACAGGTAAAGGGTGAGGACATCGCAAAGCTCAACACTACAAATGCGCTTGAGGCAATGGCATCTTCATCTCCTGGTGTTCAGATCACTCAGTCATCTTCACAGCCTGGTAAGGGCTTCAAGGTAGCTATTCGTGGTTTGGGTACTATTGGTAACTCAGCTCCTCTCTACGTAATCGACGGTGTTGCTGGCGGTTCTATCGACGGCATCAACCCTGCAGATATCGAGTCTATCGACGTACTCAAGGACGCTGCTTCGGCTGCTATCTACGGTGCTCGTGCTGCAAACGGTGTAATCCTCGTTACTACAAAGCAGGGTAAGGCTGGCGGTATTGAAGTTAGCTATAACGGTGCTATGGGTTGGTCTAACTCTTACAAGCGCCCACAGCTCCTCAATGCTCAGCAGTACATGACTATCATCGACGAAATGACATTCAACTCAACAGGTTCTAAGCTTAATTGGGGCAACTATGCGCCAAAAGACGTCCTTGACAAGGTTGCCAACGGTTGGGAAGGTACTGACTGGTGGGGTGCGTTTATGAACGAAAATGCTCCACAACACAACCACTCTCTCACTCTTACTGGTGGTTCAGATCTCTCGAAGTTCGCTATGTCTTACTCATATACAAGCAACGAAGGTATCATGGGTGGTGACCAGGCTTCTTACTACAACCGTCACACTGTTCGCTTGAACAGCGACCATGTTCTCCTTCGCGGTAAGGACTTCGACGCAATCACTCTCGGTGAGAACGTTTCTATCGGCTACAACAAGAGCCACGACCTCGCTGAAGATGGTATGTACTGGAGCTACATCCACTCTCTCCTCCGTACAAACCCACTCGTTCCTCAGTTCAATGAGGATGGTACCAATTATGTTGTTGTAGGTGATAATAGCGGTTGGAACAAGTTCTGGTTCAGCAACCCATGGGAGAACCTTACAAAGGGTGGTTTCAACTCTATTCAGGAAAGCCGCAACTTCAACGCAAGCGCTACTGCATTCCTCACTATCCAGCCAATCAAGAACTTGAAGTTCCGTTCACAGTTCAACTACTCTTGGGGCTCAGGTGCTTACCGTAACTTCGGTATGCCACGCATTCCAGATCTCCAGAACCCAGTGACTACTTATTCTGTAAACCAGAGCGGTTGGATGAGCACTAACTGGTCTGTAGAAAATACCCTCTCTTACGACTTTACTCTCGGTGCAAACAAGTTTGGCGTAATGGTTGGTCAGGCATTCCAGAGCACAGCATGGAGCACAAACCTCAGTGGTTCAAACTCTGTTTCAGACGAGCAGCAGAAGGCTACTCTTAAGGATTGGAATTCTGCATGGTTGAGCAACTTCACAACAGACCTTTCAAATGCCACACTCGGTGGTAATCCTAACGATGAAGAGTACCTCGCTTCTTACTTCGGTCGTTTGAACTGGGACTACAAGGAGAAGTACATGGCAACTCTCACAATGCGTTATGATGGTTCTTCTGTATTCAACAAGGGCAAGCGTTGGGGTTGGTTCCCATCAGCATCTGTAGGTTGGGTTATCACAGAAGAAAACTTCATGGAAAGCACTAAGTCTTGGATGGATTACTTGAAGCTCCGTGCATCTTGGGGTCAGAACGGTAACAACTCTGTCCTTAAGTACCAGTACCTCGCTACTATCAGACAGTCAGGTGGTAATGGCGATAGCGGCTATAAGTTCAACGACTCGATGGAGTCTTCTATCTCAGGTTCACCTAACTCAGGTGCATACGCTAACATCGTACCTAACCCAGACCTCACTTGGGAAACTTCTGAGCAGCTTGACCTCGGTATCGACGCTCGTTTCCTCAACAGCCGTCTCGGTGTAAACTTCGACTGGTACAAGAAGACTACTAAGGACTGGATCATTACTGGTCCTCGTAAGGCAATCCAGGGTACTAACCCTCCATACATCAATGGTGGTGACGTTGAGAATACTGGTTTCGAACTTGGTCTCTCTTGGAACGACCGCGTTGGTAAGGACTTCTCTTACAACATTGGCATCAACGCAGCTACAAACAAGAACAAGGTAACTCGTATTGCAAACGAGACAGGTTTCATCAACGGTTCTGCTTCAGTTCTCTCTCAGGGTACTGACTACATCTACCGTGCAGAGGAAGGCAAGCCAATCGGTTACTTCCGCGGTATGTCTTACAGCGGAATCTGGCAGAGCATGGCTGAAATCGAAGCTGCTCGTGCAGCAGGCAAGGCTGTTTATAAGAAAGCTATGCCTGGTGATCCTATTTGGGACGACTGGAATGGCGACGGCCAGATTATCTACGGTGAAGATGAAAACTCTGATAAGCACGAAATTGGTAACCCTAACCCAGACGTTACTCTCGGTATCAACCTCGGTCTCAACTGGAAGGGTCTTGACTTCTCTGTAAACGGTGCTGGTGCATTCGGTATGCAGATTATGCGTTCTTACCGTTCATTCGGTGACTCAGTTTATGACAACTATGACTCTTCAATCTTGAACCGTTGGCACGGTGAAGGCACTTCTAACACTGATCCTCGTATCATGGACAACGGTCACGAGAATACGCTTTGGATCTCAACTCGTTACATGGAAGATGCTGACTACTTCAAGATTAAGGCTGTAACTCTCGGTTACGACTTCACTCGCGTTTGGAAGAAGTCTCCATTCAGCCAGCTCCGTCTCTATGTTCAGGCTCAGAACCTCTACACATTCACAGGCTACACTGGTCTCGATCCAGAAGTAGGTTCTGCCGGTGGTGCCGACTCATGGGCATCAGGTATCGACCTCGGTCTCTACCCACCTTCACGCACATACCTCATTGGTGCTAACATCAAGTTTGCTAACAAGTCTAAGGGCGAGCGTCGTGCAGCAGCTACTAAGGTTGTAGAAAAGGTTGTTGAGAAGATCGTTGAGAAGCCTGTTGTTAAGGAAGTTATCAAGGAAGTCATCAAGGAGGTTCCTGCTAAGCACACTACTTCTACAGTACAGAGCACTTACGTTGTAACATTCCCTGTAGCTTCTTCAGAGATCCAGAACAAGTCAGAGCTTGACGGTATCGAGAAGGGTCAGACTGTAGAGATCGTTGCTTACGCTTCTCCAGAAGGTCCTGCTGACGTTAACGAAGCTCTCTCTCAGGCTCGTGCAGAGTCTGTTGCCAAGTACCTCGAGTCTCGTGGTGTAAAGGTAGAGCGCAAGATCGCTAAGGGTGCTAACTCAAGCCACTCTAACCGTATCGCAATCGTTACTATTCTCTAGTAACCTTCACAATCATTAATCAAATAGAAATATAATTTATGAAAAAATATATTTTATCAGCATTAGTTGTTGGTGCAGCAACTATGTTTACAGCCTGCGACGACATGCTGGACACTGATCCACGTGTGACAGAAGCAACCCAGGCTACATTCCCTGGTAAGGTTGCTGACGTAGAGGCGTTGAATACAGCTACATACAGTCTCATGAATACCATGGGTGGTGGTGACTGTGACCAGCAGAACATCTTCTTCTGGTGGGAAGTAATGTCAGACAACTGCTATGGTTCTGGCGGTCTTCAGGACAACAAGGTTAAGGCTCTCCACCATCTCGTACAGATGGACAACAACCAGTATGAGACTCCATTCATCCTTCTCTATGGTGGTATCAACCGTGCTACCAACATGATTGAGACTATCGACAACGTAAATTGGAAAGGCGACAACGCAAAGCGTAACCAACTTCTCGGTGAGGCTTTCTTCATGCGTGGTCTTTATACTCTCTGGCTCACTCAGCTCTTTGGTGATGTGCCATTGATCACTTCTACAACTATCACTCCAGAGATGGAGGAGCAGGTAGATGCAGAGACAGTTATCTATCCTCAGATTTTTGCTGACTTCGTTTCAGCTAAGAATCTCATGAGCACAGACAAGAAGTCTGGTCATGCTAACAAGTATGTTGCTGAAGCTTTCCTTGCTCGTGCTTACATGTTCTGGGCTGGATTCTATAAGAAGGCTGGCGAGTTGAAAGATGCAACCATCGATCCAGTACAGCTTCCTATGCAGGAGGGTTGCCGTGTTGCTGAAAAAGCAACAGAATGGTACCCTATTACACTTGCTAAGCATGAAGTAGTAGATTATCTTAAGGATGTATATGGTAAGTATGAACTCCTTAAGGACTACCGTTCACTCTGGCAGTATTCTAACAGCTACGTTTGGAAGGAAACTCACGACGCTGCGCTTACAGGCGTAAAAGATGAAGAAGGCAATATTATTAAGCCTGCTTTGAGTGCTGAAGACCAGAAAGACCTCAGCAAGTGGAAGGAATATGGCAATGGTGATGATCATGGCTATGACTTCATCGCTGACATGGATCCTGCTAACTGTTTCGATATGCCTGGTATGGGTAACGGTAACCCTGAGGAAATGTTCCAGATTCAGTTCTTGAACGCTTCTCGTTGGGGTATCGGTACTGATGGTGGTATCTACTCTTCTGACCGTATGTACTGTAACTACCTCTCATGTTTCTGGGCTCTCCGTGTAAACGGCCATAATGGTGACCGTGCTTTCACATACCCATTCACACAAGGTTGGGGACAGGGTACTCCTTCTTGCAACCTCTGGGATGATTGGACAATCGCTGAGAATGCTGGTGGTGATGAAACAAAGCAGTACAAGGACATCCGTAAGCTCGGTTCTTTGATTGATGGTGTTTCAGAAAACAAGGAAGTTGACTACGAGTTCGTAAAGGACTGCTGTGAGGCTTCTGGTTACGGTGTTAAGAAGTACAATGGTGTAACAACTGACAAGGAGACTGGCGACCGCTCTTGGTGGTACACTGCTGCTCCAGAAGGTTGGCGAAATACTCTTGATGACAATGCTCTTCAGGGTAGCCACTTTGAGGACCTCTACCTCATGCGTTATGCAGATGTTCTCCTCATGCTCACTGAGCTCACAGGTGACAAGCAGTACATGAACGAGGTTCAGCGTCGTGCACATGTTCCTGAGACAGAATACTCTCTCAAGGCTGTTCAGGACGAGCGTCGTTGGGAGTTCGCATTCGAAGGTCTCCGCTTCAACGATATGCGTCGTTGGACAGGTAAGGACGTAAAGGGCGGATATGCTTCTAAGGCTCTTCAGGCTCAGTCTGGTAAGAAGATCGTTAACAGTGGTGATACTGCAAACAAGGGTACTATGGAGCACATGACTTGCTCTTGGACAGAGCGTTATGAGGCTACAAACGGTTTCTTGATGAAGCCACAGAACCAGATCACTGTTATGGAAGGTAAGCTCAAACAGAACCCAGGATGGGATGCATCTGATCCTAACACAAAGTATAAGACACTTTATTAATATTAAATCAGGAATTCTATTATGAAAAAGATATTATTTATGCTTGCTGCTGCAGTATGCACACTTGTTGCGTGCGATCCTGTTCATGAGGATAACACTAATGGTGGTAACATTACTGCTGACGAGCTCAAGGCAATGACTTCTGTCTCTCTTGACAAGTCTGCCGACGGCCAGAATGGCAACGTGCTTACATGTTCTACATCTGCTCCTGTTAATGCAAGATGGAGTGTGGACGGTGCGCAAATTCAGATTGGTAACTACGCTTGGAAGAAGCTTAAGCTTGGAGAGCACACAGTTCTCGTAGAAGGTCTTTGCGCAGATGGTACTTTGATTTCAGCAGAGTATCCTATCAATGTTCAGACTATCACAAACCAGCTCGACCGCTTCTATGTTTATAATGGTGAGCCTTTCACTGTATCGGCTAGTGGCGATGCTGCTGAAACTCGCTTCAGTAGTGGCGAAGGTAAGCACTTCCCATATATCACTGACGAAGTTTACTGGGGATCCAAGACCCTCATCTTCGAGATTCTCGAGGCTAAAGCTGGAGAAGGAATCTGGGGTAAGTCTGGTGCACCTCTGTTGCGTGTAATGACCGGCTGGTGGGATCCAATTTATGCTGATGACGTAGAGATTAAGGCTGGTCTTTGGGAGCTCCCAATCACAGAGGCAATGGCTAAGGACTGTGCACAGGGTAATGGCGGTTCAGCTAAGGACCTCTGTCTCCTCGTTACTTGCGGTACTGTCACATTCGGTAAGGTTTACTATGAGGAATAATCATTCCCGATTAGTATAATCCATAACATTAAGGGCTGGCTCATTCAGGAGCCAGCCCTTTTTATGTAAGCATAACAGCAAAACAAAGTTGCATCGTTGCTACGTAACATTATATATATTATAGGAGTGGGATAGACGATTCGCAGAAATTCAACGATAAAATTTGCAAGAAATCCACAAATCACGGAAAATTCAATCCACAAATCACGGAAAAATTTTCCACGAACCACGGATTTTTTTGTAATTTGCTTGCTATTCTATGGTTTTCTTTTTATCTTTGCACCCTGAAAATCAAAGTATTAGTATATGTCAGACCTCAAATACAAATCGCGTGTTGCAGATGTATTGCTTCAGAAAAAGTTAAAGTCATCTGGTGCAGTTTTGATAGTAGGACCAAAATGGTGTGGAAAGACAACTACATCAGAGCATCATTCAAATAGTATAAATTATATTTCTGACCCAACGAATCTGAACAAGAATCTTATTCTTGCAGAGATGAATATCAATGCTCTTTTGGAGGGGGAGAAACCAAGGTTGCTTGATGAATGGCAGATTATCCCTCAGTTATGGGACGCAGTACGTTTTGCCGTTGATCATAGCAAAGGTATTGGGCAGTTTATCCTGACAGGTTCTGCTGTTCCTCCTGATGAAGAGCAGCAACAGAAAATACATCATACCGGCACTGGCAGAATTACTACATTACGTATGCGCCCCATGTCACTATGGGAATCTGGGGAAAGTAGTGGTGGAGTAAGCCTAAAAGAGCTTTTTGACAATCCGGACAAGCCGTTGTTCTGTGAATCTAAATACAGTCTTGAAGATATAGCGTTCCTTATTTGCAGAGGAGGATGGCCTATAGCGACGACTCTGGAAGAAGAGTATGCGCTTGAGCCTGCATTTTCATATTATAATGCAGTTACAGATGATGATGTGTCACGGATTGATGGCATCAAGCGAAGTCCTGCCCGTGCAAAAAGGTTAATGCGTTCTCTTGCCCGCCATCAGGGTACTCAGGTGTCTTTGGCTAGAATAAAAGCGGACATGGCAGCTAATGATACGGATTCACTGGATGTTGACACAGTATCATCTTATATAGAGGTGTTGAAGAAAATATTTGTTATTGATGATATGGAAGCGTGGAATCCCAATCTACGTTCTAAAGCGGCTATCAGAACCAGTGATACGAGGTATTTCGTGGATCCTTCTATTGCAACAGCAGCTTTAGGTGTCGGACCAGCAGATTTATTGAAGGACCTTAACACGATGGGGCTATTCTTTGAAACCATGGCTGTTAGAGACCTTAGAGTTTATGCAGAGTCAATAGATGGCAATGTTTTTCATTACCGCGATAGCAATGGGCTTGAATGTGATGCTGTGATACACTTGAGAAATGGTAAATATGGTCTTGTTGAAATAAAAATAGGAGGACAGGCTCTCATTAATGATGGAGTGCAAACGCTCAACAGATTTGCATCCATAATTGATACCGAGAAAATGAACAAGCCTTCTTTCCGAATGATACTCACGGCTGTGGGCAACCTTGCTTATAGAAGGGATGATGGTATATATGTTGTCCCAATCAGCTGTCTGAAACCATGATTGCTATTGCCATGTTGTATCCTATATTATTATAGGAGCGGGATGGGCTATTCGCAGAAATTCAACGATAAAATTTGCAAGATAGAATTAAAATACATACCTTTGCACCACCTAATCAACGAATTATATATTAAAAGCATATTCCTGATATGGAAAAATTAAGTAAAGATAGAGTCTCTACCCCTATTCTCTATGCAAGTTTGCTAGCTTTCATAGCGTTTGTTGGGTACATGCTACATATCAACCAGGAGGTCCTCTATACTGCGCATGAGCGTTCGGAGTTCATTTATGGTTCGCCATTCTTCAACACTCTGATGTCAAAGCCATTCGGCTTGATGCAGTATGCAGGAGCCTGGCTTACCCAGTTCTTCTATTATCCTGCTTTGGGTGCAGGCATCCTTGTTGCTATCTGGGTGCTTATCTTCCTTGTTGGCAAAAAAGCATTCAAGCTGGAGGGAAGTGCTGCTGCGCTTATGTTGCTCCCTGTAGCCTGTCTTCTGACATCAATTGTTGACTTGGGCTACTGGATATACCTTTCCACTCCAAGAGGCTATTGGTTCTCTCAGTCGATAGGCTATCTTTCAATGCTGTTGCTACTGCTTGCGGCACGCCGTACCCCGCGCAAGTGGCACATTGTGTGGTATCTCGTTGGCTTCTGCCTTTATCCAGTGCTCGGATGGTTTGCTTTGCTTTTCGTCTTGTGTCTTGCATTAGCGGAGAAACCAACATGGCGTGAGGCAGTGGCTGTTATCGTGCTCATCTTTACCATTGCCATCTGGAGAACCTTGCTTTATTCCAACATCAAGTTTGACGATTTGCTGTCTGCGGGACTTCCTCGTTTCGAAACTCCAAACGAAGTCAGCGCCAAGCGTTCTTTGCCATTCTATGTTCTTGGTGCTGTCACTGTGCTCATTCCGCTGTCCGGCAAATACACCAACAAGTGGTTTGTTCCTGTGCTTTGTGCTGCGGTGGGAATGTTCTTCACTTCAAACCTTAAGTTCCAGAGCAAAAATTACATCAACGAAATGCGCATGGTCCGCTCTGCTGAAACAGACAATTGGGACGAGGTTCTTGACATTGCCAAGAATGCAGAGAGCTCAACAACGACAATGCTCATGCTTCGCAACATAGCCTTGATGAACAAGGGAGAATTGCTTGATCGTTCCTTTAAGATGGGCAACATAGAATCCTATATGTACAATCCCGACACCTTGCATGTTGGTTTCCTCAATACGGCAGCTCCATTGGCTTACTATAATTGCGGACTGGTGACAGATGCTATCCGCCTGAGTTACGAATGTGGCGTGCAGATGGGCTTCTCTCCTTTCTATTTGAAGATGCTCTCCCGCTGTAGTTCCGCTACAGGAGAAAACAAAACCGTTCAACGCTACACCACAATCCTTCGCGATCACCCGTTCTATAAGGACTGGCAGCCTGCCGCTCCAACAAAGCTAATCAAAGAGTTGCAGAATTCATATTCGGACGAGATAGCTGGTATTGAGAACAGTGACCAATTCCTTATCAACAGTATCGGTCTTTGGGACAAGGCTACAGGCAAGGTGGCGTCAGAACTGGTTCTGTTCTACTCCATGATACGCTGTGATGCAGGTAGTTTCTGGCCTGCTCTCCGCAGGTATATTGATGCACACATGAACGAAGCTTTCCCTTTACATGCCCAGGAAGCCTATATTCTATTCATGGATAAGGCACCGGAAGAAAAGCGAATGATGCTCCCTGTTGAGGAGGATGTACTCATTCGATATAGGGAATTCAGAAAGAAACTGGAAAGTGCAGCAAAGCCTGGTGTGAAATTAGGCACTGTTGCCGAGTATTTGGGTAAGGATTGGGGCGACACCTACTGGCATTACTACTTCTTCAAGAAAAAGACCTACAATAGGATTTTCGCTGGAAACGATAACGTGAACTAATATGATAATGAAAAGAATCCATATATACAATCAGCTTTTTGCAGCCGTTCTCCTGTTGCTGATGGCATCGTGTGCCAGTCATCCCGATGTGCCATCGTCAAGCATAAAGGCGAATGAGCTTCCTGCCATATACCCCGACTACTGCGATGTTACCGTACCTTGCAACATAGCACCATTGAACTTCATGCTCCCTATGGGGGAATATGAGGAGTGTGTGGCACGACTCACTATGCCGGATGGTAAGCAGCAGACTTACGGCAACGGCGTGAAGGTGCAGATACCCGAAGACGAGTGGCACGCTCTGCTTGCTGCTGCGAAAGGAAAGAGCATGAAGGTTGAGGTTTGGGGAAAGAAGAAAGAACAATGGATAGCGTTCAAGCCATTCCAGATTTCCGTTGCCCCAGAGCCTATAGACGAGTATATCTCATACCGTCTCGTGGAGCCTACATACGTTGCATGGAACTTCATGGAAATAGCCCAACGCAACCTGACGTCGTTTGAGGAAACACAGATTTTCAATAACGAACTAACAAGCAATGACCGCGTAAAAGGCCAGTGTATAAACTGCCATAGCTACCAGAACTATAAGACGGACAACATGCTTTTCCATGTGCGACTGTCCAATGGTGGTACGGTTATTGTGAACGACGGAAAGATCTCAAAGCGTGATCTGAAGCGCGACTATACTATTTCTGGCGGAGTATATCCTTCTTGGCACCCTAAAGCAAAGCTGGTAGCCTTCTCTACAAACAAAACACGCCAAGGCTTCCATACCTCAAATCCCAACAAGATAGAGGTTTATGATGAAGCCAGCGACCTTATTCTCTATGATGTAGAGAAAGACTCCGTGAGCATCATTTGCAATGATTCAGAACTCCTTGAGGTGTTCCCTACATGGTCGCCTGATGGCAAATATCTCTATTACTGCAAGACTGTCCCATTGCCAGAGGAATTGCGCGATAAGGACATTCGTTCTACCTACCAGTCTCTACAATATAATCTTTATCGCCGTTCGTTTGATATGAAGACACGTAATTTCGGTGAAGAGGAACTTGTTTATGATGCGGCATCGTCAAACAAGAGTGTTTCACTACCACGTGTAAGTCCTGATGGACGCTATCTCTTGTTTGCCGAGGCACAGTTCGGATGTTTCCATATCTGGCATCATGATGCCAATATCGTCTGCATCCCATTAGGCGAAGAAACAATACCTTTTGTGGCAAGTGATAAGTCGCCTGTTGACCTTACACTTCTAAATGACAAGGGCAATTCTGACAGTTATCCTTCTTGGTCGAGCAATGGCCGATGGATAATGTGCGCCAGTCGCCGCGATGACGGCGCCTATAGCCGTGTCTATTTCTCGTATTTCAAGGACGGCAAGGCGCACAAAGCCTTCCTTCTCCCACAAGAGGACCCTGAACACAACATCTATCGCCTTAAGAGCTACAACCGTCCAGAATTCATGATAGAGCCGGTGGAGATCAGTGTCAATGAGTTCAGCAAGGTGTTTGATAAGTAATTTGTTTAAATGAAGCGTATCCATTATCTATATAGTGTAATTTTCTGCATTATGGCCATCCTGTTCTTTGGGTTGGCCTATCCGCACCATCTGCATTATCAGGAGCAGTTTCAGCTTTTCCTCTTTGATAGTGCGTACGTGTGGGATATTGTCAGGCTGCCTGGTGGTGTTGCCGACCTGCTTGGACGCTTCTGTACGCAGTTCTTCCTTTTTGCGTGGGTAGGAGCCGTCATAATCGGACTCCTGCTATCGGCTGTTCAGCTCCTTACCCTCAGACTGACGGAATGGGGAAAGCTGTATGGCTTGAGTTTTGTGCCATCATGCCTTCTGTGGATGTTCATGCTTGATGAGAACGCATTGCTCGGAGGAGTGTGGGCGGTGTTGCTGACACTTGTGGCTTCGTGGATTTTCGATAAACTGAAAGACGGAATACTGCGCAGGGTATTGCTCATAGTTGCTATCCCATTGCTCTATTGGATAGCTGGACCAGTCTCTTTGCTGCTCCTCGTTCTTCAAGCGCCCAACCCTAAGCTTTCTGCTAAGTACTATGGAGTGTTTGCCATCTTCGTTGTAATGCTAATTGTACTTACGCATTTCATTCCTGCACAACCCGGAAGTCTATGGCGTGGCATTCACTATCACCGCTATCCAACAGAGTTCCCAAGTATGCTTTGGGCTGCTGTCGTATCAGTATTCCTTCTGAAACTGACTGTCAATATCCTTCATCGTTGGATTAACCCTTCATGCCGATGGATAATGACACTCTGTTCATTTGCAGTGGTAGCGATATGCATGGGGCCGACAATCTGGAAAAATGCCAATTTCAAGGCAGAGAAGACGATGAAATATGACTTTATGGCATGCCATCAGCAGTGGAATCGCATACTAGAAACTGTAGATGCCGAGCATCCGAACAACCAGATTGGCGTGACTGTGCAAAATCTTGCGCTGGCAATGAACGGAATGCTCGTTAGTCATTTGGCGGAATACAGCCAGAACGGCATGTTGGGGCTCCTGCCTGAGGTGCAACGAGATGCGACGAGTCCTCTGCCTACGGCTGAAGCATTCTATCAGTTGGGCATGATTTACGTGGCACAGCGAACAGTCTTCGAGGCGCAGGAAGCCATTCTTGACTTCCAGAAAAGCGCCCGTTGCTACAAACGACTGGCAGAGACAAATCTCATCCTTGGCAGCTATGAGGTGTCGCGCAAGTATCTCTCGGCACTCCAGAAGACCCTCTTCTATAGCGATTGGGCAAATGAAACCATGAAACTGCTGGGCGAGGAGAAGGCAATAGAGAAGCATCCGGAATACGGTCGCCTTCGCAAGATGGCCTCTAAAGACAACTACTTTTTCAGCGATAATGTTACGCCAGATATGCTGAAGAAACTCTATCTCAGCAACAAGGACAATCGCATTGCATATCAATACATGCTGGCAAGTTTTGCCTTGACGGGTGACCGCAAGAGCTTTTATGACTTTACCTCCCAGAACTGATGAAAAAGATAATATACACCCTCGCCTCCCTTCTTTTGCTTTGTGCATGTGGAAACGAAACGGTAAAAGACGCAAAGCGGGAAGCATCGCAACCTAAGATATATCCAGACTATCTGGATGTTACCATACCTGTGAACATTGCGCCTCTCTGTTTCGGCATGTCTGATGAGGCGGCACAACTCATAGATGCAGTTGTCACAGACCGTCATGGCAACAGTCTGCATAGCCAAGGCGAGGAATCGGCAAACTTTGACATGGACGAATGGCATGAGATGCTCGGAAAGAACGCAGGAAACTCCCTCAGCGTTACCGTTTCTGCAAAGTTTGAAGACGGTTGGCACACCTATCGTCCCTTCTCTTTCCATGTAAGTCCAGACAGCATAGATTATGGTCTTTGCTATCGCTTGATAGAGCCGGGCTATGAGGTCTGGAGCAAGATGGGTATATATGAGCGCGACCTCTCTTCTTTTGACGAGCGTCCGCTGATAGAGAATACGCAGTTTGAAGGATGTGTAAACTGTCATAGCTTCAACCGTGGCAACCCTGCTGACATGAGTCTCCACATCCGTGGACCGCATGGCGCTACATTGTTGCGACACGATGGCGGTTCTTTCACTGCATACAATACAAAGACAGAAAAGACTCTTGGTCTTTGTGTCTATCCATACTGGCACCCTTCCGGTCGCTATGTGGCATATTCTACAAACACAACGAACCAGCTATTCCATAGTGCTGACAAGAATCGCATAGAGGTCTTTGATGCAGCTTCAGATCTTCAGGTATATGATGTGGAGAAGAACGAACTTCTTACGACACCTGTTCTCAAGCAGGACTCCATTTATGAGACTTTTCCTGTATTTTCTGCCGACGGTCGTTCCTTGTACTTCTGTGCAGCTCAGGCTATTCCTGAGGGTAGCCTTGCCCTTGACTCCATACGCTATAATCTCTGTCGAATAGACTTTGACCCAGCAACCGGCACTTTCGGCGATAGTATAGAAACCGTTATTGATGCCGTGTCACAGCGTAAATCCATCAGTTTCCCACGCCCTTCCTACGATGGCCGTTACCTCTGCTACACACTCTCTGACTATGGGCAGTTCAGCATCTGGCATCATGAGGCAGACCTCTATCTTCTTGACCTCTCTACAGGAGAAAGCCATGCCATGACTGGAGCCAATTCCAAGGATACTGAGTCGTTCCACAACTGGAGCACGAACTCGCGGTGGATTGTGTTCAGTTCACGCCGTGACGACGGACTCTATACCCGCCCGTATTTCTGTCATGTTGATGATAAGGGGTGTGTGAGCAAAGCCTTCATGCTGCCTCAACAGAACCCACGCCAATTCTATCGTGACAGATTCCTTTCCTTTAATGTGCCTGAGTTTATAATTGCTCCTACAGACTTCAATGGCCACGGGGCAAGCGGTCTTATCAATGACGAATATCGTAAGGATATTGGCGTGAGATAAGATGCTTCAGATGCTCCTTGCAGGTATGGAAACCTGTAAAACCTTGTATAAATTGGGCGAAAATAAATCAAACGAACTGTTTTATTCATTGATTATTGTTTATTTTACATTTATTCTGTTGCAATAATTGAAAAAAATGTTAATTTTGCAGAGCTAAGGTGTATTGTGTGCTGAAATACATACATTTTATGTACATACCATGCTATAAATAATAACTTAAATTATATATACTAACCTATGAAACAAAATCTGATTTTTTTAAGAAGTGTGGTCAAGATTTTACCCGTTGCAGTGCTTTTGCTTGCCGGTTTGACTACATCTTGTTCTGAAGGTGCAGACTGTGATGAGGTTTTCCAAAGTAGTGTTCATGACACTCAACTCAAGTCTCCAGAGCTTTCTTTTGCCAACAAGATGACCACTTCCGGTAGTGAGGTCATACAGGTGTCATGGCCTGTTGTTCGCGGTGCTAGCGGCTACAGGGTGTCTGTTCAGAATGTTGACGACCCATCAAACCCTGTTGTTGTTATTAACGACTCAATTGTTGATGGTACTTCTTTCACTTTCTCCAAGAAGGAGGATACCAATTACTCTGTTAGCGTGCTCACATTGGGTAATGCAGAGCTCCGCAACACTGATGCTGATGCTCCTACTGTTGTTGCCTATAGCACAATGGTTCCTGGTCAGGTTGTTCCTGCTGGAACAGAAGATGTTGCTGCTTGGATCAACAGTCATATTATTGACACTGATGAGGAGCAGGCATTCGAACTTGAGACTGGTGCTACTTATGTCCTTAACGGTGCCATTGATTTCCTCGACAAGAAGGTTACTTTCCGCGGATCAAAGGTTAATCGTCCAATCCTTGTTTTGGGTGAAAAGGGTGTTGTACGCACATCTTCAGCACTCAATGTGAAGTTCATAAACTTCGATTGTACAAACCAGGTCCCTAAGGGTACAGGCAATGGCATTTATGGCGTTATCGAGATGTCTCCAGAACCACCTGCATGCCGTGAGAATCCTAAGGAGACAATGAAGAATTATTATCTCCAGGAGACAATCCTCATCAAGGATTGTATGTTCAAGAATCTTCATGGTAGTCTCTTCGCTGTAGGTAACTGCTCATGGGGTATTGAAGATCTCCGCGTAGATAATTGTATCGTTCAGCTTGACTGGTTAGAGAAGGACTATTGGAGCAATGGCTCTATTTTCAGTGCTTATTCAAACTTCTTCTATAAGGGAGTTCAGGAATCTTACTATGGTGGTATCAAGAATCTCTCCATCAAGAACTCTACCATTTATAATATTCAGCCAAATGCTACCAACTACTTCATGCGTTGGAACAATAAGGACTTGAAGCGTTGTATTCCTACAGAGTTGCAGGATGGTAAGTTTAGCATCGAGAATTGTACTCTCTCGATGGTTATGACAGGCAAGAACTGGGGCGACCGTACTCCTAACACTAAGGAATATGTGGTATGCTTCAACAACAATGTTGTTTACGATACATATCGTTTGCAGAAGATCATCCAGGGCAACTGTACTTGGGATGTAAACAAGGGCTCAAATACTATTTGGGGTAGAGCTGTTGCTATTGATGCTACCGACAAGGAAAAGATTGCTACTGAGGAGGATCCTGGCTTCACGGATGATCAGGTTCATAAGCCTCTCGACCTTACTCAGCCTAACGGTGGTGTAAACTTCAAGGCTACTGGTGCTATCTCAAGCACAGTCGGCGACCCTCGTTGGTTAGAATAATTATTAATGATTCTTTATTATTAATGATTTATTGTTCAAAACAAACACAGAAAACTTTATGAAAAAAATATTAATGAGTCTATGTATGGCAGGATTTGCCACTGTAGCACTCGCACAAAACCAAGCCATAAAAGGTACTGTAGTTGACGAGAAGGGCGAGCCTGTTATCGGAGCTTCAGTAACTGTGGTGGGACAGTCGGGCAACGGCGTCATCACAGACCTTGACGGTAATTATACTATCCAGGCACCGAAAGACGCAAAGCTTCAGGTCACTTATATCGGCTATCAGGCTGTCACTACCAAGGGCGGCGGTAAGATCCAGCTCAAGGAAGACACTCAGAATCTTGAGGAAGTCGTTGTTGTAGGTTACGGCTCTCAGAAGAAGGCTCACCTTACAGGTTCTGTAGCAACAGTGCCTATCGAGGAAATTCAGGACATCTCTGCTGGCGGTCTCGCTTCTACTCTCGATGGTCTTGTAAACGGTCTTTCCGTAAGTGGTGGCGAAAGCCGTCCTGGTGAGAATGCTGTCCTCACTATCCGTGACACTAACTCTCTCGGTGATGTCGGTTCTACTGTTCAGCAGCCTCTCTTCGTTATCGATGGCTACATCTATCCTAACGATGTTAAGGAAGGAAACACTTCGCACAACCTCGGTGCTGAGGCATTCAACAACCTTGATCCTTCTGTTATTGAGAACATCTCTGTCCTCAAGGACGCTTCTGCAGCCGTATATGGTGCTCGTGCAGCAAACGGTGTTATCATCGTTACTACAAAGAAGGGTAAGCTCGGTGCTCCAAAGATCTCTTATTCTGGCACATTCGGTTTCACTGACGAGGTAGCTCGTCCAAAGATGCTCAACGCATACGACTACGGACGCCTCTTCAATGCTATCAAGACTGCTGACCCTACAAACACTTCTCTTCTCAACAACCCAGAAACTCTCCGTACTACACTCTTCCAGGCAGACGAGCTTGAGGCTATGAAGAAGCTCAACTACGACCTCCTCGACCAGAACTGGAAGACAGGCTTCACTACTCAGCACTCTGTAAACATAACAGGTGCTACTGATATGGTGAACTATTTCGCAGGTGGTTCTTACTTCATGCAGGATGGTAACCTTGGTAAGCTCGACTACGACCGCTGGAACTATCGTGCCGGTGTTGATGTCAAGCTCAGCAAGCATCTCTCTGCAAACCTCACTGTAAGCGGCGACTATGGCAAGAAGAACTCACCACTCGTAAAGGTTGGTGGTTCAAGCGATGAGAAAGACTACAACCTCCAGCTCACTCGTCCATATTACATTCCTGAATATGTGAACGGTCTGCCAGTTGTGGCTTACGGCCCTTCTAACACTCAGGCTTCACAGAACCAGCTCTACCACGTGTCAACACTCCAGAACAACGGCGACTACAGCCGCAACATGACACAGAACACAAGCATCAACGCTGGTATCAAGTACGATTTCGACTGGTGTAAGCCTCTCAAGGGCTTGAGCCTCCGTTTGACATACGCAAAGAGCATCAACACTAACAAGGGCAACCAGTATGGCTCGGAATACTCTGTTTATCAGATGATTCAGCGCGCTGGTAGCGGTCAGCACCTCTATACTCCTGTTGCTGGTCACGGTCTTGACTGGGAAGATCTCATGGCTGAGTCAAACTTCAACAAGATTACAGTTGCTAACGGCGACCCTTCTTTCCTCTCTCGTTCAATGGTTCGTACTGACAACTATCAGATCAACTTCACTGCCAATTACGCTCGCGACTTCGGCAAGCACCACGTAGGCGGTGTGTTCACTATTGAAAAGTCGGAAACTGAAAGTGAATATGTTTACGCTCGCCGCAGCGAACCATATCCATTCACTACAGGCCAGTGGAACTCTGCTTCTGGTGCACTCACAAATGGTGACGCTCAGTTCACTCGTGCTGAGTCAGGATCCCTCTCTTATGTAGGTCGTATCAACTACGCTTACAACGGTCGCTACCTCTTTGAGGCACTCGTTCGTTCAGACGCTTCTACCAAGTTCTCTCCAGAAAACTATTGGGGCACATTCCCTTCATTCTCAGCAGGTTGGATCATGTCGGAAGAAAGCTGGTTCAGCAAGGCACTTCCTTGGGTTGACTTCTTGAAGCTCCGCGCTTCTTGGGGTATGACAGGTCGTGACAACACTGTAGCTTGGCAGTGGATGCAGGTTTATGCACAGGACGGCTATCGTGGTCCTATCTTCGGATCAGGTATTGCCAATACTTCTCTCCCACGTATCACTATCAACAAGAACAACTCTGCCGTTAACCGTGATGCTCACTGGGATAAGTCGTATAAGACAAATGTCGGTGTTGACCTCAATGTCCTCAACAGCCGCCTCGGTGTTACTTTGGACTACTATATCGAGAAGAACCGCGACATGCTCATGAAGATTGCCCAGGATGTTCCTTCTACTGTTGGTACACAGTCGGCTAACCTCAACCTCGGTGAGATGGACTCATGGGGATGGGAACTTTCCCTCAATTGGAAAGACAAGATCGGCAAGGACTTCAAGTATCGCGTAGGTATCAACACTGGCTATCGCGACAATAAGGTTCGCGTGATGGACTTCAACAAGAACGACTACACTTCTATCCAGCTTAACGGCCGTACAGACACAGGTACATGGGGTATGCAGTGCCTCGGCATGTTCCGTTCGTTCCAGGACATTGAAGAATACTTCGACACATACCTTAAGAACGATAACGGCGCTTACGGAACCTATATGGGCAAGACTAAGGATCAGGTTCGTCCAGGTATGCTCATCTACAAGGATGTTCGTGGCGAGCAGCAGCAAGACGGTTCATGGGCAGGCCCTAACAAGAAGGTTTCGTTCGATGAAGACCGCGTTCGTCTCTCTGACCGTGGAAACCCTTACGGCTTCAGTATGAACCTCGGCGCAGAATACAAGTCGTTCTCTATCTCTGCTCAGCTCAAGGCTTCTTGGGGTGGCTACAGCTTCCTCCCTTCAGAGGCTATCAAGCTTGGCAACATCGAGACAACAAACATGCCTTCTTTCTGGAGTCCAGACAACATGTATGTATATCAGGACATCTACGATGGCAGCGGCAACCTCCTTTTGAAGGAAAACCGTCAGGCAAGCATGCCTAACCTTGCTTACTCTGATGTCAACAGCGTTGCATCAAGCTTCTGGCGCGTAAGCGGTACTCGCGTTACTCTCTCTCGTATCACTCTTGCTTACACACTTCCAAAGACATGGGTGAAGAAGGCTGGTCTCTCAAATGTTCGCTTCAATGTTACAGGCCAGAACCTCCTCAGCCTCTACAACCCATATCCAGACAACTTCATGGATCCAATGATGTCTTACGGCTCTTATCCAGCACTTCGTAAGTTCACAATTGGTGTTAGCGTAGGTTTCTAATTCTAAACTCAAAAAGAAAATGAAAAACAATATATTGAAAACATTGTCTATCGGTCTTGCTTCGATGGCAGCGCTGTCTTCTTGCTCGGATCAGTTCCTTGAGGATAAGAAGAACTACGACAATGTGAATACCGATGTTTATAATTACTATGAAGGATCGCTTGCCCGTGTAAGTGACGTTTACGGATGGTGCTTGCCAAACTGTAATGTTGCCGCAAACTGGAAGTATCCTTCTTCAGGTGTAAACGACGATATGGCTAAGAGCACAGAGGAATATACTGGTTTCGGTGCTTTCGTAAATCCTGAGAATGTGCTCACTGCTACAAGTAGCAATGCCGTGCCTGACTATTTCATGGGCGACCCAGGAAACATTCAGTCAAGCGTTTACGGTCGTATCCGTAATATCAATGATGTCATTCAGGGCATCTCTGGCAGCTCATTGCCTGAAAGCCAGAAGGACGAACTTCTCGGTCAGGTTTATTTCTTCCGCGCTTGGTGCTACTACAGCCTCGCAAAGTGGTACGGTGGTGTGCCACTCGTGAAGAAGACTCTCGACCCTACAGAGAACGCTGTCACTCCACGCTCTTCTGCCAAGGAAACCATCGAGTTCATCCTTGAGGACCTTGACCAGAGCATTAAGATGCTTGATGGCAAGAAGTGGGGCGGTGCCGACTACGGTCGCGTGACAAGCTCTACAGCCCGTGCTCTCAGAGGCCGCGTGCTCCTTCTCTGGGCTTCTCCTCTCTTCAACCGTGCCAACGACAAGCAGCGCTGGACAGATGCTTACAGCGTTATGCATGCTGACAAAGAGGCAATGGAGAAAGCAGGCCATAAGCTCTATCAGGACGCAAACAATGTAAACGGTCGTGCCTTTGCACACATGTTTACCGACTGCCTTTCTGACAACCCTGAGTATGTGTTCTTCACAAACCGCTCAAACGTGATGACAAATGCTGAAGAACCTTACAACGACTGGGAGGCTCGTATCCGTCCTCGCAACACAACAGGTCTCGGAAACTACACTCCTTCGAAGACCATGATCGACCTCTTCCCAATGTCTGACGGTAAGGTGCCTTCAAACTGCGAAACTTACACTAAGCTTGAGAAGTCGCAGACTCCTTATGAGGAAGCATATCCATTCATGGATCGCGACCCACGCTTCTACCGCACATTCGCATTCCCTGGCTTCCGCTGGGCTTACGATGGCGACCCAACAGCAAAGAATGGCAACAACCCTTCTTACGACAATGGTAAGAACTACGAGCTCTGGAGCTATGTTTGGTACACTTCTACTACCGCTGCCGGCGATGCTGAGAGTGGTGATGCATACGGCGCTGACAACCTTCTCAAGGAAGGCAACAAGTCAGTTTACCTCCGCAAGCGTTCTGACGATGCAGACATCAACAGCAAGCTCTACACATGGGATGCAAACAACTCGTTCAGCCCATTCCGTTGGTCAGGACAGCCTTACGTGGAGATTCGTTACGCTGAGGTTCTCCTCAACTATGCCGAGGTGGCTTGTATGTCAGGCAATATGAAGGAAGCCGTTGACATCCTCAAGTCTATCCGTCAGCGTGCTGGTTACGAAGCTGGTGCAGAGGGTCTTTCTGCCAACCTCGAAACAGATGAGGCTGCTTGTATGTCAGCTATCCTCTACGAACGCCAGATTGAGCTTGCATACGAAGGAAAGCGTTTCGACGACATGCGTCGTTGGTTGCTCTTCGATGGTGGTGCTGAGTTCTCTTCTATCCAGGGCGCTCCTGCTTCTTGGACATTGACAGGCTTCGGTGGAAACACTTGCACATGGCTTGGCGTAAAGCCTCTCAACGGCACTCGTCGTGAGAACATGCTCTATCGCACTGCTGATGCGTTCGGCGTAGGTGGCACTACTTACGATAGCGACCCACTCCTCAAGGCTAATGTAGCTCGCTGTGCAGCTGTCGACCTCAACAAGCTTCCTCTTTCAGATCAGCTTATCCAGCTCAAGTCGTGGTATGAGGCCAACCTCGTGCAGAAGGTGTCTAGCGGTGACGGTCGTGCTTCCGACCACACTGCACTCTACATCAAGTACCAGCCAAAGTATTACCTCCTCGGTCTTACAATGAGCGCAATGCAGAAGAACCTCGCTCTCCCGCAGACCATCGGTTGGGAGAACATGAACGATGGTGGTGCCAATGGCACTTTCGACCCACTCGCAGAATAAATCTTACTTTTTATGCACATAGCAAGCGGCGGCAGTTCCTCTACAGGTTCTGTCGCCGCATTTTATTTTTGTGCTCTATCCTATTCCTTAGACTCTTGCTCCATAACTTCCACGAACTCATTACGTAACTGCCGAAGTTATAACCTAAACCTCCCACGAATACGACCCATAATTTCAAGGAATAATTTCAAATTTCTTTTCTGGCAAATTAAAACCACTCCTCACTCCTCACCTTTCGCTGCAAAGCGCTGATTTATAATATGTTATAAGGTGAGGAGTTGGTGAGGAGTCAAAAACCACTCCTCACCCAATCAACCTGCTGTCTCTCAGTACATTACACCCCAAAGGTGAGGAGTGAGGAGTTGATGCCAAAATTCTTCTACGAATTATCACTCTAACCCTACACCCTACACCAAAACAATATAAAATACTGATTATCAAGGTGTTATGTGGATGTAGGGTCTCTTTTGCCCCTACACCTTCCCTACACCCTTATAACTAATTGACTATCAAGATAATAGATGGCATCGGTGTAGGGTGTAGGGTATTTTTTATTTCTCCAGAATTCAGCTCCACCTATAAGAAAAAACTATCCCCAACAAAGATTTCCACTATTTTATTTGGCTATTAGGAATAAAACATTTACTTTTGCACTTGCTATCGTCGGAATGTTTGGATGCTCTGTTATCTGAAACACGGCAGCAGCGGCTGTAGATAGCAACTATCTTATCGGAAATATAGCGTACGCTATTTGTTCAAATTCACGTTGAAACCTGAGAAATTTCAAAATGGAATCTAAGAACAAGTTGCATACGTCTGCGTATTACGTGGACGTTGACTTGTCGATTCCTTCGGTGATTCTCAGGACCGCAACGTGGGCAAGTTAATTGTCCACGTTTCGTGTTTCTCAGAATCATTGTTCGTAATAAGGAACTTTTGGCATACGTGATCATTATTTCATGCATGCTGAAAGTTTATGAAGAACATCATCTTTGAGAATGATGCTTCTGCTGACATCAGTGAAAACTTTCTTAACGAGCTTTCTTCTGAACTGCTCGCCACCTTGCTTCTTGACCACACTACGGGCAAGAACATTACATGGGCTACGAGCGACTATCAGGAGCAAGGCGATGGTTATCAGTATTACGACGAGATAACCATCCCTTGCATCACAGGCTTACTTGGGGGCTGAAATGAATATTAGAATTGTTAGATGATCCAATTACAGAACTGCTAAATAATTTAATATGGAAAAAATATTAGTTATACCAGAAGGTAAAGTGCGAGATTATATTGATGGCACTATTCGAGAAGAAACGCCTGAAGAATATGTTCGCCAAACAGTTGAGAAACGTCTTGTAATAGAACATAAATATACAAAACAGCAAATTGCCGTTGAATATCCAGTAAAAATGGGTGATGGCAAAAAACGTGCTGACATTGTAATATTTCCAAATGGAAGTTCTCCAGATGACCTCAAAGACCAGCATAAGATATTCATAATAATTGAATGCAAAAAAGCAACTGTTAAACCTTCTGATAGCAAGGAGGGTATCGAACAACTTAAATCTTATATGGCTGCATGTTCAAATTGTGTATGGGGCATGTGGACAAACGGCAAACACAAGACTGTTTTCAAAAAAACACTTACACCTCTTTCTGGGTATGAATGGACAGAATGTAATGATATACCATCCGCAGATGGCTCGGATAATTCTAATGAGCGTCCCAAAAGAACAACTTTATTAAAAGCAACAGACGACAATCTTTTATTCACATTTAGAACTTGCCACGATATAATCTCAATCAATGAAGGCCATCAGAAACAGGCGGCATTCTTTGAGTTCTTGAAACTGATTTTTTGTAAAATTCAAGATGAAAGAAATCTATTGAAACCGATTGATTTCTATACAACTTCATCAGAGAGAAACTATCCTGATGGTCAGGCGAGTGTATATGGTCGTATCAGTAAAATATTTGAGGAGGTAAAGAAAAGGCATGCTCAAATCTTTGACGCTTCTGATACAATCAAACTAGAGCCTCGAACTGTAACACAGATAGTAGGCGAGCTACAAAAATATTCACTGCTCAACACGGACATTGACTTCAAGGGAAAAGCCTATGAGGAAATCGTTGGCTCAAATTTGCGTGGAGATAGAGGTGAGTTCTTTACACCACGCAATGTCACTAGAATGGCGGTTGATATGCTTAATCCGAAAGAAGGTGAAAAGTGTCTTGATAGTAGTTGTGGAACTGGTGGTTTTATTGTTTCCGCAATGCTGGCCGTGATAACAAGAATAACAGATTTGATGGTAAAAGAATATGGTCCAAAAGAAGACTGGAATGCTGATACTAGACAGAACTTCAATGATGAAATATCTCAGATTGCTGCAGAAAACTTCTTTGGTTTTGACTTAAATCCGGATTTGGTCAAAGCCACAAAGATGAACATGGTGATGAACAATGATGGAAGTGGTAATATTATACAGCTCAATACATTGGAAAGACCAGTTCTTTGGGGAGATGACAGAAAAGCTGTGATAAAAAAGGCAAGAGGTGACAATAAGGAAATCAATAGTATTCAGTCTATAGCGGCATTTGACGTAATTGTAACTAATCCTCCTTTTGGTGCTAAAATACCTATTACGGATCATCAGATTCTCGAACAGTTCGACTTGGGACATACATGGACAAAACTAGAAAATGGAACATGGGTGAAGTCACCTGACAAGTTACGAAGTAGTGTGCCTCCAGAACAAGTATTTATTGAACGTATTATTCAACTGTTAAAGCCGAATGGTCGTGCGGCAATTGTACTTCCTGATAGTATTTTTAGTTCTCCTGGATTAGAGTTTATCAGAGTTTGGCTATTAAAGAATACTCGCATTATCGCGAGCGTTGATTTACATGCTGACACATTCCAACCACATAATGGAACACAATGTTCTATTCTCATAGTTGTTAAAAAAACAGAAGAAGAAAAGATCCAAGAGGAAACAACTGGCCAGATTCATGATTATGAGATATTTATGGCAATGATAGATCATATTGGTCATGACAAGAGAGGTAACACTCTGTATGTACGTGATATAGACGGAAAACTTGTTATGGAACAGCGAAAGCAAGAAGTCCGCGATGTTGAACCTGATGGTACAATAACCACAAGAATTGAGGAGTTCGAAGAAAAAATAGTAAATGACCAGACTCCATATGTTGCTGATATTTTTGCAAAATGGAAAAAAGAGCAGGGAATAGCATGGTAAGTATAGAAAAAATCAAATATGCATCATTAGCAATAAGCAGAATAATCAAAAATGAACATCGTTTTGATGCTTCTGCTTATAACATTGATGCGATGAAGGCTATAAACAAAGTTCAACATTACGAAAATGGATTTACATATCTATTAGGAGATGATGGGCTCATACAAAATGCTTTTGTCGGTGGTCGATTCAAACGAATTTACACGGAGAATGATCAAGATATTCCATTTTTCCTTCCATCTGACATGGAAAATGTATATCCAAAAGCAACCAAGTACATTTCTAGAGCTACAAAAACCAATTTGGACAACTTGATTGTACATAAGGGTATGCTTCTTATATCATGTTCTGGAACTATTGGCAAAACATGTATTGTTAGTGACAGTCTTGACAACCAATTGTTTAGTCATGATTTGCTTAGAGTTACATTTAAGAACGAAGAAGATTTAGGATATGTCTATGCTTTCTTGAACACATCTATAGGATTAACTATTCTACAAAGTAATAATTACGGTGCAGTAATAGATCATATTGAACCAGGACACTTGGCCAACATACCTATTCCAAATGCACCAAAAGACATTAAAGGCGAAATACATAAACTGATAATGGATTCATACTCAGATAGAGACCGCTCAAATGAACTTATTTACGAGGCTCAAAGTTTGTTGTATGAAGCATTAAAACTGCCAAAAGTCTCAGAAATAAAGCCAAAACAATACGACTCAAACGCAAAGTTTAGGTGTTTCTCTCTTAATATGAGTAGACTTGACAATAGGCTTGACGTTTCATATCATTTACCATTAGCAGAGGCAATAATTGACAAAATATCCAAAGAAGCAGAATATGTGGCAAAGGTGAAGGACTCGAATATAACTTCAAAGATAATTTTGCCAGGTAGATTCAAGAGAATATATGTTGACGAAGAACATGGAGTTCCTTTTTTCGGAGGAAAACAGTTGCTTCAACTTATTCCAACGAATCTTAAGTATTTATCTAAGACACAACATGCAACGAGAATAAAGCAGCTGTCTATTGAAGAGAATTGGTGTGTTGTTTCATGTAGTGGTACAATAGGTAAAGTAAACATCGTTCCTAAGCACTGGGAAGGTTGGACACTTAATCAGCATGTTCTTCGTTTAGTTCCCAAAGACGATGAGATTGCAGGATATTTGTATGCCTGGATAGAATCGCCTTATTGCAAACCTCTCATATTAAGGAATTCATATGGAGCAGTAATTGACGAATTGGATGACATACAAATGGGAAATGTTCCAGTTCCTATATTGAAAGATAAAAAAATAATGAAGGAAATAAATGAAAAAGTACTAAAAGCTAACAAATTAAGGTATGATGCAGCTCTAAAAGAGAGCAAAGCAATACAGATTGTTTATAATCTTTTTTGCCGACATTGACCATCAGCTCTATGCAAAGTACCATCTTACCTCAGCCGAAATCGCTTTCATTGAGAAGATGATAAAGCCTATGGAGTAGTTTTTTCGCAAAAAAACAAGTTGAAATATTTGCTATTCGCACATTTTTGTGTAATTTTGCAGCAGACATTCGTCAGAATAAATGTAGCATCGCAACAAATATTCATCAGAATAAATGTAGTATCGCAACAAATATTCATCAGAATAAATGTAAAAAACATAGCAAGAATAGATGAAAAGATCCATTATAGACAAGCTTTATAAGTGGAAAATGTCAAGCAACAGGAAGCCACTCATTATGAATGGCGCCAGGCAGGTAGGCAAAACCTATATACTGAACAAGTTTGGGCATCTTCACTACAAGAATGTAGCATACGTCAACCTTGACAAGGACCAGCAAGCACGCTCCATCTGGGAAAAGGATTATGACATAAAACGCATCATTCTGTCCCTTTCTGCCTTGCTATCCATCAGCATAAAGCCAGAAGAGACATTGATTATACTGGATGAGATTCAGGATTGTCCGAAAGCATTGTCGTCACTAAAATATTTTTGTGAGGACGCTCCTGAGTATCACATTGTTGTGGCAGGTTCGCTATTAGGGCTATCACTTCATGAAGGCGTGTCGTTTCCAGTTGGGAAAGTGAATATGCTGAGAATGTTCCCTATGACATTCCACGAATTTCTCATAGCCAATGGCAAAGAACTGATGGCTGATCTTCTGACGAACAACGAGACACAGACGATTGAAACTTTGGGAGAGAGTTTCATAGAATTGTTGCGCCAGTACTACTACACAGGTGGAATGCCAGCAGTCGTAAAAGAGTTTACCGAAAGCCATGACCTGCTGAAAGTTCGCGAGATACAGAAGCAGATACTCTTTGACTACCGCAGGGATTTTTCTAAGCACGCTCCTGCCGCTCAAGTGCCACGCATCAATATGGTTTGGGACAGCATTCCGTCGCAACTGGCAAAGGAGAATAGGAAATTCATCTATGGTGCCATGAAAAAAGGGGCAAGAGCTACCGAGTTTGAGATTGCTATCCAATGGCTCATAGATGCTGGTCTTGTTTACAAGATTCCGCGAATAAAGGCGGCCAAGATGCCTCTTAAGTTCTACGAAGAACCATCGGTATTCAAACTCTTCATGCTCGATACAGGCTTGATGGGAGCAATGGTAGAGATGCCAGCCAGCGATGTTCTGGTCAACAACAAAGCCATTACCGAATACAAGGGAGCATTCACCGAACTCTACGTTCTCTCACAATTAATAATGCAGGATTTGCCAATTTACTATTTCTCCTCAAACGACTCTACGATAGAACTGGATTTTATTGTTCAGAAGGATGCACATGTCGTTCCAATCGAGGTAAAAGCAGAGGTCAATGTAAAGTCAAAAGCGCTCAGACAATTCATATCCAGCAACCCTGAACTCAAAGGTCTTCGCCTCTCCATGCTTGGCTATCAGAATCAGGAATGGATGGAAAACAAGCCTCTATACGCTCCTGACACTTGGCTTTAGGCGTTGCAGCTGTAAAATACAATCTTACCTCAGACGAAATCGCTTTCATTGAGAAGATGATAAAGCCGAAGGAGTGGATTTTAGGTGTGAAAAGCGGGGCATGTCAGTTTTTCTGGCATGCCCCGCTTCCGTGTATTCCAGCTATTGTTAGATGCAGGTGTAGCCGCCATCTACAGGAACTGCTATACCGTTCACGTATGATGACGCAGGAGAAGAGAGGAAGAGAGCTGCTGTGTCAAGCTCCCCTTCGAGGCCGTAGCGCTCCTCCGGAATAGCATCATGAGCATATTCCTGGAACCATGGACTGTCAAGTGTTTCCTTTGTGAGAGGTGTCACGAAGTAGCCAGGGCAGATTGTGTTCACTGTGATGCCATGTTTTCCCCACTCTGCTGCAAGAGCTCGACTGAGGTTCACCACGCCACCCTTTGCAGCATGGTAAGGGGATGCTGGCGCAATCTTGTTGCCCACGAGTCCATACATTGAGGCAATGTTGATGATGCGACCGTATTTGGCAGGTATCATTGCTTGCTTGGCCACAGCTCGAGCAACCTTGAAAGAACCGAAGAGGTCGATGTTCATCTCGTTTGCAAACTGCTCGTCAGTGATTTCCTCTGCTGGAGCCACAGCGCCTGTGCCAGCATTGTTGATGAGCACATCGATACGTCCGTATTTCTCCATGACTTCCTTTACCATGGCTTCCACGTTCTCCGTGTCAGTGATGTCGCAACGGATAGGAAGGGCTTCTACGCCAAACTCCTCGTTGAGCATCTTTGCTACCTCCTGGAGTTTCTCCAGTCGGCGAGCGATGGGAACGATTGTACATCCCTGACTCGCCAGAGCCTTTGCCATTTGTACACCAAGTCCTGTAGAACAGCCTGTGACTATCGCCACGCGGCCTGTCAAATCAAAATAGTTTTTCATAGTTGTTGTTAAATATGGTTATAAAATGCATTACTTCAGCTTTCGCTTGTCGTTGACGTGCTTTGCCTTGCCTTGCGAACGCTCGATGCTGTTCGGCTCGGCTATGTGGATGGATGGCTTGATGCCGATGACGCTGAGAAGTCGGTCGCGGAGCTTGCTCTTGTACTGGAGCATGACGTTCATGTCGTCTGAGTAGTATTCCGGACGGAGCTCTACGTCGATGTCGAAGGTGTCAACATTGTTTACGCGATCTACGGTGATGAAGTACTGCGCCTGGAACTCAGGGAACTCAAGGAGTACGCTCTCAACCTGTGATGGGAATACATTGACGCCGCGGATGATGAGCATGTCGTCCGTACGACCAAGGATTCGTCCCATGCGGACAGCGGTACGACCGCAGCGGCACTTCTCGTAGTTGAGGTGGGTGAGGTCGCGTGTGCGGTAGCGAATCATTGGCATGCCCCACTTGTCGAGAGTGGTGAACACGAGTTCGCCTTCAGTGCCTTCAGGGAGTTGCTCGCCAGTGGCAGGGTCGATGATCTCAGGGTAGAACATGTCTTCCCAGAGGTGTGTGCCGTCCTGATATTCGCACTCTCCGCCGACACCTGGACCAGAGATCTCGGTGAGTCCGTAGAGGTCGTAAGCCTTGATGCCAAGCTTCTCTTCAAGTTCCTTTCGCATGTTCTCAGTCCATGGTTCTGCGCCAAATCCACCGAACTTCAGCTTGATATTGTCGCGAACGCCGAGCTTCTCGATTTCCTCAGCAAGATAGAGGGCGTAGGAAGGTGTGCAGCAGAGACCTGTAGTCTGAATGTCCTGCATGAGCATGATTTGCTTCGCTGTGTTTCCGGCACTTGTAGGAAGAACGGTAGCACCGAGGAGTGATGCGCCGTCGTGTGCACCAAGACCGCCTGTGAAGAGTCCGTAGCCGTAGCTTACCTGGATGGTGTCGTCGGCAGAACCGCCCCAGGCAACCATGCAGCGAGCCACGCCCTCTGCCCAGTTGTCAACATCATGCTTTGTGTAGCCAGCAACTATAGGCTTTCCGGTAGTGCCCGAAGAGGCGTGGAGGCGCACGATTTCCTTGCGTGGCACGGCGAAGAGTCCGTCAGGATAGTTGTCGCGAAGGTCCTGCTTTGTGGTGAAAGGCAGCTTCACGATGTCGTCGATAGACTTGATGTCCTCAGGTTTAACACCAGCCTTGTCCATGCGTTCACGGTAGAAAGGCACATTGTCGTAAGTGTGCTTTACGATCTTTACGAGTTGCTCGCTCTGGAGCTTTTTAAGGTCTTCGCGAGACATGCACTCGCGGGCTTCGTTGAAATACATATAAGCCTCTCCCCCCAGCCCCCTCCCCGAATCAGGGGAGGGAGAGTGATATGTTTTGTGGGAGGAAATTATATCACTTAGTATTTAAAAAACTGATTTCTCTTCTAGTGGTCCTCCTTGAACGCCTTCATGCGCTCGTCGAGGATAGGGTAAAGCTCCTCACGCATACGGGATGTGCAGCCGCGGATGCCCTGTTGGTCGGAGCCGGTGGTGGAGAGCGAGATGGCTGATACGCCGTAATGGAGCAGTTCCTTCATGAGTTCGCCGCCGGTCATGCCCGGATAGCTGAGCGTGAAGAAGAAGCCGCCTTCCACGGGGCCCTCGGTAGGGTCGGCATCGTATGGCATTGTGAAGCCGTGCTTCTTGAAGATGTCGAGCATTCGCTTGGCTCGGATTTGATACTCGCGAGTGTCCTCCACGAAGTCTATTTCGCCCTTCACTGCCGCCTCGTACATTGCTGCCATGCCAAACTGTGTGGAATGGGTTACTCCACTGGTTATCATGTACATGACAGAGGCGATGAACGTTGTTCCGAAATGACCGGCATCGTGATAGCGCTCGGCAAGGGTAGGGTACTGGCGGTCGAAGAGCTTTGGCGATACGCAGGCTACGGCAGCACGCTGTCCGGCATAAGAGAAGATCTTCGATGACGAGAGCATCAGGATATAGTTGTCGGTGTAGCGGGCAACTGTCGGAGGGTATGGCGGCTCGAAAGGATGGCCTAGCTGGCGACGATAGTCCATGCAGAAATAGGCTAGGTCCTCAAGCACGATGACATCATACTTGGTGGCAAGCTGTCCGATGGTCTGCAGTTCGTCTTCTTCCAGGCATATCCAGGCAGGATTGTTTGGGTTGGAATAGACGATAGCCGCGATGTCGCCCTTGGCAAGTATAGGCTCAAGCTTAGCCTGAAGACGGTCGCCACGGTGGTCATGGATGTCGAACTCCTCCCAGTCGGCACCGATGATGCGGAGCTGTGATTTCTGGATTGGGAAGCCTGGGTCGATGAAGAGCACCTTGTTCTTCTTCGGATCGAGCTGCGTAGTGATGACAAACGAGCCGAACGACGCAGCCACGCTGCCCGTAGTAGGCAGACAGCAAGCGGCAGGGATGTCGAGATTGAGGAACGCCTTGATGAACTTCTCCGTAGCATTCTTCAGCTCCGGAATGCCCGCTGCGGCTGGGTAGTGCTGGCCTACGCCACGGTCGATGGCGTCTTTCTCCGCCTGGCGACCGATCATGTTGGCAGGCAAGCCCGGCGAACCTTGGTCCATGCGGATGAAAGGTATGCCCGTGCGCTGCTCAAGGGTTTGCGCCAGTATCAGCACTTCGCCGATTGTTGCGTTCGATATGTCTGTGATATGAAGCTCTTCGGCAGTCTTTGCCACGAGCTCTTCTGAGAATATTTTCATGACTAGCGAGCGTTTTCAAGTCCAACCTTCAGCGCGTTAACATTAGCCTCGACAACAGCCTCACCCTTACGGGCGAACACACGATGAACGGCATCCTCAAGTTTCTGGTATTCAATGCCTAACGCCTTCTGCGCCGCACCGAGCAGTATAACATTCGCGGAACGCGGAGAGCCATTATCCTTGGCAAGTTTCTCGACATCTATGCGCACCACGCGAGGGAACTTCCCGTATTCCGCGTCGAGCTGTTCGGCGGCAGGATAGTTGTTGATGTTCACGAAAGGAGTGGAAGAGGTGATTATCCAGCCCGTTTCCTTGTTCAGGTAAGGCAGATAGCGGAGGGCTTCCATCGGTTCGAGCGAGATGATCACATCAGCCTTTCCCAACGGAATGAGGTCGCTATGGATTGTCTGGTCACTGATGCGAAGATTGCTCTGCACATCACCGCCACGCTGACTCATGCCGTGAACCTCAGCCTGCTTTATCTGCCAACCTTCGTTCATGGCTGCTTCACCTATTATCGTTGCTACGGAGAGAATGCCTTGGCCGCCTACTCCAGCGAGAATTATATCGAGTTTCATTTGTTCTTCTTTTCTTTAAGATGACGAGCGAGGGTCTGCAAACATTCCCTTCGTGGAATGATTATGCTGACACCATTGTATTCAATCTCCTCACGGATGACCTGAGTGATCTCATCCATGTTCTTTGGCAATGGAACAACCACGCGAACATGGGCTGGATCAGCACCGAGACCGATGCATATTTGCTCGTATTTGTTGAGTCCCGCAGAGTCCTGACCGCCTGTCATGGCTGTCGTGAGGTTGTCGGAAATGACCACTGTGATGTTGGCGTTCTCGTTGATTGCATCAAGGAGACCGGTCATGCCGCTGTGTGTGAAAGTGGAATCGCCTATGACAGCCACCGATGGATGCAGACCAGCGTCGGCAGCACCCTTTGCCATCGTGATACTTGCGCCCATATCAACGCAGCTGCTGAGCGTGCGGAATGGTGGGAGGAAGCCGAGAGTGTAGCAGCCGATGTCGCCGAACACGCGGGCGTTCTCGTATTCTGCAATGACGAGATTCAGTGCTTCATATACGCTGCGGTGACCACAACCCTGACAGAGTGCTGGCGGACGAGGGGCAACAATCTGAGGAACGGTCTCAGGAGCTTCAGGCTCGTATTCGAGTTCCATGACTTCCGCGAGACATTTCTTGATGCCTTCTGCTACAGAATCCGGAGTGAGTTCGCCTGTGCGTGGCAGATGACCAGTCAGACGACCGCATATTTCCCATTCAGCCTGTGGGAGCAAGCCCACCATCTTCTCCTCGATGAACGGCTGACCGTCCTCTACTACGAGAACTTTCTCGCAATGGCCACACATGGTAGCGATGGTTTCTTTTGGAAGTGGATACTGCGAAATCTTCAGCACATAGCATTGGTCGGCAAGAGTCTCATCGGCAGCGAGCACTTCCTTCACATAGTTGTACGCAATACCCGAGCAGACGATGCCGAGATTTACGCCGCCAGCCTCAACCTTATTCCAACCGGCAGACATGCTTTCTTCCTCGAAATCTGCTTGTTTCGCGCAGAGAATGTCGTTCTTTCTGCGAGCATTTCCCGGAAGAAGCACCCAGTCTTTCGCCTCTGAATTGAAGTTCATCTCGTTCTGTGGACGAGCCTCTTCGGCAACTTCCACAACGGCACGAGAGTGTGCCATGCGGGTAACGACGCGCATTAGGACCGGCGTCTTCTGCTTCTCGCTGAGGTCGAAGGCGTAAGCCATCATGTCGTAAGCCTCCTGCTGAGTGCTCGGCTCAAGGACAGGAATCATTGCGAACGCGCCGAGATAGCGAGAGTCCTGTTCATCCTGAGAGGAGTGCATCGAAGGATCGTCGGCAACGAGCACCACCACGCCGCCGTTAACGCCAGTCATTCCTGAGTTCACGAACGGATCCATGCAGACATTGAGGCCCACATGCTTCATGCACACCATGGCACGCTTGCCCATGTACGACATACCGAGAGCCGCCTCCATGGCAGTCTTCTCGTTTGTGCTCCAGCGAGAATGTATGTTGCGCTCTTTGGCAACAGGATTCTTCTGAATGTATTCGGTGACTTCCGTAGAAGGCGTGCCTGGGTAAGCATAAACGCCAGAGAGTCCGGCATTGATAGCTCCCAAGGCAATAGCCTCGTCACCTAGAAGTAATATCTTTTTCATTTACAATTTACTGATTTACAATTTACAATTTTAGTCCCCTCAAGATTTGTTCGCCTCAATTCCTCTGCGAAAGAATCAATTAAAAGTTCCCCCTTGGGGGGCTAGGGGGTCTCCCCATCCATCAGCACCGGGAACTTTTCCCTGAACTTCCTCAGCTTTTCGATGTCCAGTTCCACGGTTATGGCTTCAGCCTTGTTGTCTTCGCAAGCAGCAATGGTGTTGCCGTAAGCGTCTATGAGGCACGAACCGCCGTTGTAATGGCACGAAGGATCGCTGCCAACGCGATTCACGGCGGCCACGAAGCACTGGTTCTCAATAGCGCGGGCACGAAGGAGAGCATCCCATGGTGCGCGACGAGAGTCAGGCCAGCTTGCCACATATATCTGCACATCGTAAGGATTCTCCTTTGTATTGCGTGACCAAATCGGGAAGCGGAGGTCGTAGCATATACATATATTATATACAAGGCCGCGCCATTCCACGCGAAGAGGTTCCTTGCCAGCAGTGAAGCGGAGGTGCTCGCCGCCGTAAGTGAAGAGGTGCTTCTTGTTATAGACAGAGACCTCGCCACCAGGCTTCACGAAGTAGAAACGATTGAAGAATGATTTACCGGCCTCCCCCAACCCCTCCACAGGAGGGGAGTCCAAAATGGAAGAAGGCTTTTCTTCGCAAACAGCGACGGAACCGCAGATGGCAGCATCGAGCTTGTCCGCCATGCGCTTCATCCATTCCAGAGTGCCGCAGGTAGGGATGCCTGAAGCGGACGCTTCAGGAACGGTAACAGGCTCCGCAATGCCCTGAGGCTGAGTGGCAAAGCCTGTCGAGAACATCTCTGGCAGCACATAGATGTCGCTCTTTTCTGCTTTGAGCATCATCTCCTCCGCAATCTTCTGGTTGGCAGCGGGATCAGCCCATACTATGTCAGTTTGTAGGAGTGTGATTTTCATGCTTATAATTCCAACATTACCTTCTTGCGGTACGCTTGACCTGTGAAGGTGGCTATCAAAACGCCATTTTGGTTCGTTATCTTAACCTCGCAGAATGGTATCTTCGGATGGTTCACTTCCTCTTTAGCCATAGCCGTCAGCACATCGCCTTCCTTGGCAGATGAGAAGATGTTTATCGTGCTATTTATGGAGAATGTGAGCTGTCCGTGACTGTTCACGGCAGCAGCGAAGGCAAGGTCGGCGAGCGTGAACATGGCACCGCCCTGGCAAACACCACCAGCATTGAGATGTTGCTTGCCAACAGTCATCGTAGCCACCGCATAACCGTCGGATATTTCCTGCAGTTCGCAGCCAGCATCAGCGGCAAAGCGGTCGTTCTTGAAGAAATCCTTTAAGTCCATTACGCCCAACCGCACTTTTTAAGCACTTCCTTGCAAGCGTCCATCTGCTTTGCGCGAATGATAGCCTTTGAAAGGTTCTCATACTGGAAGGCGTACATATAGTCAATGGAAATCTCGTTCTCTGCAAGGTCTGTGAGAATCTTTGCAAGAGAACCAGTAGTGTTAGGACATTCTACAGCGAACACCTCCGTTGTCATAACAGCAAGACTTGCGTCCTTGAGTACGGTAACAGCCTTAGCCACCTCATTAACGATGAGACGGAAGATGCCGAAGTCCTTACCATCAGACTGCGAAAATGCCAATACATTGATGTTGTTATCAGCGAGAATCTTAATAACTTCGCCTGTTCTGCCAGGCTTGTTCTCAATAAATACAGAAACTTGTGTTAGTGTCATGGTTAAATGTGTTTTGTTTACGGCGCCAAAGTTACAAATAAAAAATAAATCAACAAAGAAATATCCAAATTTTCTTTTCTTGCGCATAATTTATGTAAGTTCGTAAGTTTGTGTAACTTTGCAGCCGGATAAAGACCCCCTAACCCCCGAAGGGGGAATTTTAATTGATTTGGGGGCCGAAACTAACACTTAACACTAAACACTTAATATCCCACAAAGCTATTAACATCTCCCCTTGGGGGAGCTTGAGGGGTCTAATATTTATTAAGATGTGGCTAATTCTTGCATTCCTCTCCGCAGCACTCCTTGGCTGCTATGATACGGCGAAGAAACGCGCCTTGATAGATAATTCCGTCGTTATGGTGCTGTTCTTCAACACACTTTTCTCTTCACTCATCTTCATCCCGTTCATACTTCTCTCGGCATACACGGATGTTCTTGATGACTCAATATTCCATGTCGCAGTAGATGGTTGGAACCAGCATTTCTATGTGCTGATAAAAAGCTGTATCGTGCTGAGTTCTTGGCTGTTAGGATATTTCGCAATGAAGCACCTTCCGCTGACTATTGTCGGACCGATCAACGCCACTCGCCCTGTGATGGTGCTCATTGGAGCCTTCGCAGTCTTCGGCGAACGCTTGAATTTGATGCAATGGATTGGTGTGTTCTTCGCCGTTGTTTCGTTCTATATGCTGAAGAACAGCGGCAAGAAGGAAGGCATCAATTTCAAGTACAACAAATGGATATGGGCGGCTGTCATAGCCAGTATGCTCGGTGCTGTCAGCGGAATGTGGGACAAATACATCCTCGCACCGGCAGAATCGGGTGGAGTAGGGTGCGACAGAATGCTCGTCCAGTCGTGGTTCAATATCTACCAGTGCCTGATGATGGGCGTCGCTGCATTGCTTCTAAACCGTTCATCCTCAGACGGTAAGCACACTCCTAGCATGAAGTTCGAGTGGCGCTGGTCGATAATCCTTGTCAGCATAACTCTCTCCATAGCCGACTTCGTCTATTTCTACGCATTGAGTCTGCCGGAAGCAATGATCAGCGTTGTCTCAATGATTCGCCGAAGCAGCGTAATAGTCAGCTTCCTCTTCGGTGCATGGCTTTTCCACGAACGCAATCTTAAGGCAAAAGCCTTCGACCTTTTCCTCGTTCTCGTGGGTATGATATTCCTCTACTTGGGAAGCATGTAGAGAATATAATAAAACCACGAATTTCGTTTAGTGAAATTCGTGGTTTTATTGTACTGTTGTGGACAACATATATGTCATTTCCTAAAATTATCTCTGTTCAAGGGCTGTTGCGAGCTGATCTGGACATGAAGTAGGCTTCATACCGCAGCGCACTCCTTTGAGTCGCGAGATGACGGCGTCTGCCTTCATGCCTTTTACAAGTTGGCTGATGCCAGCAGTGTTACCGGCGCAACCGCCAATGAATACGCAGTTTTGTACTACATCGTTTTCGTCGATGTCAATGATGATCTGGCGCGAACATGTGCCAAAAGTGTTGTAAACGAGTTGTCTCATATTGTTTTTTGGGTTTCAGTGGTTTCAGTGGGGGGGAGAGCCCGACGAAAAATCGTCGGGAACAGTGGCTGCTAGAACTTTACAGTGGCTCCTAAAGTGTTACGATGATTGGTTCGTGGTGGATGGCAGGGAGTATTTTCTCCGTCAAGTCCTGGACTTTCATGCGTAGGCTGGAGGTGTTCATGCAGGGATGACAACCGACGTATTCACTTTGCAGCACATCGCTGTCTATGAGGAGTTGTACGGTGTTGTCGCTATCGTTCATCAAGCCCATCACGGACACTGAACCTGGCATCACATCTAGATATTTCTGCATAGCCTCGCCGTCGGCAAAAGATAGTCGTGCGGAGTTGATCTGCTGCGAGAGATCCTTGGTAAGGAACTTCTTATCGCCAGGTATCATGAGCAGGTAGAACTTTGTCTTCTGACGGTTGCAGAGGAAAAGATTCTTGCAGATGATGGCATGCTGCGTCTTGTCTTGGTCGGTGTTTGCTTTGAAATCGGCGAGGGTGGTGCGCTCAAATGCAGCATCAATCTGTGCACAAACCTCCATGGTCATCGCTGGCTCGTGGTCAAGACGGTCGTATTCTATGCCGAGGCTGTCAAGCAAATCATACACTCGCACTTCGCGAGGCTCACGATTGCTTGTATCTTCGGGTCTTCCTTTGTATATTGTTAGCATATGTTTTTTTTACGAAACCTTAATGAGATTAATTTCAAAGATGAGGGTTGAGAAGCCTGGTATGCCGTGTGTTCCGCGCTTGCCGTAGCCGGCTTCCGATGGGATATAAATTCGCCATTTGTCGCCTTCCTTCATCTGTGCGATGGCTATCTGCCAACCGACGATTAGGTCTTTGAGACGGAAAGCATCGGGGTAACCTTGGGAGGTGTTGTCATCAAATACCTTTCCGCTGATGAGCGAACCTTTATAATAAACGGAAACGACGCTGCTGGGCTGCGCCTGCTTGCCACTACCTTCTGCAATTACCTCGTAGAGAATGCCTTCTGCCAATGCCTTAACGCCTTCGTTTTCAGAAAGTTCATCCAGGAACGCCTCGTTTTCGAGCCTGTATTTATCTTTGCTGTTCTTTGCCATAATTTGGGGCAAAGTTAGACAATAAATACATGACCGCCAAATAATTCAGTATATTTTGCCTTTATTGTTAAAATAATTAAGAATTAATTGAGAAAATTTGCCTGTTCATAGGGCTTCTGTCGTATTTCGTTGTTAATAAATATTAATGACTTTTACATTGAACTGGGGAAAATGTCATATAAGTGTTGGCTAACAAAAATGAAACTAAAACTGATAAACGTAAAACAAATAAACAGACAAAGATATGAAAACGATCAAATTATTCCTCGCAATGCTGATGCTCTCAGCAGGTACAATAGTAATGGCTCAACCACAGAACGACGGTAAGCATAAGCGCAATCCAGAGCAGATGCTCGAGATGATGTGGCGCGGCGTGTCGCAGAAGCTCATGCTCTCTGATGCACAGAGTGAGAAAGTGAAGCCCATGTATCTTGCATACGTCAAAGAGATGAGGGAGGCTGCTCCAAAGCATGGTCGCATGCACGATCAGAAGGACCAGATGGATCGTAGTGAAAAGAAGGGTATGAAGGCTCCTACTGAGGCTGACATAAAGGCAGAGATGAAGCAGATGTTTGCCAACGAGCGCAAGCAGCTTGACATCCAGGAGAAGTACTTCGACAAGTTTGCGAAGGAACTGAATGCCCGTCAGGCAAAGTTCCTCGTTCAGGCAGGCAGCATGCGTATGGGCGGTCACGGTATGGGTGGCGGAATGCATAAAGGACAGTTTAATCGTGGACACATGGGTGGACAAAGAGGCATGCAGGGCTTTCGCCCTCAGATGAATGGCAAAGGCAATAAGCCGGGAGCACGCGGAATGCGCGGCTTCGGCCCAAAGATGCAGCACCAGGACGTTCAGCCAAAGACTGAAGAATCAAAGTCTTAAACATAGGAACATCAATATATAAATCGCGAATCCGCACCTGATCCATAGTGGTTAGGTGCGTTTTTTTATGCCTTTGTGGGAGTGGAAAGGAAAGAAAAAAGACGATGACCTGAAAAATAATGATGAAAAAGTTTGCGGAATGGAAAAAATGTCTTAATTTTGCACCCACTAATACTTGGGGTTGACTCAGGAAATCGGAGACGCGCACCACTTCGTGACGTTCGCTATTTCCTTCGCCGACCCACTATTGAATGGGGTTGACTGGATTTGACAGCAAGCCGAAGAGGTATGTAAGCATGCAGAGCACCGGATGTACGGCTCTCTAAACTCGGCGTCTCACTAAATTTAATTGGCGAAAACACTTACGCTCTCGCTGCCTAACTGAAGCACAGTAGGTTACTGGCTTAATCTCGGCACCAGGTGCTGAGACGAGACATCGCCCCTCGCTCTCGCTCTTCGAAAAGCAGGACCAGGCGGTGCAGGACAGTCGAAGATAGCTCATGC